>NZ_CP114289.2:3860269-4503648 GCF_027111315.2 Flavobacterium limnophilum | reverse complement strand
CTATCGAAATGGGTTTGGACTGATTGTAATTGGGTGCTTTTCCCATAAGTATCGAAAGCGTGGACAACACATACACATAGAAACAAGTCAAAGCCGCCGCGGGATTTCCGGGCAAGGCAAAAACTATTTTGTCATTTGTTTTTCCTGCAAACAAGGGTTTTCCCGGTTTTTGGTTCACTTTGTAAAACAGCGTTTCCACTTCCAATTCTTTCAAAGCCCTGGCCACAAAATCATAATCTCCCACGGAAATTCCACCAGAAACCAAGACCACGTCATTCGCCGACAAGGCTTCTGCGAGTTTATTTTTAGTGTTTTCAAAATCATCGTTGACTTCATACAAAGTTACCTTTTCAAAATACCCTTCCTTCAAAGCCGATTCCAACATGATGCCGTTGCTTTCATAGACTTTTCCGTATTCCAAAGGTTCTCCCGGTTTGACCAATTCGTTTCCGGTTACGACAATTCCAACGTTTGGTTTCTTGAAAACCGTGGCCGAAGTGAATCCCAATCCTGCCAAAAATCCGATGGCGGCAGCGTTGAGCAAAGTTCCTTTTTCGAGAGCCAATTCACCTACCGAAATTTGTTCGCCAACGGGTCTTACATTTGTTTCCGGTTTAACGACTTCTTCAAGATACAATCGACCGTCTTTTTCGGTAACCTTTTCGATTTGGATCACCGCTTGCGCCGAATCTGGAACGGCAGCTCCCGTGAATATTTTCAGGGCTTGACCCGGCAACAATTGCACCAAATGGGAATCGCCGGCCTTGATTTCGCCAATGATTTCATACTCCAAACCCTCAAAAAGACAAATCGCATAGCCATCCATCGCCGATTGTCGAAACGGAGGCATATTGATGGGAGAGAAAATTTCCTCGGCCAAAACATGTTTTCTGGCTTGGATCAACGAATATTCAACTTGGCGAAGTGTCGGCAAATTATTTTGCAATATTGAAAAAGCGTCTTGAACTGAAATCATGGGATTTGTGTTTTAGAAATCCAAAAATACAATTCAAAATTCATTTATTGGTAGCCGAAACAAAAAAGACCCTTAAAAATAATTAGACACGAATTCCACCAATTATCACGAATTAAAATGATTTTAAAATTACACGAATTTCAACTGCTTAAAACAAAATACATTTCGTGCAAATTGGTGCAATTCGTGTAAAATCCCAATGAGATTTACCCATAAAAAAGACCGTGATAAAAATACCACGGCCTCTCTCCATTGAATTAGTTAGTTGCTTATTTTTTTGTCGTGAAAATTTGTGGATTGATGTTTACCATCACATAAGCCCAGTTATTGGTAATGTCGTTTAATCCTGTTCCACCTTTCAGCACCACCATGGAATCTGTGGCGAACATTTGTGAATATCCTGCCGTCAGGGTGATGTCTTTATAGACTTTGTAAACCGCCGTCAAATCGATTTCGGTTCCTAGATAAGCATCTTGTTCTACTCCACCTGAAATAATTTTGTTTGGTGCCGAGAAAAAGTGGGGAGCAACTGATACATTCACTTTTTTGATCGGGAAATCCAATTTTAATGAAATATCATTCAAGCCCACGGAATTGGCGTGATTCCCCACATAGAAATAATCCATGAAACCATTGAAGCCATGGTTTGTACCAAATATTGGGGAAAAAGATTTCACCATAGTCGAAGAAGATCCTTGATCTTTTCCGGACAGGAATTCATAACCCGCCGTAGCCTTGAATTTTGGCGAGAATGCATATCCCACATTTAAGGCTGCTTCCCAAGCCGAAACGATGTTGTTGCCAATTTTACCCGTTTGCCCGTATAAACTGTAATCAACACCCAGTTTTGCGCCAGCGTATTTGCCATAAGTCCCAAAAGTCTGGAAATAGTTCAATCCAACTTCCGTCGGGGTTTTCAAGTATTCTTTTCCAACATTCAACGCCAATAAACTTACGCCAAGTTTTTTAATGTTCGTGTGGTACCAAGCATATTGCATGTCCTTGAAAACATCAGTAGTATAAGGTGTTGCCGGAGCTACTTTTGCTTCAGAATCGGCGTTGAGGGCAAAACCCAAGTCGAATTGGCTTTTTGCGCCTTTGTATTTGATTAAAGCGGCATCAAAACTGCGTCCTTGATTTGCCCAATCCAATCCTCCCATAACCCTTTGATTGTCATAAGACAAAGGCTGACGCCCCAATTTGGCACTCCATTTTTCGGTAAGATTATATTCGGCCCAGGCTTCAAAGGCTGCTATCCCGTTTTTGCTGGTCACGGTACTTGTTGCGGCATCTCCCCAAGTATGCACATTCTGAAGCGACAATTTTATTTTCAATTTGGCATCATTAAAATTGAAGTTAATTCGGGTGCGATTTCCGATAAACGAAGTATGTTCCGTCGTGGGCGTCAACAAAGTTCCAAACCCGTTGGTATATTCATAACGAGGTCTAATTTGGACATCGGAACTGAATTCTTGGGCAATGGCGTTTGCACCAATTAAAGTAATCAAGGATAGAGTGATTTTTTTTAATCTATTCATTTTGGTTCATTTATTAATTTTGGGTTTTGATTTTTAGTATTGAAATGCTGATGTCTTTTCGAATAATTTCCACCCGTTGGGTGTAATTCGATTTATATTTTTTTTAAACGCATAGAAACATAGCTTTTATTAATCTATTAAAGGCATTTCATTTTTTTATAGTAAAACATAGCTATGCGAAAACAAGACCCGAGCGATAGCGAACAGGCGAAGCAATTGGTCTGTCTTATTCTTTTTTCCATGTTTCTATGCATTTCATTTTTCTATTTTTCTAAAATTACAATAATTACACTCAACGGGTTAATTTCCAACTACGGATTGGCATAAGTGTGGACGCTGTTCTGGGCCGTGGGCAAATAATTGACCCCAAACCAACAAATCAGCAACACCACGAAAGCCGAAGCCAACAAATACATCGCTTTTTTATCCTCTCTGGGATGATAAAATCGGTAATGAATGTAAAGAATATATCCCGTCCAGGTAAGGAAAGCCCAAGTTTCTTTGGGATCCCAAGTCCAGTAATGTCCCCAAGCTTCTTTGGCCCACAAGGCTCCAAATAACAAGCCAAGCGTTAGAAAAGAAGTTCCGATATAAACCAAATTATCGGCCAATTGCAATCCGTTTTTGGAAGGTTTGAACAATTCCTTGATGGCGACAATACAGGAAACACCAAGTGCCGCATACGAAAAAAGATAAACGACAACGTGCGGCACAAACCAAGGACTTTGCAAGGCCGGCATCAAGGTTTGGGAATACATGTCGGGGTTCAAAAAATTGAGAGTCAGGAACAGAAAGGCCATTATCATGGTATAAAACAAAATCCAGACGTATTTCCATCTCAAATAAAACACGAGTCCAATGGTTGGCAAAAACAAGGCATACCAAACCCGGGTTTCGCCCAAAGTTCGCATGGGCGGCCTATCCAGTTTTTGCCATAAATAGACAATGAAACAGGCCATTACCAGAATTGCCATCCCGTTTAAAAGCAGACCGGCTTTCAAAAATTTTTCCTTGTTTTTTATCGAAAGCAAAAGAAAAACAATCGACAATCCCCATAAAACACTGCTTAGTATGTAAAACGAATTATAATCAATCATTGTTTCTGGATTTTATGTTTCCGATGAAGAATAGATAAATGGCTCCTCCTATCATCATGAAAACGCCAAGATATACCACCGGCAACCAAGGGTCTTTTACAAATTCTATGGTAGAAGTAGTTGAATATTTACCAAAACGCTCGTCATAACTCAGTTGATACATTTTCCAGCCCATCACCTCAAACGGTTTATTGACTTCTAAAGTAGTCAAATATTCCTCTTTGTCAACGGTGAAAACCTTGATTTTTGAACTAAATTTTTTGGGTTCCGGCTTGGTCAACACCAAAAATTGATGTTTTTCCAACCCCAGATATTGCTGATCGTACAAAAAAGTTCCTGATGCCAGCCAGCCTTTTGCCTTAAAACCTGTTTGGGCATTGGTCACTTTCACGTAAACGGCGGGCGTTGCCCCTTCCTGATTTACGGGACGATAACTGTTGTTGAATTTTACGGCTTCGGGAATATAATCGACAACCTCGACCGTGTAATTGTTTTCCAATTCGACTTTGAGTCCTTTTTTTACCAAAAACAAATTCTTGCCTTTCTTGGTCAACAAATTGCCTTTGTGATTGATAATCGCCAATTTGGGCGCAAATTCATCCATCACAAAATCTTCCAACACGACCGCAATTGGCATTACGACTGCTTTGTTGTTGGCGTCATTGGCCACCCAGGCAATTTTGTTTTCCTTGAGTTCCATGGTGTGGCGAATTAAATCGCCCGAACCAAAAACGCCCGCATTCAAGGCAATATACAACCCTAAATGATTGGCCAAAAAACCCAAATTAGACAACCATCCCAAGGCTATTCTTTTGATGCTTACCATCAACAAACAAGTAGAAAAAAAGAACAGTATCAATAAAAAATACCAGGTTTGGGTGATTTTGTTTAGGCCAAACAGCGCTATAATTGTGCTTTTGTTTTCCAATGTTTGCGGGATGGTTCCAATGAGCATCGTCAAAAAAAGCACCATCACGATCGCCACCATCGAAGCGGGAACACGGGTTATCCAACGAATAAAAGTGGTTCCCTTAAAAAAAACAAAACCTAAAACACATAAAACAATGTGAATGCCAAAAACAATACAATTGAAAGGCCAGTGAAGATCGATGTTTACATCCTTTCCTACTAGAACTTGCAACGCCAATCCTATCAAAAGCAATGCAATTCCAACAAAAACAGATTCTTTGTAACCCCACAGGCCTTCCTTGTTTATATTATTTGCCATATTTGCTTTCTCTCACCTTTGCTTTAGCATCCCAAGTAGGAAGAATTTCTTTTTTCCATTTTTCTTTGTCGGCTTTCAGTTTAGCCATATTCAAACCAATAAAGGCTTGGGCTTTTGCCTTGGTCGAAATATCAGGCATCGCCACTGGATTTTTCTGACCTAAACTGGCCAACAATCTTGCCAATTTAACACGGGCATCCAATGCAATGGCTAGACCGGATGAAACGGTTCTGCCAATTTCCACTGGAGCGTGAAATGAAGCTCCGTGTCCGGCAGTGGCGTAATCCCAACGCCATTGTGCGTGACGGATGTCCATTAGAATATCTTTCATTTGGGCTTCTTTAGCTCCCAATTTCCAGGCTGCTCCGGCTTCGATATGGGCTTTCACCAAGTTTTCTTCCAAAGAAATCACGTTTTCCTTGATGCTTTTCTGACGGGTATAAACATCATCTATCAAAGAATTAGCATCGTCTCTATGACAAACTTGACAAGAATTTTGAATATTGTTTAATGGCGATTGAATGTGATGATCCGTAAATTTGGTTCCCCCTTCCGTTTTGTAAGGCATGTGGCAATCGGCACAAGAAACTCCTTTTTTGGCGTGAATACCGGTTGTGTACGTTTCATAATCCGGATGTTGTGCTTTAATCATTTTGGCTTTACTTATTGGATGTACCCAATCTTTAAACTCTTTTTCATCATAATATTTCTCTATATTTTCTGCGGTCATTCCTTTTGTCCAAGGGAATGTCAAATAGGGAACTTTCGGGTTTTTGACATTTTTTTTATCAAAATAATATTCCACGTGACATTGCGCACAAACTAGGGAGCGCATTTCATTATGAGTTGCTTTTTTGATGTCCTTACCTTGATTAATGTAGGCTTCTACCAATGCGGGACGAGTGATGGTTAGATTCATGGTTTTAGAATCGTGACAATCTCCACAACCAATTGGATTTACAATTTCGGGACCCAATTTTTCGAAAGAAGTTTTATAAAACTCGGCAACACCTTTTTCGGCCATATAACGAGGTACATCGGGGCTTTTGCAAGTCCAGCAAGTACCCGGCAATCCTTTGGCGGTATCCGTTGGATATAAATTGCCCGGACGAAGACTGTTTCGAACATCCTTGATGGCATAGGCGTGACCCCTACTCTGGTTGTAGTCTTTGGCAAAAGCGTAACCAGCCCATAGAATGACCAATTTTGGATCATCCTTGAGTTCGTCAATCATGGCACTTCCGTTATACATGCTCTTGAAGGTGGTATCTTCGGTAGCCATGTAACTTTCATATTGTTGCGGAAATTGTTCTCCCCAAACAGCATTTCTTGGATCGTTTTGTTTGATGTCTTTCTTTTCTAAACCAGCATAACTTGATTCATATTTTCTTTCGATAATTGATGTGGCCAATATGCCCAACACAAACACGATTAGTATTGTGCCTACAAGAAATGCCCAATTTCTTATGTTTCTTTTTTTAATAGGATCCATTTATATAGTTATTTAGTTGCTTTATTTTCTACTTTTTCTTTTTTGTCTTCCAGTTGTTTCGAAAGCCAGGCAGGCATTCTTGCATCGCCTTCTTCTGATTTTTTTCCCAGCATCGACGAGGTTGACAAACTTTTTGTTCTGCCGTGGGGCACCTCACGATGGCAGTCCCAACATTTTCTGTCGGTTCTATGCACATCATAATCAACCATCAAACTAGATTGTTTTGGATTTTTCAATTGTCTGTCATGGCAGCGAATGCAGTTTTGCTGCACCACTTTCTGGCCCGGTTCGTGCATGATTATGGCTTCGGGTTCGGTTCGGGTGGTATAGACATAGGAGTGGTACAAGCCATCTTTTGCCTTGAAAAAATATTTATTGAACACATTGTTGTGCGGCACGTGACAATCGTTGCAAGTAGCCCTTTTGCTATGTGAAGAAGTTAGCCAAGTAGCATATTCCGTATTCATGACATGACAATTGATGCAAGCTTTTGGATTGTCCGAAGCATAGGAAGCAACATTGGCAATACTCAACATGTAAAAGCCCAATCCTATGACGATTCCTATCAGCAATATTACCCCTGGTCTCCATTCGGGTGGCGGGTACATTCTCCTTATCCATTTCGCTTTCATAATTTATTTTATATAACAATTTATTTCACTTTAATTTTTAGGCGAAAATAAAAGGCATTTCCTTCTTTTTTTATGATTCAAATCATAATAGAACATCCTATTTTTTATATTATCCCATAAATTAAAAAGCTGTAAGACCAAAACAACAATTGAACTAGTCCTTTATAAGTTTTAGCATTAATAGAAACGCATCAAAATTCCTCTGTTGGATAATACTTTTTCTGTAATTGATTGCAAAAACCGCTGCCTATTCCCAATCCAACAATCGTTGTTCACCTTCAATTTTCTTGATATCGGTGATGTCTTGCGAGATTTCGATCACGCCTCTGTAGTTTTTGTCGGCATCGCGCACGGCAAAATAACGGATGTAAATCAGGCGTTCCTTGAAATTAATCCAGAATGAAGCTTCGTTTTGAGTACCATTTTTGAAACTTTCTATGATTTTGAGCACCGTCCCCACACTTTTTGGCGGATGGCAAAACTTCACTTCACGACCAATGATTCCGGCACTTCTAGGAAAAACACGTTCGTCGCCACGATTATAGAAAATCACTTTGTCGTTTTCATCCACAAAAGTTAAATCCAAAGGCATCGTTTTAAACAGCAAATTTACTTGCTCCACCGTCATGTAACCTTCGTCATAATGTGAAGTGTTTTCCAAAGAAAATGTCATTTCTCTTTTGGTAAAATCCTGACTTGGGTGAATGTATTCCACGGCCGGGAAAGAAGCAGGCGTTTCCGGGAGCATCCAACCAATTTCTTCTTCGCCTTTTCGCATCGCAATCCAATCTTCTTCAGAGAGCATATTCAAGGAATTGGGAAACAAAACCATGTCTTCGGTATTCATCAATCGATTAATTCCATCGACTAAAAAAGGCGTGTCCGAATTAATTTTGTCAAAGTCCTTGGCATCCATATTTTTGCGCAACAACCGGAATTGTTCCCTCAAGTTATCATGAAAAGACCACATTCCCTGCGAAGGCCCATTCCATCCCTTCTTTTCCAAAAAAGGAAAAAGTTGGTTTTCTTTTCGAGCAAATCGTTTTTCTATGGTTTGGAGCTGGTTGAAAATATTCGTGTATTTCTGCAATTCTGTTTTGGCATCCACTGCCAACAATTCTCCTAAAAGTATATTGATGATTTCTTTTTCTTGATAATAAACACTCACCGGATGTCCTTCGGGAAGTGAAGTTGTATTTAAGGTCTCACTCATTATTAATGTCTGTTATATTTCTACTTTTTAATGTCGCAAAGTTCGCATTGAAATATTTGGTTGAGTATGATTCCAATCATGCTTAAAGAAATGTTTTTTCCATAAAATTGCATCATCCGCAAACCTCGAAAAGAACCTCTTTAGGCTTCTTTTTTTTATCAACATCTGTTGATAAGAAAATGATAATAAAAATGGAATATGATATAAATCATATAAAATACATTTAAAAACCTGCAAATTTATAGTCCAAAAAATAGAGGGAAAAAAAATTACAACAAACTGACATTAAACCTCTTAAAAATTACAAAAACACACAAACCTTGGGAAAAAACACTATTGGTAACTTTGTCGCACAAGACTTCAGGACAGCGGCCATCTTTTCAAAATATGGAATTGATTTTTGCTGCAAAGGAGAACGAACCCTTGAAGAAGTCTGCAAAATAAAGAACCTAAATGAAGCCAATTTATTGGAAGAATTGAACACTGTAATGGATTTAAAAAACGACTATGGAATAGACTTTAATTCTTGGCCACTAGATTTATTGGTGGTTTATATCGAGAAAACCCACCACCGATTTGTAGAACAAAAAACTCCGGTAATCATTCAATATTTGGATAAATTATGCAACGTTCACGGAAACAATCACCCTGAATTGTTCCAAATCAACGAATTATTCTTGAGAAGCGCTGGCGAATTGGCACAACACATGAAAAAAGAGGAATTGATTTTGTTTCCGTTCATCAAAGAAATGATGGGAGCCACGAAAAGTCATGATTCGGTCGATCCTCCACATTTTGGAACCGTAAACAATCCCATCAAGATGATGATGGAAGAACACGACAATGAAGGCGAACGTTTCAAAAAAATTGCAGTCTTGACCAATAATTACACGCCACCGGAAGATGCCTGCAATACCTATAGAGTAACGTATGCCATGCTAGAAGAGTTTGAGCAAGATTTACACAAACACATCCATTTGGAAAGCAATATTTTGTTTCCAAAAGCAAAAGCGTTAGAGAAATTCTTCTCGGACAAAGAATAAAGTCAATTTAAAATAACATATAACCACTAATCATTTACTGCTATGGAAAAGTACGTCATCAAAAGAAACGGGGATTACAAACCGTTTGAAAATTTTAAAATAGAAGATGCTATCGCAAAAAGTTTCAGCAGCGCCACCACGCCATTTGATGAAAGTATTTTTGAAAACGTAATCAAAGGATTGCAAGCCAAGGACACATGGGCGGTGGAAGAAATCCAGGATTTAATCGAAAAAAGTCTTTTTGAAAAAGAATATTTCGAAGTGATGCGCTCTTTTATGCTGTATCGCCACACCCGTAAATTGCAACGGGAACACATTGAAGGCTTGAACGAAGACACCACTTATGTCGACAGTTCGCAAACCATTTCCGAATATATCGAGCAAACGGATTGGCGCATCAACGCCAATGCAAATACCTCCTATTCGAATGCCGGTTTGGTAAACAATGTAGCCGGAAAAATCATTGCCAATTATTGGCTGGACAAGGTTTATACCAAAGAAGAAGGTTATGCACATCGAAACGGCGATATCCACATTCACGATTTAGATTGCTTGACCGGCTATTGCGCCGGTTGGAGTTTGCGTGTTTTGCTCAACGAAGGTTTCAACGGAGTTCGCGGTCGTGTCGAAAGCAAGGCACCTTCTCATTTCCGTGAAGCTTTGGGACAAATGGCCAATTTCTTGGGGATTTTGCAAAGCGAATGGGCTGGCGCACAAGCTTTCAGTTCGTTCGATACTTATTTAGCTCCTTATGTTTTCAAGGATGATTTGTCTTTTGACGATGTCTTGAAAGCCGTTCGAAGCTTCGTTTACAACTTGAATGTTCCGGCTCGTTGGGGGCAATCGCCTTTCACGAACATCACTTTGGACTGGATTGTGCCGGAAGATTTGAAAACCCAAATCCCGACGAAAAACGATTACCATTTTTTCGAAAACAATTTCAATCATGATCTTTTGGTTCGAGCCCAAGAACGCGGCGTTGCCAAAGTGACCGATTTGCGTTACGAGCATTTTCAAAAGGAAATGAACCTCATCAACAAAGCGTATTATACGGTAATGACCGAAGGAGATGCCAACGGACAGCCTTTCACCTTCCCGATTCCGACGGTAAACATTACCGAAGAATTTGATTGGGATGGCGAAAACACCGACTTGCTTTTCGAAAATACCGCAAAAATAGGCTCCTCTTATTTCCAAAATTTCATCGGAAGCCAATATAAACTAGATGAGGACGGCAATAAAGTGGAAAATGAAAATGCCTACAAGCCCAATGCCGTTCGCAGTATGTGTTGTCGCTTGCAACTCGATTTGCGCGAATTATTGAAACGTGGAAACGGCCTTTTTGGAAGTGCCGAAATGACGGGAAGCATTGGAGTCGTGACCATCAACATGGCGCGATTGGGTTATTTATATAGAGGAAACGAAGCCGAACTATACAAACAACTGGACAAGCTACTGTATATCGCCAAATCGACCTTGGAGAAAAAACGCGTGTTCATCCAGGAAATGTACGACCGAGGATTGTATCCGTACACCAAACGTTATTTGCAACATTTCAGAAACCACTTTTCGACCATTGGCGTGAACGGAATCAACGAAATGATTGTTAATTTTACGGGAAAACAGGACACGGTAACTTCAACTACGGGAATCGAATTTGCTTCAGCCCTTTTAGACCATATTCGTGGTCGAATGAAAGAATTCCAGGAATCCACAGGAAACTTATACAATCTCGAAGCCACGCCAGCCGAGGGAACCACCTATCGTTTTGCCAAAGAAGACAAAAAACGTTTTCCAAATATTCACCAAGCAGGACAAGAAGAAAACATCTATTACACCAATAGTTCCCAGATTCCGGCAGATCATACCGAAGACCCTTTTGAGGCCTTGCTTTTACAAGACGAATTGCAATGCAAATACACTGGCGGAACCGTTTTACACTTGTACATGAGCGAAAAAATAAGTTCGCCAGAAGCTTGCAAACAGTTTGTCAAAAAAGTGTTGTCCAGCTTTAAATTGCCTTACATCACGGTAACGCCGGTATTCAGTATCTGCCCCGTTCACGGTTATTTGAACGGCGAACACGAGTTTTGTCCAAAATGTGATGACACTTTAATTAAACTGGACGAAAAAAACTTAAAAACGATCAATTAACAATAAAGAATAAAGAATAAATATAATGAAAACAATAAACGACAATCAGTACCTGAAAGAAAACGAACATTTGAGAACCAAATGCATAGTATATATGCCAATGTTTAGCATTTGTTCGGTTCACGGTTATTTGAATGGCGAACATGAATATTGCCCAAAATGTGATGACACTTTAATTAAACTGGACGAAAAAATTTTAAAATCAATAAACTAACAATTAAATATTATGAATGCAAAAAACAATAAATATCTAGAAGAAAATCAACATTTGAGAACCAAATGCCTGGTTTACACAAGAGTTATGGGCTACCACAGACCGGTAGAAAGTTTTAACATTGGTAAAAAAGGAGAACACAAACAACGCACCCATTTCAGTGAAGGAAAATGTTAGTACGCCAATTTACAGCTTAACGCCGTTCAGCTTATTGGATTACCCGGATAAAATGGCCTGCATACTTTGGTTTGCAGGCTGTAATATGCGGTGTTTGTATTGCTATAATCCCGAAATTGTTCAAGGAAAAGGAACGATTTCTTTTGAAAAAGCCATATCCTTCCTGCTTTCGCGAAAAAACTTGCTGGATGCCGTGGTCTTCAGTGGAGGCGAATGCGTGATGCACAAAAATTTTATTCCGTTTGTTACCGAAGTCAAAAAGTTGGGTTTTTTGGTAAAAATCGACACCAACGGAAGTTCGCCTGAGGCGATGCAAGAATTGCTGTTCCAGCAACTCGTCAATTATGTGGCCTTGGATTTCAAGGCGCCAAAATCCAAATTCAAAGCCGTAACAAAATCAGATTTATACGAACCTTTCGAAAAAACACTGGATTTGATATTGAAAGCCAAAATCCCTTTTGAGGTTCGCACTACTTTTCATTCTGATTTGTTGACCGAGGAAGATTTGGCAGCCATGGTTCATTTTTTGGAAACCAAGAACTATGTGGGCAATTATTACATTCAATATTTCAGAAACAACGTCAACACTCTGGGCAAACTGGAGCGTTCCAACAATAAAATCGACAGTAAAAAACTATCGACACCAACCATAAAAATTATTCTGAGAGAATAAAACTAATTATATTTATAAAACTATGTTTTCAAAAACGTGTGAGTACGGAATTCGCGCTGCCATTTTTATAGCGTCAGAATCCTATCAAGACAAAAGAGTAGGCCTAAAGGATATCGCCCAAAAAATTGATTCCCCAGAGGCTTTTACTGCCAAAATTCTACAAATTCTGGCTCGAAACAAGATTGTCAATTCCATAAAAGGCGTTGGCGGCGGGTTTGAAATCCCCAAAAAGAAGATGAAAAAAATCAACATGACACAAATCGTGAAGGCCATAGATGGCGACGTGGTTTTTACGGGTTGTGGTTTGGGTTTAAGCAAATGCTCTGACGAACATCCTTGTCCGGCCCACTTCAAATTTGAAACTATCCGAACTGAACTGGCCACAATGCTGGAGAACACCAATCTTGAAGAACTGGCATTGGGCGTCGTGTCTGGCGAAACTTTTTTGAGATATTCCGCAACGCAATTGTAGTTCATAAATCATTAATTCCAACCTAAATTACGGTTGTAAAAAACCAACAAAAGAATAAATAATGAAAAATAGAATTTTAGCACTGGCACTTATTTTGGCAACCACTTTGAGTTGCAAAAAAGAAACAACTCCAGAAGTAGCTGCCAACAAAAATGAATCTCCTGTCGAAAAATTAGTTTCAGGAAACAAACGATTTTTGGACGAAAAAACGATCCATCCGCACCAAAACAAGCAAACCGTTTTGGCCAACCAGGATGCCCAACATCCCTTTGCCGTTATCCTGACTTGTTCGGACAGCCGAGTTTCTCCCGAAATTCTTTTTGACCAAGGAATTGGCGATTTGTTCGTGATTCGAAATGCCGGAAACCTAATCTCCGACATCGACATGGGAAGCATTGAATATGCCGTGGAGCATCTTGACGCCAAACTGATTGTAGTTTTGGGGCACACTGAATGTGGAGCCATAAAAGCCTATGTGGGAGACAAAAACAACGAATACAAAAAACACCGTTCCCATATTGACGACATCGTGGAAACCATCGCCGATGAAAAAGAAGAAAAACAAATTTCCAAGGAAAACCATTTGGATGCCTGCATCATTGCCAATATCAAACACTCCTTGAAAATGATTCAAGACAACCCTATTGTCAAAGAAAAACATGCCAAAGTGGTTCCAATGCAATACGATATCCATACTGGGAAAGTTGTGAGTTTGTAGCAACAAGTTTTTTACGAGGTCTTGATTATGGAATAATCTTATATTTACGGAATTGAAAGCTGGTTTTTAGTAAAGAGCCAGCTTTTTTTTGGGGTGGTTTCAGGGCATTTAGGATTGTATAAACGAATTATCTATAACTTTAGCATAATATCCAAACAAATGAAATCTATAAATAAGAGAATACTTTTTATTGCGACAATTTTCTTTGGACTTCCTATGACACTGAGTTTTATCGGAGCTTGGGCAGAAGATGAGAGAACACTTGGAACAAATATTATTTGCACAACATTTGCGAAACTTTTTAATATACTTCGCTTTCCGACACATACTTTGTTATGGACATATATTTCAAGATTGGGAGCACCGATATACTTTTCAGGACTTTTTATAAACTGTGTGCTTTATAGCTTTATTACAGAGAGAATTATTCACCTTCTTAAAACAAAAAAAGTGTAACACAAAACTATTTATTCTTATAAATTTCCTTTACATTTTCTCCCCACTCCTCAAAGTCTTCACAAAAAATAATACTTAAAACCCTTCTGTACCATCGTAAAAACAAACAAGCCCGCTCAGAAAAAAATTCCAAGCAGGCTTGTTCCGGAAAACATATAAACTCTATTATTATGCAGGTACTAATTCAGGTACTTTTATTTCAACTATTCTTGCTTTATACAAATCAAGTTGGTTTTGAATTTCCTTGATGCTGTTTTCGAAATAATGGGAAGTCGAGAACAAATTGTGATAAAATTCGATCCCTTCCAACATATTGTTTTTGAAGGCATTCCATTTCTTGATTTGTCCTGCGGTCAAATCGGCAGTGGTTTCACTGATTTCATTTTTCAAATAATCAATGTACATTTTCAATTCTTTCACGAACAAATTCGGACGATTGGCATCTGTCATTACATTGGCATTGCCATAAATGTGTTTCATCATTTCGGCCAGCGAAACTTCCTTGTCAAAATAAGCCATATTCGGTCCAGGACAAACGATCACGCCTTGCTCCTGACCAGAAATCCTGATATCGTTTTCCAGGTAAGATGCATTGGCAAGACCCACGCAAAGACAGGCTTTTTCGGTAATGTTGAATTTCATTTTCTCGAAAGTCGAAGCCGACAAAGTATCTTTTATTTCATTCAATTCCGCCAATTTCACGTCTTGGAATTTTTTGGATGAAGTACAAATTCCTTCCGGTCCAAATTCTTTGCTCAATGCCAAGAATTTTTTCGGACAAGAGCTTCCCGCCTTGTTTTCGTCAATACGTTTTTGTTTGAACATTTCGTTGGTCGTGCCTCTCAAAGTGTTGAATGGAACTCCCAATGGTGAAATGTGGCTCAAATACAAATCTTCTTCTTTGGCATTCATTAATAGTTTTCTTGTTTCAGGATCAACTGAAGTGGCTTCCGGAACCAATAAAAACGGCGTTCCCCAACCCACGGAATCCACATTGTAAAAATCCAGCAAGAAATCATGTTCTTCTGAAGTTCCCACTCCACCTTGAACGGTGATTTTCAAATCCAACGGTTGTTCTGGAACGTGCAATTCTTTTTGTGCCAAAACTTTCACCATAATATCATGGGCCGATTGCACCAATTGGTCTTTTTTGTGTTTGAATTCTTCCAAGATTGGACCCAGCAAAATTCCTTCTGTGGCAAAAGCGTGTCCACCACAATTTAATCCTGATTCGATACGGTATTCCGAAACCCAAAGCCCTTTTTTGGCCAAGTAATTCCCTTGAATCATCGCCGAACGGAAATCGCTTACTTTCAGGATAATTTTCTTTTCCAGATTGTTGTTGGCATCGGGAAAGAAACAAGAAAAATTCTCGAAATAAGCAAACAATCTCGGATTCATCCCTGCCGACAATACTATAGAAGAAGACAAATTACTGTTGGCAAATCCACGAAGAGCAGCGTGTGCATCGTTGAATTCCACTGGCAATTGTTCGTTATTGGCAAAATTGTCCTTGTCCAATTTGGTCATGATATTCACGTCAATATCACCTGAATAAAGATGCTCTTCCAGATATTTCATGACGTTTTCCTTCATGGTAATTCCGTCTTCCAAAAGATGTTCCAATCCCTGTTTGATTTCGGATTTGTTGGGCAACATTGCAATATAATTTTCTAATGCGTGTTTGCTTTCGGATAATTCTGTCTTGAAACTTTCGAATTTTACTTTTACTATTTTATCGACCAAGTTCAAATAAGAAGTGATGCGTTCAGCACGGTAATCGTGAAATTTCTTTGTTATTTCTTGATAAGGAACATCAAATTTCTCACTGTAAAAAGCCCTCATTTTCTCAATCAGTTCATCATCGGCAAGAGCAATAACGGATGAAATTCCGAATTTTGCCACTCGAATTGGGCTATCAATCGTATACGCCAACCCCATAACTGGAATGTGGAAAGTATGTAACGGTTTATTTGTTGTCATGCGTAAAATAATTTGGTTTAATATATATGGAGCAAAGGTCGTGAAAGCCATCAGCATAAAACCTGATAATTATCATACCTTCTTATCCTTAATTATATAGGATGTTTTTTTAACATTCGGAATGGTTTCTCCAATTAAAAAAAGACAGATACATAACTTTTTTTCAATTTATTGTTTTTCAAAATAAGTGTATCTTTGTGCGATATTATTTTTACGTCAAAAAATAATCAACAACAAGAATACTAAAATTGATTAAGGATGAAAAGTCTTAAAGAACGAATACTGGAACTGAAAAAAGAGAAAAATGCGGTTATTTTGGCGCATTATTATCAAGAAGCCGATATTCAAGATGTGGCAGATTATGTGGGTGACAGCTTGGGCTTGTCTCAAGAAGCGATGAAAGTGGATGCCGATATTATCCTTTTTGCGGGTGTGCATTTTATGGCCGAAACGGCAAAAATATTGAACCCTTCCAAAAAAGTAATTCTTCCCGATTTGAAAGCGGGTTGTTCCCTCGCCGAATCCTGTCCTCCGGAAGAGTTCAAGAAATTTACAGAAGCACATCCTGACCACATTGTCATTACTTACGTAAATTGTTCTGCCGAAGTGAAAGCCTTGACCGACATCGTGGTGACTTCATCGAATGCCGTAAAAATTGTAAACTCGATTCCAAAAGACAAACCTATCATCTTTGCTCCGGACAAAAACTTGGGTAAATATGTAATGGAACAAACAGGTCGCAAAATGCTGCTTTGGGACGGTTCCTGCGTGGTGCACGAAGCTTTTTCATTGGACAAACTGATTGCCTTGTACAAAGAAAATCCAGACGCCAAAATCATTGCGCATCCAGAATCGGAAACGCATATCCTGAAAACTGCGAACTATATTGGTTCGACTGCGGGAATGATTGATTTTGTCAAAAAAGACCCGAGCAACAAATTTATCGTGGCCACAGAAGCAGGTATTCTTCATAAAATGAAACAGGAAGTTCCTGAAAAAATATTAATTCCGGCACCTTCCAACGAAGACAACACTTGTGCTTGCAGCGAATGTGGTTACATGAAAATGAACACCTTGCAAAAAGTGTACGATTGTTTACTCAACGAAACTCCTGAAATCACTGTTCCAGAAGACATCATGAAAAAAGCATTGGTTCCTATCGAACGCATGCTTGAATTATCCAAATAATGATCCAAACCAATTACTTAATCATAGGTTCCGGCGTGGCGGGATTGACTTTTGCCGTAAAAATTGCCGAACGATTTCCCGATAAAAAAGTCACGATTGTGACCAAGGCCAACGAGAACGAATCCAACACGCGCTATGCCCAAGGCGGAATTGCGATTGTCACCGACAAAATCGAAGACTCCTACGAGAAACACATTCAGGACACCTTGATTTGCGGCGATGGTTTGTGTGACGAATCCGTTGTGGAAATGGTCATCACCGAAGGCCCGAAACGATTAAAGGAATTGATTGAATGGGGTGCCAAATTTGACAAAAACACCCAAGGAACCTTGGATTTAGGCAAAGAAGGCGGTCATTCCGAAAACAGGGTCGTGCATCATAAAGACCAAACGGGACAAGAGATTCAACGCGCTATTTTATCCCAAGTACATCAAAAAGAAAATATTACGGTTTTAGATTATCATTTAGCAATTGATTTAATTACCGAAAACAACAAGTGTTTGGGAGCTTATGTTTTGGATCAAAAAACAAAGGAAGTACTCACTTTTCAATCCGATTTTACCTTATTGGCCACTGGCGGAATTGGGCATTTGTATGGTCATACCACCAATCCAGTGATTGCTACCGGTGACGGAATTGCCATGGCTGCAAGAGCGAATGCCGTGATCAAGGAAATGGAATTTATCCAGTTTCATCCCACCGCTTTATATGACGCTTCGACAGGAACTTCGTTCTTGATTTCGGAGGCGGTTCGTGGTTTTGGCGCTTATTTGCGTACCAAAAACGGCCATCGCTTTATGCCCGATCATGATTCCAGGGGCGATTTGGCTTCGCGTGACATTGTTTCGCAAAGCATTGATTTGGAACTCAAAAAAACAGGAGACGAATGTGTTTATCTGGATTGTACCCATTTGGATTTGGAAGGTTTCAAGAAACATTTCCCGATGATTTACGACCGATGCAAAAGCGTGGGCATAGATATTGCGAAAGACTGGATTCCCGTGGTTCCTGCGCAACATTACCTTTGTGGCGGAATCGTGGTGGACAAAAATGGAAAAACTTCCGTGAAAAACTTGTTTGCCTGTGGCGAATGTTCCCGAACCGGATTGCATGGTGCGAATCGTTTGGCCTCCAATTCCCTTTTGGAAGCCTTGGTTTATTCCGATAAAATCTACCATTATTTGGCCGAAACTTCTTTGGAAAAAGATTCATCCATTGGAACCGTTTCGGATTGGAAAGTAACTGCAAAACCCGAAATCAACCCTGATTATGTAGCCAAAACCAAAGCCGAATTGCAGCTTTTGATGCGCCAAAACGCTGGGATTGTCCGCAATGATACCGATTTAATCAAAGCCAAAGAGCAACTTTCCCATTGGAAAAAAGAAGTGGAAGAACAGATAAAAAGCCACAATGTAGATGCCGAATTGTATGAATTATTAAATATGATTACCATTGGAAACTTGATTGTTCAGCAATCTATTGACCGAGACGAAAATCGTGGTGGATTAGTAAAAATCAATCCAAAATCGTAGCATAAAAAACCAAAAAAAAGACTCTTTTTTCGCCCACTAAAACAGATGAAAGCAATTATTTTTGATTATTTTTTATTAGTTTTATGGAATGAAAAATAAATTTCTTTTACCTCTACTGTTGCTATTGGCAGTTCTTGACGTCAAGGCCCAAGACAAGGACATTTATTTTATCACGCCCGACAACGACACCATTATCCAAAAAGACGGGGTCGATTATTTGATTCAATTATTCAAAATCAAGAAGAGTCAGGAAAAGATTCAAAACAAGAAAGTCAATTTTTCGTTTTTCCCGACCGATGCCCGAAACGCAGGCGAAAGAGTGCTGGTTTCTTCTTTCAACGCGACATTTTTGTTGGGCGACAAATCCAATACCAACAATTCCACCGTTTATCTTATTCCCTATATTTCATTTAATAATCAATACGGCATTGAACTATATCCCACGATTTGGCTCAAGGAAAACAGCTGGAATTTTGTTGGCGAATATTTTGCGTTAAACTTCCCGCAGGACACTTGGGGTCTGGGAGGCAACACTCCCGAAAGCAACGAAACATTGGTTGACGGCAAACAAATTCGTTTTCATCAAAATGTATTGAAAGGGATTTTTCCCAACCTCGCCGTCGGATTGGGCTATCAATTTGACGAGCATTACGAACTTGAGATAAAAGATTCCAACATCGATGCGGACAATACTGAATCCCCTGAGACAACCACCCGAAAAAGCATTTCTTCCGGACTGTCTTTCCCCATCGTTTATGACAACCGGAAGAACATCATCAATCCCCAAAAAGGGTTTTACTCCAGTTTTACTTATCTCTACAACAGTCCCTCTTTTGGGAGTGACAACAAATGGCAATCCATTTTTTTTGATGTTCGGAAATATTTTTCAATCCCTTACGCCCGAAGTGTTTTGGGATTTCGGTCATATTATTGGTCAATTATTTCGGGCAAGGTTCCCTATTTCGATTTGCCTTCCACAAGAACAGAACCCAGCACCGGAATGTCATCGCGAGGACTTCAAAAAAACAGGTATCGAAGCAATGCCATGCTCTTTTTTGAATCCGAATACCGATTCAACATTACGCCAAATGGTTTTGTGGGTGGTGTCCTGTTTGCCAATACCACTTCAGCATCGGAATACGACAGCCAACATTTTAAACATTGGCAACCCGCGGTTGGAGCAGGAGTTAGATTGAAATTCAACAAATACACCAAAGTAAATGTGGCTTTCGATTTTGGAATCAGTAAAGATTATGCCAGCGTCTATTTGAATATTGGAGAGGCTTTTTAGCAACATTAAAATCCAAAAGCAACATTCAAAAAGAAATTTCTTCCCTTTCTGGGAATGTTGTTCCAGTCCGAAAAAGTGGAATAATTAGTATCGAAAATATTCTCTATTCCTACTTTTACATTGCATTTCACTTTTTCGAAAGCAAAAGAATATCCAGCATCAAAATTCAAGATGGCATAATCAGGCGTTCTGTCTTCTCCGTAAAAAGGGCTGTATTGGGTTTGGGTTGCATTCCCCTGAACGGCAATTTCCGATGAAAAATTTTGCTTTTTGAAATTCAAGGAAGAAAAATAACGCAACGGACTTATGAAAGGCAAATTCTTGTCTTCGAAATCTTTTCCGTAGCTGTAAACCAATTGTCCTTTCAATTTCCAATCTGTTGAAAACTGGTATTCTAAATTCAAATCGGTGTTGAAAATTGCAGCATAATCAAGGGCTGTATAGATTTTTACTCCGCTGGCACCAATGGTCATTGGTACCAAAGTCTCGTCTGGTTTTCCTACGATATAATTGGAAACATGGAAATAGGAAGATGACATTTTTGCACTCCATTTTTGGGTTTTGTAGCCAATAAATAAGTTTCCTTCGATTGAATTTTCGTTTTTCATCTCTGGATTTCCAATGTAATCATAATTATCAAAACTATTGAACAAATAAAATCCGTAGCCTTCTGAAACCGATGGTGCACGCTCGCCATATCCTAAACCAAAACCATACGAAAAACCATTTTCATCGAACAAATAATTAGAAGAAATGCTTGGCAAAATTCGGTTTTTGCTCTCTTTCATATTAGGATAAAAAATTTGCAAACTTTCTAAACCTAATTGACTGGCAACCTGATTATAATGATTCGCCAAACTTCCCGAAAACTTCAAACTCGAATGACAATTCAGAGCAATATTGTCTTCCAAGAACAATGCAGAATAAAACGTTTTCACGTCTGGCCAAGTGTACATGAACATCAATTTTTCGTTCGAATCCGCTGGATACATCGTCATTTCGGCTACTGAACGATTGTAAAATGAGTTCAAATCAGCTAGAAAATGATGGCTATTAAGAACTCCTTTTAGCTTTGAATAAAACCCGAAAGTGTCGCTCCAACCCGGCATGTCCATGTGAATTGGAACCGAAGGTCGCTTGGTGTCATCCATTTTGTGAGTGATGGTATTGTAATACATTTTAGTTTCCCAATTCGTGATTTTGGACGATATTGGAACATACTCAAATTTCAATGAAGTGATTAACGCTTCGGCCAA
The DNA here is from genome assembly GCF_027111315.2 of Flavobacterium limnophilum. Taxonomy (GTDB): domain Bacteria; phylum Bacteroidota; class Bacteroidia; order Flavobacteriales; family Flavobacteriaceae; genus Flavobacterium; species Flavobacterium limnophilum. The sequence goes on along the minus strand of NZ_CP114289.2, from coordinate 4,482,315 downwards.
GGAAACATCCATCGGCAAGGCCGGATAACCCACATTGGTCGCTTTATCATAAATTATCGAACCTTCAATCAATTTATTTTCGGCCAAAGAAAAACCAGAAGTTGCCGAAACATTGAATTTTCGGAACTGTGAAAATTGCACTTCCTGCCCATTTCCATCGGTATAATTCTCGGCATCCCGAAACATGAAATCCGTGTCGATGTAAAACGATTTATCAGTATAATTTACGGCCGAACCCACAATTTTTTGTTGGCTGTTGGTTTCAAAACCCGTATTTACGGAAGTGTCCCAACCCAAATCCGAGAATCCGCTGCGGTTTCTTTGCAAATCTATCGAGCCGCCAATGGTTGCACCGTGACAACTGCCTTGTTGACCTGATTTTATCGTCGCTTCGGACAAATTGGAAACCTCGACATAGGAAGTTATCGGATCCATTTTATCGGTGCAAGCCCCAAAAACACGCATTCCATCGATGGTTACCAAGGTTCTTTCGGTGGTCATGCTATTAATCATTGGTTCCCAAGCATAACTCCCTCGCCTGATCATGTCCACTTTGGTGGATTGTTGCAGATATTCGTCAATGGTCGCCAATGGTTTGGCCTGTTTTTGATACAATTGGGATTTCTTTCCAATGACAATCACTTCCTTCAAATCCTTTGGAGTTATGGTGTCGGCGGGTTTTTCTTGGGCTATACCAATTGTGGTAATGAGAGAACACAACCCTATACTAATTATAAAGTTTTTCATTTTTAAAATTGTAAAATCATCTTTGCCAAAGCCTATACTTTGGCAAAGATTTTTGTGTTTTTAAAACTCTATTTCGAAGTAAATGCTGCTTGCCGGAACAGCATCGGTGATGGTTTCGCCTTTCAAGACAGTTCCTGAAGCGTTGAGTAATTGCAAATTTATTTTCCAATAACCCGTCATGGTCAACGACAATTTTCCGTTGTATAAATCACCTGCAGCTATTTGGGATAAATCCACATTGTTGGGAGAACTATGATTGCCCATACTTGGCATTCTTGGGTCAATTTTCAATTTGTAGTTGTCCACAACCGGAAAAGTCATCATATCCTGCATCTTCCAAACACCTGCCACCATATCGTTGATTCCTACTTTTGGATGGTGTGGGTCAACATAAGCAGCAATATATTTCACATTGTCAGAACCCGTAAAAGTGGTCACTCTTTGTTTTGTAGAAGCGGGAACATCAATAACAGACGTGGCAGTATATGCCGTGCCGTTGATGGTGTAATCTATTTTTAAATCCCAATATTCCGTGGCGTTTTGAGCCATTTGGAAAACAATGTATCCTTCATAAACAGACCCTTCTGTTGATACTTTCGTCACCGGCGATTTTGGACAAGAGTGCGTCTTCATCGTCATGTGCATCAAAGGCATCCAGGAAACGGTGGCATTTGTTATGTATTGATTGCTTGTTTTGTCCTTGATTTTTAATGCGATTTCGTTGAAACCTTGCTCCAGACCGCCCATGTGTTTGTACAATTCTATGGTGTGGGTCGTGTTGGAGATTTCTTTAAATTTGGTCAATCCTGCTAATTCGTCAACTGGCGCATCATCATTGTCTGAAGTACATGCCGCAAAAATGGTTACTAAAACCAATGGTAATATTCTTAAAAATTTCATTTTATATTTTTTTAAATTTTGATAATAAAAGACAGATCGATAGTATCATTATCGAATAAAGTCAATGTAAAAACTTGAAAAATTATGAAATGAAAATCGGCGGATGAAATACAGAAGCAGTATTCAAACGGAAGTATAAATTAGAATAGTTGCTGTTTGTTTGTTGTGTTTCGAAAAAATAAATGGGTGCAATTTTGAAAGATTTGATTTCTTCCAAAAACAAGACTTCAAATTGTTGTGCAGCCATTTTTTTGTCTGAAGAAATTGGCGCTTCATTTTCGGAAGTTTTGGCAAGCTCTTTCATCAAATGACATTTACCATTGCAATGCATTTTTGGCTTGGCCTTATTTTCGCATAGCACGGTAGAAATATACTCATAATTAACTACATAATCTATAACCGGAAGTACCGGCTTCAGTAACATGAACAACGCTAATAGGAATATTATCTTTTTCACAATGCAAATATAGGTCTAGAATTAAAATTATTTTTATGATTCCGGTCATAATTTTTTTAACTTTATAAAAATTAAATTTGTGGCCATCAGTTGTATTTGCCAAGTAAACTACGAAAAATACATAAAATTACCCTACAATCAGATATGCAAATAGACATAGATTTACTTTATTCTTGGGGCGCCGTTTCCAAAAAATACAAGAAAAATGAAATTATTTTTGATGAAGATGAAGTAGCTAATTTTTATTACCAAATCCTTGATGGAAGTGTAAGATTATTCAATTCGAATGACGAGGGCAAGGAATTTACCCAAGGGATTTTTTGCAAAGGAGACGGTTTTGGCGAACCTCCATTGTTTATCAATGAAACCTATCCTTCCAAAGCCGTGACGATTCAGGACAGCACCATCATAAAATTATCCAAGGACAAGTTTTTCAAAATCCTCGATGAATATCCGTCGATCCAGAAATTCTTTTTGATTTTAATGGCACAAAAAATTCATTCGAAATCAAGAACTTCGAAAGAAATCATCAATCAAAAACCCGAGTTCAGGATTGTCGCTTTTTTAAATTCCTTCAAGAAAAAATCAGGATGTGCCAATGAAAAAATCTTGATTCCGTACACCCGACAGGAAATCGCCAATTATACAGGATTGCGGGTAGAAACCGTTATTCGGGTTTTTGCCCAAATGAACAAAAACAATAAAGTGGAAATTATCAATCACAAAATATATTATTAATGTTGAAGATTAAATTTTGGCTAAAAATTTCGTTGTTGAACCTTTGTATCGTTGCGGCACTTGGTGTTTTGATGCGATATAAAATAGGTTTCGAATTTCCGTATTTTGACCAAAAACATCTGCAACATTCGCATTCGCATTTTGCTTTTGCAGGTTGGTTAAGCCACACTTTAATGGCTTTGATGGTGTATTTTCTTCAAACAAAAATTCAAAATTTCGACGGGAATAAATATAAAAACATCATTATTGCCAACTTGATTTGTTCCTACGGAATGCTGGTTTCCTTCATCATCGAAGGCTACGGATTGGTTTCCATTGTATTATCCACGGCATCCATATTCGTTTCCTATGTTTTTGCCTACCGATTTATCAAGGATTTAAAATTATTGGATACCGATTGTATTGCAAAAAATTGGTTAAAAGCGGCCGTGTTTTTCAATGTCATTTCGTCTTTGGGTACTTTTTATCTCGCCTATATGATGGCGAGCAAAAATGTCGTGTTGGATTTGTACCATTCCTCGATTTATTTTTATCTGCACTTTCAGTATAACGGTTGGTTTTTCTTTGCTTGCATAGGTTTGGCTTTTGGTTTTTTAAACCTTCAAAAATCTGAAAATCCCTTTTATGAAACTTCGTTTAAATTGTTTGCTGCAGCTTGTGTACCCGCTTATTTTTTGTCAACGCTTTGGCTGGATTTGCCTCTTTGGCTCTATGCAATTGCGGTGATTGCCGCACTAATCCAAGTTTTTGCTTGGTTCAAACTTTTGATAATTTTAGTAAAAACAAAGAAAGATTTCCTGAAAAATTTTTCTCCACTATTGCGATACATTTTGTTGTTCGTTAGTTTTGCCTTGAGCATCAAATTGTTGCTGCAATTGGGATCGACAATTCCTTTTCTTAGCGAATTGGCTTTTGGATTTAGACCCATCGTCATTGCCTATTTACATTTGGTTTTGCTGGCCATAATCAGCTTGTTTATACTTTTTTACATTTACGCCAATCACCTGATAATCATCAACAAGAACATAAAATATGGACTATTCCTGTTCTCGATTGGAGTGTTGTTGAACGAAATTGTTTTGGCCGTGCAGGGTCTGGCTTCCTTTAGCTACATCCCTATTCCCTACGTGAATTACATTCTATTTGGCATTGCGATACTGTTATTCATCGGAATTGGATATGTCGCCTATTTTTCCATTAAAAAAGTCAAAAACAATCCTCCTTTATAATTTTCTGAAAAAACCCGTTCGAACCGAAGCCTTTTAGAGCCGCTTTCTTTTATGTAATTCATTTTCTTTAAAATAATAGTAGATAAACTTATCCACTATTATTTTGTTTGCATATATTTGCATCATTATTAAGAATAAAAAAAGAAATACAATGAATAGAGAAAAGAAATTGTGGATAGGTTTTGCATTGGTTACAATCCTGTCCTTTTGCGTTTTGGGCTATTATGGCTACGAAATTTACCAACAGGCTCCTCCTGTCCCCGAAAAAATAATTTCGGTGAACAATGAAGTTATTTTCACGGAAGAGGAAATAAAAGACGGCCAAAATATTTGGCAAAGCATGGGTGGACAGGAAGTGGGAACCATTTGGGGTCACGGAGCTTATGTTGCCCCGGATTGGACAGCCGACTGGCTTCACAGGGAAGCCGTTTTCATCTTGAATATTTATGCCAACAAAGATTTTGGAAAAGATTTTGATGCGTTGGACAAGGAAAAACAGGCTGCCCTTAAAATCCGTTTACAGGCAGATTTGCGTGACAACAAATATGACGACAACTCGAAAACCATAACCCTTTCGCAAAACAGGGCTTTGGCCATCAAGCATTTAAGCAACTATTACAAGGGATTGTTCATGGATTCGCCCGAATTTGACCAGTTGCGAAAAGATTATGCCATCCCTAAAAACGCCATCAAAGACGAAGCTAAAATGCACAAAATGAGTGCCTTCTTCTTTTGGGCAACTTGGGCGACGGTTACCAATCGTCCCAATTCAGACATATCCTATACGCACAACTGGCCTGCCGATGAATTGGTGGGAAACAAAGCCACCACCGATTTGATGGCTTGGTCCGGGGTAAGCATCATTTTGTTGATTTTGTGTATCGGACTATTGGTTTTTTACCACGCAAAATCGGGCGAGGACGAAACCTTACCCACTCCTGCGGAAGACCCGCTTTTGAAACAAGGAATGACACCATCGATGCATTTGGTGAAAAAATATTTCTGGGTGGTCAGCTTATTGATGATTCTACAAATGTTGTTAGGAATCATTACGGCACATTACGGTGTTGAAGGCGGTGGTTTATACGGAATTCCAATAGACCAAATCTTGCCTTATGCCGTAACCAGAACTTGGCACACCCAATTAGCCATTTTTTGGATTGCCACCGCTTGGCTTGCCACAGGATTGTACATTGCCCCGGCGGTTTCAGGCAAGGACCCTAAATTTCAGTGTTTCGGAGTAAACTTCCTGTTTATTGCCTTGCTAATTATTGTTTTGGGATCTATGGCAGGCCAATGGTTTGGAGTGATGCAAAAATTGAACCTAATTGAAAATTTCTGGTTTGGACATCAAGGTTATGAATATGTAGATTTAGGTCGTTTTTGGCAAATTTTCTTGCTCATTGGACTTTTCTTGTGGTTGGCTTTAATGGTTCGTCCGCTTTTGCCCATCTTAAAAAGAAAAACGGAAGAAAAGAATCTGATCATCATGTTTTTAATTTCCTGTTCTGCCATTGCGCTTTTCTATTCCGCAGGATTGATGTGGGGAAGACAAACCAATCTTGCCATTGCCGAATACTGGAGATGGTGGGTTGTCCATTTGTGGGTTGAAGGATTCTTCGAGGTTTTTGCAACAGTTGTAATCGCTTTCCTTTTTGTACGTTTAGGCCTTTTGAAAACAAAAACGGCGACTCTGAATGTTTTGTTTTCCACCATCGTATTTATGTCTGGCGGAATTTTGGGAACTTTTCACCATTTGTATTTTACCGGAACTCCAACTGCCGTAATGGCCTTGGGAGCCACTTTTAGTGCATTGGAAATTGTGCCCTTGACACTTATCGGTTATGAAGCCTATCATAATTACAAACTTTCAAAATCCACAAAATGGATTGAAGATTACAAATGGCCCATCTATTTTATGCTGGCCGTATCGTTCTGGAATTTCCTTGGAGCCGGAATCTTCGGATTTATAATTAATCCGCCGATAGCGTTGTATTATGTTCAAGGATTGAATACCACGCCGCTTCACGGACATACCGCTTTGTTTGGCGTTTATGGAATGCTTGGAATAGGATTGATATTATTCGTTCTGAGAAGTTTGTACCGAAATATCCAATGGAACAACAAGCTGATTGGAACTACTTTCTGGTCACTAAATATCGGTCTGTTTTTAATGGCTATGTTGAGTTTATTGCCAATAGGAATTTGGCAAGCCATTGAAAGCATTGAAAAAGGAATGTGGCATGCCCGTTCCTCCGAATTGATGCAGGAACCAACAATGATTGTATTGAAATGGCTTCGCGCCATAGGAGACAGCATCTTCGGAATCGGAATTGTCGCCTTTGCCTGGTTCGTGTTTGATTTGACTTTGAAAAACAAAACCAACAAATAAAAAAAAGCAATACATTGGCAAAGGTCAATGTATTGCTTTTTTTTGGCTATTTTGGTTTACGTCCAGGAATTGGATTTATCTCCTGTTTTTCTTCAAAAAAAATTAAAAACAAACCCCTTTTATGATTGCACTCATAAAATAAGTGTTTGAAAATTAAGTGCTTTGCTTGATAAACTTAAGCATCTTAATTATGAAAAAAACTATCCAATTGATGTTAATTACCTGTTTTGTTGCCGCTTTTGGTTGCAAACAAAATAGCGAATCCACAACAGAAACCTCAACCGAAACCACGGAAGTCCAAGCTACAGGCCAATCGAGTGTCCAAGACGAAACTTCGGCACCAAACATTGTGCAGGTTGCCTCTGGAAGCAAAGACCACACTACGCTTGTTGCAGCCGTAAAAGCCGCCGGATTGGTAGATGCCTTGAGCAATGCTGGTCCATTCACCGTTTTTGCGCCAACAAATGCCGCTTTTGACAAACTTCCTGCAGGAACTGTAGAAGGTTTATTGAAACCCGAAAAAAAGGAAGACTTGGCCAATATCCTAGGTTATCATACTTATGTGGGCACCTTGAAAACAGAATATATGCAAGACAGTCAAGAGTTCGACATGGTCTTTGGCGGTAAAGTAAAAATCACCAAAAAAGGAGACAAAACCTTTGTCAACGGTTCAGAAATCGTGGCTTCCATTCCAACATCAAACGGGATTATTCACGTGATTGGCGATGTATTACTTCCAAAATAAATTATTAATTCACTTCTATATAGGTTAAACAAAAAAGCGTGAGTTACAGCAACTCACGCTTTTTTCATGGAATGATTTTACGATTTATCTATGCGCCTTGTGCATCATTGCTGCAGCAATATTGGTGGCTCTTTGCTTGATTTCCTCGGCTTTTGCACCTACAAACAATTCATCGACAGTGGTATCAAACAAGACAATCCAATGTTGAAAATGTTCTACTTTTACTTCACTTTTTTTGTGTAATTTCTCGTGGGCATCCATCGGATTTCCTTCATAATTTCCAGAAGACAGCAAAATGTTTTCAAAAAAATCACACATTGTAGGCAAATGATTTTCCCAGTTTACTTTGGCGACATCATTAAAAAAACAGCTGATTGCCGCATCCTCCCTTACTTTTCCGTAAAAAACATCAACCAACTTCTCAATGTCTGCCCTATTCTTGATATCTGTTTTCATATGTTGATATTTATTGTTTTTTATCGGTCATATGTAATTGATGACCGTTAATATTGTTTTTTTTTGTCATCGAACTTCGTTTCGCATATCACCATTGTTTTTTGTGACCAATTTATCGATTATGCTCATTTCATTTTTTAACTTTTTTACAAATCTTTATTTTTAAATTTTTTAAGGGAAACATAAAACGGAATTATTATCCACAAACACAATAATAGGAATGAAACCGTTAATCCTAATCCGGTTCCGAAAAAATCCTTGAAAATAGCTCCAGTATAACCCATCATTGCCGAGACGTCAAGCTGCAACAAGATTTGGATTCGCGCCAAATCGATAGGACTAAAAGCGGTAACCGCCACCATTGCTTTTTCGATGGGATAATCTGAAAATTGGAACAACAAGAACAAAACCATTCCATCAAAAAGCAGGGCAAAAAACAACCACGTCATTATGGAAATGCCAATTCCCTTGGCTTTGTCTCGGGTAAGAATCGAACTCAAAAACGCCAAAGCCACAAAAATCAGGGAAATCAAACAGCCCACAATTACCATCATTATCCCAACGCTGTCTGGTGCATTAACCAAAAGTGGAATTCCTGCTCCAATAAAAAAAGCCGAAACCATTGACAGCGACAAACCGAGGAATAAACTCAACCAAATCTTCTTTCTTTTCACCGGTTGGCTCAACAAAAGTTCAATAAACTCGGAGCTGTTGTACAAATAAATCGTTGCAAAAAGGATGGAAACCAAGGGAACCGTAAATAAAATTACGTTCAAAATCGTGAGCAATCCCTTGGCCGAATTGTCTTCCAATCCGAAAGAACTCCAGGAAAGCAAAGCTAAAATCAAGGTGTAAGCCAACACGATCTTGTTTTTTAGAATGTCGAGAAATATGATTTTAATGATTCTGTTCATTGCTTTCGTTTTTTTCCTCACCCCAACCCTCTCCAAAGGAGAGGGAGCCGAAATGAGATTAATTTATATTTTAGTTATTTGATTTCAAAATACTTGAAATTGCCTTGGATATTTTTTGTTCGTTTGTTGATTCCAACAAATCGGCTATGGTTTTATGAAAATGGACTTTGCCGTCTTGCATAAAAATAATCTGGCTGATCATGTCGTCGAGTTCGCTCAAAAGATGGGAAGTAATCAAGATGAGTTTTCCTTTTTCTCGTTCCTTGATAATTTTTTCCTTCAATATTTCCGAAGCCAATGGATCCAAACCTGCCGTTGGTTCGTCCAAAATCAACACGTCGGGATTGAACAAGAAAGCTAAAATCGCACTCACTTTTTGGGTGGTTCCGCCGGAAAGTGTTCGCATTTGTTTGTCGAATATTTTTTCGAGTTCGAAAGCCTTGATTAAATCTTCGTCCAAAACTTCGTCTGAATTTCGGATTTTCTTGATCATTTCGATGATTTGACCCACCGTCATGTAATCGGGATAACGCCCTATTTGAGGCATATAGCCAATTTGGTTGCGATATTTATATTTATTTAATATCGATTTTTCATCAAACAAAATATTACCTTTGGTAGGAATGACCATTCCCAAAATACTTTTTATCAAGGTGGTTTTTCCGCAACCGTTTGGACCAATTAGCGCGATGCATTCTCCTTTGTTGAAAACAAGATTGACATCGTTCAAGACTTCTAATTTTCCGAATTTTTTATATATGTTTTTAATTTCAATCATAAGGGTAACGAATGCATTAATGGGGTTTTGTCAACAAAATTATCTGGCGTGATACTGGGCAATATTTTCTCCGATTTGTCCAAAAGCGTAATCATGAAACTCCTGAAAAGCAGCATCGCCGAAGGATTGTTTTCGGTAATGACGGCGAACAAACTCAAGGGATGAAATGGCACGTCGCCCACTCCATTTTTGTCTAAATCATAGCCTTCGTATTTGTCCCAATAATTGCCGTTGAAGGTATTTAGAACCAGACTTCCGTTAGTACTGATATCAAAAGTGTTGCCCAAGAAATTATTGCTTTTTATTTCATTTTCCATACAACTGGCCTGGATTTTCATTCCCCAACCATTGGCTTCAAAGATGTTTTTTTGAACCAAAATCCGGGTCGTTCCTTCCATGTGGATTCCCGAAGTGTTCCGAGCAAATTTGTTCCCGATGATGTAACTGTCCGAGATTTCTTTGAGGAACAATCCGTAAGCGGCATCGCCCCAATTTTCCTCGAAATGATTGTTGAGCATCTTGACTCTTTTGGTAAACATCACGGCAACTCCGGCGCCATTGTTTTTGAAAACATTCGAAATATAGGCATCGTCATTGGAAAACATAAAGTGCAATCCGTAGCGGATATTCTTGGTGGAAAAATTCCCTTTAATTATCGAATTGGTTACAAATTCAAAATAAATGCCATCGCGATGACCCGAAATGGTGTTGGAAATAATTTGGAGTTTGTCACTTTTCCAGCAATGAATTCCGTTGCCGATACGTTGTTCTTCTTTGCCGTAAGCCAAAATCTTGTTGTTTTTGACAATGCAATTGGCTCCGTTTTGAATGTAGATTCCGAAGAAATTATCGTCGAGGATATTGTTCTGGATGATGACGTTCTTTCTGTTGTACACCTTGATTCCACAAGGATCTTCGAGCGTGGCATAACCCGATTTTATTACCTTGAAGCCTCTAACAATTACGCCGTCGGCTTTTATGGACAAGACTTCGTATTTCTTTTGACCGTCCAGAATTGGGTAATTCTTGCCAATAAAAACTATCCTCTTGTTGATGATGATGTTTCCTTCTTTATAATGTCCTTTGTGAACCAAAACCGTGTCGCCCACTTTGGCCAATGCGATGGCTTTTTTGATTGATTTTATGGGTTTATTGGCACCAACTTCAATCACTCCGGCTTGAAGAAAGGAAGAAAACAAAAGAAATATGTAAAAGATTTTTTTCATTGTTTGTGAAAAATATCTTTGTCAAAGTTTTGAACTTTGACAAAGATTATTTAGATATAATCGTTTCCCAATTAATAGGTTTTGCATTCAATTTGGCGGCAAATTCTTTACTTTCTTTTTCAGACGGAAAAGCAATGATTCCACCGTGCATCGGACTTTGAATCGTTCCTCCAGAAAGAAAAAAAGCAGTTTCGGCTGGAATTAGATTGTTGTCTTTGGTGAAATCACTTACGTAATAAGCCCCCATTTTTGTATTGGCGTTTTCTTTGCAATAATTGACCATACAGCTAATATCGTCAAATTTGTACACTCTCCCTTTTTGGGTAATTACTTCGGCCGCATATTTTCCGTCGGCAATGCTCATTTTACAGAAGTCGCAATTGTCGGCATTCAATTTAATGGGCTCGACTTTGAAATCTCCACAGGACATAAAAGAAAGGGACAAGAACAAAATTAAAACGGCGTCTATTTTGGGTTTTCTAAAAATCCTGTTTACCAAATGCGTTTCTTTTGCCACAACAATAAAAAGCAATACTCCCGCTGCAATCAACATCCAACCCCCAACGTCCGGAATGGAATAAGCCCCAAAATTCAACAGTTGTTTATAACCAATCAAAGGCGGTTGATACGCCATTCCCGGCACCACGATTGCGGCATTTGGATCGAGATTGTGTCCGTATTCATAATTCCATCTGTAAAAATCCACGCCTGCCAAAACTCCGAAAAGTATAAAAGACGAAAACAGTGCAATCACGCCTTTTCTTTTATTCACAAAAACCATTGCCAATGCAAATAATCCAAAAAATCCGACGATGTAAGGCAATATTTGAAACTCGGGAAAGTCCTCCGTATGCAGGGTTTTCATTCCGATGTAATGATTCAATCCGTTGATGATTTCGACATCTCCGCCAATTTTGTTGGCGTGCAATTGCAAGACCAAACCTTCGGGATATTGAGGTGCTTCGAGTTCAATTCTCCACATTGGAAACCAAAGGGAAGCAAAAAACAAAGCACTCACAGCCAAAAGAACTACTTTTGAAAATACAGCTATTTTTGAAGTGTTCATACTAATTGTTGGTATAAAAAAAGGGAACAAAGAGACTTTGTTCCCTTTAGATTAAAGAAAATAATTATTTAACTGCTGGAAGATTTGTTCCCAAGCTAAAAGTCAAAGGCACTTTGCTTCCTGCAGGAGAAACTCTTACGTAACCTTGCATTTCTTGGTGCAAAGCACTGCAGAAATCGGTGCAATAGAATGGGAAGATACCCACTTTTTTAGGAACCCATTTTAAGGTGCAAGTTTCGCCAGGCATAATCAACAATTCTGCATTGTCTGCTCCTTTTATGGCAAATCCGTGAGGCACATCCCAATCTTGTTCCAAGTTGGTTACGTGGAAATAAACCTCGTCACCCACTCTTATTCCTTCGATATTGTCCGATGCAAAGTGGGAACGAATCGATGTCATGTAGACATGCACTTTATTGCCTTCTCGAACCACTTTGGCCTCTTTTTCTCCTTTGGTCGCAAATGGGTGTTTGTTTTCTTCAATTTTGAAGAACTTCAACTGGCCGTTATTTCGAATCAAATCGGCTGGAGCAGCTTGTGCATAATGGGGTTCTCCAATGGTTGGAAAATCCAGAATCAACTGCATTTTGTCACCGCTAATGTCAAATATCTGTGCACTTTGGGCCAATTCAGGTCCCGTTGGCAAGTATCTGTCTTTGGTAATTTTATTGTAGGCGATCAAGTATTTTCCGAATGGTTTTTTGCTGTCTCCACCAGGAATACACAAGTGACCCACAGAATAATACGTTGGAACCCTATCCAAGACTTTCAATGATTTGATGTCCCATTTCACCACTTCGGAAGAAACGAAGAACGTGGTATAAGCATTTCCTTTTCCGTCAAATTCGGTATGCAATGGACCAAGACCTGGTTTTTGAACTTCTCCGTGAAGAGCTGCTTCATATTTCACCACTGGAATTCCTTCATAATCTCCGTCAAATTGTTTGTTTTTGATGGCGTTTTGCAATTTGTCGAAACTAAATACAGGAATCAAGGCAGCCAGTTTTCCTGAACCCACAATGTATTCTCCCGTTGGATCCACATCACAACCGTGAGGTGATTTTGGACAAGGAATCATGTAACAAATGTCTTTTAATTCTTTGGCACTTAAAACCAACACTTCCGATTTCATTTCAGATTTGGCTGTTTGTGTTTTTTCGTCCCAAGTATTGTGAACATATTTTGCAGGCACTTTTTTTCCTTTACCCGCTTTGATGTATTCTTCAGCTTTCTTCCAGTTCACAGCCATGATAAAATCTTTATCTTTTTGGGAGGCATTTACTTCAAGTAATGTATTTGCCTGCTCAGTATTGTAACACGAGAAGAAAAACCAACCGTGCGATTTGCCTTTACCGGCGTGGCTCAAGTCGAAGTTTACTCCCGGTGCTTCTATTTGAAAAGAAAGATCCATTTGTCCTTCTTTGCCCACTTTTACAAAACTCAAATATCCTTTGAAATTTTCTTTGTATGTGTTGATTGGCACATCACCGTTGGCATTATCCGGTGGAACGCTAAAACGAGTTCCAGCCACCACATATTCCGTATTTTCGGTAATAAATGGGGAAGAGTGATTTCCTGCACTGTTTGGCAACTCAATAATTTCGGCGGTTCTAAAAGTTTTTAAATCCAGACGAGCAATTCTAGGCGTATTATTGGCATTGGCAAAAAGCCAACGACCGTCCACTTCACCATTGGTTTGAGACATTTCAACGTGGTGTTGATCGTCCCAAGGTACAAATCCGTGAGAAGTGTTCAACATTGGTTTGGTTTCTTCGCTGTAGCCATAACCACTTTGTGGATCTACCGAAAAAACAGGAACCACTCTCAAAAGTCTTCCGCTTGGCAATCCGTAAACGCTCACTTGACCGCTAAAACCTCCCGAAACAAAATTGTAAAATTCATCGTATTTTCCCGGTGCCACATACGCTTTTTGCGCAGCATCACCACTCACGACATCTCCTGAATTCTTAGGTTTACAAGAAGTAAAAAATACGGCTGCCATGGTAAGAGCCAGCGTCGCTTTCAAAAATTTATTTTTCATGTTAATTGGTTATTAATTTGGTTTTCGATTGTTTATTTTACACCGTCGTTTTGGCGCATGAACTCCAGAATATTTCTTGCATCGGCATCGGTAAGGGATTGATTTGGCATACGTAACAAACAAAGTTCCAATTGGGCTTGAAGTTTAGGGTCTTTGTCAATCATTGGATCCGGATTGGTAATGAAGTTCATAATCCACTCGGGTTTGTTACGTTCCGTAACTCCTTTCCAACCTGGTCCAACCAATTTTTCGTCTGTCAATTTATGACAAGCAGAACATTTTACAGATTGGATTTTTTCACCTTCGGTAGCCATTGCCACATCGAGTTTTTCGCCTAAATCCACAGAACTATATTTCCCCAAACCTCTATTTGGATCATAAGTAGATGGATCTGCGGCCGTTTCGGTAGCAGCTTCTCCTGTTGAAAAGTCTTCATTTGAATTTTCCTTCTTTCCGCAAGAAGTAAACATAATTAGTGCAACAATAAATAAAGATAATTTGTACATAAAAGTTAGGTTTTAAATTTCTTGTACAAATTTGGCAATACTTTAACCGATTGATTATGATTGCAATCATACTTGAAAAAAAAATATTTTCCATAATTAAATACCTGATTTCAAGAACCAAACCATAATTTTTTGTTAACATTTAAACCTTTGTCATCCTTCTGCGTCTTATCACTATAACATAAATATTAAAAGAAATGAAAAAAATAATTTTAATGACCTTCCTTATGGCCGGGATGACCATAATGGCGCAACCAAGAAACAACAAGCATCAAGGAAACGGGATGGATCAATTCACTTCAGAACAAAGAAGTGAATTGCAAGTAAAAAAACTTACCCTGGAACTAGACTTAAACGAGTCGCAACAAAAAGAGATAAAAGCCTTTATTGCCGACAAGAACACCAAAATGGAGGCGCATAAAACCGCAATGAAAGCGATGAGGGAAAAAGGAACAAAGCCTACCAGCGACGAGCGTTTCGCCATGAAAAGCAAAATGCTTGATGAACAAATTGCCGCCAAAAAAAGAATGCAAAAAATACTAAATGAAAAGCAATTTGAAAAATGGACTGCTTTAAAAGAAGAACATCAGGGTGACCGCAAAGGAAATCGCCAAGGTAACCAACAAGGAAAACATCCAAAAAATCAAGAAAGAAGAGGTTAAAAAAATAGTTAGTTAAATTGGTTAGTTAGTTAAACTTCCGGGTGGTTCCGGAAGTTTTTTTTTACCTCTCCCCAACCCTCTCCAAAGGAGAGGGAGCAAGAATTGGATTATTTTATATTTCTAAATGGTATTAATCACTAAAACGTTTTGGAAACTTTATCGATGGCTTTAATCGTAAAATCAAGGTCTTCATAAGAAAGCGCATCGGTGATGAACCAAGTTTCATAGGCCGATGGCGCTATATAAATACCTTCTTTCAACAAACCGTGGAAGAATTTTTTGAAGATTTCATTGTCGCCTTTTGCCGCAGTTTGAAAGTCATAAACGGGAGCGGCATCAAAATGCACCGAAATCATGGAACCCACCCTGTTGATGGTAAAATCTACCTTGTTTGCTTTTAGAACCTTGTCAATTCCCGCAGCCAAGTAAGCTGTTTTTTCTTCCAATCTTTTGAAAATTTCTCTATCAGAATCCAAAGCTTGCAACATCGCCAATCCGGCAGCCATCGCCAATGGATTTCCAGATAAAGTTCCCGCTTGATAAACAGGTCCTAATGGAGCCAAATAATTCATAATTTCGTTTCTGGCTGCAAAAGCGCCCACCGGCAAACCGCCACCAATCACTTTTCCGAAGCAAACAATATCGGCATTGATGTTGAACAATTCCTGAACCCCACCTCTTGCAAGTCGGAATCCTGTCATTACCTCATCGAAAATTAGGAGAATTTCGTTGTCTGTACACAATTGGCGCAAGCCTTCGAGAAATCCTTTATTTGGTGGAATACAACCCATATTTCCAGCAACTGGTTCTACAATTATGGCTGCTATTTCACTTTTATTAGCTTCGATTAAAGCTTTGACATTGTCTAAATCATTGTATTTTGCAAGCAAAGTATCTTTGGCTGTTCCAGCAGTAACTCCTGGACTATTTGGTGAACCAAAAGTAATGGCTCCACTTCCGGCTTGAATCAAAAACGAATCGGAATGTCCGTGATAACATCCGGCAAATTTTATTATCTTGTCTTTTTTGGTAAATCCACGAGCCAAACGAATCGCGCTCATACAGGCTTCGGTACCAGAATTAACAAACCTGATTTTATCGATATTGGGCACCATTGAAACGGCCAAAGCTGCGATTTGGGTTTCCAATTCCGTCGGCATTCCGAAAGAAGTACCCAGTTTAGCTTTTTCGATTACGGCATCTACAACGGGTTGGAAAGCATGTCCCAAAATCATTGGCCCCCAAGAATTGATGTAATCTATTAATTGGTTTCCATCTTCGTCGAATAAATAAGCTCCTTTGGCGCTTTTGACAAAAATGGGTGTTCCTCCAACGGCTTTGAAGGCACGAACAGGCGAATTTACACCACCCGGAATTACTTTTTCGGCTTCAGCAAAAAGCTGGCTGCTTCTTTGATACAACATAATCTTTATTTTATTAGTATGGTTTGCCCTATCGAAATGGCATTGTCAAAAATATTGTTTTGTCTTTTTAACTCTTCGATGGAAATATTGAATTTTTTGGAAATGGAATACAAAGTATCCCCTTTTTGGACTTCGTATTGATTGGCTTGTCGGCTTGCAACCGGCCTGGTTGACGTTGGCGCATTTTGGCTTTTGTCCAAAACATAATCCTTGCCCAAAACCAAGTTGTCGTATTGATCCAAATGGTAGCGTTCGATATAATTAATCAATTTCTCTGGATAATTGGGATCCGTGGCATAACCGGCTGCTTTCAATCCTTTGGCCCAAGCTTTGTAATCGCCTTTTTTCAAGCTAAATAAAGTGGCATACCGGGTTCTTTTGGAGAGAATGTCGGCATGATCTTGATAGGATTCTTGCGGGGTTTTATACTTTCTGAAACATTCTTGGATGGCGTCGTCATCGTGATTCGTGGTTTCTCCTTTCCAATCCTTGTAGCATTTTATCCCGAAATGATTGTTGGCCGTTGATGCCAATTTACTCTGTCCGGCAGCCGACTCCAAAATTCCTTGGGCCAAAATAATACTCGCCGGAATGCCGTAATTCCGCATGTTGCTCATCGCTATGTCTTTATAATGAAACACATAACCGTTTATCAAATCCGAAGTCACCACCGTTTTGGAGGCCGATTGTGTTGTTTCGTTCTTTTTGTTCGCCGCGGAAGTTGTCTTTTTATACTTTGAATTTCCTGCCTTTGTGGTTACAATTACCGACTTGGAAGTATTGCAACCGATCAAGGTTAAAATTACGATTAGGAGTAGTATCTTTTTATACATCTATGGCTATTGTTGGTAAACGTTTGTTTTTTAATTTGATGTTCATTCCTGCTATTCCCTGAAGTCCGCCAGTGTGAATGAGTAAAATTTTTGAATTTTCCGGAAAATAATCTTTTTGGATTAAATCCATAACGCCAAAAACCATCTTTCCCGTATAAACTGGATCCAAAGGAATTTTGTTTTCTTCAAAAAACTGGTTGATGAAAGCGATTAACTCCGGATTGACTTTACCGTACCCCCCAAAATGGTAATCGGTGATTACTTCCCAGTTCTGGTTTCGGGCAAATTTACGAATATCTTCTTTTAAAAAGTCCCCTTTCAAGGATGGAAACCCCAAAACTTTTTGGTGTGGCAAAATACTGTTTATTAGACCCGAAATTGTTCCTCCAGTTCCAACGGCACAACAGACAAAATCAAATTCAGCATCTTCTTTGGTCAATATTTCTTCGCAACCTTTGACGGCAAATTCATTGGTTCCTCCTTCGGGAACAAGATAAAAATCACCAAATTCTTCTTTTAAATGCTCCAAAAAATCAGCTTCGGTTTTATGGCGATAGGCTTCACGAGTGACGAATTTGAATTGCATTCCGCAATTTTGGGCAAACTTCAAGGTGGGGTTTTCAGAAATTTTTTCCCTCAATTCATCTCCACGAATAATTCCGATGGTTTTGAATCCATATTGTTTTCCAGCATAGGCGGCAGCGGCAATATGGTTAGAAAATGCTCCTCCAAAAGTGAGGAGGACATCCTTGTTTTCGGCTTTTGCCTGAATCAAGTTGTATTTCAATTTTCGAAATTTATTCCCGGAAATAAATGGGTGAATGAGGTCTTCACGCCTTATGGACACAGAGACTTTATTTGTGGACAATTTTATTTTTTGGGTAAGAATTTCTCGCAAAACAAATAGTATTTGGTGCAAATATACAACACTAAATGATTGTATTATTTGGGTTTGTTGCAGGGCATTCGCTTTTAAAATTTTGGTTACTGATAAGCTATTTAAGTTGTGTATAAAAGCACACAGATGACACGGATGGAACAAATTTTACACAGATATTCAAATAATAGATAAAAATCCGTGCAAATCTGCATAAGCTGTGTCATCTGTGTGCCAATTGCATAATTTGATAAAACTAAATAAAACCCTCTAGTTTTAAAAGCTAACGCCCTGATTTTATTGCAATTAGATTTCGATAAAAGTTCAGGTTTTTATAGTGCTTCTTTGGCTAGTTATTTACGATAATTTTTGTTCCCATTTCCGCTTTGTCATTTGTGGTCAACTTTACAATATAAATTCCATTGCTTAAATCTGCCGTTGAAAATGAATAAGAGGAATTGGTTCCTAATTTGTTTTTACTAAAAATCAACCTTCCCACTACATCGTATAAGCTACAATTAGCCAATTCTAATTGCTGTGGATTATTGATTACCAAACTTTTATTTACATTATCTTGTTGCACCAAAAATCTTTGACTTTCCAAATCATCGACTCCTAAAGTACCGTTTTTAAAAGTGATTTCATATTGTGTATAATAAGTTCCGGCAGGCAATGTCAAATCATAGACACTGTTTTTAATATCATAATATTGATTGGTTGTTTTATCGTGCAAATAAACATTGGTAACTTCGGGAACATTCAATATTTGGTTGACCGTGATTTTATAATTGGCTTGAGCATAATTTCTAAACCCAATTGGAATCTTCTTGTCAATATCAAATGGAAGAACATTTATTACATATTCACTATTATTGATTACAAAGTAATTATTGGCAGGACCATCATTTGGAGATCCTCCATCATATCGATCGACACCATCGGTTGATAGAGGGTCAAAAGCCAATACTATCTGGCTAATCGGCCCATTATCCAATAAAGTGTTGAACCGAATTTGTGGTGTATCGGCAGCACTTTTTTTGTTGCTTGATGTTCTCTCGAATTCTGAACTATTTGCAGCTCCTTCTTTGACAAAAACTCGGTAACTGTTTTTCATTTGGACATTTCCATTCGCAGTCCCTTCAATCAAAAAACCTTGACCAATAGGAGAATATTTTCTTTCATAAGAATATCCTGAACTGCCTATAGTTGAGACTTCATTACCCGACCCATCATAAGAATAGAATATGGCTGGAGCATAGATGTTTGCCTGGGTATAAGTACCGTATCCTCCTTTATAATCAGCGATATAATGAGAGTTTGCCATTTTATCCTGTTCCCAGAAATAGGCAGTTCCCGTACAATTTAATTCTCCGACCAAAAAAGCTTGCAAATTAATTGCAGAAGGATATGGATTTCCTGTCAATACCAATTCTCCAGCCAAAACAGGAATATTGATGGTCCCGTCATTGGGTTTTCCCCTAAAATCGTAACGCTGATGATTTCCATCGGGATTATTTTGAACTCCATCGATTGTTGTCGTATCTGTTCCGGAAGTACCCTTCATGGTAAAACCTTCACCTGCTGCCAAGGTGGTGGTCGAACCCACTTTAATCCAATCTGAATAACTACTTGTGTTGATAAACTTATAAACCCAAAAAGGTGCAATTGCTAAAGGAGAAGCCGTACCATCATAAGAAGTCGACGCTAAAAGAGTAGCCATTGTAGTAGCTGTTGCAGTTGTAGGTCTTCCTAATTGTTTAATCCCAAAAGGATTGTTCACACTAGTAGCCGATTCAACATTTCCAACTGGTGAACACCAATAATTGTATTGATAATTATTAACAGTTCCTTCCTGAAAAACTGACAAACTCCCAATTCCTTTGTTAGCTCCTGCTCCAGTAGTTCCCTGCAATAATTGCCCCCCTTTTCTTAAATAGAAGTTGCTGGTAGCAGCATTTAACTCTATATCATTTTTTACGTAAACATATTGATTGCTTGCACAAATATAAGTATCGGCTTTAACATACATACCTTGGGAATATGCTTGAAGACAAAATAAAAATCCTGCGGCAATCACGAATGTTTTTGATAGTATTTTTGATTTCATAGCTAAAAAATGTGTTAATAATTATTTCTCGAATATCTTAAATATTATTGGCTTTAAAATATTCGAAATCAAAATTAAATTTAATTCTTTTTTATGAAAAAAAATCATTTAAGTGCATTTTTTATCGATTAAGTGCGTTTTTAATTATTTTACTAAGCATAATACTACATAAAAGACTAGGTGGTTTAATCGTCAGGATGAAGAAAAAGATTCCATTTTGAACCATATATTAAGTTTGCTTGACACCATATTGAATGATCAAATTTTATTGCCCCAGATTATCTTAATTATTATAAAACCTTGAGTATAAAAAAACTCAAACCACTAATAAACAGTCGTTTGCGTATTTTAAAATAAATTATATATCTATAAACACCCCACTTCTTTTAACAAAATTAAAATTCTACCAAGAAAAGGAAATTACAATAAAGGATGTTTTTATCTTAATTAAATTAAACCTAAGTCAATTTTCAATTTTTTTGTAAGACATATATGTCAATTGTAATAAATATATGCCGTTTACCGAACAAAATTACCGATAATCCAAAAAAAATCATTTTTTTAAAAAAATATATCTTAACTTAGTTGCAACAAAGCATACACTATTTATCATAGCCTAATTAATTATGAAAAAAATTACCCTATTGCCTTTTTGTCTATTTATGTTAATAATGGGTATTGACTCATCAGCACAGGTAGGAATCGGAACCACAACTCCAAGAGGCGCACTCGAAATCAATTCCAGCACAAATGGATTTGTAGCTCCACAAGTAGCCCTAACATTAACCACAACATCGGCTCCAGTAGTAAATCCACAAGACAGTGGATCGCCATTATCTGGAACTTTAGTTTACAACACCAATACCGCTGGAGATGTAACTCCAGGCTATTATTTTTGGAACGGAACTGTATGGACGCGTTTGATAACTTCTCCCAGCTGGTCGCTTTCTGGAAATTCAGGAACAACTGCTGGAACAAATTTCATAGGAACAACTGACGCCCAACCCCTCGTATTCAAAACCAGTGGTACGGAATGGATGAGAGTAACCCCAACTGGGGAACTGGCAATCGGCAATACCAACCCTTTGG
Source organism: Flavobacterium limnophilum (assembly GCF_027111315.2). Taxonomy (GTDB): domain Bacteria; phylum Bacteroidota; class Bacteroidia; order Flavobacteriales; family Flavobacteriaceae; genus Flavobacterium; species Flavobacterium limnophilum. The sequence goes on along the minus strand of NZ_CP114289.2, from coordinate 4,461,128 downwards.
CTACCTTAGACGTCACTGGAAATATTTATGCCAACAACAAAGGAAAAAATGAATTTATCATGAATTCAGATGGAGACAATTATGGTTTTATTTCGAACCCATCCCAAGATATATGGTCCTTAGGTTATGGCACAGATCCGAAATTTTTAGGAACTCATGTTTTATCATGGACAGGAAGCGGAAAGGTTGGATTAGGAACAACTACTCCCACCACATTGCTCCACCTAAAAGACGGACATATCAAAAGTGAACAAACTGCTGCCCCAACGATAGCCCTTACAACTCCAAATGGAATAACTAGCGCTAGCTTTGCAAGTTATTCCACGGACATTAAAGGATTAATAAATATTACTGGCACACCCACAAATTCAAACAAAGTTACCTTAACAGTCAACTTCAACGTTGCATATAACAGTGCGCCCATAGTAATGCTCACACTTGCAAACGATGCTGCCCAAGATTACAAAGCTTGGGTAAGTAATGTTACTACAAGTACTTTTGATATTAGTTTCAAGGGGGATACCACGGCAAATCCTAGTTTTTCCTATTTTGTAATTGAATAACTTCTTCAAAAAATATATTTCAAAAATCTCCAAAAAGACCTTCGCTTCAAATAGCCTAGGTCTTTTTCATTTGAATAAGCCTCTCGTTCAAAACTGATATTTCGATAAGCCAAATTCCAACTTTTATACTGGATGAACCGAACCAAAAATTCAAGAAAATACCATGCAAAAAAAGGAACAACCAACAATTCTAATTGTTGCCTGAGATGAATACGTTCGTGATTTATAAAAACCGGATTATTTTTATCCAATGCATATTTTACAAACACAAACGGAAACAAGGCCAATCCTCGATAGCCTTTCGGGATTAAATATTTGGCTGCAATTAAAAACATTGGTTATAAAGTGTATAAATTTGTAATATGAACGAACAAAGTAATGAAATTAAATTAATCGAAGGCGAAGATTTTTATTATACGCCTGAAGGTTACAAATGCTTCACCGAAAAGTACCATCTAAAAAAAGGGTTTTGCTGTAAAAGCGGCTGTCGCCATTGCCCTTATGGATTTGACAAAAAAACGGGGGAAATAAAAAAATAGTGTTCAGTCGCAGTTTTCAGTTTGCATAAACTCAAAAAACAAACCAAAATGACTTTCCAAGAACAAATTCAGCAAGGAATTCCATCCCAATTGCCCAAACCAAAACCGTATGAATCAGCCATAAATCATCCGCCAAAACGAAAAGATATTCTGTCGGCGGAGGAGAAAAAATTGGCACTTCGCAATGCGCTTCGTTATTTTGAACCGCAACATCATGCGGAATTGATCAAGGAATTTGCCGAAGAATTGAACACTTACGGCAGGATTTACATGTACCGTTTTCGCCCCGATTATAAAATGTATGCCCGCCCCATTTCGGATTATCCCGGAAAATGCGAACAAGCAAAAGCCATCATGCTCATGATCCAAAACAATCTGGATTATGCCGTGGCGCAACATCCACATGAGCTGATCACTTATGGCGGAAATGGAGCCGTTTTCCAGAACTGGGCGCAGTATTTATTGACGATGCAGTATTTGTCTGAAATGACAGAGGGACAAACCCTCACAATCTATTCCGGCCATCCAATGGGGTTATTTCCTTCGCACAAAGAAGCACCGCGAGTTGTGGTAACCAATGGAATGGTCATTCCCAACTATTCGAAACCCGACGATTGGGAGAAATTCAATGCGCTTGGCGTGTCACAGTACGGACAAATGACTGCGGGAAGTTATATGTACATTGGTCCGCAAGGCATTGTCCACGGCACCACCATTACGGTTTTGAATGGTTTCAGGAAAATTAAAACCAAACCCAAAGGCGGATTATTCGTCACTTCAGGATTGGGCGGAATGAGTGGAGCGCAACCAAAAGCCGGAAATATTGCCGGCTGCATCACGGTTTGTGCCGAGGTAAATCCAAAAATCACGCACATTCGCCACAGTCAAGGCTGGATCAACGAAGTCATTGAGGACATCGATGAATTGGTCAAAAGAGTGGCTTTGGCGAAGGCCAATAAAGAAATAGTTTCCATAGGTTATTTGGGAAACGTTGTGGATGTCTGGGAAAAATTCTACGACGAAAATATTTATATCGACTTGGGTTCCGACCAAACTTCATTACACAATCCCTGGGCTGGCGGTTATTATCCCGTGGATATTTCGTTTGAAGAAGCCAATAAAATGATGGCCAACAATCCCGAATTATTCAAGGAAAAAGTGCAAGAAACCTTGCGACGTCACACCACCGCCATCAATAAACACACCGCAAATGGAACCTATTTTTTCGATTATGGAAATGCTTTTTTGCTGGAAGCTTCCCGTGCCGGTGCCGACGTGATGGCCGAAAACCATGTCGATTTCAGGTATCCGAGTTATGTCCAGGATATTATGGGTCCCATGTGTTTTGATTATGGATTTGGTCCTTTTAGATGGGTTTGCACCTCCGGAAATCCAGACGATTTGCAAAAAACAGATGCGATTGCCTGCAAGGTTTTAGAAATAATGGCAAAGTCGGCTCCAGCCGAAATCCAACAACAAATGCAGGACAACATCCATTGGATAAAAGGCGCTCAGGAAAATAAATTGGTCGTGGGTTCGCAAGCCCGAATCCTGTATGCCGATGCCGAAGGAAGAATGAAAATTGCAGGAGCTTTTAATCAGGCCATTGCCAAAGACGAAATAGGAATGGTCGTTTTGGGTCGCGATCATCACGATGTTTCGGGTACGGATTCCCCTTATAGAGAAACCTCGAATATCTATGACGGCTCCCGTTTTACTGCCGATATGGCAATACAAAACGTGATTGGCGACAGTTTTCGGGGAGCCACTTGGGTCTCCATCCACAATGGCGGCGGTGTCGGTTGGGGCGAAGTTATAAACGGTGGTTTTGGTATGGTTCTTGATGGTACAAAAGAAGCGTCAAAGCGCATAGAATCAATGCTTTTCTGGGATGTCAACAACGGAATTTCCAGAAGAAGTTGGGCTCGTAACGAAGGCGCCATTTTTGCCATAAAAAGAGCAATGGAAATACAACCTTTGTTGAAAGTGACCATTCCAAATATAGTTGACGAACATTTATTTTAGTTTGAGCATTGTTATTTTGAAAAATTGGTTTGTAAACAAACTTGAAAACTTTTAAAATTTAAGAATATGAAAGCAATTAAATTTATCCCCGTTCTATTACTTTTTATATTGAGTTCTTGTGGATCCTCGATTAGCGTATATTCTGATTTTGACAAAAGTGTGGATTTTAGTCAATACAGGACTTATGCTTTCAATAAAAATGCCATTGACAAAGTACAAATTTCAACCCTCGACAAGAAAAGGATTCTTAATGCCATCGAAACGGAACTTGGCAAAAAAGGAATGACCAAAAGTGATAATCCTGATTTATTGGTAGGCATATTTACCAAAGAAAAAGAACAAGTAGATGTATCCAGTTATTATGGCGGTTGGGGCTATGGCTGGGGTTATGGATACCCCTATTGGGGCTATAGAGGCTATTATCCTTATTACTGGGGTGGATACGGCTACCCTTATGTAAGCACTTCGACTGAGGGAACTTTATTTATAGATTTTGTTGACACCAAGAGAAATGAGCTGGTTTGGCAAGGCGAAGGAGTGGGATATTTGACCCAAGATCGCTCTCAAAAAGAAGCCGTCATCAATGAATTTGTGTCCAAAATTTTAATGCAATATCCTCCAGTTTTGAAAAAATAAATTGCCTTAAAAAACAAGGTCGGGCTGGGCGAATGTCTCCGACTTCGCCCCCACAAAGTCGAGCAGGCAAAACAAATCAAAAAGCTACACCAGCTGGGGAAAACTAATTATCGATTCATAAGATAATAGAAAATTACATACCCATTATAAATCATAATTGATGAAAAAATATATTTTAACAATAACAATTATTGCAATTTTACTTTCATGTGATATTACAGAAAATAGATTTATATATATTGAAAATCACTCAAATCAAAATATAATTTCATTTATATCTAAAAAGGATATGAATAAAATGTCTGCAATAACAGAAAGTGACTCGGGAGCAGACGTCAAAACAAATAATTTCGGAACAATAAATCCAGTTAGAATCCGATGGGAGCAGTATTTTAAATCTTGCGAAGACGGAAAAATAAGAATTTATATTATTAAAGAAGATAGCATCATTAAGTATGGTATGGCAAATATTTTAAAGAAAAATATTTACAACAAAAAATATTTATATTCAATTGAAGATCTTGAAAAAATTAATTGGAAAATTAAATATAAATAGTTATTCACATAAAAACTTTATGATTGTCAATGTTTTACAAAAACAAAACATAATGATAAACGATGAGAGTAATTGTCATCACCATAGCAAGCAATAAATATCTTAAATTAGTGTGATACATAAAGATTCCTGGCTGCTAGAAGTATTCATAAAGAATAAACAACCTTAAAACACAGGATCGTGCTGTGCGAATGTCTCCTGACTTCGCACCCACAAAGTCGAGCAGGCAAAACAAATCAAAAAGCTACATGGTAGTATCCTATAAAGTGTGTAAGTAAAAAAAGTATTAGGGTTTGTGCAAACCCTAATACTTTTTTTACTTAATTTTAATATTTTACACATTTTATGAAAAAGGAAGATTTATTATCCGATGAATTTTTGAAGCAATTCAAAACAGGCGAAGACCTTTATGGCTTCTTAGCCCAACTACAAAAGCGAGGAATAGAGAAAATGCTCGAAGGCGAATTAGACGCCCATTTAGGCTATGATAAGCACGAGAAAACTACAAAATCCAATGCTCGTAATGGTTTTTCTAACAAGAAAATAAAAACCTCATTTGGCGAATCTCAGATTCAAGTTCCCAGAGATCGAGAAGCCTCATTTAACCCTTTAATTGTGCCCAAAAGGCAAAATATGCTCGATGGTTTAGAGAACGTAATAATCTCTCTCTATGCCAAAGGAATGAGCAATAGCGACATCGAAGAACAAATAAGAGAAGTTTATAATTTTGAGGTTTCCACTAGTACTATTTCTAGGATAACCGACACGGTTTCGAGTGATATTATTGCTTGGCAAAACCGACCTTTAGAGGCTGTTTATCTGATAGTCTGGATGGACGGAATTGTTTTTAAAGTTAGAGAAAACTCAAAAATAGTCAATAAAACCATCTATTTAGCCGTTGGACTTAATAGAGAAGGTAAAAAAGAAGTCCTTGGAATGTGGCTAGGAAAGAATGAAAGTGCTAGTTTCTGGCTTGGCGTTTTAACAGATTTAAAAGCTAGAGGAGTTGAAGATATACTAATTACTGCTACTGACAATCTAAATGGTTTTACGCAAACTATCAAAAATGTATTCCCAGAATCACAAACCCAAATCTGTGTAGTACATCAAATTAGAAACTCAGCTCGTTATGTGGTTTGGAAAGATAAAAAGGAATTTTCGGCAGATATGAAGCTTATTTACAATGCTCCAACTAAAGAAGCTGCTAAAGCATCTCTGGGAGATTTTTCTAAAAAATGGAATAATAAATATCCTTATGCGATTAAATCCTGGGAAGAAAATTGGGAGGAACTTACCGTATTCTTTGACTTTCCAGTAGAAATCAGAAAGATAATTTACACCACAAATTTAATCGAAAACCTCAATGGTAAAATCAGAAAATACACTAAAAACAAATTATCATTCCCAACGGATGAAGCTGTTTTAAAATCTGTATATTTGGCTTTGAGAGAGGCAACCAAAAAATGGTCGATGCCAATCCAAAACTGGGGATTAATCCTCAACCAGTTCTTAACTATATTTGAAAAAAGGGTTCAACTTTAATTAAAAAATCAAACCCCTATATTTTTAAACTTACACACTTTTTGGGATAGTGTCAGCTACATCCTCAAAAGATGTGGCTTTTTGCATTAAAAGAAGATTTTTACCCTTTCATTTTTTGATTAAAATCAGCTTCTTTTTCTATAATTTCGCCTTCGTATTTAAGAGTCCACCCCATAGTATTGGTCAGAATCAGCATTTTCGAAAGTTCCGAAATCAATCGGTTTTTGGCGTTGGTTTTCAGGGAAGATTTTTCAATTTTCTTGGCCAAATTGGCTCGGACGATTTTGTTTATTTTGTTGTAATCATCTCCCGTAAAAGGATTCATTTGGCTTTGCTCCACATCATAATATTTAATGTCCGGGCTTATTTTTATCTCTTCTTTTGGGATATTCACGATAGTGATGGTCTTGTTTTTTTCGTCGATGTCGTATTTCATTTGGTGTAAATCGTAGGCTACCGTTACATCGGCATTGACAATTACGATGGCTTTCTTTTCGAAAGAAACCATGTCCATCAGGTATTTGTCCTGATCTTTATAGGTAACCACTTCGGCAAAATGTCCTTCGGTAACGACCAATTTTCCCACATTGACTATTTGTTGCTGGATGAGATTGGTGTTGTATTCCAAGGTGGAATCGTCTTCTTTTTTGAAATCACAGAATTTGAAAAGCAAGATGATTGCCACCATGATTCCCGCTGCCAATAAAATTCTTCTTTGCATAATTAAAATTTCATAAATGAATATTGCGATACTAATTTAGCCATTTTATCTTGAAGTTTCGATAAAAATTGCTGGTGACTTTCGGAATTTGGATTAAAGGGACGGTGCTGCAATCCTTTTTGAATGGTTTCGACTTCTTTCATAACCGAATGACTTTCTTCAGAAATAGAGGTTTCGGAAAATCGTTCCCAAATATAATCTATCGCTACCTGATTGGGATGAATCATGTCTTCGGCATAAAATCGATAGTCGCGAAGTTCGTCCATCATGATTTCGTAGGAAGGGAAATAGCTTGAAGTTGGAAGTTGGAAGCTGGAAGAATGCAAAGCAGAAATCAAATGCGATTTACTCAATTGATTTTCCACATAGCCGTCTTTGAGGTGGCGAACGGGCGAAACCGTGAAAATAATATTCGCTTTTGGATTGATTTTTTGGATTAAATCGATTGTGTTTTGAATCGAATTTTCGATAATTGCAACCGACAAGATTTCTTTGCCAAATTGCTTTTGGGGTACTTTATGACAATTGGCAACAATTTGATTTGCATCAATGTTTCTATATACCCAAGAAGTTCCGTAAGTGATGATGATGTGGGTTGCCTCGCTTATTTGTTGGCGAGTTGATTTTACAATGGCATTCAAATTAGCGATTAATTCCTCCTTGCTGGAATTACTGCAATCCGAATGCAGGTCGAAAGAATGCCAACGTTCGTTGTAAAAAAAAACGTCTTCTTCCGTAAATTGTTTTCCGGAAACGGCAAAATCAACCAATTTTTCTATTGCCAATGGATGAAATAAAATCCCGAACGGATTGCAGGTGTTTTGGAACTTGAAATAATCTAATTTCTCGGCCATGTTCACGGCAAAACAAGAACCCAAAGACACCATTTTCGAATTGTAATCTATTGGATTGTCGTTTTTGGGAATGGAAATTTTAGTTCTAAACTGCATCTATTATTTTTTACAAAAATAGAACTAATTGTAGAATAATTGCGATTTTAAATGGTTGGAATCAGAACCGCCAAACACCATGTTTTCTGAAACAATTTCTGTTGGATAGCCATTTGAATTGTATTGGTATTTGCTGTCGATTCTTTTTATGGCAGAAACAACTTGGTCGTCATCCAAATACTTAACCGATGAAACCTCGGTACTACTAATTTCATTATTTGAGGAAATTATTTTAGAATAATTCAACAATTTATCGAACCCCAAAATGTTTTTCAAGGCATTGTTTTTATAGTCGTACTCTACACTGACGCTGTTTTTAGCCGAAATTCCTTTTCCTGCATCGTCTAAAGTTTTTTCGTCTTTAACGAGATTTCCGTTTTGAAAATACATGATTCCATGATGGTTTTTAACTTCAAAATTGCTGGAATCCTTGGTCAATTTTTCATAAGAAACAGAACCATCATTGTTGTGAATATAATTTATCACGTAATTATCAGACGACGTGATCTTGGTCAATTTCCCATCTTCTGAATAGGAATAGTCCAATGTATTGGCGTGTTGCGTTGTTTTATCCAACACCGCAACTTTGGTAATTAAATTGCCTGTATAATAAAATTTAGAAAGTTGGTCCGCTTTGTCGATAGCCACTAACTTATTTCCATCGTAAGAAAGAATCGTTGTATTTGAAGTTCCGTCAACTGAAACCTCAACGACCTTTTTCAAGAACTGCACTTGTTCGATTGGGTCGCTGGTGCAAGAACAAAGTGTCATCAAAAGCACCACTACAATCCCAACTATTTCTTTTGCTGTTTTCATAAAATTCATAAACCCCATTCGTCTTTTTAAAAACCAAGACCCCTATTTGGTTTACAAATCAACCCTAAAAAAGCAAAAGCCGCAATATTCACCGTTACAATTCCAATATTTCGGATAAACTACTCTTTTTGTTGCCTTCAAATTTTTCATTTTCCACCAAATCTTGACGAGAAAATGTGTTCTTGAAGTTAGTTCAGCAATTCAAAATCCCCTTTCAAGCGAATATCTTCCGAAGACGAACCAATCATCAAGTCAAAATCGCCCGGTTCTGATTTGAATTCCAGTTTATCGTTGTAAAAAGATAATTTTTGGTTGTCAATCACAAATTTCACGGTTTTGGTTTCCCCCACATTGAGTTTGATTTTCTCGAATCCTTTCAGTTCTTTTATAGGCCTAACCACGGAGCCGAATTTATCCCGCAAATACAATTGCACCACTTCTTCCCCGGCATATTTTCCCGTGTTGGTGATGTTTGCAGTAACTTCAATTGTTTCATTGTTTTTCATTTTATTCTTGGACATTTTCAAATCGGAATATCGAAAAGCCGTATAACTCAATCCAAATCCAAAAGGAAATTTGGGACTAATGGACAAATCAATGTAAGCGGAAGTATACATCAAATCCGTATCGTTTTTGGCCGGTCTTCCGGTATTGAAATGGTTATAATAAATCGGAATTTGTCCCACTTCCCTTGGAAAAGTCATTGGCAATTTTGCACTTGGATTGACGTCTCCAAACAACACGTCGGCAATCGAATTTCCGGCTTCTGTTCCCAGCCACCAAGTATAAAGTATGGCAGGCACGGTATCGGCAGTAGAATTAAAAACCAATGGTCGTCCCGTATTTATCAAAACCACCACCGGTTTTCCCGTGGCTTGAATGGCTTTGACCAATTCTTCCTGAACGCCTGGAATGTTGATATTGCTTCTGCTTTTGGCTTCGCCGCTCATATCTCTTTTTTCTCCAATACTCATAATGACCACGTCGGCTTGTGAAGCTATTTTTACGGCTTCGGCAAAACCATCTTTGTTGTCTCCTTCAATTTCGCAACCTTTGGCGTATAACAATTTTGTATTTTTTCCAACCTTGTTTTGCAAACCATCCCATTGTGAAACCACCAATTTTTCATAATCAACTCCAGGCAAATCCACATCCCAAAATCCCATGTTTTGCTTGTATTCTTTAACCAAAGGGCCAATAAAAGCGATAGTTTTCGTGTCTTTAGAAAGCGGCAATACATTTGAATCATTTTTCAACAACACGATGCTTTTGGCACCAATTTCCCTTGCTGCTTTGGTATGTTCTGGATTGTTTAGTGCCGCTTTTTCTCTTTCGGCATTGCAAAAACGATACGGATCATCGAATAATCCCAACTCGAATTTCTTGCGTAAAATTCGCTTGACGGCATCATCCACTAACTGGATGTCAATTCTTTTTTCTTTCAATAATGCTTCCAAATTGTTTTTGTAGCATCTGCTTTCCATATCCATATCGCTTCCCGCCGTGATGGCAAGATAAGCTGCTTCTTTTCCGTCTTTGGCATAGCCGTGATTTTGCATTTCGCCAATGGAACCCCAATCTGAAACCACAAAGCCTTTGAAACCCCATTTTCCTTTCAGGATGTCCCTTTGCAAGTATTTATTTCCGGTTGCAGGAATTCCGTTCAAGTCATTAAAAGAATTCATAAAAGTGGCTGCACCCGCATCAAGAGCCGCTTTGAACGGTGGAAGATAAACCTCCCAAAGCATTCTTTCGCTCATGTCCACCGAGTTGTAATCCCTTCCGCCAACGGCTGCACCATAAGCTGCAAAATGTTTGACACAAGCCATGACTGCATCAATTCCTCCTAACTTTTCGCCTTGAAAACCAATTACTCGGGCTTTGGCAATCAAAGAACCTAAATACGGATCTTCGCCAGCGCCTTCCATTACACGTCCCCAACGCGGATCACGGGCAATGTCCACCATGGGCGCAAATGTCCAATGAATTCCTGAGGCCGAAGCTTCGACGGCGGCTATTCTTGCTGCTTTTTGTATGGCTTCCAAATCCCAACTTGCGGCTTCGCCCAACGGAACCGGAAATGTTGTTTTATAACCATGAATGACGTCTTGACCAAACAACAACGGGATTTTTAGACGGGATTCCATCGCCATTTTTTGCCAACTTCTTGTGCGTTCCGTTCCAAGACAATTCAACAATGAGCCAACTTGTCCATTTCGAATTTGGCTAGCTTTGTCATTGTCAACCGTAATTGGCCCCGTGGCTTTCGAATCGTCATTGTATTGATTTAGCTGTCCAATTTTCTCTTCAAGCGTCATTTGCTTTAATAAAGCATCGACTTTTTGGTCTATTGTTTTTGGTTGTGAAAAAGCAAAAAAGAATGCCAATAAAAGTGTTGTGGTTATTGTTTTTTTCATCTTTTAAATCCGTGTTTCTTGTTGTTCAATCGTCTAATTATGTCTTTATAAATCCTCGCTTTTTTAATAAACCAATGTTTGAATGGCATTGGGCAAAATAGAAACCTCTGTGGCTTGTGTTCCAATGCATAAATTATAAACCACTTTTTCATTACTTTGATTCATCACGACAGTCACCATTTTTCCGTTTGAATTAATGAAAGACGTGCTCAACAAACTGTCTCTACTGACCACGGTGCTGACTCTTTTGGCATTTGGACGAATGAATTTTGAAAAATGTCCAATATAATAATAAGAAGGCGTATAAATTAATTCGCCTGTTTTTGTGTCTCCGTGAACGGGTGCAAAACAAAAATTGCCGACGTGATTTGGCCCACCGTTTTCATCAAGAAGTATGTTCCAATCGGTCCAGGCCACGGTTCCGTTATTGAAATCGTTTATCATCGAAGTGCCGTATCGCACTCCATTAGCCCAAAATTGGTATTTAGACGCATCGAATTTTTCGACGCAACCTTCGGTAAAAATTAGATTTTTTGAAGGATACGCTTCGTGCACTTTCCCTACATTTTCAAACATCGGTTTTCCGCCAGCCCAGGTTTCGTACCAATGAAAGCCCAATCCCCAAGCGTATTTTGAAGCATCGGGATCCGAAAAAATAACATCGGCTCTTTGATTCATCAAATCCCGATTATGATCCCATACAATTATTTTTTTATCTCCCAACCCTTCTTTTGCCAATGTTGGTCCTAAATAATTTTTCAAAAAATCTCTTTCCTCTTCTGCGGTATAAATGCAGGATTCCCATCTTTGAATGGCCATTGGTTCATTTTGTAGCGTCAATCCCCAAATTGGAATTCCTTCCTTCTCATACGCCTTTATGAATTTGGAATAATAGTTCGCCCAAGGCTGATAATATTCTGCCAATAAAGAACCTCCTTGCAATAAATCATTGTTGCTTTTCATAAAAGCGGGCGCTGACCAAGGGCTGACATATAAGGTCATTTTTCCACCTGCCGTTGCCGTTGCTCTTTTTATCATTGGAATACGGTATTTTCTATCGTGATCAATGTTGAAGGTTTTTAATGACTTATCCCCTTCCTTAATATAAGTGTACCTATCACTGCTGAAATCACAACTGTTTATGTTCGTTCTCATCAACGAATAACCAATTCCTTTGTCGGAACTATAATAAGCATTGAGTAATTCCTGCTGTTTTTCCTTAGACAATTTTGCAAAAACCTCAGCACTGGCGTCTGAAATAGCACCTCCAATTCCTAGAAGAGTCTGAAAAGTTTTGAGTGGATTTACAAAAACACAAACTTGTTTTTCTGTAGGCTGTTTTAACTCCTTGAATTTCAGATTATCTGTTTTTGACAATCTCAAACTAGAATTTTCAGCAGTAGTATAAACTACAACCATCCTGTCTTTTGTTGAAAAAGGTTTGGATTCCATTTTCTTTTTTGGCTGGGAATATATACTAAATGAAACTAGTAAAATCAATAGGGAAATGGCTGTTTTCATATTGTTTTATTGTGATTTATTTTTAAAAAACATCACAAGATGCTTTAAAAAAAGGAATAAAAAAGGAGGGTGTTTTCAATATGAAATCCTTAATTATTTGATTGTTATTTTTATTTTTTTTGAAATATTGTTGGATGAATTCCCGATGTAAATTATATAGTCCCCTTTTTCTAGATTCCAATTTGAAATGGATTCATCATAAAAACTTAAACTATTTACATCAATCGAAATTGAGGCGGCGGCATTTTCCCCTTTTTTGACTTCAATTTTCTGGAAACCTTTCAATTCTTTTTCCGCTCTATTAACTTTTGAATTTAGTTTTCCAACATAAACCTGAACTACTTCTGAGCCATCAATATTACCGGTATTGGAAACATTTCCCGAAATTAAAATTGATTCATTTTTTGTATACTCTTTCTTATCTGCAGTCCATTTAGAAAGTTCAAATGTTGTATAAGACTGTCCTTCTCCAAAAGCAAACAGGGGTTTAATTTTCTTGGTGTCGAACCATCTGTAACCCACCAAAATATCTTCTTTGTAGTATTGATTGACTCCGTCTCCGGGATAACTCAATTCTCCAAAAGAATGTGCCGCATTATCACTTAATTTTTTAGGAAATGAAAACGGCAATTTCCCCGAAGGATTTACATCGCCACTAATCACGTCGGCAATTGCATTTCCGGCAACACTGCCCAAATACCAAGTTTGCATTAAGGCTTTGATTTCGGAAATCCACGGCATCTCGACAGCATTTCCACTTATTAATACAACCCCTATATTTGGATTTACTTTTATAAGTTCATTTAATAATTCGTCTTGTCCAAAAGGCAGTTTAAACTCTTTTCTATCCGCTCCTTCACAATCTTGAAGGTGATTTTTATTAAGTCCACCAAAAAACAGCACAATATCTGCTTTTGTAGCTACTTCAATTGCTTCTTGTTTTAGTTTATTTGCGTCTAATGTGGAAGGAATAACCCTGTCATAAGCCGAAGGGCCAGAGGCATATCCCATTGCATATTTTATAGTTGCATTTTTGTATCGATTTTTCAATCCCTCTAAAGGAGCTATTTCATTTTTGGCTTTCAATTCGGAAGAACCACCACCAATTGTCATTGATTTTGTGGCATTTTCGCCAATAACCGCAATAGTTATCTTTTTTGATGCATCAATTGGGAAAAATGAAGCCTCATTTTTTAATAACACAATTCCTTCACCAGCAATTTTTCTGGCTACATCTATGTGTTCTTGATTGTTCATTCTTCCAAAAGAACGATTAGGATTCATATTAGTTCGAAACATTAAACGCAAAATTCTTCTAACTTTATCATTTAGAACGTCTTCTGCAATTTCGCCGCTTTTGAGTAATTTCAAAAATGGATTAGCCAGATAATAAGAATCGTAAGCGTTTTTTGTAGATGTTGTTAAACCATCGGTACCCGTTCCCATTTCTATGTCTAAACCATTTAGCGCTGCTTGTTTTGTATCATGCGCACCTCCCCAATCGGTGATTACAACGCCATCAAAATTCCAATCTTTTTTTAATATTTTGTTCAACAGCAAATCATTATGACAACAAAACTGACGTCTAAACTGGTTATAGGAACCCATAATTGACCAGACTTTTCCCTCTTCGACCGCGGCTTTAAATGCTGGTAAATAGATTTCGTGCAAAGCTCTATCACTGACTTCAACATTGATATGGTCTCTCCAAACTTCTTGATTATTTAGCGCAAAATGCTTCACGCAGGCGGCCACTCCATTTTGTTGTACCCCTTGAATGTACGGAACCACCATTTTTGAGGCCAAAAACGGATCTTCGCCCATATATTCAAAATTTCGCCCATTCAAAGGAGATCGATACATATTTACACCTGGACCTAAAAGCACATCTTTTTTTCTGTAGCGAGCTTCTTCGCCAATACTTATTCCGTAATCTTTAGATAAATTAGGATTAAATGTTGCTGCCAAACAAGTCAACGCAGGAAATGCCGTTATAGAATCGTTTGTCCATCCAGCGTATCCCCAATTATCCCAATTTATTTCTCCGCGAACCCCATGAGGACCATCAGACATCCATAATTCGGGAACACCAAGCCTTTCTACTCCTGGAGTACTAAATTTAGATTGTGCATGACACATTGCCACTTTTTCCTCGATAGTTAACAAGGAAATTATATTTTCTATTTTAGTTTCTATGGATTTTGAACTATTTATATCTTGAGCATTAACAGTCATAACCGTCATTGCATTACAAATAATTGCTACTACTGAAATTTTAAAAATATTTCTAACCATGGATTTTAGTTTTATTGTTTGTTATTTGAAAGATTAATAAATCGGAGCTTACTACTCTGCTTTTTTCAGTTCATAAACCCTCACATAATCTAATATGATTTTTTGCGAAGTCATCACTGGGTCTATATCTCCTCCCATTCCGCCACCTATTGCAAGATTTAGAATAAGGTTTTGCGGTATTTTGTTATAAGGCCAAGCCTCACTTCTAGCTGTAGTTACTTGATAGTCGAAATATTTTTTTCCGTCAATATACATGGCCATTCCTGATGGCAACCATTCGAGTGTGTAGTCATGAAATTCTCCATTCATATTTTCAACATCGGTAACAAATGGAATTTGATTTCCTTTTTTAAAATAATAGCCTTCATAATGAATTGAAGCGTGTGTTTTCCCATTCCCTGTTATGTCATCTATTTCAGAACCTACATTTTCCAACACATCAATTTCACTACAATTAGGCCAGGACAATTCATCTACATAGGAATCGCCCAGCAACCATCCTGCAGACCAAGATCCTTTTCCTACTGGAACTTTGGCCCTAAATTCTATTTTTCCAAACAAGAAACTTTCTTTTCCTCTTGTTGTTAACCTTGCTGAAGTCCACGGCTTTCCATCATCATTTTTTCTGGCTTCGATAATAAGATTTCCATTTTCTTGTCTGGCATTTTCTAGCCTTTTTTCGGTATAATATTGTGCTTCGTTATTACCCCAACCCCAATTTCCGATATCATAAGTCCATTTTGTCCCATCGGGCAATCCCTCGCCATTAAACTCGTCACTCCAAGTTAATTCCCATTCTTTTCCGGTGGTATTTTGTTTGAAAACAATTGGAGATGATTTATGTTCTTTTATTAAAATGAACTCGATTTTATCAATTAATAAAGGGCTTTTTTCTATGTGAAGTTTCATCAAATGAGTCTTTGCCTCCAAGGGAGAACCGTCTTTTTGGACAAAATTATTGGAACTTTTTCCAGCTACAGCAATATTGCCGGTAATGTTATAAATTCGCCCCTCTTTATTATCGATATTATCTTCGAGCCAGCAATTGACTTCTTTTATCTCTTCGTTTTTTGCAAAAAGACGCACAATGTACCTACCGGAAACAGGAAAATTTATACTATAACCCAGCCACGAACCTCCATCGCCTGTTTTTACAAATCCAACATTAGGTTTGTCCTTTAAAACTGTAATATTTCCCGAGTTTGCACTAAAAGTTTCTGCTTCAACAAGTATTGGCATAGCACTACTTTTATTACTTACACCTTTTCTACGAGTATTTGCATTAGCACAATTAGCCAAAAACAAAATCATCATCAATTGCAAAAAGAATTGCTTTACTAATTTTCTATACCGCATAAATATCTTTACTTTTCAAATCAATTATTTTATTCTTTATGAATGTATATGTGTCCCAAGAATTATTTATACTTTGTTTTCTAAACGAGTTCATTGCAGGCAAATGATTTGCTTTTAAACATTGCATTTTCGACGTTTATTTTCAGAGGATTAAGAAAATATTGTTTTAATTGTAAACTCTAATGTAATCTACTTCTAAAGTTGAGGAAACAAAATTTGGATCTATTGTTCCACCAAAATCACCTCCAATTGCACAATTAATAATTAAGAAAAAATTCTGGTTGAAAGGAACACTTGCCGAATTCACAAAGGTCTTGAATAACTGATTATCCACATAAAATTTAATTGTGTCTGCACGCCAATCTAAGGAATAGACATGAAATTCTGTTGCTGCATTAGAAATCATTGTTGTTGATCCATCACCAGTTGCACCTGAATGACCTGGATAATGCAGTGTTCCATAAATTTTATTAAGTTGATTGCCTAGGTGTTCCATAATATCTATTTCTCCACAAGCTGGCCAACTAACTGTACCAATATTATCGCCCAACATCCACAAGGCAGGCCAAGTTCCTCCACCCGAAGGCATTTTTGCCCTTATTTCTACTTTGCCATATTTAAATGAAAATTTCCCGGCTGTTTTAAGTCTTGCAGAAGTATAATTACTACCCAGATAACTTTCTTTTTTTGTAATAATTTTTAATACACCTCCTTGAACGATGGCATTTTCTGTTCTATTGGTATAATATTGTGGTTCATTGTTTCCCCAACCTCCAGCACCTAAATCATAACCCCATTTTGTGCTATTTGGTGCTCCATCAACATCAAATTCGTCACCCCAAATTTGGGTAGTTGCAACAAAAACGATAATAGATTTTGATATATTGAAATATTTTAAACCGTTGAATGCCGTAACTTGAACTTCATAGGTTTTAGTACCACTTGAACTATAGGTGTGGGTAAAAACTCCTGTTGTAGTTTCAATAGTTTCACCATCTCCAAAAACAACTTTATAGGATGTGGCATTATTTGGAGTAATGCTAAATTTTACCGTACCACTACCGTTTCCGTTTGGATATTGTGTACTTACGCCAACAATTTCGGTAGTTACCACAAGATCCGAAGGTATTGTACCCGATCCGGAATTTCCTCCAGAAGAGCCTCCATCCGAGCTGCAGGAAACAAAAGCACCAATTAATAAACTACACATTAATATAGCCATTTGCCATTTTGAAAACAAACTGTTTTGAATCATTTAGAATATTATTTTTGAATTAACGCCATAATAAGGCCAAAAGATATTTTTTATTTTAAATCTTTAAACAAAGAATAACTACAAACCCTATTGAAGACAGAGATGGCAACTTTAATTTTTGCCCATAACTGAGCATTACTATTAAGCAAAATAAAAAGTTGGATTTAAAAAAGAATTAATTCATCAAAGCTTCTGGGTTACCTGCCACAGAAGCTCTTGATGAACAACTTAAGTTAAATAATTAATCCCCATTTAACCTAACTAACTAACCAAATTATTATAAATTTCATCTCAATTCTTTCAGTTGAAAAAGATAAAACCAGAATTAACATCTCCTTCAAAGTCATTTGAAGAACTGTAAATATGAAAATGGCATTTTGAATGAATTATTCTACAGATAATGGAAAGTAATTCGAAAAAGGAAGGTTTTAATCTTCCCTTTTCGAAAACAAACAAACCAACTAAATTATTCAGGCTTGAAAACAAAAGTCCAACCAGTGCCATAGGCCTCACTATTATTTAAATAAAGCACCATTTTGGTTGGTGTAAGTTCTACAATTGTGTAAACTCCGTCTTTATTACCAGCAGCAGAACCAAGCATCTTTGCACCATCACTAATAATCAACCTTTTACCTGCCACATCCAAAGTAAATAAACCTTTAGTTCCAGTAGATGTTGCAGTTTCATAATGTGTATAATTTGCATTGCCATTTAAATCAAAATGCATTTTCCCATTTTGATCACTAGGACCACAACATATTCCCGCATTCCACCAAGCATTCATCGCTGTACTTGGATCATTAGGAGGGGACATAAACCACCATAATGGACCGTCACCATTTGCCGCAGGATTATCTTTATAAAAAACCCAAGTTTTACCTTTAACGGCATCTGCTCCTAACAAAGCACCCCATTCAGGCGGAACTGGATGATCTAACTTATTAATAGTCACTGAAACCTTTTTTTCAAATAATTCAGCGCCTAAAGTACCCCTATATACAAAATTAAAAGTCCCCATAACTGGAAAAACAACTGTAGCTCTGTCTGTTAAAGCTTTCCCTATTATGTAATTCCAATGACCACTGATTCCTGTGGTAAGTAATTCAAGTTTAATTTCATTACCTCCTGATGTGGTATTTGTGGCTTTGAGTTCAACACCATCAATATTGGTGGTATTCTCTAAATGCTGTTCTTCAACAATTGGATCGCATGCCGAAAAAAGCAGCACGAACGAAGCCAGAATAAGATACAATACTTTACTATTTTTCATAATTATAATTTTATTAATAATTGTTAATTTTTACCAACCTGGATTTTGAGTATAAACACCATTTGACAATCTTATTTCCGTTTCTGGAATTGGCAACAACCCTTTGGTTTCTGCTCTGTATTTTGCACTATAAATAGCATCCGTACCGGAATTTCTCACTGGGAAAGAATCACTAAATGCTGTTTTCACATCTCCCCAACGAACAATGTCATACCAGTGTAAAGCTTCGAATGCAAATTCGTGCAAACGTTCCTCTTTTATGGCATCTAATGAATAAGCAATAGGTAGCAATCCCGCTCTGGATCTTACTGCATTCATTCCAGTTGCTGTTTTGGTTATTTCGGAGTGCATTAACAATACATCGGCATAACGCATAAAGATGAAATCTTGGGCATGCATCAATTGCATGTCTGCATTACCCCATTTATACATTTGAACAAACATACCTACATTGCTATTGGCTGCATTGGGATGTTGAAGAGATGTATATTTTTTATTGAAATATCCTGTTTCATGATCTCCTTTGTCTCCTTTATAGCCATCTGTTCCTTGTTCCGCTTTTCCAACTTGAATGATGGAACCTACTTTTCTTGGATCGGCATCAGCCCAATTGTTCCATAATTTTGGACTTACAGTACCCATTCCCCAACCTGTTCCGAAAGGCACCAAGGAGTTGTCGCGCATTCCTGTAAACAGAGCAAGTCTGTTGGTGTACATTGGACCATTGGTCCAATTCCAGTCTCCAAAGGAGAATCTTTGTACAAACATGGTTTCTTTGTTGCCTGTGCCAAAAGTTGGTGTAGCACCATCTTGTCCTACCCATGACAAATTTTCAGTTGCAGCCCACGGCAATACTGTTTTGCCGGCACTTTTGTTTACATAAGAATAAGGCCATAAGTTTCTAAAGTCGGAGGCCAAAGCATGACCACTATTGGTCATACAATCATTCAAATAAGCAGTAACATCAGCAGCACTCAATGTTTTTCCATCAACTAATGGTAAATCTGTAGTTGCTTTTTGTTCGATATTAGTCATATAACCCGTGTAGAATAAATATACACGTGCCATATAGGCCTCGGCAACCCATTTGTTGGCATGACCATAACTAGCGGTTGGTATGCTTGGGAATGGAGTGGCCGGCAATGACTCAATTGCAGCTTTTAAATCAGTGGCTATTCGTGCAAAAGTTTCAGTATAAGTTGCTCTACCAACCATTCTATCTGCGTCAAGTGAGTTGATTAATGGAACCCCACCAAAGAATTTAGCCAATCTAAAATTGAAGAAGGCTCTCATAAACAATGCTTCTCCAATGGCTTGTTTTTTGAAATTATCCGCTTCTGCTACAGTTGTGAAATATTTGGAAAAATCGGCAGCTGGTGTTTTATCGATAATCGCATTGGCTCTCGTTATTCCATAATACGATTGTACCCACATATCACGATACGTATCTTCAAGAGGGTCTTCAAAATTATCGACCCATTTGGCCGCTTTGTCATCTGGCCCACCACCACCTAACATCATATTGTCCAGCAAATTGGCAGCCAATTGTTCCTCGCTCATGGCATTTTGGATATAAATGGCATTGTAAACACCCGCCATGGCTTCGTTGATGTCCGTAGGTGTTTTATAAAAATTCTCGGTGTTTTTTCCGTAAAGATTCTCAGAATCTAAGTAGTCTGTACAACTTGTTGTTGCAAGAGTTGCTGAAATGGCTACTATATATATTAATTTTTTCATTGTCTTTGAGTTTATATATTAAAAATCAGCACTTAATCCAAACATTACTGTTCTTGCTTGAGGGTATAAACCTAGGTCAATTCCCGAAGCCCATTTTGTTGTGCTATCACTAGCATCGCTATTCCCTGAAAAACGTACTTCTGGATCCATACCGTCATATTTAGTAAAGGTATATAAGTTATTTACAGCCATATATACTTTTAAGTTAGATACAAATTTAAAATCAGAAAGAACTTTGCTGAAATTATACCCTAAAGTCAAATTATTAATTCTCAAATAATCAGCATCATGCATGTAGATATCAGAAACATATTGGGTATTTCTGTTGGATACAGCAGACAATCTAGGCATTTTATTAGATGTGCCTTCGCCATGCCAACGATTGAAAACATCAGAGGTATAGTTTTGTTTAGGACTGTCAGCAAATGAACGATACGATTGCATTACTTGCATGCCATATTTACCGGCCATTGTAGTATTCAAATATACTCCTTTGTATTCAAAGTTTAATTGGATACCTAATTCAAAATCTGGATTAGGATTGCCTAAATATACCATGTCTTTTTCATCAATTGCACCGTCTTGGTTTTGATCCACAAAACGAACATCTCCTGGACGTTGATCATTGAAGTATGGTTTTCCACTTGGGGTAAGCCATTCACTTGCTTCTTGTTGATTTTGAATAATCCCTGCAGTTTGGTAACCATAGAAAAATCCAATAGGTTGTCCAACTTGTGCTCTTGAAACTTCTCCTGTTCCTTGAGAAAGCACATTGCTTGGTCCGTGAATGATTCCATCGGCATTGGCAATTCGGGTAATCTCATTTTTGTTGTGAGAGCCACTTAACGTGATACCATATTTGAAATCACCTATTTTGTCGTTCCAGTTTACAGAATATTCGATACCTGAATTTTCAACATCTCCACCGTTAATAAAAGAAGGTGGTGCGCCTTGAGTTCCCAAAGCAGCAGCTTTAACCAACCAATCTTTGGTAGTTTTTTTGTACCAGTCAAAAGTTACTCCTAGTTTAGAATCAAATAGTTTAGCATCGAAACCAAAGTCCAATTGCTCTGAAGTTTCCCATTTAATGTCAGGATTTGGAACATTAGCAAGTATAGCCGTTGTACCAGAAACAGGTTTAGTATCTCCAAAAAAGTAACCAGGGAAAGAGTAATTGATATTTGCTTGATATTGAAAAGATTCTATATCTTCATTTCCGTTTTGCCCCCAACTTCCTCTCAATTTGGCAAAATTAAGTATTCCTGAAGTGCTTGCCATAAAATCCTCTTTTGTAATTACCCAACCTGCAGATACTGAAGGGAAATATCCCCATCGATTGTCTTCTGCAAACCTTGAAGATCCATCGGCACGCATTGTAGCGGAAAGGAGGTATTTTTCTTTATAATCGTATTGTGCTCTTGCAAAGAATGATTGAATAGCACCACCACCAGCGCTCCAGTCAGCACCACTAGCATTAATATCACTAATTGAAGCAGGACTTTGCGTATTGTTTAGGTAGGCATATTTTGGATTGCCTGGAAATAATAAATTATTTCTGGTTGCTCTTAATTCATTATTAACTTGGTTACGAACCAATTCCGTTCCCATTACAGCAGTTAGTTTATGCTCACCAAATTTTTTATCATAAGCCAGCGTATTGGTCCAAGTGGTTCTTGCTCCAAAGTATGAGTTTTGAGTAGCTCCATCAACAGCATCATTATAAAGAACCCCTAAATGGTAGGTTGGATTCATTGATCTACCATTTCCAAACCAAGAATCAACTCCGTAAATAGATTTGAATTTTAAATTTAAAACCGGTTCAATTTCTAAAAAGGCATTACCTGTAATATTATTCCCTTTGCCATAGTTATAGTTGTGTCTATAATACATCACGGCCAATGGATTGGTTTGTCCAGTGTTCAAACCATCTAAAGTTGGGGTGTATCCGAACTCATTGATGTTTCTATCAATAGAAGTCTGCCAATAAGCGGGTTGTAAAGGGTTCTGAACCAGAGCATTGTGCAAATCATTCCAATAGATATTACCGTTGGCTATAGATCTATTTTGAGTATTTGAATACGTGAAATTTTCTCCTACTGTAATGATACTGTGTTGATCATTTTTTTTCAATACCATTGTAGTGTTGAATCTGGCAGTAAGTCTTTTGTATCCTGCATCCGTTATATTTCCGCCAAGCATACCGTCTTGGTCAAAATACGAAATACCTGCTGAATACGTAATATCTTCACTACCGCCTGTAATATTTAAGGCGTGGCTAACCACTGGCGCATCTTTTTTGGTCATTTCATTGATCCAGTTGGTTCCTTCCCAGCCGTCTTGCAGTTTTGCCCAAATGTCGTCACCCAATTGTTTTCCAGCACCTGGGTAATTAGTTTCTAGCCAGTTGTTGTCGTGAACCATTGCATTCCAATCGGTTGGAGCCAATCCATCATTCACTCTTCCCTCATCATTAATATACATATATTCTTGGGCATTTAATGGATCCAAGTTTTTGTATATATTTTGAATTCCAAAATAGTAATCATAGCTAATTTTTGCTGGTCTTCCTTTGCGTCCTTTTACGGTTGTAACCAAAACAACACCATTTGCTGCTCTAGAACCATAAATTGCAGCAGAAGCGGCATCTTTCAAAACATCAATAGATTCAATATCGGATGGATTCAAATAATCAATACTTCCTACAGATACACCATCTACAACATATAATGGGTTCGAATTACCAATAGTACCCAATCCGCGAATGGTTACCCTGGTTCCTGCTCCTGGAGCTCCATTATTTTTTGTAATGCTGATACCTGCCGCAATTCCTTGAAGTGCCTCCATAGCAGAACCTGTATTCAGTGAGGCGAGATCTTCACCTTTAAAATTGGAGCTTGCTCCTGTGAGCAACCCTTTCTTTTGGGTACCATATCCAATAACAACAACCTCCTGCAACGATTGCGATTCAAGAATTAATTTTGCATTAATGGTTGTTCTTCCCTTAATGGTTTCTTGAACTGTGGCATATCCCACGAAACTAAAAACTAAAGTGCCATTAGAATCGGCCTTTAATTGATAATTTCCATCCATGTCCGAAGATGTTCCCGTTTTGGTTCCTTTAATTAAAATGGAAACCCCCGGAATAGGCAATCCGTTCTCGTCAATGACTTTTCCTTTTATGGAAACATCTTGTGCTTGCCCATAAACTGAGAACAGAACGGATAAAAAACAAAAAATAAGTAATTTTGTTAATTTCATTTTTCTAATTTTTTTTTGGTTAGTTAAAGTTAATCGTATTATTTCTATAAAAAATTACTAATACATTTACAAAAATAGACAAGATGTTAATTATATGTTAATAGGTTTTTATCAATTACCGATGTTTTTTTTGCATATTATAAAATTTATTCCTTAAATAACTATCAAATACAAATTTATTTCCATCAATAAAACACCTAGACTTACTATCACGTCGATTTACAAATCCCAATTTCAACTGAATTTATTTTTATCTAATGAGAAACCTTTAGCCAATTGTTTCTATAGTTTAGCATCAATAAACAGCCAAGCCTCTGACCCAATCAGAACATATTGCCTTTAGGTTTCCTTTAATAATAAAAAAGGAACATCAGGAATGGGTAATCCGTCCTCATCAATGACTTTACCACTTGTGACGGCCTTGTGCACTTGTGCGAAAACTGAGAATAAAACAGATAAAAACCAAAAAACAAACAATTTTGTTAATTTCATTTTTCTAAATTTTTAGTTAATTGAATTAGTAATTTGACACAATATTAAACTTTAAATTTCACAATCAACAAAATAAAAATCATACAAAAACACATCAATTATACATTTTTACATAATAAAAACACATTTAACAAAATACAATAGTTTGATTTTCAATAATTTAAATAATTCAATAACAATCACACCATATTACGATTATAAAAACAAACACTACATTTACAAAACGACAAAATATCTACTATATTTAACAAATATTTAGAGACTAATGTTTTTATTTAAAAAAATAAAATTATGAAATTCGCTTTTCTTCAATGTCTATTCTGTATAGTTTTATTGTCAACAGCCCCTCTTCATTCCCAAGTGAAAAACATAGGATTACCGGAAATTAGAAATTATAAAAAAACAGACTACAAAGGAGGAACCCAAAACTGGAACATTGATCAAGACAAAAACGGCAATCTATATTTCGCCAACAACAATGGTCTTTTCCAACTTGACGGCTCTTCTTGGCATAAATACAGCTTACCCAACAATTCAGTTATCAGATGTGTTAAATTCGAGGATTCCGGAAAAATTTTCGTTGGAGGCTCTAATGAATTTGGATATTTCAGTTCCGATTCAAAAGGAAAGCTAACTTATAATTCGCTTTCAAAATTTTTAAATACAAAAATTAGTGTTTTTGACATAGCTTGGAAAATCCATCTCTATAAGGACGAGGTCATTTTTCAGTCCTTTGAAAATGCATATGTCTACAAAAACAACAAAATTAGGGTGCTTAAACCATTATCTTCTTTCCAATTTTCGTTTCAAGTAGAAAACAAACTCTATTTTCAGGATGTTTTAAAAGGATTGCTGGAATATAGAGACGGAAAACTTTATCCACTTGAGGGAACAGCTATTTTAAACAACACGGAAGTGTGGGGAATGTTTAAAATGCCCGAAAAGAAGCTTCTGATTGCGACATTGGACAAAGGACTTTTTATATATGAAAACAATAAAATGAGTTCCTGGAATACCGAAGCCAACACTTTTATTAAAAAGAATAGCTGCCTTGGAGGCGTTTCCATCAAAAACAAATACATTGTCTTGAACTCGGTTTTAAACGGGATTATTATTTGTGATGAAACTGGCAGAATAATCCAGCATGTCAATCAAAAAAAAGGACTACAAAACAACACTGTCCTTACCTCATTTGTAGACGAAAAAGACAATCTGTGGTTGGGACTTGATAATGGAATTGCATTTATAAACGAGAACTCTCCTTTTTCCTATTTTGGCATCAGCTATGATTTGAGTACCGTTTACGCAACCGCCATTTACAACAACAATCTTTATGTTGCCACAAACCAAGGTGTTTTTTACCATTCTTGGAATAGTCCTTTCCAGGAAGACACTTTTAAACTGGTAGAAGGAACTACGAGCCAAGCGTGGAATATTCAAATTGTTGACGGCCAACTAATTTGCGCACACAATAGGGGTGCCCTATTAATTAAAGGCAAAAAACTCATTAAGAACTTGGATAAAAAGGGATATTGGAGTTTTAAAAAAATCCCAAACAACCCCAATTACATGATTGGTTCAAACTACAATGGTTTTTCCCTTTTTGAAAAAAAATCGGGTGAATGGCAATTTATTCGGCAAATTGAAGGCTTTTCAAAATCTGTGGGAACCTTTGAAATAGACAATACAAATATTTGGGTCAAAAAAGACAACCTAATTTACCAAATCACTTTAGGAGATGATTTAAAAAGATTCAAATCTGTCAAAACCCATCAAAATCTTTCCAATTTTGACAAAGGAATTACCAGTATACAAACCATTAGAAACAAAATTTATTTCCAAACCAACAATCATTTTTATAAATATTCACAGAACAATGATACATTCTACAAAGACACCATCGTCAATGAACTATTTAAAAAAATCCCAAAAACAAACACCATTTATGAAGATAATATTGGCAATATATGGTACACAAACAAGGAGTCTTTATGCGTTTTAAGAAAAAACAACACTAACAGCTACACCAATATTGTCGCACCATTTTACAATTTAACACAAAATCTAGTTTACAACAACCTATCGATCAACACTATCGATCCAGAAAATATTTTCATTGGTCTTACTGATGGCCTAGCTCATTATGATTCAAAATCATATCGCAATTTTATGATAAAACCCAAAGTATTCATACGAAGTTTTTCGTTTATAGGAGACACCATACAATTTGGAAACGGAAAAAACAAAATGGGAAAATTTAAAATTCCCTACAAATCAAATTACGAAAAATTCACATTTTCGTCCCCTACCTATGAAAACATTGAAAACATAAAATATTCCTATCAGCTAGAAGGATTTGAAGACAATTGGAGCAATTGGACTTCATCATCAATAAAAGAATACACCAATTTGAGAGAGGGCGACTACATTATGAAAGTAAGGGTAAAAAATAGTTACGGAATCCAATCTGACACAGCATCTGTGGTTTTTAGCGTATCTCCGCCTTGGTACAGACACTTTCTAGCTTATATTTTTTATGCAATTACCGTTACAATAATTATTCATTATATCCGGAAAAGAATTCAAGCAAAAATCAGGATGAACAAATACTATGAGACAATTGAACAAAGGAGAATCTATCTAGAAAAAGAATCCAAAATAAGACAAGAACAATTTGATCTGGAAAAACAAATCGAACGACTTCAAAACGAAAAACTGAAGACACAAATTTTAGTAAAAGACAAAGAATTGGTAACAAATTCCCTTCAGGTGGTCAAAAAAAACAAAATCCTAAATGGAATCATCCGCAAACTAAAAGACATCAATATGGATTCCTTTGACGAATCTGCCAAATTTCAATTCAACAAATTAAACAAAAGTATAATTAAAGAAGTTAATACAGACCACAGTTGGAAGGACTTAGAAAAACACATCAAAAATGTTCATTTTGATTTTCTAAAAAAGTTGAAAGAAAAACATCCAACCATAACTCCTCGTGAATTGGATTTGTCAACTTATTTATTGATGAACATGTCCACGAAAGAAATTGCCGAAATTATGAATATTTCGAGTGGCGGAGTTGAATTGGCACGTTACAGATTAAGAAAAAAACTAGGCCTGAACAAAAAAGAAAATCTAACGGGATTTTTAATGGGCGTCTAAAACAATAAACGCCATCACTATTACAGGATGGCGTTTATAATTTTGTGAAATATTTTCTATAAAAATTGCAGTGTCCTTTCGAGAGCCATTCCTCTAGACCCTTTAATAAGAATGGAGCTATTTTCGATTTTTATGTTTTTCAAATAATCCGAAAAAGATTCGAAACTTTCATAAAAATGAAAATTCTTTTCATCATTTTGATTCGCATAAAATTCTTTTCCAATGAAATGACAAACAACCTCTTTTGTATTTAAAAGTGAATTTACAATTGCTTTGTGTTCCTGACTGCTTTCCTCACCCAACTCAAACATATCGCCCAATATCATAATCTTGTTTGCATTGTCCAATTGCAAAAAGTTCGCAATGGCAACCGCCATACTGCTTGGATTGGCATTATAGGCATCCAAAATAATCTGGTTCGTTCCTTTGGACAAAAGTTGTGACCTGTTGTTCTCGGGAACATAACTCTCCAAGGCTTCTTTTATAGATAAATCATCGACTCCAAAATATTTTCCAACAGTGAGAGCAGCATTAATATTGTTGGCATTGTAAAGCCCAATTAAATGTGTTTGAACCAAGAGATTTGAAAAAGAAATTTCCACAAATGGATTGGCAACAATGGATGTAATGTTCACGTCTGCCTCTTTTTTATTTAAACCAAAGGAATAACAATTCATTTTTTGGGACTTTTCAACCTGAATTGGATCTTCCAGATTAATGAAAGCCAATTTATTGTTTTGTGAAAGATAGTCATACATTTCACTTTTGCCTTGAATAACTCCTTCCACTCCGCCAAAACCTTCTAAATGTGCTTTCCCAAAATTAGTGATGTACCCATAATCCGGTTTAGCCAATTCGCATAGAAATTCAATTTCTTTTTTATGATTGGCTCCCATTTCTACGATGCCCATCTCTGTTTTGCTACTAAAAGACAACAAGGTCAAAGGCACGCCAATATGATTGTTTAAATTTCCAACAGTTGCTTTTGTATTATACTTTTTGGAAAGAACTACGTTGATTAGTTCTTTTGTGGTAGTTTTTCCATTACTTCCAGTAAGTGCAATTATGGGTAGTTTTAAATATTGACGATGAAATTTAGCCAATTCTTGCAGTGTCTCTAAACTGTTTTTTACCAAGATAGTTCTTTGATCAATAAAATAGTCTTCATTGTCAATTATCACGTAAGAAGCTCCTTTTTCTAGAGCTTCTTTTGCAAACGTGTTTGCGTCAAAGTTTTCGCCTTTTATGGCAACAAACATCGAATTGGGTTCTATTTTTCGAGTGTCTATAGAAACTGAATTGCATTTCAAAAATAAACCATGAATTTGGGAGATATCCATTTTAAAAAATGATTAAAATAATAAAAGCCCTAAAAAGGGCTTTTATTAAGTATGATATAAAAAGTTAATTTCTAGCTCTTTTTCCTTTTTCAGATTTAGCTCCAACTTTTGACATTGCGCATCTAAATCCAATATAGTCTGTTGCCATATCTTGAGGAAAATATCTTCTTTGTGCCGGGTCTAGCCAATATGCCCTGTCTCTCCAAGACCCTCCTTTGTAAACTCTTACATTATCGTTTATCAAAGTTGTTCTTTTATTTGACTTGTCATATTTTCTAACCATTTTACCTAAACTGTCTGTTGTTACATTGTGTTTAGGCGAGTTATACATATCTCTTTCGTCATTTGCTTTTTTGTTGGTAGATTCAGAGTCTGCAAAATTAAAAAATTTAGATGATTGTTTGTCTCCATCTCTATAGTTGACATTATCACTTTTATCAAAATTTTGCCTCAAATAAGTTTCGTTTTCATCCACTGGGACTTGGGCAATTTGCCCCGGAAAACTTGTCGCCACTTTTTTACCGTTACTTAAGGTTTTATATTGAATGCTATCTTTAGTTATAACTTCAATTTTACCGTCTTTTCCAATTTTATTTTTGGTATATTGATTTCCTCTAAAATAATTGAAATCATTGGCTTCGTTATCAACAATTGGTCTATAAACATCAAGAACCCATTCGGCTACGTTTCCTGCCATATCGTATAATCCAAAATCATTTGCCGGATATTTTTTTACTGCATTGGTAATGTCGGCGCCATCATCAGACCATCCCGCTATACCACCGTAATCACCATTCCCTTGTTTGAAATTGGCCAATTGGTCTCCTTTGCTTTGTCTTTTTCCGGAACGAGTATAACTTCCAGACCAAGGATATTTTTTCTGGCCTTTATAAATATTGTATTCTCTTTGCCCCACATCGGCTGCAGCGGCATATTCCCATTCTGCTTCGGTAGGAAGTCTATATTCAGGAAGAAAAATCCCTGAAGACCTAGTTGCATAAAGTCCTGTTGCAGGCGCCGCAGTTCCATTTTTTCCTGCTTTAGGCGTTTTTCTGGCTCCTTTTTTCCCTGGCAATACAATTTCCGCGTTTCCACCATAAGCTGATGTAGGAGAATTCAAATAAGTTTCTGTATTGAAATTTTGTTCTGCGGTTACATCATTTGTTTTGGCATTTCTTTTAAGTAAACCATTTTTTTCCAATAGAGCTTCATTCACACGTTCTGTTCTCCATTTAGCAAATTCAACTGCTTGAACCCAGTTTACACCCACTACAGGATATTCTGCATAGGAAGGATGTCTTAAATAGTTGTTGGTCATCGTTTCGTTATACCCCAATCTATTTCTCCAAACTAATGTATCTGGAACTACACCATTATAAACATCTTTGAAATTCTCATCGGTTGGTGGAAACACTTTTTTTACCCAGTCCAGATATTCTAGATACATGGCATTTGTCACCTCTGTTTCATCCATATAAAAAGATTGGACGTGTTGTTGGGTTGGTGTGTTGTTCCAATCATGCATAACATCATCTTCCACTTTACCCATCGTAAAAGTTCCTCCTTCAACAAAAACCAATCCTGGGCCAGCTTCTTGTTTCTTTGAAGCCTTTTTTCCATCTACATTCCAACCTGTTGCTCTTGATGAGTTTTTTGAACTCGATTTTTTGCTACAGCTAGCAAAACCTAGTACCAACATCATCGACAACATCAATCGCAAGGCCATAATTTTATTTACTTTCATACTTTTTAGTAGGTAATAATTTGAGTGGTGCAATATAATAATTAACCATTAAACCGCAACACCATTTATTAATATTTATGTAAAACTGTGTATTGTCATATAAATTAAACAACTGAACGCAAATTTATACTATTTATTATTTACAATAACACTAAATAATATATTTTTACTGATCGTAATAATTCGTTATTTATCACGTTAAAAAACAATGAAAAAAAAAATTTTAGTTTATTTATTATTGATTCCCTTTGTTTCTTTGGCACAATTTAAAGGAGACATAACTATTGAATGGCTTGAAAAACAAGAAATGTCGTTCGGTGATTTTAAAATCAACATCCCCCAATTTTCGGGAAGCAGCTACAATTATAACACATCCGAAAAGGCACTTTTTTTTACGCTAAATCTTTCAGGAACAAACTCTTTCAGCCAGAACTCAGTTCAACTAACAAACGTGGTTTATGAATCTATCGCAACATCGCAAATCGGTGATTTAAGCCCCGAAAACATTCCAAGAACACCAGCCGCCACCTTAAAAACAACTCAATCTAGAGATTTAAAACAGACATTTCTTGTCTTGTCGCCAATCGTGAAAGACGAGTTTGGTTTTAAAAGAATCAAATCTTTCTCTTATTCTATCAACGGGGCAAATTCAAGAATAGCGCAAACCAATAAAAGCAAGGGAGTGATATCCAATTCAGTTTTAGCTTCAGGTGATTGGTATCAATTCTATATTGAAAAATCAGGAGTTTATAAAATTTCCAAAAACTTTTTACAACAATTAGGCCTAAATGTAAGCTCAGTCGACCCCAAAAAGATAAAAATATACGGAAATGGAGGGAAAATGCTTCCTTTATCGAACAATACCTATTACCCAATAGATTTAACCGAAAATGCCATTGAAATTGTCGGAGAAAGCGATGGCACGTTCAACAACGAGGATTATATCCTTTTTTATGCCGAAGGAGTTGACACTTGGAACAATGAAAGTCAAACCAATATTAATTTATACGATACAAAATCCTATTATTATGTAACTGTCCAGGGAAGCGATGGAAAAAGAATACAAAATATGGTTCAGCCTTCCGAAAGCAGCACTTTAAATTTAAGCACTTTTGACGATTACCAATTTCACGAATTAGACCTTATAAACATTGCACATTTAGGAAGACTATGGCTTGGTGAAACATTTGACATCAAACAAGACCAAGAATTTAGCTTTACTTTTCCAAACATTGACACAACAACACCAATAAAACTGAATATAAATACCGCTTCGGCCGCATTCACGCCTACTTCCTTCAAAGTCTCGGCAAACGGACTAGATGTTGGAACAATAATATGTCCGGCACTTGTAGCTTATTCAGGCACTGAATTCAACACCTCTTCTTTACCTAGCAATACCAGTTTTACAGGCTCAGAAACCGTAAAAATCAAATTGTCCTATGACAACAATGGCGTTCCGGGCTCAAAAGGATACCTCGATAAAATTGGACTAATTGCCAAAAGAAAACTTCAAGGATACGGAAAACAATTCCTGTTTCAATATGATTTGTCCAGCTCCAGTATGGGAATCGTGAGTTACACCATTTCGAATGCAGCCGGAATTTCCAGAATATGGGATGTCACCGACATATATAATGTAACCAAAGTCGAAAATTCAAATCAGGCTTCTTTCTCCTTTAAAGCAAACTTGGGGGAACTTAGAAAATATGTTGCCGTTGACGCCTTGGATTATTTCACGCCTTTAAAAAGCAGTAAAACAAAAATTGCCAACCAGAACCTGAAAGGCACTCTCTTTAAAAATGCTCAAGGTCAATTTCAGGATATTGATTACGTGATCATCACTCCAGCCTTTTTAACCAGCCAAGCCGAAAAATTGGCTAATTTCCACCGTTCTTATTCCAATTTGAATGTAAAAGTAATTCCTCTTGAAACCATTTATCAGGAATTCTCTTCAGGAAAACAAGACATTGCCGCCATCAGGAACTGCATTAAATACATCTATGAAAACGCTTCGACACCCGAAAAAAAGGTAAAATATATCAACCTTTTTGGTGACGCTTCTTATGATTATAAAAACCGCACACCAAACAACACCAATATTGTTCCAATATATCAGGCTCTAAACAGCAATACTTCCGGAGAATCTTCCTTTGCATCCGATGATTTCTACGGATTGATGGATGCCAATGAAGGAAACATCATCTCTTCTTTTGGAGGAATAGACATTGCCGTAGGCAGAATGCTAAACAATGATGCCGCACAAGCCGAAGAAATGGTCAATAAAGTATTGGAATATCACGACACTAAATCCTACGGAAGTTGGAGAAATAATTTTGTGATGGTTAGTGATGATTCCGACAAGACTTCTGATGTTAGCTTGCAAAGCAGGCAAAACAACTTGGCCGACGCCATAACGGCAGCCAAACCATTCATGAATGCCGATAAAATAATTATGGACTCCTATGTGCAGGAAGCCTCTGCTGGCGGATCAAGATATCCCAAAGCAAGAACCGATTTGTTCAGTGCCTTCGAAAAAGGGGCTTTGGTATTCAACTATTTGGGACATGGCGGAGAAGACGGATTGTCAGGCGAACGAATTTGGGAGAAATCGGACGGACAAAACTTGAACAATCAATTCAGATACCCCCTATTCATAACAATTACCTGCGAGTTCTCCCGTTTTGACAACCCTTCCAGACCAACAGCCGGAGAATACACTTATTGGAATCCAAAAGGCGGAGCCATTGCCATGTTGACAACCATCCGATCCATCGGACAGTTCAGTGCCGAAAATTTTAATGATGTTTTATCAAAAAATTTATTCTCATTTGGATCAAATCAATACACTTCCATCGCCGAAGCCTTGAGAATTTCCAAAAACAGCAATCCCAACTCCTCCGCAAATGTCGTTCTCTATTTAGGCGATCCTGCCCTAATGTTGGCCATTCCAAAACCTAAAATCAGACTAACAAAGGTAAACGACATTCCCGTATCGCAAGCCTTTGATGATTTCAAATCATTGGCCAAAATGAAAATATCCGGAGAAATAACCGACGAAAATAACCTTCCTTTGTCCAATTATAACGGAGAACTTTCGACCATTATTTTCGACAAGACAATTTCAAGAACAACTTTAAACAATGACGGATATAGTCCACCGATCCCTTTTAACATTCTTGGCGAAACCATTTTTAGAGGAAACGCATCGGTTACCAACGGACAATTCGAGTTTAGTTTCATAGTTCCACGGGACATTCGAGTTCCATTGGCCAATGGGAAAATTAGTTTTTATGCCAAAAAGAATCAATTTTTCGAAAACCAAACGGGCTATGACACCAGCATAAAAATTGGCGGAATAAATGAAAATGCCGTCGTGGACAATATTAACCCAAGAGTGAAGTTATATATGAATGACGAGACTTTTGTTTCGGGCGGAACAACAAACGAATCACCCTTCCTGCTGGCCCATCTTGAAGACGAAAACGGCATGAACACGGCCAGCGGAATAGGACATGATATGGTGGCAATACTGGATGGTGATGTTGAAAATCCTTATATTTTGAACGATTATTATCAAACTGATTTGGATGATTACACCAAGGGAACACTTCGATTTCCATTAAGGAATCTGGCTGTCGGCCTGCACACCATCACGTTCAAAGCTTGGGACGTTTACAACAATCCCATCACTGCCGAAATCCAGTTTGTGGTCGTAGGCAACGAATCGATAACATTGACCCATGTGTTGAATTATCCCAATCCATTTGTCAATTATACCGAATTTTGGTTTTCGCACAACAGGCCTTATGAACCTTTGGAAGTCCAGGTTCAAGTGATGACCATAACCGGAAAGGTGGTTTGGACAAGAAATCAAATCATTACCACCGAAGGATTTCTGTCCAAAGAAATCACTTGGGACGGCAAAGATGATTTTGGAAACAGGATAGGAAAAGGAGTTTATGTTTACAAACTTGTCGTTAAATCAAACTTAAGCAACACAAAAACCGAAAAATTTGAAAAACTTGTAATACTTTAATAAAATACTATATTTGTTCCATCAATTTTTTAAACCAATGAAAAAAATACTATTACTTTTTGTCTGTTTATTCATAATTTCATTTGCAAAAGCACAAGAGAATCCTATCACGACAGGAGTCCCGTTTTTATTGGTGGCTGCCGATGCCAGAGCTGCAGGTATGGCAGACAACGGTGTTGCCAGTTCAGCCGATACTTTTTCGCAACAATGGAATCCTGCAAAATATGCTTTTGCACTAGACAAACAAGGATTTTCGATAAGCTACACGCCTTACCTCACCGACTTGGTAAACGACATCTCTTTAGGACAACTAACCTATTACAACAGACTAAACGAACGAAGCGCTTTTGCCGGGAGTTTTAGATATTTTGGACTTGGGGAAATCGAGTTGCGCGAAACAGGAGACCCCAACGAAATCCCAAGAACAGTCTCTCCAAGCGAATTTGCTTTTGACGGGTCTTATTCCTTAAAATTAAGCGAGAAATTCTCGATGGCCGTTGGTGCCCGATTCATAAATTCTAATTTAAAAGTAGTATCAGACGCAGGAGATGCTTCTTCTGCAAGTTCATTCGCCATTGATGTTGCCGGATTTTTCCAATCGGAAGAGGTCGCTTATAATGACTTCAATGGAAGATGGAGAGCTGGTTTCAACATCCAAAATTTAGGGCCAAAAATAAGCTATGACAATTCAGAATTCAGCAACAACTTTTTACCTGCCAATTTAAAAGTAGGAACTGGTTTTGATTTTATCCTTGACGATTATAACAAAGTAGCCGTAAATGTTGAATTTAACAAATTATTGGTACCAACCCCACAAGTATATTATAGTAATGGAGGTTATGGCGGAGTTGACATGAATGGGGACGGCACAATTGATTCTACGGATAACGATCTTGCAGATGAAGAATACCGCTCTATTGGATGGTTTTCGGGAGTTTTCCAATCCTTCTCTGACGCACCAGGCGGTTTCAGCGAAGAGTTGAAAGAAATCACCTATTCTGTTGGCGCCGAATATTTATACCAAGATTCGTTTTCGATGCGAATGGGATATTTTCACGAAAGTCCAGACAAAGGAGCCAGAGAATTTTTCTCTCTTGGAGCAGGATTCAAATACAATGTAGTTAAAGTCGATGTTTCTTACTTGTTTTCAACATCACAAGTCAAAAATCCGTTGGAAAACACGTTACGATTCTCGCTCACCTTTAATTTTGGTGACAAATACGATGAATATTAAAAATACTTAAGCAATAATCACAATCCAAATTTCAATGAAGTTTGGATTTTTTTTCCAATAAAAAGAATGAAGGACATTATAATTACAACCCAATTTTCCGCTTTTGATTCCATTCAAGAACTTCCTCTTGACATTCAAAATCTAATGGAGCAAGCCGTTGCCGTCAGAAAAAACGCTTATGCACCTTATTCCAAGTTTAGAGTTGGCGCAGCTCTTTTATTAGACAATGGAAAAATTGTATTAGGTTCAAACCAAGAAAATGCAGCTTACCCATCTGGACTTTGCGCTGAACGTGTGGCTATTTTTCAATCAGGTGCTCTTTATCCTGATGCAAAAATATTAAAAATGGCCATTAGTGCCGCTTCGGACACGAATAAAACCACCGCACCCATACCTCCCTGTGGCTCTTGCAGACAATCAATAGCGGAATACGAAATCAAACAAGAAACTCCAATCGAAATTTATTTTATGGGAGAAATAGGTCTTATTTACAAATCGGCTTCCCTAAAAAACCTTCTACCTTTTATGTTTGACAAAAAGTTTTTATAAAAAAAACAAAAAATGCACTAAAAGTGTATTTTAAATTTTACTACTTCCTTGGAATGTCCTACTTTTGCACTTCGATATTTTGATCTTAAATCTGCAAGAAACAAACTAATTTTTGTTTTTTTGCAATAATACAAACGCAACAAAATCTATGAAGCTTGGATGAAATTGGTTTTTATTAAACCATAAATTCTAACCTAATTATAGGCTAACTACACATTACAAAAGAAAAAAAAATGAAAGAAGTAACAAAAGAAGTTTATTTAAAATGGTATGAAGACATGCTGCTTTGGAGAAAGTTTGAAGACAAACTAGCAGCACTATACATTCAACAAAAAATTAGGGGATTTCTACATTTATATAATGGTCAAGAGGCCGTTCTGGCTGGTGCATTACACGCCATGGACTTGTCAAAAGACAAAATGATTACCGCTTACAGAAACCACGTTCAACCTATCGGAATGGGTGTTGATCCAAGACGTGTTATGGCTGAACTTATGGGAAAAGTTACTGGAACCTCAAAAGGAATGGGTGGTTCTATGCATATTTTCTCTAAAGAACACGGTTTTTATGGAGGACACGGAATTGTTGGAGGACAAATTCCATTGGGAGCTGGATTGGCATTTGGAGACAAATACAACAATACCGGTGGAGTAACCATGACTTATTTTGGTGACGGTGCTTCTAGACAAGGTTCACTTCACGAAGCTTTCAATATGGCGATGCTTTGGAATCTTCCAGTAGTATTCATTGTTGAAAACAACGGTTATGCTATGGGAACTTCTGTAGAAAGAACTGCAAATCATCCCGATATTTGGAAACTGGGTCTAGGATACGAAATGCCTTGCGGACCAGTTGACGGAATGAATCCAGTAAAAGTTGCCGAAGCAATGAGCGAAGCTATCGAAAGAGCAAGAAGCGGCGGCGGACCAACTTTCCTTGAAATGAAAACTTACCGTTATAGAGGTCACTCTATGTCAGACGCACAATTATACCGTTCGAAAGAAGAAGTGGAAGAGTACAAAAAAATTGACCCTATTACCCAAGTTTTGGATGTAATCAAAGATCAAAAATACGCTACAGATTCAGAAATTGAAGCCATCGACCAAAGAGTAAAAGACTTGATCGAAGAATGTGTGAAATTTGCCGAAGAATCTCCATATCCAGAAGTACAACAATTATACGATGTTGTTTACGAACAAGAAAACTATCCATTTATTCCTCATAAACTATAAAATCAATTATGGCTACAATTATAACGATGCCTCGTTTGAGCGACACTATGACAGAAGGAACGGTGGCGACTTGGTTAAAAAAAGTAGGAGACAAAGTAAGCGAAGGCGATATGCTGGCTGAAATTGAAACCGACAAAGCAACAATGGAATTTGAGTCTTTCAACGAAGGAACTCTTTTATATATTGGCATTAAAGAAGGAGAAACTGCTCCAATTGACTCTTTATTGGCCATTATCGGTAATGAAGGAGAAGACATTTCTGCCTTAATCTCCGGAGGCGCAACTGTATCACCGGCAAAAGAAGAAGTGCCAGCAGCAACAGATGTTAAAAAAGAAGAGACTGCCACTCCAGCCGCCGCAACCGCAGCTTTACCAGCGGGAGTTGTCGTGGTAACAATGCCTCGTTTGAGCGACACGATGACCGAAGGAACTGTAGCTACTTGGTTGAAAAAAGTAGGCGATAAAGTTTCAGAAGGCGATATGCTTGCTGAAATCGAAACCGACAAAGCAACAATGGAATTCGAATCTTTCAACGAAGGAACTTTATTATACATCGGAATCCAAGAAGGACAAACTGCCCCAATTGATAGTTTATTAGCTATTATTGGACCAG
Organism: Flavobacterium limnophilum; assembly: GCF_027111315.2. Lineage (GTDB taxonomy): Bacteria > Bacteroidota > Bacteroidia > Flavobacteriales > Flavobacteriaceae > Flavobacterium > Flavobacterium limnophilum. The sequence goes on along the minus strand of NZ_CP114289.2, from coordinate 4,423,267 downwards.
CAGGAACAGATGTTAGTGGAATTATCGCTAGTGGAGGAACTGCACCAGTAGCCGTTGCAACTGAAGAGGCGAAAGCTGCTCCAGCCACACTAACCGCTGCTCCAGTTGTTCAAGAAGCACCAGCCGACGGACAAAGAGTTTTGGCTTCGCCATTGGCAAAGAAAATTGCCAGCGAAAAAGGAATTCAATTGACACAAGTAAAAGGTTCTGGAGAAAACGGACGTATCACCAAAAGTGACGTAGAAAACTTTACTCCACAAGCTGCCGCTACACCAGTAGCTGCGAGTGCTGCATCTGCTAAATCAGAAGCTGCCGCACCTGCTGCAAAACCTTATGTTCCAGCAGGACAAGTTGCGACTGAAGAGATCAAAAATTCTACAATGCGTAAAATCATTGCGAAACGTTTGGCAGAATCTTTGTTCACTGCACCACATTACAACTTGGTAATCGAGGTGACTATGGACGAAGCGATGAAATCAAGAAGTGTTATCAATAGCGTGCCGGATACCAAAGTATCTTTCAACGATATGGTGATTAAAGCTTCTGCCTTGGCTTTGAAAAAGCACCCAAAAATCAATTCACAATGGTCTGCTGAATCAATCATCATCAACTATCACGTTAATATTGGTGTTGCCGTTGCCGTTGAAGACGGATTGGTTGTTCCTGTATTGCCGTTTACTGATGGCATGAGTTTATCTCAAATTGGAACCAGCGTAAGAGACCTTGCAGGAAGAGCCAAAAACAAAAAATTATTGCCTACCGAAATGGAAGGAAGTACTTTCACGATTTCTAACCTTGGAATGTTTGGCATTACTGAATTCAACTCCATCATCAACCAACCGAATTCTGCTATTCTATCCGTAGGAGCGATTGTAGAAAAACCAGTGGTAAAAAATGGACAAATCGTGGTAGGAAACACAATGATGTTATCTTTGGCTTGCGATCACAGAACTATCGACGGTGCAACCGGAGCACAGTTCTTGCAAACTTTGAAACAATATATTGAAAATCCAGTAACAATGCTAGCTTAATAACTACGTTAGTTTATAATAGAAATCCCGTTTTGAGAAATCAGAACGGGATTTTTTTTATTCACTTATTCTTCTCCTCTATCCATCGCGACATATATTTTGTGCTGGTCAAAGTATGATGTTGCAATAGTGTTCCTATAAAATTTTGCAATCTATGTGGTTTTAAATTAGTTTGTACTTTTAAAATATGCTCCATAAAATCATCTTCAAATAAAGATTTCAAATAGCGTTTTTCTATAATTTCAAAACCTTTTTTTTGGGCTTTTAGCCAAAGAGTTTTTTCTTGATATAATTCTACCGCTTTCTCTGCAAAAACTTGAGCGTCGTCAGTAACAAATCCATTCCAAGGCAAATCGCCACACATTGATTCAGCTCCAATAGTTGTTGTTACACTTGGCGTTCCGCATTGCATAGCTTCAAGCAGTTTTCCTTTTATTCCTGCGCCAAAACGTAACGGAGCCAAAACTACACGGGCATTTTTCACGACTTCTTGGGCATCATCGGCTCGACCCATAATATGGAAACCTTGTTTTGGTTGGTGCAATTGCAATACTTTTTGCGAAGGATAAGCTCCATAAATTTGCAAAACCGCTTCCGGAATTTGCTTTCTGATGAGTGGCCAAATCGTTTCTTTCAGGTATTCAACCGCATTCCAATTGGGCTCGTGAAGAAAGTTTCCAATAAAGACAAAGTTGTTTCGTTCTTCGAAAGATGGTAAATTTTGAATGGTTGAATCTTCAATCGGCTCCAATAACAAAGGCAAATAATACAGTAAATTAGAGTCGATTTTAAAAACGGATTGCAGCAATTCCATTTCATATTCGGCAATCATCAAGGAAACATCGCAACGCAAAATACTGGCAATTTCTCTTTTGGCTACATCTTCAACGAGCAAGTCGTCCGTTGAAAAGGATCGATTTTCCTTGAATGCCTTTTGGCGTGCCAAACGCAAACAATGTAAATCTTCGGTATCTAGTAATCGTAAGGCATCGGGGCAATTTTCGGCAACACGCCAGCCAAATTGCTCTTCCATCATAAAACGATCGAACAAGACAATTGCTGGATTCAATTCTTTTACAAAAACATCAAAACTGGAACAATTTAAAGAGATGGATTTCTTGACAACACCCAGAGATTCCAAGTCAACCATATAATCGCTATCCATTGCTGGACTGGCAAAAGCAACATCAAAACCTTGTGCTGCAAAAATGGAAATCAATTGCACCATCCTTCCTCCCGCTGCCGAAGAATTGGGTTCCGGCCAAACAAAACCAATAATTAAAACGTGCTGATTTGCATTCATAAATTACATTTTATGACACAAAATAAGGGAAATAATCCGGAAACCAATCCGTTATAGCACAAATAAAAACTGTATTTTTGTAAATAATTTTCATACACAGAAAAAATGTTAGGATTAAAATTAGCCACCGACCCAAGATGGGTAACCATCGTCGAATCGAACATCGAAGAAATCTTGACCGATCACGCTTGGTGTGAGCAAAAAGCGGCCACAAATATTATCACGATAATCACTTATAATTCAGAACACGAGGAATTGGTTACTGATTTATTGGAAATTGCCAAAGAAGAAATCGAGCATTTTCAGTTGGTTCACAACATTATCAAGGAGCGTGGATTAAAATTGGGAAGAGAACGAAAAGACCATTACGTCAACGAACTTTTCAAGTTTTTGAAAAAAGACGGCAGCCGAAACGACGCTTTTGTCGATAGATTATTGTTTTCGGCAATGATTGAGGCCAGAAGTTGTGAACGTTTCAAAGTATTGTCCCAAAATATTGAAGACAAGGAATTAGCCGAATTTTATAGAAAATTAATGATTAGCGAAGCGGGACATTACACTACATTTCTTCGTTTCGCCAGAAAATATTCCGAGAAAGTGGACGTGGACAAACGTTGGCAAGAATGGATTGACTTTGAAGGAGAACTAATCACCAACTACGGAAAAAACGAAACCGTTCACGGGTAAAAATCCTCACCCCAGCCCTCTCCAAAGGAGAGGGAGCCGAGACTGGACAAAAGAAATAGTAATTAAACGCAAATACTATTAAAGAAAATTATAAAAATTGAAATTAAAAAGTATTGAAATTCAATTTATTACATCACGATATTAAAATATGGATTCGATAAAGATAAAATCAATTTTAGTTAAAACGGTAAAATATATAACGATAAGTCTTACTGTAATTCTTGCGTTGATGTTTGTCACTCCATTAATTTTCTCCGATAAAATTAAAGAAGAAATCAAAAAAACGGCCAATAAAAAATTGGCTGGAGAAATGAATTATTCGGATATGAATGTTTCCTTTTTCAAGCATTTCCCTTCTTTGACCTTGACTTTGAATGATTTTAAACTAAACGGTTCGGCTCCATTTCAAAAAGAACGATTGATTAATGCCAAAGAAGTGTCTTTTGGAATCAATGTATCAAGCTTAATTTTTGGGAAATCCATAAAAATTGACGAAATCTATTTATCCAATTCCACCATAAACATTAAAGTCAACAAAGACGGATTGGCCAATTATAACGTTTATATTTCAGAAAAAGAAGTCAAAAAAGAAGAGGAAGAAGCCGCAGCCATAAAGCTGGATCACATCGAAATCATCAATAGCCAATTGGTTTATGACGACCAATCGACCCAACTTCATTTTGATGCTTTTAGCTTTAATTATCTTGGGAAAGGCGACTTGAGTCAAGATATATTTGATTTGTATTCGAAAGCAAAAATCGGAAAACTGAATATACTCTACCAAAACGAACATTATTTAATGAACAAAAAGGTAGATGCCGATTTGATTACCAAAATAAATGTAAACTCACTTTCTTTTATTTTTGAGCAAAACGACTTAATGATCAACCAACTTTCCGTTGATTTCAAAGGAAAATTTGATTTCTTGAAAGATGGCTACAATATGGATTTCGTAGTAAAATCAACCGACAGCAATCTACAAGATTTATTCACGGCTTTTCCCCCAAAATACATTACTTGGCTTGGTAAAACTGAACTTAAAGGAAAAACCGATTTACTTCTTACCTTAAAAGGAAAATATATTGAGTCCAAAAAAATTGCGCCAGAATTAAATCTGGATTTTAAAATAAGAGATGGATTTATCAATTATAACAAAAGTACATTCCCAGTTTCGAACCTGAATTTGGATTTGTCCACAAGCTTGCCTTCGTTAAATCCCGAGCTATTAATTGTCAACACCAAAAACATCTCTTTAAACATTAATCAAGATTATTTGAAGGCCAAAATGTTCGTTAAAGGAATGAATACTCCTGAAATTAATGCGGTTTTCAATTCCAAAATAGATTTGGAAAAACTGAATCGAGCCCTAGGAATTCCAGATATCGAACTAAAAGGAACACTTGTTGGCGAAGGAAAAGCAAAAGGAAAATACGATCCTCAGCATAAAATTTTCCCGATTACCAATGCCAACATCAACTTGAAAAGTGGCTATATCAAAACTAAATATTATCCAAATCCGATTACCAATATCAACATTCTGACTACCATTAACAACCAGAAAGGAACATTCAGCGATTTGAAAATCACATTAAAACCTGCCGAATTTACTTTCGAAGGAAACCCTGTTTTTGTTGAAGCCCAATTGGACAATTTTGATGATCTTGCATATGACATCAAGGCAAAAGGAACATTGGACATCAGCAAAATCTATCAAGTTTTTTCTCAAAAAGGCTTAGATATTGACGGTTTTGTCAAAGCCGATTTGGTTCTAAAAGGCAAACAAAGCGATGCCGAAAAAGGAAATTACAGCAAACTGCACAACAAAGGAACTTTAGAACTTAGAAACATTTTAATTGCATCTGAATACTTACCGAAAAAATTCCTGATTAAAGAAGGTATCTTCAAAATCAACCAAGATAAAATGTCTTTCGACAATTTCTTGGCAGCTTACGGACAATCTGATTTCAGGATGAATGGTTATTTACAAAACGTATTCAATTTTGCCACCACAAAAACTGGGGTTTTGAGAGGTTCATTCACGTTAAATTCAACCTATATCAATGCCGATGAATTTATGTCTAAAACAGAAGTTGCTACAACAAATACAGCTTCTTCATCAAGTCCAGAAGTAAAATCGACCACTTCAAAAGTAGAAACGGGTGTTATTATGATTCCGACTAATTTAGATTTACAATTTCAAGCCAATGCCCAAAAAGTGAATTTCAACGAACTAACTCTTAGCCAAGCAAAAGGGACAATGAGTATGAAAAAAGGTGTGTTGACTTTGCAAAACACAGGTTTCAATTTGATAGGTTGTGCAGTTAATATGAATGCTAAATACCAGGCAAGTACACCAATAAAAGCAATTTTTGAATACCAAATCAAAGCCTCTGATTTTGACATTAAAAGAGCTTATAACGAAATAAAAATCTTCCGTGAAATGGCCAGTGCCACCGAAAAAGCTCAAGGAACAATCTCTTTGGAATACAAACTCAAAGGCCGATTAAATGCCAATATGGAGCCTGTTTATCCTTCATTAGTGGGTAATGGAGTTGTTTCCGTGAAAGACATCAAAATACACGGAATGAAAATGTTTAGTGCCGTTGCCAAGAAGACCAGTAAAGATGAAATTAAAAACCCGGAACTATCCAAAGTAGAAATTAAAAGTTCGATAAAAAACAACATCATTACCTTGGAACGATTCAAATTCAAATTTGCCGGTTTCAGACCAAGAATTGAAGGAACCACAAGCTTGGACGGAAGACTAAATATCAAAATGAGATTGGGATTACCACCATTGGGAATCATAGGAATCCCGATGACAATTACGGGAAACAAAGACAATCCAAAAGTAAAAATTGGTCGTCAATCAGAAGATTTGGAAGAAACTAAAGATACAATTCAATAACGTTTTATTCTATTTTTTTTGCCAATTTTTAATAATACTGGAACTTGATAGCCTAACATAAAAATCCAGCCTATCAAACAAGCTAATGCAAATCCTTTGATTCCAAAATAAGAGGCAATCAAATAAGCAGCAGTCACACGAACAATAATTTGGATAAATGTGGAATTTAATGTTTTTTTCATTTTTCCTAATCCACGGAAATACCCCTGTATCACGTTAGTTAGACCAGGCAACATATAAAGAATTGACATAATCTTTAGATATTGAACACCTTCTTCGACTACTTGCGATTCCCCTTTACCGACAAATAAAATCATCAAATCCTTGGCAAAAAAGAAAATGATAATAGTCATTAATAAACTGTAAAGTATTTCCATCTTAACACCAATAATAAATCCCTTCCGAATACGACTATAATTCCCTTTCCCCTTGTTTTGTGCCAAAAAACCAGTGATACCGTGCCCTATATTTTGTTGAACAATCATTACAAAATCATCAATTCTTGTAACCGCATTAAATGCAGCAATTACAAATACCCCAAGTGGATTAACAGCACCCTGAATCAGAAATTTGCCCAAATGTAAAGTGATTTGTTGCATAGCGGCAACGGAACTATAACTCAATATAATTTTCAGGAAAACTCTATCTAAAACAAATTCACTTCGTTTAAATCTCAAAAAAGGGATATTAAAACGAACATACAAAATACAAAATAAAGCAGAGCAAGCTTCAGCAATAACGGTGGCCAATGCAGCTCCGGCAACACCTTGTTTCCAAATAACTACAAATAGAATATCTAAAACAACATTAAGTAAGGCAGATGCTATCAAAAAATACAGAGAAACTTTCGAATTTCCCATACTACGCAAAGTAGCCGCATAAATATTATAAATAAAAGTAAAAATGAGTCCGATAAAAATTATCTGCAAGTAAGTTGTTGCGTCATCAATAATAACAGCAGGAGTATTCATTAATGCCAGGATACTGTGTGTAAAGAAAAACCCTAAAACAACTATTAACACTGTAAATAATCCACCCGCGAGTATTGAAGTTGAAATAACTCTTTTCAATTTATCAATGTCATTTGAGCCAAAATAATTACCCATCAATACAGACATCCCTAAACAAATCCCAATAATTAAAAAGAGCATTATATTCATAACAGGACTTGCTGCACCTAAAGCCGCCAAAGCATTTGCCCCTACAAAACGTCCTACAATAATAGAATCAACAGCATTGTATGTCAGCACAAAAAAATTACCAATAATCAATGGCATTGTAAAACGGATTATTTGTGGAGCAATCGCTCCACGAGTCATATCTACAACTTTTTCCGTTTGCATCGTATTATAAATTAATTAGAGTGTGCTATAATGGATAACTACAACCACCTTTAAAAGTCTAAAATTATGAAATAAAACCTTGTTATAAACCAAAAAACCCCTCATCGATAGATGAAGGGTTTTTCAAAAGAAAGGCGACGACATACTCTCCCACATAACTGCAGTACCATCTGCGCAGGCGGGCTTAACTACTCTGTTCGGGATGGGAAGAGGTGAGCCCCGCCGCAATAACCACCTTAAGGTCGTTTTGCAATGGGTATTCCGACTGTATCAGAACAACATTACACAATATCTTGACATACTGAGATAAAGAATATAAAAAGTATTAGAAAGTTTCTTCCCCCTTCCCCCCCTCATTCGGAGGGGGCTGGGGGGAGGATGTGTACATAAGCTTACGGATTATTAGTACTACTCGACTATGACATTACTGCCTTTACATCTATAGCCTATCAACGTGGTCATCTCCCACGATCCTTAAAAGAAATCTCATCTTGTGGTGGGTTTCGCGCTTATATGCTTTCAGCGCTTATCCCTTCCCAACGTAGCTACTCTGCGATGCTCCTGGCGGAACAACAGATACACTAGAGGTTAGTCCAATTCGGTCCTCTCGTACTAGAATCAGATCCACTCAAATTTCTTGCGCCCACAGTAGATAGAGACCGAACTGTCTCACGACGTTCTGAACCCAGCTCGCGTGCCACTTTAATGGGCGAACAGCCCAACCCTTGGGACCTTCTCCAGCCCCAGGATGTGACGAGCCGACATCGAGGTGCCAAACCCCCCGTCGATATGAGCTCTTGGGGGAGATCAGCCTGTTATCCCCGGCGTACCTTTTATCCTTTGAGCGATGGCCCTTCCATGCGGAACCACCGGATCACTATGCTCTACTTTCGTACCTGATCGACCTGTATGTCTCTCAGTCAAGCTCCCTTATGCCATTGCACTCTACGCACGGTTACCAAGCGTACTGAGGGAACCTTTAGAAGCCTCCGTTACTCTTTTGGAGGCGACCACCCCAGTCAAACTACCCACCAAGCAATGTCCCCCGTTTTCGGGGTTAGGCCTCAGATAAACAAAGGGTTGTATTTCAACAATGACTCCACAACGCCTAGCGACGCCACTTCACAGTCTCCAACCTATCCTACACATCATTTATCCAAGGTCAATACTAAGCTATAGTAAAGGTGCACAGGGTCTTTTCGTCCCACTGCGGGTAAACGGCATCTTCACCGTTACTACAATTTCACCGAGCTCATGGCTGAGACAGTGTCCAGATCGTTACACCATTCGTGCAGGTCGGAACTTACCCGACAAGGAATTTCGCTACCTTAGGACCGTTATAGTTACGGCCGCCGTTTACTGGGGCTTCAATTCAATGCTTCTTCTTGCGAATAACATCTCCTCTTAACCTTCCAGCACCGGGCAGGTGTCAGGCCCTATACTTCATCTTACGATTTTGCAGAGCCCTGTGTTTTTGATAAACAGTCGCCTGGACCTCTTCACTGCGGCCAGCATTGCTGCTGGCGACCCTTCTCCCGAAGTTACGGGTCTATTTTGCCTAATTCCTTAGCCATGAATCTCTCGAGCACCTTAGGATTCTCTCCTCGACTACCTGTGTCGGTTTGCGGTACGGGTACTTATAATCTGAAGTTTAGAGGTTTTTCTTGGAAGCCCTTAGGTGTACTATCTCTTTGTCCGAAGACGCCGAGTACTATCGTATTTCCCCAAGCCGCGTGGATTTGCCTGCGCAGCCTATAGGTAGGTACTTCAACGAACTATTCCGTCAGTTCGCGACACTTTCATCACTCCGTCACCCCATCACAATTATAACTAGTACGGGAATATTAACCCGTTGTCCATCGACTGTCCCTTTCGGGTTCGCCTTAGGTCCCGACTAACCCACAGCTGATTAGCATAGCTGTGGAAACCTTAGTCTTTCGGTGTGCGGGTTTCTCGCCCGCATTATCGTTACTTATGCCTACATTTTCTTTTCTAACCAGTCCAGCATGCTTTACAACACACCTTCTACCCTGTTAGAATGCTCCCCTACCACTTTGCAACTTAATGCAAAATCCATAGCTTCGGTAATATGTTTATGCCCGATTATTATCCATGCTCGTCCGCTCGACTAGTGAGCTGTTACGCACTCTTTAAATGAATGGCTGCTTCCAAGCCAACATCCTAGCTGTCTGGGCAGACAAACCTCGTTCTTTCAACTTAACATATATTTGGGGACCTTAGCTGATGGTCTGGGTTCTTTCCCTCTCGGACTTGGACCTTAGCACCCAAGCCCTCACTGCTGGTAAACATTATATAGCATTCGGAGTTTGTCAGGAATTGGTAGGCGGTGAAGCCCCCGCATCCAATCAGTAGCTCTACCTCTATATAACTTTATGACCAACGCTGCACCTAAATGCATTTCGGGGAGTACGAGCTATTTCCGAGTTTGATTGGCCTTTCACCCCTACCCACAGGTCATCCGAAGACTTTTCAACGTCAACCGGTTCGGACCTCCACTGTGTGTTACCACAGCTTCATCCTGCCCATGGGTAGATCACACGGTTTCGCGTCTAACACTACTGACTAAAGCGCCCTATTCAGACTCGCTTTCGCTACGGATCCGTGGCTTAACCACTTATCCTTGCCAGCAACGTTAACTCGTAGGCTCATTATGCAAAAGGCACGCCGTCACCCCACGAAAGGGCTCCGACCGCTTGTAAGCGTATGGTTTCAGGATCTATTTCACTCCGTTATTCACGGTTCTTTTCACCTTTCCCTCACGGTACTGGTTCACTATCGGTCTCTCAGGAGTATTTAGCCTTAGCGGATGGTCCCGCCAAATTCAGACAGGGTTTCACGTGCCCCGCCCTACTCAGGATACCACTATCGTTATCTTCTATTACTTATACAGGGCTATCACCTTCTATGGCTCTACTTTCCAGTAGATTCTAATTCTATCCGCAACAAATATCGTGGTCCTACAACCCCAGCATTGCCGTAACAACACTGGTTTGGGCTAATCCGCGTTCGCTCGCCACTACTTACGGAATCACTTTTGTTTTCTTCTCCTCCGCCTACTTAGATGTTTCAGTTCAGCGGGTTTGCCCACCTATCGGTGTACTATGTCTTCAACATAGTGGGTTGCCCCATTCAGGTATTTACGGATCGTATCGTGTGTGCCAATCCCCGTAACTTTTCGCAGCTTATCACGCCTTTCATCGCCTCTGAGAGCCTAGGCATCCCCCATACGCCCTTATTTTGCTTATTGTACCAATCATAAATTTAATTATGACCGTTTTGTTTCGATTTCCTAATAAATTAGAAAATCTGCTTTCTACTTTTTATTATTTCTTATCTCAATATGTCAATGAACTTTTATGCTGAACTTGATTCAGCATCTGTGGAGAATAACGGAGTCGAACCGTTGACCTCCTGCGTGCAAGGCAGGCGCTCTAGCCAGCTGAGCTAATCCCCCATTTTTTAGTGGCAGTTAACAGTTTTCAGTTAACAGTACTTAAAACGGCTTCACTCAACCTCTAAAATTTCCTTTTATTCTGAATTTATTTCAGAATCTTTAAGTCTAAAATAGTTGTCTCGGACAGACTCGAACTGTCGACCCCTACATTATCAGTGTAGTACTCTAACCAGCTGAGCTACGAGACACTCTTTTCTTAAAAATAAAACCTTTGTCAGGTTTTACGTGTATTATTTGAACTAACAGCGAGAGTAATTGAATCTTTCGATTCTTTCCAATAATATTTTTCGTCTTCTTTCCTAAAAGTGTTGCAAGCAACTAACATTTAGGCTCTAGAAAGGAGGTGTTCCAGCCGCACCTTCCGGTACGGCTACCTTGTTACGACTTAGCCCTAGTTACCAGTTTTACCCTAGGCAGCTCCTTGCGGTCACCGACTTCAGGCACCCCCAGCTTCCATGGCTTGACGGGCGGTGTGTACAAGGCCCGGGAACGTATTCACCGGATCATGGCTGATATCCGATTACTAGCGATTCCAGCTTCACGGAGTCGAGTTGCAGACTCCGATCCGAACTGTGACCGGTTTTGTAGATTCGCTCCTGGTCACCCAGTGGCTGCTCTCTGTACCGGCCATTGTAGCACGTGTGTAGCCCAAGGCGTAAGGGCCGTGATGATTTGACGTCATCCCCACCTTCCTCTCAGTTTGCACTGGCAGTCTCGTTAGAGTTCCCGACATGACTCGCTGGCAACTAACAACAGGGGTTGCGCTCGTTATAGGACTTAACCTGACACCTCACGGCACGAGCTGACGACAACCATGCAGCACCTTGTAAATTGTCTTGCGAAAAGTCTGTTTCCAAACCGGTCAATCTACATTTAAGCCTTGGTAAGGTTCCTCGCGTATCATCGAATTAAACCACATGCTCCACCGCTTGTGCGGGCCCCCGTCAATTCCTTTGAGTTTCATTCTTGCGAACGTACTCCCCAGGTGGGATACTTATCACTTTCGCTTAGCCACTGAACTTGCGCCCAACAGCTAGTATCCATCGTTTACGGCGTGGACTACCAGGGTATCTAATCCTGTTCGCTACCCACGCTTTCGTCCATCAGCGTCAATCCATTAGTAGTAACCTGCCTTCGCAATTGGTATTCCATGTAATCTCTAAGCATTTCACCGCTACACTACATATTCTAGTTACTTCCTAATAATTCAAGTCCTACAGTATCAATGGCCGTTTCCCCGTTGAGCGGGGAGATTTCACCACTGACTTATAAGACCGCCTACGGACCCTTTAAACCCAATGATTCCGGATAACGCTTGGATCCTCCGTATTACCGCGGCTGCTGGCACGGAGTTAGCCGATCCTTATTCTTACAGTACCGTCAAGTCCCGACACGTCGGGATGTTTCTTCCTGTACAAAAGCAGTTTACAATCCATAGGACCGTCATCCTGCACGCGGCATGGCTGGATCAGGCTTGCGCCCATTGTCCAATATTCCTCACTGCTGCCTCCCGTAGGAGTCTGGTCCGTGTCTCAGTACCAGTGTGGGGGATCTCCCTCTCAGGACCCCTACCCATCGTAGCCTTGGTATGCCGTTACCATACCAACTAGCTAATGGGACGCATGCTCATCTTTTGCCGTTGTGACTTTAATTATAATATGATGCCATACTATAATACTATGAGGTATTAATCCAAATTTCTCTGGGCTATCCCTCTGCAAAAGGTAGATTACATACGCGTTACGCACCCGTGCGCCGGTCTCTTGGTCCGAAAACCAATACCCCTCGACTTGCATGTGTTAAGCCTGCCGCTAGCGTTCATCCTGAGCCAGGATCAAACTCTTCATCGTATATTGTTTGCTTAATAAATTAAGCTATTGTTATTCGACTCAAATTCTAGTGGTTTTTTAAATCTTCCGATTCTCTTACTCTCTTTATTATTGTCCCGATAAATCGGGACGGCTGTCAATTCAATATGTCTAGGAACGTGTCTTTCTTTTTTTTAAGTGCCAGTCTCTCGATTAGCGGGTGCAAAAGTAACAAAGTCTTTTCTTTCTGACAAGCTTTTTGTGAAGTTTTTTTGAAAAATATTTTTTCCTTTCTTCTTAATTTTCTTGTCAGTTTTTCAAGGAACATTGTTCATTTAGCGGGGTGCAAATGTAACACTCTTTTTTATTTCTCGCAAACTTTTTTTTAAATCCTTGTGCTATTGATGGATTCAGACGAGCTACTACTTTAATGTTTTGTTCACTGGCTATTTTAAGGTTTTCTTTTCCAGAATAAGCCCCATCACCAATAACGGCTTCTACATCAATTCCGTTTTCTCGACTAATCTCTAAAAGTTTAGGTAGTTCTGGACCATCTCCTTTTTCTCCCGATGTAATCACAGCGGCAGTAATGATGCACTCTTCAGTCATAGTTAAATCAGTTTTGTATCCAAAAAAGGAACTATCGGCAGGTTTACGACCTGTTTTTGCATCGGAATCTTTCGATAGTATAAAATTTTCTTGAGTATCATCTACGGTTTCTTTTAAAAGGTTTAATTATTCTTTCACAGCAGGGATTGAACTTATTGAAGGCTCTTTTTCTATGCGTGTTTCTAGCTCTTTGCAATAAGCCAACTCCTTTTCTAAATCATTGTCGGTATTCTTTTGAGACATACGTTCTTTGAATTGCTCATCGAAGGTATATATCGTTTTTCGAAGTAGCTTGAACCGTTCCCGCAATACGTCTATGGCTAAAAACGGATTGGATCTTAATAAAGTATGAGTAGCATCAACGATGATAGACTTCGAACGAATGATGCCTTTTTCGATAACTATGGTCACCGTTTTATTTATCAATAAGTTCAACAAATCGGTGTCTTTCAAACGTAGTTTTCTGAATTTTGTCAACGAACTCAAATTGATAACGCCATCTTCAGGAGTAATATCCAAGAAATATTTAAAGAACATATCATATAGGGAGCACTCTACAACATCAGAAACGGTGTAAATTGTTTTAAGAAGAAAATACTTGAACATACGAACAGGACTTTCCACCATACAACCATTAGTGGCGCAGTATTTGTTAACTCATCATAAATGAAAGAAAAATCGATTAAACCGTTGATTTTTCTCAAAATATTTCCTTTTGGAACTATTAAATCATACAACCTAGAATGCTCCGATCTGTAATAATATTCTTTGGGTTGATGAAAAATTTGATAAAAATCTTAAAAACCTTTTTAAACCAAAAAACCCTGTTTCGTTAGAAACAGGGTTTTTCAAAAGACCCGAGGCTTTAGCCGAACTGGCGAAGCAAAGGCGACGAACCGAGCCGCTAGGCGAACACGGCGTACCTATAAACCAAAAAACCCCGTTTCGTTAGAAACAGGGTTTTTTCAAAAGAAAGGCGACGACATACTCTCCCACATAACTGCAGTACCATCTGCGCAGGCGGGCTTAACTACTCTGTTCGGGATGGGAAGAGGTGAGCCCCGCCGCAATAACCACCTTAAGGTCGTTTTGCAATGGGTATTCCGACTGTATCAGAACAACATTACACAATATCTTGACATACTGAGATAAAGAATATAAAAAGTATTAGAAAGTTTCTTCCCCCTTCCCCCCCTCATTCGGAGGGGGCTGGGGGGAGGATGTGTACATAAGCTTACGGATTATTAGTACTACTCGACTATGACATTACTGCCTTTACATCTATAGCCTATCAACGTGGTCATCTCCCACGATCCTTAAAAGAAATCTCATCTTGTGGTGGGTTTCGCGCTTATATGCTTTCAGCGCTTATCCCTTCCCAACGTAGCTACTCTGCGATGCTCCTGGCGGAACAACAGATACACTAGAGGTTAGTCCAATTCGGTCCTCTCGTACTAGAATCAGATCCACTCAAATTTCTTGCGCCCACAGTAGATAGAGACCGAACTGTCTCACGACGTTCTGAACCCAGCTCGCGTGCCACTTTAATGGGCGAACAGCCCAACCCTTGGGACCTTCTCCAGCCCCAGGATGTGACGAGCCGACATCGAGGTGCCAACCCCCCCGTCGATATGAGCTCTTGGGGGAGATCAGCCTGTTATCCCCGGCGTACCTTTTATCCTTTGAGCGATGGCCCTTCCATGCGGAACCACCGGATCACTATGCTCTACTTTCGTACCTGATCGACCTGTATGTCTCTCAGTCAAGCTCCCTTATGCCATTGCACTCTACGCACGGTTACCAAGCGTACTGAGGGAACCTTTAGAAGCCTCCGTTACTCTTTTGGAGGCGACCACCCCAGTCAAACTACCCACCAAGCAATGTCCCCCGTGTTCGGGGTTAGGCCTCAGATAAACAAAGGGTTGTATTTCAACAATGACTCCACAACGCCTAGCGACGCCACTTCACAGTCTCCAACCTATCCTACACATCATTTATCCAAGGTCAATACTAAGCTATAGTAAAGGTGCACAGGGTCTTTTCGTCCCACTGCGGGTAAACGGCATCTTCACCGTTACTACAATTTCACCGAGCTCATGGCTGAGACAGTGTCCAGATCGTTACACCATTCGTGCAGGTCGGAACTTACCCGACAAGGAATTTCGCTACCTTAGGACCGTTATAGTTACGGCCGCCGTTTACTGGGGCTTCAATTCAATGCTTCTCCGAAGATAACATCTCCTCTTAACCTTCCAGCACCGGGCAGGTGTCAGGCCCTATACTTCATCTTACGATTTTGCAGAGCCCTGTGTTTTTGATAAACAGTCGCCTGGACCTCTTCACTGCGGCCAGCATTGCTGCTGGCGACCCTTCTCCCGAAGTTACGGGTCTATTTTGCCTAATTCCTTAGCCATGAATCTCTCGAGCACCTTAGGATTCTCTCCTCGACTACCTGTGTCGGTTTGCGGTACGGGTACTTATAATCTGAAGTTTAGAGGTTTTTCTTGGAAGCCCTTAGGTGTACTATCTCTTTGTCCGAAGACTCCGAGTACTATCGTATTTCCCCAAGCCGCGTGGATTTGCCTGCGCAGCCTATAGGTAGGTACTTCAACGAACTATTCCGTCAGTTCGCGACACTTTCATCACTCCGTCACCCCATCACAATTATAACTAGTACGGGAATATTAACCCGTTGTCCATCGACTGTCCCTTTCGGGTTCGCCTTAGGTCCCGACTAACCCACAGCTGATTAGCATAGCTGTGGAAACCTTAGTCTTTCGGTGTGCGGGTTTCTCGCCCGCATTATCGTTACTTATGCCTACATTTTCTTTTCTAACCAGTCCAGCATGCTTTACAACACACCTTCTACCCTGTTAGAATGCTCCCCTACCACTTGATAACTTAATATCAAATCCATAGCTTCGGTAATATGTTTATGCCCGATTATTATCCATGCTCGTCCGCTCGACTAGTGAGCTGTTACGCACTCTTTAAATGAATGGCTGCTTCCAAGCCAACATCCTAGCTGTCCATGCAGACAAACCTCGTTCTTTCAACTTAACATATATTTGGGGACCTTAGCTGATGGTCTGGGTTCTTTCCCTCTCGGACTTGGACCTTAGCACCCAAGCCCTCACTGCTGGTAAACATTATATAGCATTCGGAGTTTGTCAGGAATTGGTAGGCGGTGAAGCCCCCGCATCCAATCAGTAGCTCTACCTCTATATAACTTTATGACCAACGCTGCACCTAAATGCATTTCGGGGAGTACGAGCTATTTCCGAGTTTGATTGGCCTTTCACCCCTACCCACAGGTCATCCGAAGACTTTTCAACGTCAACCGGTTCGGACCTCCACTGTGTGTTACCACAGCTTCATCCTGCCCATGGGTAGATCACACGGTTTCGCGTCTAACACTACTGACTAAAGCGCCCTATTCAGACTCGCTTTCGCTACGGATCCGTGGCTTAACCACTTATCCTTGCCAGCAACGTTAACTCGTAGGCTCATTATGCAAAAGGCACGCCGTCACCCCACGAAAGGGCTCCGACCGCTTGTAAGCGTATGGTTTCAGGATCTATTTCACTCCGTTATTCACGGTTCTTTTCACCTTTCCCTCACGGTACTGGTTCACTATCGGTCTCTCAGGAGTATTTAGCCTTAGCGGATGGTCCCGCCAAATTCAGACAGGGTTTCACGTGCCCCGCCCTACTCAGGATACCACTATCGTTATCTTCTATTACTTATACAGGGCTATCACCTTCTATGGCTCTACTTTCCAGTAGATTCTAATTCTATCCGCAACAAATATCGTGGTCCTACAACCCCAGCATTGCCGTAACAACACTGGTTTGGGCTAATCCGCGTTCGCTCGCCACTACTTACGGAATCACTTTTGTTTTCTTCTCCTCCGCCTACTTAGATGTTTCAGTTCAGCGGGTTTGCCCACCTATCGGTGTACTATGTCTTCAACATAGTGGGTTGCCCCATTCAGGTATTTACGGATCGTATCGTGTGTGCCAATCCCCGTAACTTTTCGCAGCTTATCACGCCTTTCATCGCCTCTGAGAGCCTAGGCATCCCCCATACGCCCTTATTTTGCTTATTGTACCAATCATAAATTTAATTATGACCGTTTTGTTTCGATTTCCTAATAAATTAGAAAATCTGCTTTCTACTTTTTATTATTTCTTATCTCAATATGTCAATGAACTTTTATGCTGAACTTGATTCAGCATCTGTGGAGAATAACGGAGTCGAACCGTTGACCTCCTGCGTGCAAGGCAGGCGCTCTAGCCAGCTGAGCTAATCCCCCATTTTTTAGTGTCAGTTAACAGTTTTCAGTTAACAATACTTAAAACGGCTTCACTCAACCTCTAAAATTTCCTTTTTTTAAGTCTAAAATAGTTGTCTCGGACAGACTCGAACTGTCGACCCCTACATTATCAGTGTAGTACTCTAACCAGCTGAGCTACGAGACACTCTTTTCTTAAAAATAAAACCTTTGTCAGGTTTTACGTGTATTATTTGAACTAACAGCGAGAGTAATTGAATCTTTCGATTCTTTCCAATAATATTTTTCGTCTTCTTTCCTAAAAGTGTTGCAAGCAACTAACATTTAGGCTCTAGAAAGGAGGTGTTCCAGCCGCACCTTCCGGTACGGCTACCTTGTTACGACTTAGCCCTAGTTACCAGTTTTACCCTAGGCAGCTCCTTGCGGTCACCGACTTCAGGCACCCCCAGCTTCCATGGCTTGACGGGCGGTGTGTACAAGGCCCGGGAACGTATTCACCGGATCATGGCTGATATCCGATTACTAGCGATTCCAGCTTCACGGAGTCGAGTTGCAGACTCCGATCCGAACTGTGACCGGTTTTGTAGATTCGCTCCTGGTCACCCAGTGGCTGCTCTCTGTACCGGCCATTGTAGCACGTGTGTAGCCCAAGGCGTAAGGGCCGTGATGATTTGACGTCATCCCCACCTTCCTCTCAGTTTGCACTGGCAGTCTCGTTAGAGTTCCCGACATGACTCGCTGGCAACTAACAACAGGGGTTGCGCTCGTTATAGGACTTAACCTGACACCTCACGGCACGAGCTGACGACAACCATGCAGCACCTTGTAAATTGTCTTGCGAAAAGTCTGTTTCCAAACCGGTCAATCTACATTTAAGCCTTGGTAAGGTTCCTCGCGTATCATCGAATTAAACCACATGCTCCACCGCTTGTGCGGGCCCCCGTCAATTCCTTTGAGTTTCATTCTTGCGAACGTACTCCCCAGGTGGGATACTTATCACTTTCGCTTAGCCACTGAACTTGCGCCCAACAGCTAGTATCCATCGTTTACGGCGTGGACTACCAGGGTATCTAATCCTGTTCGCTACCCACGCTTTCGTCCATCAGCGTCAATCCATTAGTAGTAACCTGCCTTCGCAATTGGTATTCCATGTAATCTCTAAGCATTTCACCGCTACACTACATATTCTAGTTACTTCCTAATAATTCAAGTCCTACAGTATCAATGGCCGTTTCCCCGTTGAGCGGGGAGATTTCACCACTGACTTATAAGACCGCCTACGGACCCTTTAAACCCAATGATTCCGGATAACGCTTGGATCCTCCGTATTACCGCGGCTGCTGGCACGGAGTTAGCCGATCCTTATTCTTACAGTACCGTCAAGTCCCGACACGTCGGGATGTTTCTTCCTGTACAAAAGCAGTTTACAATCCATAGGACCGTCATCCTGCACGCGGCATGGCTGGATCAGGCTTGCGCCCATTGTCCAATATTCCTCACTGCTGCCTCCCGTAGGAGTCTGGTCCGTGTCTCAGTACCAGTGTGGGGGATCTCCCTCTCAGGACCCCTACCCATCGTAGCCTTGGTATGCCGTTACCATACCAACTAGCTAATGGGACGCATGCTCATCTTTTGCCGTTGTGACTTTAATTATAATATGATGCCATACTATAATACTATGAGGTATTAATCCAAATTTCTCTGGGCTATCCCTCTGCAAAAGGTAGATTACATACGCGTTACGCACCCGTGCGCCGGTCTCTTGGTCCGAAAACCAATACCCCTCGACTTGCATGTGTTAAGCCTGCCGCTAGCGTTCATCCTGAGCCAGGATCAAACTCTTCATCGTATATTGTTTGCTTAATAAATTAAGCTATTGTTATTCGACTCAAATTCTAGTGGTTTTTTAAATCTTCCGATTCTCTTACTCTCTTTATTATTGTCCCGATAAATCGGGACGGCTGTCAATTCAATATGTCTAGGAACGTGTCTTTCTTTTTTTTAAGTGCCAGTCTCTCGATTAGCGGGTGCAAAAGTAACAAAGTCTTTTCTTTCTGACAAGCTTTTTGTGAAGTTTTTTTGAAAAATATTTTTTCCTTTCTTCTTAATTTTCTTGTCAGTTTTTCAAGGAACATTGTTCATTTAGCGGGGTGCAAATGCAACACTCTTTTTTATTTCTCGCAAACTTTTTTTAAACCTTTTTTGAAAATAAATCTTCTCTTGATTTCTTCTTGTTTGCCAGTGTTTATAAGAACTTGTGCGTCATTGCGGGTGCAAAAGTAGTGAGTGTTTTCGATTAAACAACACCCTTTTCAATCTTTTTTAAAACTATTTTTTAATGAACTGGTTTTTCGTGTTTTACAACAGTGCTTTTTTAGCATTTTGTGATTTTACACTAGGGGTTTTTGCCGATTTAATCAGTTTTAGGGGTTTTGCAAGGCGAAGTAGCCATAAATCGAACGCCTTTTTATTCCCTTTTGACATACCAATCTCTCAATAACAATCTGATTTAAGTGCCAAATTGGCTTTGACCCCTTACATTCTAAACTTTTTACCAATGTTTAGGGTACCACAAACTAGGCTTTGACTGGGCGTTGAGAGGAAATGGAATGGGAATTGAATGGGAATTCCCTATTGGAAGTTGTCAAAATAACCAATAATAACCTTGACAGAAAGCCATTCCCTACTATTACTCTCTTATCACTACTAATTCAAACAAAAGAATCATTCGGTTTTTGTTAAACGAAACCACTTTTCTACACTATATAATAGGCGCGAATTTTATACATAAGAACAGAACTCTCTTTGACAACAACTACCATAGCCCCGATAGTAGTGGAAATCCTTGTGTGCCGGGGTTCGGCACACAAGATTGTAACGGATAGCGGGAGAAAGCTCCTAGAAAAAAAATCTAATCGAAACGAATGGCTTTTACTGGAGATATTTTGGTTATTATATAGGAGGGAATTAATAATACCAAAAAACAAACGGTAATCGTGAGGAGATTTAAAAGCACAACATAAGCCCAGTTAAGGTAAACCGGCGCTTTATTGACGTAATAATTTTCGGGGTTAAGTGTGATGATTCCGAAATACTGTTGGATTAACAATAACGAAATGCCGATAAGATTACCCCAAAACAGTCCTCTTATTATAAGGTAGAGCGCATTGTACAGGAATATTTTCCGAACTGACCAATTGCTTGCGCCCAATGCTTTCAAGATTCCTATCATTTGGGTGCGTTCGAGAATAAGTACCAATAGTGCGACCACCATATTAATAGTTGCCACGATAATCATTACAGCCAATATAATGATGATGTTGAAATCGAAGAGTTTTAACCACTCGAAGATGTAACTGTATTTTTCGACTATGGTTCTCGTATCTTGTGTTGATGTAGTTTGTTCATAGACTTTTTCGCCAATGGCTTCGATATTATTGAAATCGTTTACAAAAACTTCGAATGCCCCGATTTGATCCGGCTTCCATTTGTTCATTCGTTGGATGTGTCGAATATCACCTATTATATAAGTAGCGTCAAATTCCTGGAAACCCGAGTTGAAAATCCCGGTGATTTTGAATCTTCGGCTATTGGGTAATTGATTTTGATCTTCCTTGATGAAAAATGTATTGAAAGAATCACCTACTTTTAAGTTTAATCGGTTTGCCAAAAATTGGGAAATGACAACTTCCTGATTGATTCCTTTTGAAAAATCAGGCAATCTGCCCGAAATGACATAGTCCTTTATATTATCCCATTGGTAATCCGTTCCGACTCCTTTGAGGATTATTCCTTCGAAAGCGGTTTCGGTTCTAATGATTCCTGCTTTGCTGGCAATGGCTTGGATGTGGGTTACCTCTGGAACGGAGTTGAATTTTGGGTAAAAGTTCTGTTTCTTGGAAAGGGGAACCAAAGTAACTTCGGATTGATTGTTGTCGTAATTGGAAATAATAATATGCCCATTAAAAGCTGAAACTTTCTCGCGAATTTTTTGTTGCAATCCAATTCCGGTAGCTACAGACACGATCATCATAATCATTCCAATGGCAATGGCAGAAATTGCAATTTTTATTATGGGTGCCGATATGCTGCTTTTATAATGTTTAGCAGTGATAAGTCGTTTGGCAATGAAATATTCTAAATTCAATTTGATACAGGTTAGTTTGACTTATGCCAAAAGTACAGTTTAAAGGCTAATTGGTAATAATCAAACTGTAGAATTTTATAAAATCAGGACAGTTTTTAATTTCACAAAGGCATTTTCCTCTTCATTTCTTCGACAATATTAAAAGCTGCTGGACAAATTACAACGTTTTTCAAAGTTAGATCAGAGATTTGCTGAAACTTCTTTCTGTCGGTATGCGGGAATTCTCGACAGGCTTTTGGACGGACATCATAAATAAAACAAGTGTTATCGGAATCCAAAAAAGCACAAGGCACGCTTTGCAACACATAATCTTTATCTTCATCAATACGCAAATATTGGTCGATAAATTGTTGCGGTTTTTGTCGGAGGTGTTTTGAAATTCGCTCAATGTCGGCAGAAGTGAATAATGGGCCAGTGGTTTTGCAACAATTGGCACATTTCAAACAATCGGTTTTCTTGAATTCGGCATCGTGTAAATCTTGCATCACGTAATCCAAGTTTTTTGGTGTCTTCTTTTTTAGCTTATCAAAATACTTTTTGTTTTCGATATGCTTATCTTTGGCTTCTTTAGGAAGATTGTTTAGAATTTTGTCCATTTGAGGATTTGGTTATTCGTTTATTCGAAGAATCAGACCGCAAATTTACTCAAATCAAACAAACAAATCCTCAAATTAACACAGCAACTAAAATGAAAGACCTTTTCGGAAAAGCCATACTCGATTTTCAAACCAATAATTCTCCCGAGGATTTAATTACCGAAACTTCTATTTCTGAAGCTGACGAAATGAGTGTCGCTTATCTTTTTCGAAGTTATGACGAAATGCCAAAATTGGAACAAAAAGCGTTGCAATTGGCCAAAGGTAAAATTCTTGATGTGGGTTGCGGAGCTGGAAGTCACAGTTTGACTTTGCAAAATGACCGCAATCTTGATGTCACTTCGATAGATATTTCTCCAAATGCCATCCAAGCTTGTGAACTTCGTGGTTTGAAAAATGCCAAAGTACAAGACATACTGACATTGGAAAACGAAAAATTCGATACCATTTTATTACTAATGAATGGCACGGGGATTTTTGGAACATTGAAAGAAACGCCCAACTTTTTACAAAAACTAAAAAGCTTATTAAACCCAAATGGTCAAATTCTTATTGATTCTTCGGACATCATCTATATGTTTGACGATGATGAAGATGGTGGAAAGTGGATTCCTGGAGATGGTTATTATGGCGAATTGACTTTTACTGTTTCCTACAAGAATGAAACCGAAGCCACTTTTCCGTGGCTTTATCTTGATTACAACACATTGCAAAATGCGGCTTTCGCCAATGGTTTACAGTGCGAATTGATTCTCGAAGGAGAACATTATGATTATTTAGCTAAGCTTTCAGTTTAGAAAACAGATAAAATGCCACAAAGACACAAAGTCACAAAGAAAAAACAAGTTTAAAACTTCACTATAAATTTATGACGCACAAAAAAGGCTTTTACATTAGAGCTTTGTGTGGTTGCGCCTTTGTGGCAAAAACAATATCTATAATTCTATCAAATCCGTTGTTGCTATAATATCTTGCAATGCTTTGTATAAAATATCTAAATCTTCTTGGGAATTATACCCATTTATAGAATAGCGTATAAAATAATTTCCGTTTAGAGGCATTACAGGAATTTCGATTTTGTATTTATTGAAAAGCAATTCTTTTAATGCTGCAGGATTTGAAGTCTTTACAGAAATACTTGCCATTTGAACTAAAAAATCTTCCGTAATTGGACAAATCGGTTTTGTGTTGAGCAAATCGCAAAAGCGTTGGTAATTATTCAGAACGATACTTCTACATTCCTTTGCTTTGGTTTTCCAATCGTTTTCTTCAAGAAAATCAATCGCTTTTGGTGTACATAAGAATGCTGAAATTTCTCTCGTTCCCTGAAATTCCTGATAATCTAAAAACTGGCTTTCGCCTGGAGAAACACTTTCGTAACCCCACCCCACCACAAGTGGATCCTGCATTTCCTGAAAATTTTTTTTCACATACAGAAAAGAACTTCCTTTTGGAGCCAACATCCATTTGTGAAGCGTTCCGGTATAAAAATCGGGGTTTAATTCCGTGATATTCAAATCCATTTGACCCAAAACGTGAGCGCCGTCAATAATGGTAATCAATCCTAATTCACGGGCTTTATCGCAAATTTCTTTTACTGGAAAAATTAATGCCGTTGCGCTAGAAATCTGATTCAGGAAAACAATTTTGGTTTTGGAAGTATAGCCACTCCAAAATTCTTCCAAGATTTGTTCTTTGGAAACAATAGGAAGCGATATGTTTTGGCGAATGTATTTGGCTCCCGATTTTTTGCAATAGAAATTCCAAGTTCTGTCCATTGCGCCATATTCGTGATTGGTAGTGAGGATTTCATCTCCTTCTTTCAAATCCAAACTGCGCATAATCGTATTTACAGCAAAGGTTGGGTTTGGCGTAAAAAAGAAATCATTGGCTTGACAACCCATATATTTTGCTAATCTTACCTTGGCTATTTTCAAATATTCTGCCTGTTTTTTTTGAATAAAATAAACAGGTTCATTTTCCAATTCCAGCTGAAAACGTTGGTATTCGTCAAAAATTGGTTTTGGGCAAGCGCCAAAAGAACCGTGATTTAAAAAAATTATATTCGGATCAAGAAGGAATTGTGATTTCATTTATTGATTTTTTGTAAATATAAAAAATCCCAAACAATGTTTGGGATAATTATTAACTAGACTGTAATGTCATTGACAAAGAATAGGAACATCTTACTTTTTGTCCTTTGTGTTGAGCAGGAACCCAATTTGGACATATTTTTAAGATCCTAAGCGCCTCTTCTCCTATTCCATACCCTATATCACGTAAAATTTTGACCTTAGAAAGACTTCCATCCTTTTCAACTATAAGCGTAATATAAACAGTACCTTTTAAACCTTCAATTTCAGGCATTTTAT
Source organism: Flavobacterium limnophilum (assembly GCF_027111315.2). GTDB lineage: Bacteria > Bacteroidota > Bacteroidia > Flavobacteriales > Flavobacteriaceae > Flavobacterium > Flavobacterium limnophilum. Next base: position 4,398,694 of record NZ_CP114289.2, on the reverse strand, counting down.
AATTTTTCCTAACAAATTCATAAAAATTTTGCATTCCTCCTTCAAATTCTGGCTTTTTATCTACTTCTGATGCTTTAAAAATATTAGCCTGTAATGATATTGGCAAACTATAACTACATCTAACATTTTTTCCGTTTTGACGGCCAGGAGTCCATTTTGGACACAACTCCAATACTCGTATTGCTTCCTTCCCCGTACCAAAACCAACGTCTCTCAAAACTTTTACATCAGATATACTTCCGTCCTTTTCTATTATAAAAGTTACATATACTTTCCCACCCAAAAAATCAACTACAGTTGGCGTTTTATAATTTTCTCCTATAAATTGGTAAAACTTTTCAATTCCTCCATGAAATTCAGGTTTAACATCAATATCTGAAGGACTATAAGAATTATCATTAATAAATCGTTCACTGGTTTGAGCCGAAATAATTTGAATTGCAAAAAAAGAACCAATAAAAACAACACTCTATTCATAAAGATATTTGGATTTTGGGATTAATGATTCCTTAATTTCATTTGGAAATTCACCGGCAATTTTATTTCTACACTAAAAGGTCTTCCAGCGCGTTTTGCTGGTTCCCATTTTGGAGATATATTCAAAACTCTTATGATTTCAGAAGCTGCTTCTATGTTGGGAAATTGTAAAACTTTGATTTTTTTTACTTCTCCCAATTCATTGACGGTAAAAGCAACAACAATATCGCCTTTATTTTTTACAGTAGCATAATTGAAGTGTTGATTTATAAATTCATAAAATTTATCAAATTCACCTCCATTAAATTTAGGATTGGTAACATCTGGACTTGATACGAGTTCAGTTTCCATCAGTAATTCTTGCGCATCAGCAAATTGAAAAGAAAAAAAAGCAACTACCAGAAAAAAGAAGTTTTTCATATTTAAGGAATATTCAAGTATTTATGTGTTTGCAAAGATACTCTCCATTTTGGATTGTTCATTACGTAATCAACAATAAGCGGTGTCATTTCTTCTTTTTTACTCCATTCGGGTTGGAGGAATAAAATAGCATTTTTGTTTACTTTTTCAGCTTGTTCTTCGGCAAAGATAAAATCGTGTTTGTTGTAAATAATGACTTTAAGCTCGTGGGCTTTGTCATAAACGGTTTGGGTTGGCAATTTGTTTTTCTTTGGCGAAAGACAAATCCAATCCCAGCTACCTGAAAGTTCATAGGCTCCAGAAGTCTCAATGTGTACTTTTAGGTTTTGGTCTTTTAGCTTTTGAGTAAGCAAAGACATATCCCAAGTCAAAGGTTCGCCTCCGGTAACCACAACCGTATCTGCATATTTACTGGCATTGGCAACAATCAAATCGATACTTGTTGGCGGATGTAATTCGGCATTCCAACTTTCTTTAACATCACACCAATGACAACCGACATCACAACCACCAATTCTTATGAAATAAGCGGCAGTTCCGGTATGAAATCCTTCGCCTTGAATGGTGTAGAATTCTTCCATCAAGGGAAGCATTGCACCTTTATTAACTTCTAATTGTATTTCTTTTGATAACATTTTTTAAATTTAAAGTGCAAAGATAGTGAATTTAAAACGTTGACTTGTTTACATAAAAAAACCGATAGCTTTTAAGTAACTACCGGTTTTTGAACATCAATTAAATCTTGTTATTTCAACAACTTCAAGGATTCGGATGCATAGTTATTGGTTGGATCCAAAGCAAGTGTTTTGTTAAAATATTCGATTGCTTTCACTTTGTCAGTATTGGCATAACTGGCTGCTATAGTATTATAAGACTCTATAACTTTCTTCAAGACAGTTGGTTTAGCCATTTCTTCAGCACCTTTTTCAGCAACTTTAGACACGTATTCTTCATAATATTTTATAGTCATTGGGTCATTCCCCATCAAACTATTTGTTCTTCCTCTATAAAGATAGGCATCTAGATAAGTTGGAGAAGCCACTGTTACTTTTTCAAAAGCCAAATCCGCTTTTTGCAAGGCTACTGGATCTGGGGTTACTCCTTTTTTGCTATTAGCATAATAAATTGACAATCCATAATAAATATTATCTTCCAAATAATTTTTAAACTCAGAATTTGTCGTTCCGAATTCAAATACTGGAGCAGCTTCGTTGAATAATTTCAAAGTGAATATTTTTTTACCAACTTCGTTCAATTCCTCTATAATCAAAGGCTCCATTTCAATCGCCTTTTTAATGTCGGCCAAACCTGAATTATATAAAGCTGAATCTATCGATAATCCATCTGCAGCTAAACCTTTTTTGAATTTGGCTGTACCCAAATACAAATAATCTTTTGCAATTACCTTGTTGCCTGGATTACCAATAAAGCTTTCCAATGATTTAATGGCAACTTCCGCATTACCATTTTCATAGGCTGAATATCCTAAATAACGGAAAATTCTGGGATTTACCTTGTCCATCTCAATCATTTTATTGGCTTCGACTTCCAATGCTTTGTAATCTTTAACAAGAACAAGGAAATCGGCATGACGCATTCTGGAGTGTAATGAATGATCGGTTAGACTAAGATATTTTTCATAATACTTAATGGCCGTTTGCATGTATTCCTCCGACTTAGAAGGCTTGTTTCTTCCCCATTTATAATAGGTCTCTGCCAATTCTCTATAAACTGGCCCATAATTTGCGTTAAGTGCAATAACTTCATTGAAAGACTTAATGGCTTCATCATAAGATTTTGCTCCTTTCAACAAAACACCTAATTGCATTTTGGCTCTTAAAAGTGTAGGGTCAATTTGAAAAGCATTTCTATAGGCAACATAAGCATCGTTTTGATTCTTGTCAAAATTATAAGCATCTCCAAGTGCTAGTTGAACATAAGCATCGTTAGAATTTATGGTTTTAGCCTTGTTTAAAACTTCGATTGCCTTCTTGAAATTTGGTTTGGTAGAATAGGTATAAGCTCTGCCAATGGCTGTTAATTCCTCAATATCTTTCTTTTTGGTATCCTTCAACGCCAATGCAAAATTTGCTTCAGCAGCAACAGTATTACCATTGTCCAAATCTATAACGCCTAATCCAATATAATTTAACCTGGCTCCATCTGTTCCTGCCAAACCTTTTTGGTAGGCAATTTTTGCGGAATCCGTTACTGATTGGATCAGATAAACATTTCCTAATAGAAAATTGGCTCTTCCATTTATTGGACTAGTTTTAAGAATCGATTTTAACATCGATTTTGCATTTTCATACTGTTCGGCATCTATTGCTTTTCTTGCTTGGGTTATATCTTGTGCATTAGCAAAAGATACCGAGGCTATAAAAGCAAGACTTAAAATTTTAAACTTATTCATCGAGATTATATTAATTTTATTATTTTTCATTACTAATTTCATTTCTAATATTAATTTTTCGACCTGGAACTCTAACTGGCAACAATCCTGATTTTAAAATAATCCTTTGTCCAATGTCACCAGCGACAAATGAAGCAAAGCCCATTCCTAATCCAGTATATCCTTGACAATTGACAATATACAAATCACGTGCCAAAGCATATTTTCCTTCGGCTATATTGTTTTGGCTTGGCACATAATAATTTTGTCCCGATACGCCTTTAACACTCAAAACATTAACTTCATCCACAAATTGCTGCATTTCCGGCATGGGTTGTGTCAACCAATTTAATCCCAAAACACCAATCATTCCATCATTCTTGGCAACAAACTTGATTACCTCTTCATTTGTTTTAAATGAATACACACCTTTTTCAGGAATTGATTTAATCCCTGCCAAAGTATTCATATAACGCACCGTACTCGAATTTGGGTTATCAAACACAAGCCCTTTTATCTTTGAACTTGTTTTGCCTTGCATAAACTCAATTACATGCTTCAAATCAATTAACGTATCTTTATCACTTTTATTTGAAATAAAGGCAATGGCATCGGTCGCAAATTTAGTGATTTTTGGGGTAATTTTTTTTTGTACAAAGATTTTATTTTCTTCATCGGTCAAATTTCGGGTCAAGACAGCAATTCCAGATTTTGAATTAAATAAAGAAAGAACTATTTCCGATTCTGATTTTGAAACCAACTTGATTTTTGCATCATAACTACTTTCAAAAACAGCCACTTGTTCTTCCATAATTGGCAATAACGTTTCATCTACCAAAACGGTTGCCGAACCTTTCAATATGGATTCTTTCTTTGCACTATTTTGTTCTTTTTGATTGCACATCATGAACAAGAAACAAACAAAAACAAGAACAAGACCTTTAATTATTTTACGCATGACTAATCATTATTTGAATTAAAAAATCTAAAAAATCTCAAGAAAGAATAAACAATCAAAACAACACCAAAAGCTATTCTGTATTTAAACGCCATTACAAATGGAAAACCATTTGAAAAAATATGCTCCCAAAAAATGATTATGAGTCCCAAACACAAATATAGCGAAAAAAACAAGATTCCTATAACGAGAAGAAATCGCTCTTTAGGCGATTTCTTCTGAAAATTATCTAATGAATTTTTTAACATTATTCTGCAGATTGAAGACTAATTGGTAAACTGTAAGTACATCTTACTTTTTTACCATTTTGTTCCCCTGGATTCCATTTTGGAGTTGCTTTTAAAACCCTAATAGCCTCTTTTCCGGTTCCGTAACCAATATCTCTAAGAACTTTGATATCCGTTAGCGAACCGTCTTTTTCAACTACAAAAGTAACATACACCTTACCTCTTAAACCTTCTTCATCAGGCATTTGGTAATTTTTCTGTACAAAGGCATAAAACTTTTCAATTCCTCCTGGATATTCGGGTTTAACCTCAATACCTGCCGTATTGTAAACCGTGTTGTCTTCTTCCACAACAGCTTCAGTTCCATGTCCGGTGGGCATATCAACAGTTAATTCAGCATCTGGATTTCCTTTAATAGCTTCCTTACCAATGTTTTTATCTTTAAGATCTTTAACCTCTGCAATCTCTTCTACAACCTCGTCAGCTTTTGCCACAACGGGTTTCACAAATTTTACTTGATCCACTTTTGGTGCCGGTGGTGGAGGTGGTGGAAGATTAGGATCTTTCGGTTTTTCCTTTTTTGGAGGCAACTTCACTGCCGTAATCTTAGTATCAATGGTAGCATCATCACTAGCATCAGGAATCATACGCATAATTGTAGGTATGCTTACAAGAAGAGCAAAAACCATTGTTCCAATGATGAAAGATCTTACCGTGCTCTTGGTAATTGATTTTCTCAAATCATAAGCACCATACTTTTTATTACGACCTTCGAAAACTATTTCAAGCCATTGATTTTTTAATAAATCTAATTTCATATTTCTTAATTATTAGGTTATTGGGTCATAAGAAAACTTCTTATTTTCCTTCTAACAATTTTAATTCTGCTGGTGAAAAATCGTTTACAATAGCATAAGTTGGCACTTCAACAATTCCCATTTCATCCAATATATCTACCAAGTTACGGTAATTTGATTTTTTACCCGGTTTGATAATTACAATCATTCCATTTTTTGGTTTTCCTTTTGCTGTTGAATAAGCCAAAACTGATGCTTTTCTAGACAACAATTCTTTACGAATCCCATCTTTACCATAAGTAAAATCTTTTGGAGTACCACCAGGAACTGGTTTTTCCAACAAACCGTTGTAGCGAACTAATTTATTATTAGCCCCCATCAAAATGGTCATTGTACGAAATTCATCTACTTTTATTTCCGTTTTAACATCGTCATCTTTTTCTTTATCCGGCAATCCCAATTCCATCGCTTTTGGTTTTGACAAGGTAGTGGTTAGCATAAAGAACGTAATCAACAAGAAAGCCAAATCCACCATAGCAGTTAAATCCACTTTTGAATTTTGTTTTTTACTTCTTACTTTTTTGTCCTTACCACCGCCACCGTCGCCTGTATTTAATTCAGCCATTTTAGTGTGTATTTTTTAATTAAAAATCTTTTCCTCTTAAACCAGTTACTAAACTAAAGCTGTTAACCCCTTGGTCTTGCAAGATATCCATCACTTTTTTGATCGATGGATATTCCTCTTTAGCATCTCCCTTTATGGCAATTTCCAATTCCTTGTCATTAATGTCAATATTAGCTTGACGGGCAATTTTAAGCCAATCTGCTAATTGATTATCAAGTGAATCTTTTGGAATACCCGGTTGATTTGCTTTAAGTCTTTCAGAACTTTTCATTTCGATGATACTTTTAAGGCTTGCAATATCAACCCCAAAACCTTCCATCAATGAAAATTCCATTTTGTCTTTATCCGTAAATTCAACCCCGTATTTTTCGGCCATCTTTTCAAGAGTTTGAATACGAACTTCTTTCCCTTTCATGTCAAAAAATACTTTTCCTTTACCGATAGTCAAAGTAGCCAAATTGGACTCTGGCAACTTCGATTGTACAGTCGATGCAGGCATATCTACAGGCAGTGCTTCCGGTACCTTGGCCGTGGCGGTCAAAATAAAAAAAGTAAGCAAAAGAAAAGCCACATCACACATAGCCGTCATATCAATAGACGCTGCTTTTTTGGACGTTTTTACAGCCATTAATTTTAAATTTAAATTTATAAGAATTTAATCTATACTAAAAAGTATAACGCAATAATCTTAAAAATTATTATTAATTATTTTTGAGTCCCTCTGAAGTGTCTGTAAGTATTCACGATAGTGTTACCAGCCTCATCGATAGAGTAAGTCAAAGTATCAATTTTTGAAGTAAACAAGTTGTAAACAACAATTGCCAAGGCAGAAGTAGAAATTCCAGTAGCTGTATTGATAAGTGCTTCAGAAATACCGTTTGCCAACATCGCTTGATCTGGAGTTCCTGAACTAGCCAATGCACCAAACGCTTTAATCATACCAGTTACTGTTCCCAACAATCCTGCAAGAGTTCCCAAAGAAACCAATGTAGAAAGGATAGTCATGTGTTTTTCCAACATCGGCATTTCAAGTGAAGTAGCTTCTTCAATTTCTTTGTGGATTGTTTCTGCTGCTGTTTCGCTATCAATTCCTTCTTTTTTCACGTCTTGATATTTAACCAAAGCCGATCTAATTGCATTTGCAACTGAACCTTGTTGTTTGTCACAAGCAGCTATTGCTCCGTCGATATCTCCTGTTTTGATGCTTGCTTGAACACTAGCCATAAATTTGTCAAGGTTTGCTTTACCAGCTGCTTTTGAAATTACAGCAAAACGCTCAAATGAGAACACAATTACCATTAATAATAATCCCATCAAAACCGGTACAATTGGACCTCCTTTATAAACCATTGCTAAATAATTTCCTGGAAGTGGATGTCCAGTATTAACTCCTCCTTCAAAATTTGCTCCATCTCCCATAATAAATGTCCAGATCAACCATCCCGCAAAAATACATGCCGCAATAATGATTGCTGAAATCATTCCTCCTAAACCTGAACCACTTTTTTCTTTTTTAACATTTGCCATTTTCGTAATTTTTAATAATTTTAATAATTTATTTTTTTTGTTATAAAAAACTTTGTTGAGGAGCAAATTTATATTTTTAGTTGAAATAAAAAAACTTTTTTTACTAATATTCCATTTAATTTAACTTTGATCAAAAAAAGTCAATTTATCTTTTTTGCATTAAAATCAAAAACTTGCTGCAAATCTCAATTTTTACAGCAAAAATAGCGTTTTTAGGACTTAATTTAAATGTGTTTTTAACACTTTTCAAAAAATAATTAAATTTAAATGTTTTTCTGTTTTTCCAATAAAAATGCCTCTAATTTAACACAAACTGCCTATTTATTAAGTGTAAAAAAAACAATATCTTGCAATCTATTTTAATCAAAACAATTATGCGTAGTAAAGATTTCACAAAACAAATTAATGATGGTTATCTTTCAAAAGGTGAAAGTATAATTCTTGGAAGCGCACTACTTGACGGAGACGTTATGGGAGATGCCCAAATAAAAATCCCCTTAAAAACCTTAAATCGCCACGGATTGATTGCAGGAGCGACTGGAACAGGAAAAACCAAAACCATTCAAGTCTTATCAGAACAATTATCATCGTTTGGAATTCCGGTTTTGATGATGGACATTAAAGGAGATTTTAGCGGAATTGCCAAGGAAGGAGAAGAGAAATCTTTTATTACGGAACGTCATGCCAAAATCAACATACCATATAATGTATCGAGTTTCCCAGTGGAACTAATGACTTTGTCTGAACAAAACGGCGTTCGGCTTCGTTCGACCGTTTCTGAATTTGGCCCTGTTCTTTTTTCAAGAATTCTGGATTTGAACGACACCCAATCCGGAGTAATTTCGGTGATTTTCAAATATTGTGACGACAACAAGATGCCTCTTTTGGATTTGAAGGACATCAAAAAAGTCATCAATTATATTACTGAAGAAGGAAAAGACGAAATCGAGGAAAGTTACGGCAAGATTTCGACCTCGACAACCGGCACCATTCTTCGAAAAATAATCGAACTCGAACAACAAGGAGCCGATTTGTTTTTTGGAGAAATGTCCTTTGACATTGACGATTTGATGCGCATTGACGAAAATGGCAAAGGGTACGTCAATATCATCCGTTTGACGGACATTCAAGACAAACCCAAGTTGTTTTCGACATTTATGTTGAGTTTATTGGCCGAGATTTACAACCAAATGCCCGAAAAAGGAGATGCTGACCAGCCTGAATTGGTTATTTTTATTGACGAAGCCCATTTGATTTTCAAGGAAGCCAGCAAAACCTTGTTGGAACAAATAGAAACCATCGTGAAACTGATTCGTTCCAAAGGAATCGGAGTGTACTTCATCACCCAAAACCCAATGGATGTTCCGAGTGGTGTTTTGGCGCAATTAGGTTTGAAAATCCAGCACGCCTTGAGAGCTTTTACGGCAAATGACCGACAGGCCATCAAGCAAACGGCAGACAACTACCCTTCATCGGATTATTATAAAACAGATGAATTGTTGACCAGTTTAGGAATTGGCGAAGCATTGGTCACGGCCTTGAGCGAAAAAGGAACTCCAACTCCACTTGCCGCAACAATGATGCGAGCCCCAATGAGTAGAATGGATGTTTTAACGGAAAGTGAAATCCAGGAAATCAACAGCAAATCGAAATTGGTCAAGAAATACAGCGAACTCATTGACCGAGAAAGCGCTTACGAAATGCTAAATAAAAAAATTGCGATTGCCGAACAGGAAGTTGCCCAACAACAGGAAGAAAAAGCGACCGAAAAAGCAGAAAAGCAATCTGGAGACACCACTGGTACAGTAACTAAATCTGTCATAAAAATATTGACGAGTGCCACTTTTATTCGAGGTGCTTTTGGAGTTTTGAATAAATTATTGAGAAAATAACATCAAAGTATCCGCAACAATTAGGATTACTTTACATTCAAAAGATAGAAAATGAAAAAATACTTCATTCAAAAATCGCCTTTCGTAGTTCCTACAACTGACGGAAAACTAATTGAAGAACATCACGGAATTGCAACCACAAACAATCCTGATATTTCCATAGCGCACATGATAGCGCCACCACATTGGAAAGAACCTTTTCAAACTCCTGAATTTGAAGAATACACCTATATCATAAAAGGAAAAAAGCAATTTGTTATCGAAGGAGAAACCGTCGTTCTTGAAGCTGGACAATCCATAAAAATTGATAAAAACACGCGAGTTCAATACTCCAATCCATTTGAAGAACCTTGCGAATATCTCGCCATCTGCACTCCTGCTTTTGATTTCAAGAAAGTGCATCGAGAGGAATAAATGCAATGGCAAAATTCAATGGAACATTTCAATTGATTTTTGCCGTTGTCATTGAACCTTATTTATTTCGGAAGGAAAACCAATTTTGTCGAAGTCTTGATGATTTCTTTCTTGTTCAATTTCATTTTTCGGAACTTGCCTGAATTATACATTTCTGCCTGATCATTGTAATGTTTACTAAAAGGATTCCCTGATTGCCCGGTCGGCAATATACTTATACTGTTTTCTACATCCGAAAAATCGACAACTCTTCGGGTAGAAGGCCCCGCTTTTACACTATAATTTCCGCTGTGGGTAAAATCAAACATCAAATTGTTGATTACTTCGTTTGAACCCGGAACTTCAAAAGGACCAACATTAAAAAGCCCTCTCAAAGCGGCAACTTGCCCCATAGGATGTTTATGCTCCAGCGAATGAACCTTGTTCCAAGTCCATAAACTCAAGTTTTTTCCCAGTTGAATTTCGAGTGCCGTTATAGTTTCATGAAAAGATTTATTCAGAATTTCAGACCTAGATTCTTTTTTGTTTTTTGTTGCCACATTATCCCACCAAATCGAACTTTCATTTTTGCTTTGCGGTTCAATAATTTGCTTAATAACATGAGTGCTTAAAAGCATTGTGAAATCCGTTTCTCCCAGCTCGTCTTCAAAAGTGTTTTTTAAATAATTGTTAATCCATTTATTGTAAATAGTTGGCGCCAAATCTTTTAAATCATTCGTCCCATTCCATTTTTTAAGGATTGCTATTGCTTGTTTTTCATTATTTGAAAGCGTTTTTTGCTCTATTACCGAAACCAAATTACCCACAATATTTGTTGCAATCTCAGAAGTATTGTCATTCATCATTTGACCAACTTCTTCTTTAGTCCAATTGCTTTTTGGCTCCAGCAAATCCGAGATTCTTTTGGCTCTATCTCTCGGCAAATAATATCCTGGATACGAATAACCGTCAACCGCTTCGGGCTGGTTATTGGAAGAATAAAGGTAATTCCAACTTGGATTAATGGCGTGCGGATTCTTGGAAAAATCAAAAAATTCTTTTTTGTCATCAATGCCGTTCGTGCCATTTAAAATAAAATTTGGATTGACAGATTTGTCCAATTTATACAACTTCCCAGAAGTATTCCAGGCGATATTTCCTTTGGCATCACCGTACATTACATTCAACCCCGGTGCGGCAATCAAAGAAACTCCTTTTCGAAAATCATCCAAATTTTTGGAATGCGAAAGCGAATAAACCGCTTCGAGCAAATGGTTGGGCTGTTGGGTATAAATCCAAGACATGGCAAAGGGTTTCTTGCCCTTGATTCCGTCCAACAACTCATTCATTACAGGGCCGTGTTGGGTTTCTCTTACTACCAAAACCACATCTGTAGAATCTTTAACTTTAATGATTTTCTTTCTGATTTTATAATCCTTGAATCCATTAATGGTTTTATATTGTTTTTTATTATTTGGATTATCCTCTTCCTGAAACATATCGAGGTCGTCATTTTCGAACATCGTCAATCCATAAGCATACTCGCGATTGTGCCCCAAAAGCGGAAATGGAGTTCCCGCCAAATAATAGCCGTAAATTTCGTAATCAGGAACCACAATATGGGCTTCATACCAAGTACAAGGTTGCGAAAAACCAATATGTGGATCATTGGCAAAAATAACTTTTCCGTTCTTGGTTTTCTGCGGTGCAATAACCCAACTGTTGCTGCCGATAAAAGCTGGAACTGGCGAATTGTCAAGTAAACTGGTCACTGCTTTGGATATTTTGGCATATTCTATGGCTTTACCATCAAAATTCTTGATTTGTGTAGTTCCCAACGAACCATCCAAACCAAAATCTTTCAAATATTCCGCACCCAATTTATCTCGAATATCGGTCATCAATGGATCTGTTTTCTGGGCCATTGCAAAACTGAATGACATGTAACCGAAGATATTATAGACGTCTTTCAACGTGAATTTGTCTTTCTTGAGTCCCAATAATTGAAACTCGATGGGTGTTTTTCCTTCTTCAACATATTGATTTATCCCGTCAATATAGGCCAAAGCGAGTTGACAGGCTTCAGATTTCTTGTCCAATTTTAAAATTGTTTCCTCCGAATTCTCATTGATGCCCAATCCTGCAAAAAACATGTCGGTCTTTAACGCTTTCGAACCGAATATTTCCGATAATCTTCCGGGAGCGATTCGGCGCATTAACTCCATTTGCCACAAACGATCTTGTGCATGCACATAGCCCAAAGTTGTCATTGCGTCTCTCTGGGAATTGGCATAAATGTGTGGAACGCCAAAATCATCAAAATAGACGGTGATTTCTTTTTGCAGGTTTTTTAGTTTTAGCTTCCCTTCATAAGTTGGTTTCGAATAAAAATAATACCCAACCAATGCCAATACCAGAATGACCACCAAGGATAAAATAGCAAGAAGAATCTTTTTGAATGTTTCCATTTGAGTCATTTAATTTATAGCAATCTAAATTTAGCAAAATTTTGGAGTTTAGCGCAATTCCCTTCAATCTATTTTATTTTAGCAAAATTTCAGCAAAAAACATTCGTTAGATCGCAAAAAAAATCTCGCCATTGCTGACGAGATTTAAAATCCTTACCCCAACACTCTCCAAATAAGAGGGAGGAGAAATATATTTTTTAGATGATTAACATCGCATCACCGTAAGAATAAAATTTATATCCTTCCTTGATGGCTTCATCATATGCTTTCTTCATCAAATCGTGTCCACAGAAAGCTGAAATCATCATCAACAAAGTTGATTTTGGCGTATGAAAATTGGTAATCATGCAAGTCGCCACGCTGAAATCGTGTGGAGGAAAAATAAATTTATTCGTCCAACCGTCAAAAGGGTTCAAGGTTCTTTGTGAAGAAACCGAGCTTTCTATGGCACGCATGGAAGTTGTTCCCACTGCACAAATGCGTTTTCTTTTCGCTTTTGCATCATTGACAGTATCACAGGCTTCCTGGGTAATTTTCAACTCTTCGGAATCCATTTTGTGTTTTGACAAATCTTCAACCTCAACTGGATTAAAAGTCCCCAAACCTACGTGAAGTGTAACTTCGGCAAATTTAACTCCCTTGATTTCCAGTTTTTTCAACAAATGTTTAGAGAAATGCAAACCGGCAGTTGGTGCCGCAACCGCTCCTTCTTCTTTGGCATAAATTGTTTGGTAACGATCCGCATCTTCTGGAGTTACGTCTCTGTTGATGTATTTAGGAATTGGAGTTTCTCCCAATTCAGTCAATTTATTTCTAAATTCTTCGTAAGAACCGTCATATAGGAAACGTAAAGTTCTTCCGCGAGAGGTTGTATTGTCAATAACTTCGGCCACCAATGAATCGTCATCTCCAAAATACAATTTGTTTCCAATACGGATTTTACGCGCTGGATCGACCAATACATCCCAAAGTCTTTGTTCTGCATTTAATTCTCTAAGCAAGAAAACTTCGATTCTGGCTCCTGTTTTTTCTTTGTTTCCGTACAAACGAGCCGGGAAAACTTTGGTATTATTCAAAATCAAGACGTCGCCTTCATCAAAATAATCGATAACATCTTTGAATGTTTTGTGTTCTATAGTTTGTTTTTTGCGATCAATAACCATTAAACGCGCTTCATCCCTGTTTTCGGCTGGATATTCTGCAAGAAGTTCTTTTGGCAAGTTGAATTGAAAATGTGATAATTTCATTTGAAAAAGTTATGAGTTATGAATCATAAATTATGAATTTTGAAGTCATAATTTTAAATCGTGTGCAAATATACGATTGTGAGATAGGCGTTGTCAAGTGTTTCGCGGTTTATTTTCAAAAGACCAATGCCACAAAGGCGCGAAGGCACAAGGAGTTATTTAATTGATTTCTATTGTTTGGAAGCCCAAACCAGCCAAATCAACCCAAAAATCGGGATAGGATTTCGAAACCACTTCGGCATTTTCGATGATTATTGGCACTTTTAAAGCTAAAGGGGCGAATGCCATTGCCATTCGATGGTCGTTGTAAGTGGCAATTTTCACGTTCGAATTAATTTCTTTTGAAGCCAAAAGAGTCAGACTATCATTTGTTACCGAAATATTGGCGCCAAGTTTCGTCAATTCAATTCGAAGTGCTTCCAGCCTGTCGGTTTCTTTAATTTTCAAGGTGTGAAGTCCGGTCAAATGACAACCAATTCCCAACCCAAGACAAGTTACCACAATAGTTTGGGCAATATCTGGGGTGTTGTTGAGATCCAAGTTTAAAGTTTCAAATTTAAAGTTGGGTTGTTTGACCAAAGTGATTTTGTTTTCTTCAAAGCGCGTTTCCACTCCCATTTTGGCGTAGATTTCGACCAAAGCCGAATCGCCCTGCAAACTGGTTTTCTTGTAACTGCTCAATGCAATGGAAGCTTCATTGGCCAAAGCCGCCAAACTGAAAAAGTAAGATGCCGAACTCCAATCGGATTCTACTGTCATTACTTTCGATTCAACTTCTTGCTTTGGATGTACTTTTATTACATTGCCTTCGAAACTGGTTTGAATATTCAAATCATTCAGCAATGCCAAAGTCATTTTGATGTAAGGAACAGAGGTGATTTCGCCCACCAAAGTCAATTCGATACCATTTTGAAGTTTTGGAGCAATTAGCAACAATGCCGAAATGTATTGACTGCTTACATTGGCAGGAATGCTAACTTTGTTGTTCGTGATTTTTTGTCCTTTGATTCGAATGGGTGGATAGCCTTCCTCATTTTCATAGGAAATTTGCGCTCCCAATTGTTGCAAAGCTTCAACCAAAACTTTTATTGGTCGCTCTTTCATTCTAGGCGATCCCGTCAAGACTACTTCACGACCTTCATTTACGGCAAAATAAGCTGTCAAAAAACGCATCGCCGTTCCTGCATGATGAATATCAACTATTTCGTCATTCCCTTTCAAGGCTTTTTGCATCACTTCGCTGTCATCGGAATTGGAAGTATTGGCCAAAGTAATATTTGGAAACAAAGCCTGCAACAACAACAGTCTATTGGTTTCACTCTTCGAGCCGGTTATTGAGATTGCAGATTGCAGATTATGGATTGCAGATTGTAGCAGTAAATTCATTTTAGCTTGGTTGATTGGTAATTGGCGGCAAATTTATTTTAAAAAAAGGATGTACCAAAGCTTTCCCCTGACTTATCACATTATTTTAATTTCTCGTTGTTTTTGTGGCGGTCTTTATCCCGTACCGATTTCAAGTCCATTTTCTTGTCGAAAGCGGCTTGCAAATCGATTCCGGTTTGGTTGGCCAAGCACAAAACCACGAAAACCACGTCGGCCAATTCTTCGCCAAGGTCTTTGTTTTTGTCGCTTTCCTTTTCGGATTGTTCGCCATAACGACGGGCAATAATTCGGGCTACTTCGCCTACTTCTTCTGTAAGTTGTGCCATATTGGTCAATTCGTTGAAGTAGCGAACGCCGTGTTCCTTGATCCAGGTATCAACGGCTAGTTGGGAGTTTTTTAGGTTCATTGTTTTAGTTTTAAAAACACATTTTTAGGAATTTTTCAAAACTACAAATTTGTTTTAAAAAAAGAATCATCCTTATATCTTCTTTAAAACGATTTTCTCGTTTTCCTTGTCGATCATTTGTTGGTAGAAATCTTTTAGAACAGGGTAAAAATCCGCTTGAACAATAGAGGTATTTATGTCTTTTGTAATTACAATCTGGATGCTGTTTCCTGAATTTGCTATCATATATTTAAAAGCACCTACATTTTCTCCTGTGGCAATATTTAAGGATTGCGGAATTGACTCCACGATAAATCCCTCTGGAATATTGATGTTGATATTGTATTTTTCTTGTGTTGGATAACCAAAATCAACTGGGTATTCCCTGATTTCTTGCTTGAAAGGATTCTCCTTGGACACCAAATACAACATTGGAGAGAGATATATTTTATCATTGATAACCTCTATGTCTTTCGTGTCCTTAAATGCAAAGATTTCAATAATAGGTTTCGACAAATCCAGGTCGTTTTCCCTAACATAATCACTAATCTCGATGTTATTGTAGTTGGTTTCCAATTTTTCCAAATAACTATCATTATTGGTTGCCAAATATTCTTTTCTAAACCCTAATGCTTCGTGATTGGTAAGTTGCTTTCTTAATTTCCCTTCTGCCGAACCATCACTTTTCAAAATAACGCTCATATTTATGGCCTCTTTCGACTGTGTTTTTGGCATTAAATCCACTTCGGTTGAAGTTCCGTCTTTACGAATTAATCTCCCTATCCAGTTCAAATCTCGCAATGGCAAAATATTGGGAGCCGAATATTTTTCGGTAGCATCCAACAATATCAATCCTTCAGGAGTTTCTACAGCAGCTATTACGTAATTAAACGCATTTCTGCTTGGAAAAAAGGTAATTCCATTATCACGAGTGCTTACCAAGACCGGATTTGCATCCAGTCCTGCATAACGTAACATTGCGGTGAGCATCAAATTGATTTCGGCTGTATTTCCAGTCTTGTCTTTATAGGCTTTTTTAACGCCGTCATTACATGAATAACCTTTGTAATTATTCCATTTTACAGTAGTTTTCACATAATCAAATATTGCAGAAATGCGTTCGTTTTGAATGGTTTTCCCTGCTAACAAAGCTTTGATGTCTGGTTCAAAATAACCTGTTTTATTCAATTCTGGACCAAAATCATCATAATTGTAAATTGTTTTAACCACAGATTCCCAATTGGTCGAATAATATTTTATAGGTGTATTGGGAAAATTTGTCATAGCTAATTCGTGAGAAATACTCGAAATATAATTATCTATATTATTGACATAAGCTTCTTCTTTCATCGCTGGTAAATCCTTGGCTAAATAAGTAGTTTGTGTTTCGATATAATCAATTTTATCCTGAGAAAAAGTAGTCTGAACTGCTGAGAAACCTTGTCCTCCAGATCTTTCCTTGTTATTCATAACAATATTATTACTGTTCTTCAAAACAGTTGTTTTAAGCAACACATTCCCTTTTTGATTGCTTTTATATTTATAATACTCTGGAATACTGGTTGTAAATTCCGAATAATTTACCGGAATACTGGTTTGAAAATACCAATCTCTTATATAACCTGTTAAACTTGTTCTGATCGTATAATCAAATTCAATAACCGATCCTTCTTTAACATTGGGCATTGTTATTTTCTTTTCCTCCCAATATTTATTAACTTTTTCCACAAATTCGCCGTCACTTTTCAATTTTGTTTTTTCTATTTTCCCATCAACTAAATTATAAGTAACGGCTTCCTTGAATAAAACATTTTCATTTAAATCTTTATCCAAATAATATCCAACCTCTTGAGTTGCCCATTCATAACCTTCTTTTTTGTATATTTTGATTCGTGTTTTAACTTCAGTAACAACCTGAAAACCATAGTTTTCAGAATATTCAAATTTTACTTCTCCTTTTTTAAACAATATTGCAGCAACTGCCGAAGGATCTTTTGGATGTTCTTTTTCCTCCAATTCTGCAACGGAAACTTTTCCGAGTCTGAAATCTTGGGCATTGGTAGTTGAATAAAAAAATGCGAAAAATACAATAATCGCCAGTAGGTTAGTTTTCATTGGTTCTTGGTTATTTTGTTAAAATTATTTTGGCATTGTCATTTTTGGAAATTTGTTCCATAAAAAGACGGTATTCGTCATATTCCGTATTTTTATACAATCCTTTTTTGATGAAAATCGAACGTTTGTAAATGATGTTGTTGTTGTCTTTTTTTATGAATTCGGTTTTGTATTCACCGAATTTAGTATTCGATTCAAAATTCTGAGGCAATGATTCTATCGCAAAACCAGCTGGCAAACTGATCGAAATTTCATCCGTATCATAATAGCCTCGTTGAATTTCAAAAGGAGTTTTTCGGTTTCTAACTCGTTTGACACTTCCTGTGTATTGATTGTAAGCATTAACAACAAAAATCATTTTTCCATTGGAAATTTTTCCGAAGTTATCGGCAGAAATATCTATATTTTCTGTAAAACTCACTTTTTCTTTATCAATAGAAAACACGCTTTTATTTATCTTTAAATTACTGATATTGTCCCAAAATTCTTTGTAGTAGGCTTCTTTTTCTGTGGGTTGCATTTTCTCGACGCGAACTTTTTTGCCGTATTGCGAACCTTCTGAAACCATTGCAATTGCTCCTGACAGACTTCCTGTTTCGTCCAAAGAGTACTTTCCGGTATTGATTTGGGAATTGTCTTTGTTCTCGTATTTTTGGGTTCTAATGATTTCCCCTCCGTCTGGTTTAATGATTAAAACATTTCTGTCATCGGTAAAATTTGCTTGATACCCAAAAGGGACGTCTTGACTTGTACATTCCAAAAACACGTACTTATCCCCGTTTGGAATTGATAATATCATATGATTTCCTTGCATTGAGACAAAGTCTGATTGAATATCGTGTTTGTTCCTATCACCATATAAAAGAGTATTATAGGAAGGAACATCAACAGCATTTAAAAGGGCTCTTGTATAATTTGACAAAGCTTTACAGTCGCCATAACCCAAACGATCTACATCATTGGCAAGCATAGGTTTCCACCCACCAATTCCTACTTGAATACTCACATATCTTGATTTTTCCTGTAAATATTTATATACTATTGCTGCTTTTTTGATAGGATCTTTTTCGTTACCTACAAGATTTTTTATTTTTGTTTTGGTTTCCTCGGACAATTCGGCGGTGCCTGTCAAAATTTTATCAGAATACCACTGCCCGTATTCTTTCCAACTTTTGGCATTGCCATCAACGCCTTCAAGATGAAAAAGTTCTAAACCCATCATAACTTTTGGAAAAATAGAATAAGCTGGACTATAATCCTCTTGTTTTAGAGCAAGAATATTGGTGGCCACATAAGAAAGTTTTGTAGAAGAGTCAACCGCCTTATTGATTTTGAAATTGGAAAAATTGAATTCCATTTTCTTGAAACCTAAATTATCAGGATAGCTTACATTTAAAATACTTTTTTCAACACTCAAGTGATAGTCGTTTAACGGATACCATTGCGGAATAAAAGCCGTTGTAGAAGTTTCGATTTCGCTTTCATAAATTATAGTAAATGGATATTGCGTAGGTGTGTAATCTAAAAAAACATACCTGCTGTCCGAGAAGACCGTTCCCCCATCAGTGGCACATTGATCTCTAAAGTCTTTTCTTTTTAATTTCTTAATTTCATTTCCAAAGGCGTCAAAAACGGTTGCTTGAATATTCTCTACAGTTGTTTTCTTGTTGTAATGTTCATAGGCATCGATAGCTTCTTGTCCTTTTTCATTAAGGACTGTAACCACTCTTTTCTCTTTGATATTCATGTCTCGCTGGGAAGAAATTACAATATCAATTTGATCCAAACGCACTACTGCATTGGAATTTTGTTTTAAACTATCGGAAATAAGCAGTGTGGAATATTCTGTTTTTTGAGCAAAAACCGTGGAAACAAACAAAAAAGCAATCAATAAAGAAGCAAGAAATTTCATGAAAAATGTTTTATCAAATTTATGAAATTTTTCTTAAGATTAATCCTAATTTAATATTTATTTTTTATTGTACATACTTATTGATCCAAGTCTACTATTTAGGTAACTGAATTTTAATAACTGTAGGCAAATATTAGCTGTTTGTACGAACCAATTCCATTATCACATCATAAAGCTCTTCCGTCTCGAAAGGCTTGGACAAATACTTGTCTATCCCCACGGAAGAACAAGCTTCGATGACAGAACCGGTGACGACTGCTGTTAGTGCCACAATGGGAATATTTTTTTTCGACTTGTCCTCCATATTTCGGATAATCGAACTAGCTTCATATCCATCCATTTTTGGCATCATTATATCCATCAAAATTATGTCAAAATTTTCGCGTTTTACGGCCTCGACTGCCAAGTGTCCATTGTCCACAATTACACAGTCAAAATTAAATTTTGAAAGTAGTTTTTGGATCAAAATTTGATTAATGCGATTGTCTTCGGCCAAAAGCACTTTTATTCTTCGGCCAGCAGGAACAGGAATAGAAGATTTATCTTTATTTTCAATCGATTTTAAATCAACCGAACTGGATTTTCCTTTCGCAAAAGGCAAGTTTACTATAAATTTTGTACCGCGATCCAGTTTGCTTTTTACCTGAATTTCGCCCTTCATGATAGTGATGATTTTCTTGATAATCGTCAGTCCCAATCCTGTACCACCATATTTTCTGGCAGTATCATTGCTCACTTGGATGAATGGATCAAAAATAGTGTCTATCTTGTCCGAAGGGATTCCGATCCCCGAATCTTTTACTGTCACTTTTATATTATAGAAGCCTTCCTCTTCTTTATCGAACTTGATTTTTAATCTAATTTTCCCTTTTACAGGGGTAAATTTAACGGCATTACTAATCAAGTTAAATAATATTTGGGAAACTCGAATAGAGTCACCATTCAATATTTTGGGAACTTTTTTATCGATTGAAATTTTAAAATCGATCTCTTTTATCTGTATCTTGCTCGAAAAAGTGTCATAAATAAGCTGGATGAGTTTTGACAGATTGAAGGGTTTTTCATAGAGTGTAATTTGTCCCGATTCAATTTTTGCCAAATCCAAAATATCGTTGATAATCACAAGTAGAATATCTCCCGATATTTTTATGTAGTCTAATTGTTTTTTACTCTCGTCGTCTAAAGAAGAATTCTCTAATAATAAATCGGTAAAACCCAAAATACCGTTGAGTGGCGTGCGAATTTCATGACTCATACTCGACAAGAATTCATCTCTTGCTAGGGCTAATTGCTCAGAACGTTCCTTTTCCTCGATTAATTTTTTATTAATGGTTTCCAATAAATTTTTAGAAACCATAACCGCCTTTAACTCTTCGATGTAGGTGTTAAATCCCATACAGAAAACATCCAATTCATCTTGAGCATCCGAAATTGGCAAATAATTAAAAAAATCTCCCGCATAACAATTGGAAATATGTTCAATTATAATGTTGGTTCTTTTCTTTTTAGATTCAATTTTTTCAGCCAAAAACAGCAATTCTTTATGAACATCCTCCAAACTATTTCCATTTGTAAGTTGTTCCTGAAACTCATCTTCATTGATGGAACGAACCAAAACTAATATTTCTTCTAGTTTAGTCATGTAATTTCTCCTTTAGTATTTCATTTAATCTAACCTATTTACATCTTTTAAAAAAAAATGTAAAAATTAACCTTGCTCATTTTTCGCCTTTATTTCATTGAGCCATTCCACTGCTTTTTCCTTGTTTGTAAATGCTTGAAACGGAATTTTTGATTTTTTTAATTTCAGAAATGCATTGAATAAAAATTTTTGAGTATGAGAATTTATAACCAAGGCACATGCAAATAAAAAATCTTGACCATGAATATCTGCATAATCCCTGCATTCTTTTGAGAAACCGTTTGCCTCTTTAACATCATAACACCAATACTGGTTGACATTATTCGAAATAGCATGTCTGGTTTCTATTAATTTTTTTATGATATCCAAATCAAAATTTACCTCACGCTTGAATTTACTGCACAAAATCCCATCGACAACCCAAAACCGGATAAATTCATTCTCTAATTCCGTCATATATTATCCCTTTTTCATATTCGACATTGACTCTATTAACTCCATGTTAAAAGTATCGTCTACCTTAATAAAAGCATGTAAAGAAATGGTATTTGCTCCATATTTTTGCTTTTCATAATCAGCAGAATATCCTAAAAACACTTTTTCTTTATTTAAATAATTGGCTCTTTTTACCAATTGAAAAATGGCTTGTTTATAAAGATTCATTGACTCGACATACTCATAATTTAATCCCATAATCAATGGCGAATAATGCTTGTCGCCCCTGAATGACCACACGCAGCAGATGGTCTCATCCCCTCCTTTTAATCTAATGTCCATAAATTCCCAATCTTCATATTTAGACAGTATCTGGGTTATCTTTGCCGGATATTTAAAATAATTAACTGCATGATTGTCTTTCTTTACATTTTGAAATAAATTATAATAATGTTCCGCTTCTTGACTAGTTATTGTGTTTTTAAACGTAATATCGAATTGATCTTCGTATTTCAAAACATATCTTTCAATATTCCTTTTATTATTTTTTGAGGGAATCTGACTGATAAATTCTTCGTTTGTATTCCAGCTTTGAATTGGAATTATATTGACATTTGGCATGTTTATTTTGACAAAGCCTTCGTTTTCAAAATGTTCAATATATTTAAAATCAGGTTGAAAATCTCTCAAAAGAACCACTGTCGAATCAGTGGCTTTTTTTAATTTTTCGACCTCAATAAAAAACACACGCAAAGCTTCATTCATCAAAAGATGATTTTCATTAGCAAACAAATGTTTCCCTTCCGTGAACAACGAACCCATGGCCAATGTCTTTGAACACAAATAATAAGGATCCTGCTCTCTTTGTTTTTCAATTTGCATGGAAATATTTTCCAAGGACAACATATCGTCTTTATAAAGCGCACTCGTGAAAAATGTGGCCAGTAGTATTTCATTCTTTTCATCTTGGATGATGACATAATGAAATCCCCAATTTTCTTCTACTTTATCATTGTTAGAAAATATTTCTTCTATGCAACGCAAACCATTATGGGAATAACTACCATTATCCTTAAACAGATTATCCCATCTTGCAACGTCTATTTCGTCGATACTGTTGTATATTTCTACTATAACTTTCTCTGACGCTACTGATTTTATACTTTTTTCACCTTTAAAAGGAACATTGAAGGTTTTATAAATTTTCTCTAAATCTTCCTTTTCTTCATCAACCGCAACATAGAAATTTCGGCCTATCGAATCAACTAATTGATCAATATGATCCTTAGTATTGTGTCTCGTAAGCGTGAATCGCAATCCTGTTTTATCATTTGGCACAACTGGAAACGTCGCCGTATTCACGTACAATCCATCAGCCAAAACACGCTGAACCAGATTTTGGGCTACCTTCACCGAACCGGTGCCAATAAAATAAATTGGCGTTTCGTTTGAAGAGGTGTTGGTCAAATTAAGTTCTTCCAATTTCACGTTCAAATACGCCATCGAATCCTTCAACTCCTTTTGATAGACATAAATCTTGTCTGAAAGCAAAAGCTCTGCCGATCCAATGGCCGCGCCAACATTGGCCGGAGACAAAGGATGCGTATAGGCAAGAATTCCTCCATAAATATTGACTTTTCGGTGCATTTCGGCATCATTAAAAACGGCAATTCCTCCGATACATCCAAAACCTTTGGCCAAAGTACTCATCAAAATAACCCTTTCACTATGCTTGAAGTGTTCAAATACACTTCCACAACCATTTGTGCCTGTCCATCCCACACCGTGGGCATCATCAAAATACAAATGAAGTTTTGGGTATTTTTCCAATAAAAAAAGAAGCTCTTTTTTATGGGGTAAATCACCGTACATCGAATACACTCCATCGGCCATATACCAAATTTTGTCGTATTGATTATACCCTCTTTTGATAAATTCTTCCAACATTTCCATATTGTTATGACGAATCATTTTTACCATAGTACCCTGCAATTTTGCAAATTGACAAGGATATTGCACGCTATAATGTACTTGTTGGTCTAAAATAATCAGATCATTAGGCTGCATGATAGTCCCCACCACGGATTGATGGGCAACCGATGTCGAAGTAAATGTTATCACAGGATGATTGTCAAAAATTTTACTGATTAAATTTTCTAATTCATCTTGATAGGATGCTTTGACATAGGTTCGTGAAATGGAGAAATGGGAACCATATCTGTTGAGCAACTCATGACTTTTGTCCAAAATATGAGGATGCTTTTCCAATCCTAGATAACCACAGGTACCAAAATTGATTAATTTCTTGTCATTTATTTTTAAAAATTCTCCGTTAAATTCTTCTTCCTGAGAAGAAAGATGCATTACTTTCTTTTTTTTCGCAGTTGTAGCCACATGATCAATTACATCATATGCACTAGCGTGTTTTATCTTTGCCAAAATTTCAAGTTTAAGTTAATAGATTTGGGAATCCTTACTTCAAATGTAAAAAATAAAACACAATTTAAAAATTTGACCGAACTATCAAAACGAAAAACAACTGAAAACCAACAAGATAACGATTTAAAAATAAAACACACTAAAGAATAGCCTTATTAATACAAGACGGATTTATCCTTTATTCTTTGAATCAATTACTATTGTCACCGGCCCATCATTTACAAGCAAAACTTTCATGTCGGCTCCAAAAATTCCGGTTTGGACTTTCTTGCCCAATTCGTTTTCCATTTTTTGAACAAAACTTTCATACATTGGAATGGCAATTTCTGGTTTTGATGCTTTAATGTAGGAAGGGCGATTGCCTTTTTTAGTCAAGGCATGAAGGGTGAATTGGGAAACAACAATTACATCGCCATTAATCTCTTTTACCGAAAGGTTCATTACGTCATTTTCGTCACCAAAAATGCGAAGATTGGCTATTTTTTGGCAAAGCCAATTGATATCTTCTTGAGTATCGGCATCTTCGATTCCTACTAAAACCAACAATCCTTTTTGGATATCGGCCACAATCTTGGAAGCTATGGTTACGGAAGCTTGGGAAACTCTTTGGATCACTGCTTTCATTAGTTGTGAAGAAAATTCAACTCTTTAAGGACCTCTCTTAAACTAGATTTAAACTTATTGTAAGATGGTAAGCTCTCTAGTTCTGAAAGCTCAATTTTCTGTCCAATAATTTGATATAAATCAGAAATATTCAGTCCTGCTCTTCTTTTTCTTTTTACTTGACTTTCTTTAGACAACCGAATTATATTTTCGATAACAGCTTTTGGATTGGTTGTCTCTTCAGGTCTTCTATGAATTCCCAAATCTATGTCAGTACCAACAATACCTATTTCGTCTTTCAAAAGATTTTTATCAGCTAACATCCAAGCTTCTGTCATTTGGATAGGGACAATTGCAATCACCTTTTTACAAACTAATTCATCATCTAGTCCTTCCAAGAAAGATTTAGCAGGTATTATCTTTGAATTAAAAACAATTGAATCATCATTGCAATCTGCATCTGTATGAACAAAAAGCATTAAAACATCATATTCCTCCTTAGCCATTTTTGAAGCAAAAAATACTTGTTCATTAAAACTTAACCCTGTTTTATCTATATCTATTACTTTCAATTCTGTTTCTATGTCACCTGTACATTCAAATGCTAAATCATCTAAGGTCTTCTTAACAACACTTTCTAAAAAACGAACATCTGTTGTACCTTCAGTAAACAATCCTGTTAAAATAAAATTACTCATACCTCAAGTTAAATAAGATTACTTTCAAATTCTGATGTCTGTAAATAATCTTTAACTATTGCTAATGTCAATTTTCGATCTTGTTCAGAAAAAATCAAATTAAGTTGTTGCTGACTATCATCTTTTATTACTCGACTAATTTTAGTGGTATTTAATTTAATCCTCTTGCCGTTAATCTCAGAAATTGTAACACGCATTTGGGCATACCAAATACTCACATTCGAATCATATTGCCATTTCATCATATTTCCAACCAAAACTGGAGAATGAGTATTGACTATAACCTGACGCAAGGGTAATTCAGTATCATTAAAATCAACAGATAAATCTTTCAACAATTCTGTCATAGCTTTTATCCTGAAAGGATGTATTCCGTTTTCAGGCTCTTCAAAACAAAGTAACCCTGTATGTTTTTCATCATATTCTAAAATACACAAAGCTAATATTCTCAAAGTCCCTTCAGAAAGTACTCTCGATGAAAATTCTTTTTTATCTGTATCTTTTAGTTTAATTAGATATTGTTTATTTTCTTTATCATCAAAAACATCAACTTCAGTGAAATTTGGTAAAAATTTATTTAATTTTCTGGAAATTTCTTTTAGACTATAACTATCCTCTTGTTTAATTCTATACAAAGCTGCAGCTAAATTTTTCCCACTTATTGAAATTATATCCTCTCCATTGTTTTTACTAGTAGCTTGGCGTAAGTCTTCTGGATTAAGTTGCAAAAATTTCCAACTTTTCATTTCTTCTTTCGCTGCCAGAATATGTCTAAAATCAACTGTATCAAAGCTACTCAAAACGGTTCTAGTTGCATTATTAAGAGGAAATGTTCTTTTATTTCCTCCTTGAACTCCATCTTGTGGAACAATCACAGTTTGAACATCACTACGTTGTTCGGTGTAAATATATGGCGTTGCTCTTCTTCCTCCCTTTGGAATTTTTGGTCTCCACTCTTCTAATACCATTTTAGGTATTAATTTAGTAATCCATTTGTCATTATTATGCTGCAAATTTTCTAAATGTTCATAAACAACAGTTAAATCTTGAATTCCAGATGAATTTGTAAATCTTTTTATTGACAAATCATATCTTAAACGAGTATATTTCAATATTCCCTCATTTCCCCATGCATCTTTCACTTTATTGTTAACTAACATTTCTATTCCAAAATCTATTTGATTAGCAAAATTTTCGTCACCGTATTGTGTGAATAATTCTATAAATTCTCCTCTTTGCTCACTAAATGCTCGTTTTAAATTATCTGTTTCAGCAAGTCTGGACAATAGAGTCAACGCATCAAATAAATTACTTTTTCCTGAAGCATTTGCCCCAGCAATTACTGTAAAAGGAGTAAACTCCATTTCAAAATTATGAAAGGATTTAAAACCATTTATTTTTATGTATGTAATCATATTTGTGAGTTTATTTATTCAAAAATATTATTAATTAATTAGAATTCAACAAAATATTAAAGCCTTTATACTATTTCCTAGTTTCATCACTTGCTTTTCGATCTTCGTCAAATGAATCGGTTCGGTAATTTTCGTCGTCACCTTCAAGGATTTTCAGGTAACTATTATAACGAGACCAAGCTATTTCATCTTTTTCCAAAGCTGCTTTGATGGCACAATGGGGTTCTTCTTTGTGCAGGCAATTATTAAATTTACATTGGTCTTTCAACCGGAAAAACTCAGGAAAATAACCACTGATTTCTTCCTTTTCCATATCGACAATCCCGAAACCCTTGATTCCTGGCGTGTCTATTATTCGAGCACCAAAAGACAAATCATACATTTCGGCAAAAGTGGTCGTGTGCTGTCCTTGCTTACTGGCTTCAGAAATAGTCTTGGTTTTTAGATGTAAAGAAGGTTCCAAAGCATTGACCAAAGTCGATTTTCCTACGCCTGAATGCCCAGAAAACATGCTTACTTTGCCTATCATCAGTTCTTTTAATTCTTCTATTCCTTTCATTTCGGTAGAAGAAACACGCAAACATTGGTATCCGATTTCTTCATAAACGTGTTGCATATACAACTGTTCATCCAAAGTAGCATCGTCGAATGTATCAATTTTATTAAAAACCAATATGGTTTCTATTCCGTAAGCCTCGGCAGTGACCAAAAATCGGTCTATGAAATTGAAAGTCGTTGGTGGATTATTGATGGTAACCAAAAGGAAAACGCGGTCAATATTCGACGCAATAATGTGCATTTGATGCGACAGATTCACTGATTTTCGAACGATGTAATTCTTCCTGTCGTGAATTTTATGAATGGTTCCCGTCACGGTATCCGAAGTTTCTTCAAGTTCATAATCCACGATATCGCCCACAGCAATAGGATTGGTACTTTTAATGCCTTTGATTCGGAATTTTCCTTTCATGCGGCATTCAATAAAATCACCTTGATCGGATTTTACGGTGTACCAACTTCCTGTAGATTTATAAACGGTTCCTGTCATTTTTTTATTTGCGAATTTCGATTTCTGATTTTAGATTTCTGATTTACAACCTAAAACTTTTTGCAAAGATAAAATTTTGTTTTAGGTTTACAGTTGAAAGTTATTTATATCTACCAAAAGGTTTAATTACTATTGAAAATAATCAACTTGGCTTTGTCAAAACACAGAATTCAATAACCTAATCGATAAAAAATGAAGGTAACCTGTAAAAACTGTAACCACATTTACTCAGGGCATTATTGTAGCAATTGTGGGCAAACTGCCGAAACACATCGATTGAATTTTCATTTTCTATGGCATGAAATCAGGCATAGTTTATTCCATTTTGACGAAGGGATTTTGTATTCTGGCAAACAATTATTTACCAGACCTGGCCATACCATTAGAGAATTTATTGAAGGAAAGCGAATCAAACATTTAAAACCAATCTCTTTGGTTATTATTTTGGCATCCCTTTATGGATTTATGTACCATTATTTCCATATCAGTTTTGTTGAAACTACGGTGCAACGTACCACAGAAACTGGAATCGACAACGTTAAATTCAACGAATGGATGGGTACACATTATGCATGGACTACTCTTTTGATGATTCCTTTGTACACTATTGGCACAAGCATTGCTTTTAGAAAACAGGGCTACAATTTAGTGGAATACTTCATCCTGAATACTTTCAAGGCTTCCCAAAAACTGTTTGTGCACATCGCTTTATTTCCATTGCTTAATCATTTCAATGGAACTCATTCTATGCAGACACTTTCATTAGTCATTTATCTAATTGACGTTGTGTTCATCTATTGGACAAATGCACAGTTTTTCAATAAACTGAGCTTGAAAAAATCATTACTATTGACATTGTTGAGCCAACTGATATTTTTAAGCTGTTTGATTTCACTTATTATTGTTGTTGATTTAATCCTTAAATCATTTTAAAAAACAAAAATCCCCATACTTTTTTGAACAAGTATGGGGATTCTATTTTTAGAAAAACACTGGTTAAGAGTTCAATATTTTCTCTTGATGTTCGATGCTTTCTTGGTGGATTCCTCTGAATAATTTAACGATAAATTCTTCTGTCAATCCTTTTTTAGCTCCTTCGGCAACCATTTTTACCTGGATTTCGTTCCAACGGTTGTTTTGCAATACAGCCACGTTATTTTCTTTTTTCACTTGACCAATTTCGTCAGCCACTTTCATACGTTTTCCTAAAAGCTCTAATAAATTAGCGTCCAAAACATCGATGTTTGCTCTCAATTTTGTCATTTTTTGGTCAAAGTCATTGTCACCACTTACTTTTCTGATTTTCAAATCTTTCAAGATTTGTTTCAAAGCGTCTGGAGTAACTTGTTGTGCTGCATCAGACCAAGCATTGTCTGGATCAATATGCGTTTCGATAATCATACCGTCATAATTCAAATCCAAAGCTTCTTGAGTCACTTCAAGAATCATGTTACGGTTTCCTGTAATATGTGATGGATCAATAATTAATGGTAAATCAGGGAATTTATTTTGCAATTCGATAGCAATTTGCCATTCTGGAATGTTTCTGTATTTTGTTTTTTCGTAAGTAGAAAAACCTCTGTGAATTACTCCTAATTTTTCGATTCCGGCAGCATACAAACGCTCTACACCACCCAACCATAAAGCCATATCAGGGTTTACCGGGTTTTTGATCAAAACGATTTTATCAGTTCCTTTCAAAGTATCGGCAATTTCTTGAACCGCAAATGGATTTGCAGTGGTACGAGCACCAACCCACAAAACATCGATATCATATTCTAAAGCCAATTTACAGTGTGCAGCAGTGGCAACCTCAGTTCCCATAAGCATTCCTGTTTCTGCTTTTGCTTTTTTCAACCATTTCAGTCCAATTTCTCCAACACCTTCAAATCCTCCTGGACGAGTTCTTGGTTTCCAAATTCCTGCTCTAAAAACGCTTACATCAGAATCTTTCAATTCGTGAGCAATTTTCAATACTTGCTCTTCGGTCTCAGCACTACAAGGTCCTGCTATCACTAATGGATGAGACAAATTGAATTCGTTCAACCAATTTCTCATTTCTTTCTTGTTTTCCATCTTTTCTAAATATTTATTTTTTGTTGTGTTTATTTTGATATTATTTTTTACTGTTCATTCCGTTTAATATTTCCCTGATTTTATTCACGCTTTGCATTTCGTTGAATATCGCATCATAATCATCTTTCTCCAATAATTCTTTGAAATTGGATAAATTAGAGATATATTCTTCCAATGTTTTTATGACTTGCTTTTTATTCTGTTTAAAGATTGGTGTCCACATTGCCGGGGAACTTTTAGCCAAACGAACCGTGCTTTCGAATCCGGAACCCGCCATGTCAAAAATATCCTGTTCGTCTTTCTCTTTATTGATAACCGTTTTCCCAAGCATAAACGAACTGATATGGGACAAATGCGACACATAAGCAATATGCTTGTCGTGCGATTTTGGATCCATGTAACGGATTCTCATTCCCATACTCTTGAACAAATCCAAGGCTTTCTCCTGCAACTTGAAAGTCGTTTTTTCGACTTCGCAAATGATGTTGGTTTTTCCTTGAAACAAGTTTTTTATCGCCGCCGAAGGCCCAGAAAATTCAGTTCCCGCAATGGGATGCGTGGCAATGAAATTTCTTCTTCTTGGATGATCCGCCACCGCTTCGCAAATTGGCGTCTTCGTAGAACCCACTTCAAAAACAATCGTATTCTCTCCGATTGCATCCAAAACTTTTGGCAAAAGGGTCAATGCTATATCAACAGGAACCGAAACGATTACAAAATCGGCTACCGCCAAATCTTCGAATGTCGCCGCTTGGTCAACAACTCCAAGAGCAATAGCTTCCGCCAAATGGCTTTCGTTGTTGTCAATTCCATAAATAGTCGCGTCCGGATGCAGTGATTTGATGTCCAAAACCATCGAACCGCCTATTAATCCTATTCCTATTACGTGTACTTTCATTTTCTTTAATTGCAAATTATTTAGACGCGATAAATCGCGTCTCTACACAAATCTATCTATTGCTTCTTGCACTTTTTCCTCTTTCACGCAAAGTGCAAATCGGATATATCCTTCTCCATTGGAACCGAAAATTGTTCCCGGAGTGATGAAAATTGATTTTTCGTATAAAATTTTATCTATAAAATCTTCTGAAGATGTTATTCCTGCTGGTAATTTTGCCCAAACAAATAATCCAACGCCTTCCTTATAGACTTCACAACCTAACTTTTCAGCTAATTGTTCTGTTAAAACTCTTCTTTTCTTGTAAACAGCGTTCATCGAATCGAACCAAGATTGATCGCTTTTCAAGGCTGCAATTGCTCCTTTTTGGATTCCAAAGAACATTCCGCTGTCCATATTACTTTTTACTTTCAAAACTGCATCAATACAAGCTGCATTTCCCAACACCATTCCCACTCGCCAACCTGCCATATTGAAGGTTTTTGATAAAGAATTCAATTCTAATGCCACGTCTTTTGCTCCTTCAACCTGCAACAAACTCATTGGATTGTCATTCAAAACAAAACTATATGGATTGTCATTAATCAACAAGATGTTGTTTTTTTTGGCGAAAGCAACCAACTTTTCAAACAATTCCAAACTTCCTCTCGCTCCTGTCGGCATGTGCGGATAACCCAACCACATTATTTTTACTTTCGATAAATCTAATTTTTCCAAAGCTTCGAAATCAGGTTCCCAATTATTGTCTTCTTTCAAATCGTAATAAACTGGTACGGCTCCAACCAAATTCGTCACCGAAGAATAAGTAGGATACCCCGGATTTGGAATCAAAACTTGGTCTCCTTCGTTCAAAAACGCCAATGAAATGTGCATAATTCCTTCTTTGGAACCCATCAAAGGCAAAATCTCGGTATTCGGATTCAAGGCAACTCCATAGTTGTTTTGATAAAAATCGGCCATTCCTTTTCTCAATTCCGGCAATCCTTGGTAACTTTGATATTGATGTGCATTTTCTTCCTGCATTGCCAAAGTTACTGCATCAATAACGGCTTGTGAAGGCTTTAAATCAGGACTTCCAATTCCCATATTGATGATCGGTTTTCCTTCGGAAGCCAATTGTCTTACTTCTCTCAATTTTGAGGAGAAATAGTATTCTTCCACTATATCTAAACGTTTTGCTGTTTGTATCACGGTTTTGTATTTTTATATTCTCCCAACACTTTGAAATATTCCGCCATAATTTCCAACAAGGATTTTGCTTTGGCGTAGTCTTCATATTTTTCGAAAGTAACGTCCACAAAAAACGAATATTTCCAAGGTGTTTCTATTTTTGGCAAAGATTGAATTTTGGTTAAATTTAATTTGCAATCGCTCATCACGTTCAAAACTGCTGCCAAACTTCCACGTTTGTGATCCAATTCGAATTTGATGGAAGCCCTGTTGATTTCGTCTTCTTCGACAAATTTCTCTTCTTTGTTGATAATAACAAAACGAGTCATATTATTGTTAATCGTTTGAATTTCCGGCGCCAAAATCTCCAAATCATACATTTCAGAAGCTGTTTTACTGGCAATTGCTGCAATTCCTTTCAACTGTTTTTCGTAAATTCTTCTTGCTGTTTCAGCTGTATCTTTATCTTCGACTATTTTTATGTTTGGGTATTTTTTCAAGAACTCCATACATTGCAATAAAGCCATCGGATGCGAATGCACTTCTTGGATATCTTCAATTTTCTGGCCTTTTAATGCCATTAAATTCTGGTGAATGTCTAAATAATGTTCCCCAACAATGTGCAAATTGTTTTTGTCAATCAAGGCATAATTGGGAATAATGGGACCCGCAATGGAATTCTCGATTGCCATAACCGCCTGATCCGATTTGCCTGACAAAACGCTATCCACCAATTCTTCAAAAGACATACATTCGTCAACTTCTATATTTTGATAGAAATAATCTTGCGCCACCTGATGATGGAAAGAGCCTTTTATACCTTGTATTGCAATTTTTGTTCTCATTTATACTCAAAAAAAAATCCTGATTTTCATCAGGATTGTATATTAGTTTTATTTGTTTCTTAATCTTTCAAATAACCATAGACAATCCTTACTTCCTAAAGAAGAAATAGTAAGTATTGCTAAAATAAAAACGGTTATGAGACATTTTGTTTCTGTTTTTTAATAAATTCTTTGCAAATGTATAAATATTTTTTTTGTCAAACCAAAAAAAAGTCTGATTTTATCCAACAAAAAAAGAATTATCTATAAAACTTAATTTTCATTACTAAATAATTAAAAATGAAGCCTCAAAATAACAATTAAACAACAACCCGATAAGAACTTTCTGGCAGCATACTTGTAACTTCTTTATTCATTGCCAAATTATGGACATTTACTCAAACAAAAAAGCATACGTAGAAACGAATGCTTTTGAAAAACGCAACAAAGTAAAGTTTTAAAAGTTTTTAGAAATCCCGACACTAAAGGCTTGACCAAAACTAAAATCAAAATTTTGAGTGTCATTTCCTGAATTACTATAATTTAGAGTGCTATAACCTATACTTCCCAAATTAAAATTTAAACCAAACCCTTTATTAATGTTTAAAAATAAAGCAGGTGTTACTCCTACATAAAAACCAGTCCCCTTAATTGTTGATATGTATGGATTAATGCCTCCATTATATTGTGTTTGCTCTGCATTATGATAACCCGTACCTAGGTCCGCATAAGCAGAAAAAATCCCTCCTATTGGTTTAGAATAACGAAGAAAACCACCCACAGAAAAATTATTGGATTTGTATTCGCCTGATGTATAAGTCTGTTTTGAATTTGAAATTGACGATTCAACACCCACAGTCCAGTTGTCATTGTATTGATAACCCACTTTTGGAGAGAAATTGAAATTGTTTTGTGTGGGTCTAACTCCCAACGAAACATCTGATTTTTGGGAATAATATCCCACGTTTCCTAAAACTAAAACTGTGCCTTTTTGAGCATTTGCAAAGCTAAATACAGCTAGTGCAAGAATAAGTAATGATTTTTTCATTTTTAATTTATTTAAAATTTATCTGACAAAGAGAAACTATTCAATTAGAAATTTAAGTGACTTTAACATTTGCTTATGCGTTAAAAAAAAATATAATTTTTCAAGTTAAAAAAAGGGAAGTGATGAATTCTATTTTTTCTGTTTACTTTTGCTGTAAATAAAAAACAATGTCAATAGAAGTAAATAACATTTCGAAAAGTTACGGAACTCAAAAAGCTTTGGATTCCATTTCGTTTTCTGTCAAAAAAGGAGAAATCGTTGGTTTTTTGGGTCCAAATGGTGCCGGAAAATCGACCTTGATGAAAATATTGACCACCTATATTGCCGCCGACGAAGGAACTGCAACTATCAATGGATTTAATGTAAACTCACAAGCCAAAGAAGTACAACAATCCATTGGCTATTTACCAGAACACAATCCTTTGTATTTAGATTTATACGTGAGAGAGTATTTATCTTTCAATGCCGATGTATATAAAGTCGCCAAATCCAGAATTGAAGAAGTAATTCAATTGACGGGTTTGTCGAATGAAAGCCACAAAAAAATAGGACAATTATCCAAAGGCTATCGCCAACGCGTGGGATTAGCCAATGCTTTATTGCACAATCCCGATGTTTTGATTTTGGACGAACCCACAACTGGATTGGATCCAAACCAATTAGTCGAAATCAGGAACGTTATTAAAAACGTGGGCAAAGACAAAACGGTTTTTCTTTCGACACACATTATGCAGGAAGTAGAAGCAATTTGTGACCGAGTAATTATTATTGACAAAGGAAAAATCGTGGCCGACAAAAAACTTGACAACTTAATCTCGACTGAAACTAATGAACAAGTTATTGAAGTGGAATTTGACCTTGGAGTAGAAGAAGAATTGATTGCCAAAATCGAGAATCTAACTTCTTTCAAAAACACCCACGATTTGATTTGGGAATTGACATTCAACTCCGATAAAGATATGCGTCCTGCTGTTTTTGATTTTGCCAATGCAAATGGCTTGAAAACGCTACAACTCAATCAGAAGAACAAAAACCTGGAGACTGTTTTTAGAGAAATCACGAAGTAGAGACGTTGCAATGCAACGTCTCTACGAGATTATACAGAAATCTAAAAAACCTGACTCGCTATTTGATGAATATTGTCTGATTTTCCCATAGAATAATAATGTACGCAAGGCACACCAAATTCTATTAATTCTTTGGATTGCTGAACAGCAAATTCCACACCTATTTGACGAACGGCCGCATTGTCTTTGGCTTGCTCGATAGAATGTATCAAATCCTGTGGCATATCCAACCAGAAAACTTGTGGCAACAATTGCAAATGACGTTTCACCGCAACTGGCTTGATTCCTGGGATAATTGGAACTGAAATTCCTATGGCACGTGCTGCTTCAACGAATTGGAAATAACGTTGATTATCAAAAAACATTTGAGTCACTATATAATCGGCACCCGCATCTACTTTTTCTTTTAGCCTTTTCAAATCGGCTTCCAAACTTGGAGCTTCAATATGTTTTTCTGGATAACCCGCCACACCGATGCAAAAATCGGGTGCGTTTTGCATTGGTAAAGTGTCGTGCAAAAACTGTCCTGCATTCATCGCTTTGATTTGTTTTACCAAATCCACAGCATAATTATTTCCTCCTTTCGTTGGCTCAAAATATTTCTCTCCCTTCATTGGGTCGCCACGAAGTGCCACCAAATTATCAATTCCTAAATACTGACAATCGACTAGTAAATATTCGGTTTCTTCTTTGGTAAAACCACCACAAAGTACGTGAGGAATTGCATCCACTCCATATTTATGTTGGATGGAAGCACAAATCCCAACCGTTCCGGGACGCATACGAGTGATTCGACGATCAAAAAGTCCGTCCTTTTCGATGTACACATATTCCTCTCTCGAAGTGGTCACGTCTATAAAAGGAGGCTTAAACTCCATCAACGGATCAATATTTTGATATAAATCTTTAATATTTGTTCCTTTTTGAGGCGGAACAATTTCGAAAGAAAACAAAGGTTTACCTTTTGCGTTTTCTATATGTTGTGTTACTTTCATTTTATTTGTTTCAAGTTTCAGATTTCAGGTTTCAAGTTACTCGATCAACTTGAAACTTTAAACCTGAAACAATTTTTTTAATCTGCTATATTTGGGTTCAACCATTTCATTGCCTTATCTGTCGAAATACTTCTTCGTTTGGCGTAATCAATGACTTGATCTTCTTTTATTTTTCCGAGTCCAAAATACTTGCTTTCCGGATTTCCAAAGTAATATCCCGAAACCGAAGAAGCTGGCCACATTGCCATACTTTCGGTCAAAGTTACTCCGATTTCTTTTTCAACATTCATTAATTTCCAAATGGTTGGTTTTTCTAAATGGTCGGGACAAGCTGGATAACCTGGTGCGGGACGAATTCCTTTGTATTCTTCGGCAATCATTGCCTCGGTACTGATGTTTTCATCTTTCGAATAACCCCAAACTTCTTTACGTACTTTTTCGTGTAAATATTCGGCGAAAGCTTCTGCAAAACGGTCTGCCAAAGCCTTGACCATTATCGAATTGTAATCGTCTAAATCTTTTTCGAATTCAGCCGCCCATTCATCGACACCAAAACCTGTTGTTACACAAAATGCTCCCATATAATCTGTTACTCCGTTGTCTTTTGGCGCAATAAAATCGGCCAAAGCGATATTTGGAGCGCCTTTTGTTTTTTGTGCTTGTTGACGCAATGTCAAGAATTTTTCTAATTCATTCCCTTTTTCATCATACAATTGAATGTCGTCATCGTTAACTTGATTCGCAGGGAAAATGCCATAGATACCTTTGGCTTGCAATTTCTTTTCTTTTAAAATTACAGCTAACATTTCCTGTGCATCGGCAAAAACAGA
The DNA here is from genome assembly GCF_027111315.2 of Flavobacterium limnophilum. Classification (GTDB taxonomy): domain Bacteria; phylum Bacteroidota; class Bacteroidia; order Flavobacteriales; family Flavobacteriaceae; genus Flavobacterium; species Flavobacterium limnophilum. The sequence goes on along the minus strand of NZ_CP114289.2, from coordinate 4,362,284 downwards.
AGTCGCTTGTTCGCCAACCACCTCATCGGTTAAAATTGCCGGATACTTCCCAAACAATTCCCAAGTTCTAAAAAACGGAGTCCAGTCAATGTAAGGAACCAAAACATCCAAATCCACTTCGATAACTTGTTCGCCAATAATATTTGGTTTTACTGGAGTGAAATTCTCCCAATCCAATTGTAATTTGTTTTTACGAGCATCTTCAATACTCAAGAAATTCTTGTCACGGGAACGATTCAAGAACGATTCTCTAAAAGCATCATAATCGGTTCGAATATCGCTGGTATATTTTTCTCTATTATCGTCCAATAAATTTCCAGCCACGGTAACAGCTCTCGACGCATCGTTTACGTGAATGACCGTTCCTTTATATTGAGGTGCAATTTTCACGGCGGTGTGAGCGCGTGAAGTCGTTGCTCCACCAATCATCACCGGAATATTCATTCCTCTTTTATCCAATTCCTTGGCGAGATATACCATTTCGTCAAGCGAAGGTGTTATCAATCCACTTAAACCAATAATATCTACATTGTGCTCGATAGCTGCTGCAATAATTTTCTCGGGAGGAACCATTACACCAAGGTCAATGATTTCGTAATTGTTACAAGCTAATACAACTGAAACAATATTTTTACCAATATCGTGAACGTCTCCTTTTACAGTTGCTATCAGGATTTTTCCGTTTCCTTCTTTATCTCCAACCTGCTTAGCAGCTTCAATAAAAGGCAACAAATACGCCACGGCTTTTTTCATTACACGAGCCGATTTTACCACTTGTGGCAAGAACATTTTTCCTGAACCGAACAAATCTCCAACAACGTTCATTCCCGTCATCAGGTTGATTTCGATTACTTCGATAGGTTTCGTGGCTGCCAATCGCGCTTCTTCAACATCTTCTTCAATAAAGGCATCAACACCTTTTACAAGTGAATGGGTAATTCTTTCTTGAACGGTTCCCAAACGCCATTCCTGAATTTCTTTTTCATTCGTTTTTGGACCACCTTTTACATTCTCGGCAAAGTCTAATAACCGTTCTGTAGCATCATCACGACGGTTCAGAATTACATCTTCTACGTGTTCTAATAAATCCTTTGGAATTTCATCATAAATAGAAAGCATCTCCGGATTTACAATTCCCATTGTCATCCCGTTTTTAATGGCGTGATACAAGAAAACCGAGTGCATCGCTTCACGAACCGTATCATTCCCTCTAAACGAAAACGAAACGTTACTCACACCACCACTGATGTGTGCGTGTGGCAAATTTTCACGAACCCATTTGGTTCCTTTAAAGAAATCCAAAGCATTCAGGCGGTGTTCTTCCATTCCGGTTGCTACAGGAAAAATATTCAAATCGAAAATAATATCCTGCGGAGGGAAACCTACTTTATTTACTAAAATATCATACGAACGTTGGCAAATTTCCACACGTCGATCAAAATTATCCGCTTGTCCTACTTCGTCAAAAGCCATAATAATAGCGGCAGCTCCGTAGCGTTTTATCAATTGAGCGTGATGAATAAAGGCTTCTTCTCCTTCTTTCAAAGAGATTGAATTCACTACACATTTTCCTTGCGCCACTTTCAAACCTGCTTCAATGATGTGCCATTTCGAGCTATCAATCATAATGGGAACACGAGCAATATCGGGTTCGGCAGCGATTAAGTTCAGGAATTTCACCATCGCATATTCGCCATCTAGCATTCCTTCATCCATATTGATATCGATGATTTGCGCGCCACCTTCTACTTGCTCTTTGGCAATGCTTAAAGCTTCATCGTATTTTTCTTCCTTGATTAATCGAAGAAATTTTCTAGAACCGGTTACGTTGGTACGTTCCCCAATGTTTACAAATACGCTTTCTGGCGTAATGATTAAGGGTTCTAATCCTGATAAAACTAGGTTTCTTCTTTTTTCTGCTTCTGCCATTTTTGTTTTTATTTTTTAATCCTGCAAGGATTTGAATATCTTGGAGGTTTAGCTTATTTATTTCTTATTATCGTTTTGGGCGTGACCCAAAAGGGTCGGGCTATTCGCTATATCTTTTGTTCCGCTATCGCTCCACAAAAGGATGCCGCTGCTATCCCTTACGCAAATCACTCATTTCCAAATCAACTTCTTTCTATTACAACAATCCTTTCAACGTTTCCGTATCTGGCAGAATATTTTTATAGGCTTCTGGCAAATCATTGTAGGTTTTATACGTAACCACTCCCATCGGTTTTGAGGTGTCTCTAAAAGCAAATTCTACTATTTTATTATTTTTTTCTTTACAAAGAATAATTCCAATAGACGGATTCTCGTGTGGCTGTTTGACCATTTCGTCCAAAGCCGAAAGATACAAATTCATTTTTCCAACATATTCTGCTTTGAACTTCCCTTTCTTCAATTCGATAGCGACCAAGCTTTGAATTTTTCTGTTAAAAAACAGCAAATCAATAAAATACTCTTCATCTTCAATAAGCAATCGGTGTTGATTTCCGATAAAACTAAATTCAGAACCCAAAGCCATTATAAATTTCTTGATATTCTGCACAATCGCATTTTCCAAAACACGTTCGTTTGGCTCTTCATCTACATCCTCAATATTGAAAAATCCAAAAGCATTTCGTCCTTAAAAGCCATTAGTGCTTTTTGTCGAAAACTGTTTTCGGACAAAGTGGTTTGAAAATTATGCGCTAATTTCCCTTGTCGTTGGTATAAATCAGATTTTAGATGATGCTTTAAAGTTTCAAAACTCCAAAACTCGGTTGCTACTTTTTGGATATAAAAAATACTCTCTTCAAGCATACTATTCTTTATTATTTCCCTATGATGAGAAAAACCAAGCTTTAAAAACTGCTCCACGAATTCATTTTCCAATTCGGCAGACGCCATCTGCCGAATTGGAAAATTCGTTTTTAAATCATCAGTTACCAACTGACGATTTAAGTTATTCAATTCGGCAGTTGGCAACTGACGATTTAACTCTTCCTCCGAAAATTGAAAAAGAGGGGCTTTTTCGTCTATCAAAAATGGTTGCATAAATTCCCATTCTTCATAAAAAGCACGCATATTTTTTATATTAGAAGCCGAAAAACCTCTCAAACCGTGAAGTTCTTGTTGCAACAAATTCGAAATACTATCAATAGCTCCCTTTCCCCAATTTTTGTTTCGGCTATGAAAGGATACATATTGACCAATGCCAAAATACAATTTCAATAATTCCTTATTAGCAAGCGCAGCAGCTTCGTAACGACTTCGTAAAATAGCCGTTTTTATTTGCTGTACCGCCTGTAAATAATTATTACCTCCTTGTATTTCCATATTTTTTAATTTTCAACGGAATGAATTCGTTGCTACAAAATGTATCCTCATTATTCAACGGATTAAAATCCGTTGCTACAAAATGGGTCATTCCTACGGAACTTGTTCATTTATTTCATCTTCGCGTTTGTCATTGCGAGAAACGAAGCAATCTCATTAGTTGCTCACTTTTGTTGCTCTCGTTATGTGATTTCTTTTCGTCGAAATGACAAACCAGACTTATTCTTTTTGTGTGCTGAATACAGATTGCAAATCCCATCCTGCAAGAATTATTCATAATAATAATCTGATTTTGGTAATTCTATAATCTCTTTCTTTTTATATAATATACTCCAAATCATTTCATACAAATCCAAAAAAGGTTTTGCTTTTTTATCATTTACATCATTTGTCTCACCATTGTCATAACTTACCCATTTCTTTTTACCATTTGCATAAACCACTATACTTTCCGTAAAACTTGGATTCTTAACTATAACAATCCCTCCTTTTGGTTTAAACTTAACTGGCATTTTGAAAAAATTACTTTTCACAATAAATGAATATATCTTTTCTTTTTCACCCTTTGTTAATTCAACTTTAGTCGTCTTATCTTCATTTAAATATTTCCGATAAAAACTGTTATATTCGGAATTGTAACTATCATTTCCCCCTCTATCAATTGTAAAATTAAAATCAGCAGGTATTTCTTGCTGGATCATTAATGACTTTTTTTCATCACTAAACCCAAATAAGCACAAAAGCACAAAAACTGATAATACTATTTTCAATTGTCTCATTTCTCAAAAAAAAAAATTACATCACCGCATCTGAAACCCTCGGTTTATAATCCTTGGCGATATCGGCAATCAACTTGATGTGTTCTGGCGTTGTTCCGCAACAACCACCAATAATATTCACTAAATTATCTTCTAAATAAGAGCGAATTTGGGCTTGCATTTGCTCTGGCGTTTCGTCGTATTCTCCAAAGGCGTTTGGCAATCCAGCATTTGGATGCGCTGATATATTGAAAGAAGTATTATGTGATAAAGTCTGCAAATAAGGTTTTAACAAATCGGCTCCTAAAGCGCAATTGAATCCTACGCTCAACAACGGAATATGGGAAACCGAAATCAAGAAAGCTTCCACCGTTTGTCCAGAAAGTGTTCTTCCTGAAGCATCGGTAATCGTTCCTGAAACCATAATTGGAATATCGATATGGCGTTCTTCCTTCACTTGTTCGATAGCGAAAAGTGCTGCTTTGGCATTTAAAGTATCAAAAATAGTTTCTACCAAAAGCAAATCGCAACCGCCGTCCATTAAGGCTTCGACTTGTTGTTTGTAAGCAATGCGCAAATCATCAAAAGTTACAGCACGGTAACCTGGATCGTTCACGTCTGGCGACATACTCGCTGTTCTATTTGTTGGTCCAATGGAACCGGCTACAAAACGAGGTTTTTCTGGATTTTTGGCCGTGAATTCATCGGCTACTTCACGCGCTAATTTTGCCGATTCGTAGTTGAGTTGATAGACATATTCTTCCAAATGATAATCCGCCATACCAATAGTCGTTCCTGAAAACGTATTGGTTTCTACAATATCGGCTCCGGCTTCAAAATACAAAGCGTGCACTTCTTTGATGGCTTTGGGTTGTGTTAACGACAATAAATCGTTGTTCCCTTTGAGCGAATGTGGAAAATCCTTGAATTGTTCTCCACGGAAATCTTCTTCGGAAAAATTATAGCGTTGCAACATCGTTCCCATTGCTCCATCGAGTACGAGAATTCGTTTTTTGATTTCTTCTTGAATGTTTGGCATAACTTATTTTTTGCCGCTAAGACGCTAAAGCGCAAAGCTTTTGTTTTTATTTGTTTTTTCCAAAAAATCACTGTTTTCGGCTGTTTAGCCCCGATTGAAGTGAAAATCCTTTGTGGGGCTGGGGTTCAGCCCCACAAAGATTGTAACGAAAAGCGGGAACGATATTGACTGAAAATGCCTGATATTTCGCTCCTTATAATTTCACGATTTTGGAACTGCAAAGTAAAGCAATAGCCTTACCACTTGCAAGTGATAAGGCTATTTTGATTTTGACCGCAAACCGGTATTCTAAGTTATCGCTTTTACCACTGCTTTTGGAGATTCTTTACGCGTTCCGTCGAATCCGTCAATACCGGAAACGGTGGTGTATTTCATCACATATTTCTTGCCCGGATTGATAATTTGGTAGGCCGCTTGACACATCAAAGTCGCTTCGTGAAAACCACAAAGAATCAATTTCAGTTTTCCTGGATAAGTATTTACGTCACCGATGGCGAAAATTCCCGGAATATTGGTTTGATAATCCAAGGCATTGTTCACTTTGATCGCGTTTTTCTCGATTTCCAATCCCCAGTTGGCGATTGGCCCCAATTTTGGCGTCAATCCAAAAAGTGGAATGAAATAATCCGTAGGAATGTTTCTGTGAGCTCCTTCGATATCAACATCAATGGATTCTAAATGCTCGGCACCATTCAAACCAACTACTTCACCCGGAGTAATCATTTTGATTTTTCCGGCATCTTTCAATTCTTGAACTTTTTCTACAGAATCTAAAGCGCCACGGAATTCGTTTCTTCTATGAATTAAAGTCACTTCGGAAGCTACATTCGACAAGAAAATACTCCAGTCTAAAGCCGAGTCACCTCCACCGGATATTACGACCCTTTTGTCCCTAAATTTCTCTGGGTTTTTGATGAAATATTTGATTCCCTTATCTTCGTAAAATTCGATGTCTTCGATAAGTGGTTTTCTAGGTTCAAAACTTCCCAATCCACCTGCAATAGCAACAACTGGTGCGTGGAATTTTTTTCCTTTGTTTGAAGTCACAATAAAACTTCCGTCTTCTTGTTTTTCGATGGTTTCAGCACGTTCGCCCAAGGTAAAACCTGGTTCGAATTGTTTGATTTGTTCCATTAAATTATCTACCAAATCACCCGCCAATACTTCAGGAAAACCTGGAATATCGTAGATTGGTTTCTTTGGATATAATTCTGAAAGTTGTCCTCCAGCTTGTGGCAAAGCATCAAGAATGTGACATTTTAATTTTAATAATCCTGCTTCGAACACGGCAAATAGACCTGTTGGCCCGGCTCCAATTATAAGGATATCTGTTTTAATCATTTTGTTTAATTTTTGTCCTCCCCCCAGCCCCCTCCAAAGGAGGGGGAGCCGAGATAGAGTTGCGTTTGTTGTTTTTGGTTTATATGTATTCTGTTTATTCTTTGTTTTTCAAGGCTTCAGTGATTTCGTTCATTCGTTGCACTTTTTCCTCGAAATTTCCTTTGAGCGTTTTTCGATATTCGTTCAAGTTTTCGACCATTTTATTGACATCCTCTGGAATGACTTCTTCGAAAAACTCTCTCAATCGTTTGGCCGTTGTTGGCGATTTTCCATTGGTCGAAATAGCAATTTTTACATTTCCTTTGGTTACGATTCCACCCAAATAATAGTCACACAATGGTGGCGTGTCGGCTATGTTGCAAATCAAGTATCTTTTTCGAGACAGGTCATAAACCCTTTTATTGACTTCTAAATCATCGGTACAAGCGATAACCATATGCCGTTTTTTCAACATTTTTTTCTTGAACCTAGCCTCAGTCAATTTTACTGAGGGATGTTTTTCCGCCAATGCTTCTAATTCAGGCAAGAACTTTGTCGCCACAACCTCAACATTGGCATTGGGACTGGATTTCAACATAAAGCTCAGTTTTTCTAAACCTACGTTTCCTCCACCCACAATCAAAACATTGATTTGATGTAGTTTTAAAAAAATTGGGTATAACTCGTTTCTTTCCATTAGTCTCTGGCGCAAACTTTATTGAATGCTACTTCTTTATAAAATCCTTTCAACTTGTTTCTTTCTCTAACAACTTCTCCAATTACGATGATGGCTGGCGAACTCAAATTGTTTTCTTTTACCACTTCTATAATTGAATCTATGGTTCCAATGCCAATTTTCTCGTTGGACATTGTACCGTTTTGGATAATGGCCACTGGCGTTTCTCCTTTGGATTCGTTTTGAAAAAGAGCTACAATTTGTTCCAATTTGCTCATTCCCATCAAAATCACCACTGTCGCCGTTGATTTTGCAGCTAGGGCAACATCATTAGACAAATTCCTGTCGGAAGTGGTTCCTGTGATGACCCAAAAACTTTCGGAAACGCCTCTTTTTGTCAACGAAATTCCTTGATTGGCAGGAACGGCTATGGAAGATGAAATTCCAGGAACTACAAATGTTGGAATTCCAAAACTTTTCACAAATTCTATTTCCTCGCTTCCACGACCAAAAATAAACGGATCGCCTCCTTTTAATCGGACCAAATTTCCATAAGTCAATGCGTTGTCCACCATCAACTGGTTGATTTGATCTTGTGAATAAGCGTGACAGCCCTTTCTTTTTCCGACAAATATCTTTACGGAATTTTTCGGGGCGTACTCTAATATTTCCTCATTGGCCAAAGCATCATATAAAACCACATTCGCTTCAGCCAATGCTTTTACGCCTTTGAGCGTAAGCAAGTCTGGATCTCCGGGACCCGCACCGACTAAAGTTACTTTTGGTTTTATTGAATTATGCATTAGCGATGTCTTTTGCTCTATAGTTTTCAATATTTTCAAAAAAGGCAACACCTTCTTGAATGAATTTATTTGCAAATGCTTCGGATGGCTCGTTTTTATTGATTTGGTAAACCAAATCTTTAAAAGAAGAACCTAGCTCAATTTTATTGGTTTCAACAAAAACCGTATCGAATAAATCGATAATTCCTGCGTGTGTATTTGTTTTTTGACCTTCGGCAAGCAATAAAGCTTTGGCACCATTTACAAATCCTGCATAAGTCAAGTAAATAGAATCAGACCATTTTCCTTCTTGCAAAGCTTCGTGTGAGAAAGTCAATTTGTCTTTGGCTTCGAATAGTAAAGTCGCTACCAAATCAATAACAACACCGGCACATTCACCCACTCCAATAGCTTTTACATAGTTGTCGGCATTTCCCCAATCCACAAAATCAGCTTCTGTAAGATTTGTAATGTCTGAAAGTGGTTTCAACAATTCGAAAAAATAATTTTCTCCTTTGGCATCGTAATAGTTTAAGAACGATTGTCCGTTGGCATTAGCCTCGAAATCATTCAAAATAGAACGCAACGCTTCTGGTCCACGACGACTAGGAATTTTGATTACTTTATCGGCAAATCTTCCTTGACCGTTTTCTAAATTTCCACCACCCAACAACACTTGAAGTGCTGGAGCAACCAATTTTCCTGAATTAATCGACATTCCTTGGAAACCAATTTCCGCCATATTGTGTTGTCCACAAGCATTCATACAACCACTAATTTTGATGGTTATTCCTTTATTATTGGCGTATTGTGGATATTCCGTTGCTAAAACTCTTTCCAATTCTGTTGCGATTCCCGTGCTGCTTGCAATACCTAAATTACAAGTATCGGTTCCCGGACAAGCCGTGATATCGCCAATAGTATTGTAACCTAAAGTCACCATATCTAATTTGGCTAATTCTTGGTAGAAAAAGGCTAGATTTTCTTCTTTAATATCACGTATAACGATGTCTTGTCTTAATGAAAAACGCAATTCATTGGCACCATAATTTTTAATCAAATCGGCTAATTGTCTGGCTTTGTCAATATAAAAATCTCCTAATGGAACTTTAACTCCAATAGCCACATAACCGGCTTGTTTTTGTGAAATCACATTCGATTTTTTCCAAGCTTCAAAAGCAGCTACATCATCGATAGTTACTGAAGGCACTGCCAACAATGGCTCTGCAACTGGCCCTTCAAAAGCGGTAGTATCTATTTCGTAAGAATGGAAAGGCAAGGCTTTTTTCTCTTCTTCAACCAAACGTAAAAACTCGTCACGACCTAGGTCTTTGATCAAGAATTTCAAACGGGCTTTCAAACGTTTTGTTCTTTCACCGTAACGGTCAAAAACTCTAATCACCCCTTCGGCAGTTGGAATAATTTGGTTTACGGGTACAAATTCCGAAAGCAATTCGGCGTGGTGTGGTTGTGAACCTAAACCTCCACCTATCATTATTTTGAATCCTTTTTCGCTATTTACAATTTTTGGAATGAATCCTAAATCGTGTAAATAACTCAAAGCCGTATCTTTATCCGAAGATGAGAATGATATTTTGAACTTACGTCCCATTTCTTGACAAATTGGGTTACGCAATAAATATTGGAACAAACCGTGTGCATAAGGCGATACGTCGAAAGGCTCCTCAACATCTACACCAGCCAATTCACTTGCCGTGATGTTACGCACCGTGTTTCCACAAGCTTCACGCAAAGTAATATCGTCTTTGGCCAAATCTGCCCAAAGTTCTGGCGTTCTATCCAAACTTACGAAGTGAATTTGGATATCTTGACGAGTGGTAATGTGCAAACGTCCTGTTGAATATTCTTCAGACACTTTGCAGATACGGTTTAATTGCTCGCTGCTTACTTTTCCGTAAGGTAATTTGATACGAATCATTTGAACGCCTTCTTGACGTTGACCGTAAATACCACGTGCTAAACGAAGACTACGAAAACGCTCGTCATCAATTTGTCCGTTGCGGAATGAATATATCTTTTTCTCTAAATCGATAATCTCTTTTTGGACAATCGGATTTTCTATTTCGTCTCTAAAACTTTGCATAATTACTGTTTTGTGTTTGTAGTTTGTTGTTTATAGTTGTGTTGTTGAACTTCAAACTACCAACTATTTTATAAATCCAACTCCTGCTGTTGTGTTGGTTGCGGCATCAATCAAGATGAAAGCTCCATTTGATTTGTTGTCATTGTAAGCATCAAAATAAATGGCTTTGCTCAATTTGATGGTTACTTCTCCAATTTCGTTAATGCTCAATTGACTTGCTGGTGTAACTCCTGAATAATCGGTTGCGATTACGTTTTTCACACTGTCAATTTTCGCCAAAACTCTATTGGTATTGTGTTGTACAAAATATTTTGCACCGGCTACCAATTTTTTGCTATCCATCCAACAAACTGTTGTGGTGATGTCTTTTTCTACTTTAGGCAATTCGTTTGATTTTACAATCATATCGCCTCTTGTCACATTGATGTCATTTGCTAATTCGATAGTAACTGAAGAACCAACGCTTGCTTCATCAAATTGTTGGTCGAAAAAGTGAATATTAGTCACTGTAGATTCAGTTAATGAAGGAAGAACGGTTACCGCATCTCCAACTTTAATATTGTTTCCGTATAATTTTCCAGCATACCCTCTAAAGTCGTGGTATTCTTCTGTTTTTGGACGAATTACAGTTTGCACTGGGAAACGAGCTTGTCCACTATCGTAAACATCTTTTGATTCTAAATTTTCCAAATGTTGAAGGATAGTTTGTCCGGTGTACCAAGGCATTTTTCCTAATGTTTCCACCACATTATCTCCTGTCAAAGCACTCAACGGAATATAACTTACGTTTTGTTCTTTGTAGGCACTTTTTGCATTTAATGCTTGAAAATCTGCTTTGATTTTGTTGTACACTTCTTCAGAATAATCAACTAAATCCATTTTGTTTACAGCCACAATCACGTCTTTCACTCTCAATAAATTATTGATAAAAAAGTGACGGTAGGTTTGCTCAATCACTCCTTTACGAGCATCAATCAAAATGATGGACACTTGTGAAGTCGAAGCTCCAGTAACCATGTTACGAGTGTATTCCACGTGACCCGGAGTGTCGGCAATGATGTAACTTTTTTTCGCAGTCGAAAAATAAATATGCGCCACGTCAATAGTGATTCCTTGCTCTCTCTCGGCAACCAAACCATCGGTGGCCAACGAAAAATCGAGGTAATCGTATCCTTTTTGCTTACTGCTTTTTTCTATTGCTTCTAATTTATCTGTAGTCAAGGATTGCGTATCATACAATAATCTTCCGATTAAAGTACTTTTTCCGTCATCTACACTTCCTGCTGTTGCTATTTTTAAAACTTCCATTCTTGTTTTGTTTATTGTTTGTAGTTGTTTGTTTGTGGTTTATAGAAAAACTATAACCGAAAAACCATCAACTATTAAAAGTATCCTTGTTGTTTTCTTTTTTCCATTGCAGCTTCAGAACGTTTGTCATCAATTCTGGCTCCTCTTTCTGAAATGGTGGATTGTCTGATTTCACCAACAACTTCGGTAATTGTGGCAGCATAAGAATCAACAGCTGCGGTACAACTCATATCCCCAACCGTTCTAAAACGAACTACTCTTTCTTCTGTTGGTTCATCTTCTTCTTGAAAAACAAAAGGAGAATGTGACCAAATCATTCCGTCTCTCAAGAATACTTTACGTTTGTGCGAAAAGTAAATTGATGGAATTTCGATTTGCTCTTGCTCGATATAACTCCAAACATCTAATTCAGTCCAATTCGAAATTGGGAAAACACGAACGTTTTGACCATTTTCGATTTTTCCATTCAATAAATCAAACAATTCTGGACGTTGGTTTTTTTCGTCCCATTGTCCGAAATCATCACGAACCGAGAAAATACGTTCTTTCGCTCTTGCTTTTTCTTCATCACGACGAGCTCCACCAATACAAGCATCAAATTTAAATTCTTCGATGGCATCTAATAATGTAGTCGTTTGCAAGCTATTTCTGCTTGAATACTTTCCTGACTCTTCAACAACTTTACCTTCGTCGATAGCATCTTGTACATTACGAACGATTAATTCTAAACCTAATTCTTTAACCAATCGGTCTCTGAATTCGATAGTTTCCGGAAAGTTGTGTCCTGTATCCACGTGCAACAACGGAAAAGGAATCTTTGCAGGAAAGAATGCTTTTTGTGCCAAACGCACCAATGTTATCGAATCTTTTCCTCCAGAAAAAAGCAACACGGGCTTGTCAAATTGAGAAATTACTTCCCTAAATATGTAAATCGCTTCGCTTTCTAAAGCATTTGTTTTTAATATTGAACTCATTTTTTTGGGTTTAAAAGTTTAAAAGTTTAAAGTTGTTTAACCTCCTCTAAAATCTCATAAACTATTATTATTTATTCTATTTTCTTCATTCTAAAATCTGAAATCTGCTTTCTGAAATCTTATTTTTGGTGCAAACCACATTCTTTATGACTCGATTCCCAAGACCATCTTCCCGCTCTAATGTCTTCGCCCGGAGCAATGGCTCTGGTACAAGGCGCACAACCAATACTCACAAATCCTTGTTTGTGCAAAGCATTTTGTGGCACATTATTATCGTCAATGTATTTTTGAACTTCCGCTAAAGTCCATTTCAACAATGGATTGAATTTGATAATGTCGAAATGCGCATCGTATTCAAAAAGCGCTAAATCATTTCTATTCTCTGATTGCTCAGCCCTTAGACCTGTAATCCAGATAGCATTTCCCTTCAAAGCTTTGGTCAACGGCGCTACTTTTCGAATGAAACAACATTCTTTTCTGTTTTCAACTGACTCGTAAAAACTGTTTGGCCCTTTTGCTTCCAATAATTTTTCCACCGCGGCGGCTTCAGGAAAACAAACCTTGATTTCTTTTTTATACTTTTTCAAGGTCTTGTGAAAAACATCATAAGTTTCTTGAAATAAACGCCCTGTATCCAAGGTGAAAATGGTAATTGGCAAATCGTTTTTGGCGATTAAAGCCGTTATTACTTGGTCTTCTTGTCCGAAAGAAGTCGAAAAAACCACTTTTTCTTCGTACTCTTTAGCCAAAAAAGCCAAAGTTTCCTCGATGGAAAAACCGGCTGTTTTTTCTATTAATGTATTTACTGTCGCTGTGCTCATTTTTTTATTGTTTTTCCTCACCCCAACCCTCTCCAAAGGAGAGAGAAAAGCGGAATTAAATTTTTACTCAAATCTATTACCCTATCGGTTTAGTAGATTAGTCTGCAAAAGTACTATTTATTTCTAAATGACAAAATATTTTTTGATATTTTTATGAGAAGAGTGACTTAAAAACAGAATCCAAAAAGACCCTAAATTCGGCTCTTTAGCCCCGACAGGAGGGAAAAACCTTGTGACCCGGCGTTCGGGACGCAAGTTTTGGAAGGATGGCGGGAACGATTTTGGCTGAAAATGCCTAATGCTTCGCTCCAAATTATTTTTTTGAAAAAATATTTCATAAAGTCTATCGAATTGGTAGGATTATAATAAAATTGTTTTATTTTTGCCGAAAAAAATTAAAATGGATTTTCAAATAGGGTTGGTTATTGCGGGTTTAGTGGTAGGTTTCATTGTTGGATTGACGGGTGTTGGAGGCGGTTCATTGATGACTCCTATTTTATTATGGTTCAATATTCCACCATCCACAGCTGTCGGCACCGACTTATTGTATGCCGCTTTTACTAAAACAGGAGGTATTTATGCCCACAATAAAAAAAGCAATATTAATTGGGTCATTACTGGTTGGCTTTCCTTGGGCAGCATCCCGGCAGCGCTTCTAACTTTATGGATTCTCCATAGCATCAAAACAGATGTTACAGCCCTTAATGCAATCATAAAGCACAGTTTAGGTTGGGCGTTACTTTTTACCTCTATTGCCATTGTGTTCAAAAAGAAACTTTTAGTCTTTTCTCAAAAACATGCAGGCGACAAGTTCCATAGCGAGAGTAAAACCCAGAATTTATTGACTGTAGCCATTGGCGTGATGCTGGGAGCCATGGTGACCCTGACTTCGATTGGAGCGGGTGCTTTGGGAACGGTAACTTTGTTTTTCTTGTACCCGCTGTTGCCAACTCCAAGACTGGTTGGTACCGAAATTGCCCATGCTGTTCCTTTGACTCTTGTGGCAGGAATTGGACACGCCTCGATGGGAAATCTGAATTTAGAGCTATTAGGACAGTTATTGATAGGATCGCTTCCCGGAATTTATATTGGAAGTATGTTGAGCGGAAAAGTACCCGATTTGTTGCTTAGAAATGCCATCGCAATGATGTTGTTTTTCGTGGGTTATAATTTGGTTTTTTAGTCCGTTCGAAATTTACAAAGAAAAGACCCTTTCATTGGACAAACACAATGAAAGGGTCTTTTCTTTTTTAATGATACTTAGTCTAAAAAGCGATATCAGCAAGCGTATTATTCTCCAATATCATCAAGGTATTGTCGCGAACTTCCATCATTAGTTTGCGAACGGCACAAATAGATTCATCGGTACAGTCATCGCATTTTTCGTAAAAGTTGTGGCTGGCGCAAGGCAACAAGGCAATTGGCCCTTCGAGAATACGATAGACTTTTGCCATATTAATGTCTTTTGGGTCTTTTATCAAATAGTAACCTCCGCCTTTCCCTTTCTTCGCACCCAAAAAACCAGAATGACGCAAAAGCAACAAAATACTTTCCAAAAATTTTATGGAAATATGTTCCGCTTTTGCAATATCAGCAATGGCAACAGGTGTTTGATCTTCTTGTCGTGCCAAAAAAGTCAAAGCTTTGATTCCGTATTTTGTTTTTTTTGAGAGCATTTTATTAAAATTGAATTATTTTAGAAACCTATATAATAGCCAAATTACTAAAAAAATTCCACCTATTATTAAAATACGATTCCCTTGTTTTCTATCATTATCTGAATAAGCATAAATTCTATTTCCATTTGGTAATGTTTTTTTGAATGTCAACAAATGCCAACCAATAAATACACCTAAAAACCCTCCCAAAATTGCAGTAATATAACCAATAACTATATAAATTCTTTGACTTTCTTCTGGTTTTGAAAGTTCAACAATTCTATTCGTTTTTATTTTTTCTATTTCTTCCGAAGTAACTTCTTTTCCTCTTTCTTTTAATAATCTTTCAGCTAAAGACACATCAAATGGACTCCATTCATCACTAGCTGCGATTAATTCAAATAATTCCTTGTCCGTAAAACTTAATAAATAGTAATCCTTATCAATTTCAACAATTTCTTTTTCTGCTTTTTCAATTAAAAATGAGTTTCCCTTTTCAAAATCGCTTTTCTTGAGCTTGATACAAAATTCTTTACCAAATCCATTATTTGCAAAAGTGGGATCAAAACTTAAAGAATTATCCTCAAGTATATATTCGAGTTTTTTCTCCTTGAAAAAATCCCCTAATTCAGAGGCAGAATTTTGATCATTAAATTTTCGAAATGTTATGAATTCTTCTATCATATATTTTATAAATACAAAATCGTTAATTTGAAATTTAACAACAAAACCCACAGTAGAAACCGTGGGCTATTTTGTTTGAATCAATAATTATAAATCTTTAAGAAAGTGCCTGTTCCAAATCAGCAATAATATCGGTCACTGTTTCCAATCCTACGGAAACGCGCACCAAACCATCAGTAATACTTACTGCCAAACGTTCTTCGACAGATAATTTGCTGTGTGTTGTGGATGCTGGATGCGTTACAATGGTTCTGGTATCTCCTAAATTGGGAGACAACGAGCACAATTTTATTTTATCCAAGAAAGCTCTTCCGGCTTCGATTCCTCCTTTGATTTCGAAAGCCACAATATTACCACCCAATTTCATTTGCTTTTGAGCAATGGCATATTGTGGATGTGATTTCAAGAACGGATATTTTACCAAACTTACGTTAGGATGCTGCTCTAAAAACTCGGCTACTTTTAAGGCGTTTTCGCAATGTCTGTCCAAACGAATGGCCAAAGTCTCTAAACTTTTGGACAACACCCAAGCATTAAACGGAGATAACGAAGGCCCAGTCAATCGGGAAAATAAATAAATTTTTTGAATCAATTCGGCATCACCAACAGTGATTCCACCCAAAACACGTCCTTGACCATCCATTAATTTAGTCGCCGAATGGATAACCAAATCAGCTCCCCATTTTATAGGTTGTTGTAAATAAGGCGTTGCAAAACAGTTGTCAATAATTAAAATCAGATTGTGCTTTTTGGCAATCGTACCAAGCAATTCCAAATCGATAATATCGACCGCAGGATTGGTTGGCGATTCGGCAAAAAGAATTTTAGTATTTGGTTTGATAAAACTTTCTATCGTTTCGGGTTTGTCAATATCAAAATACGAAGTTTCTATTCCCCATTTCGAAAAATAGTTGATAAACAAAGAGTGGGTTGCTCCAAAAACACTGCCTGCCGAAACGATATGATCGCCTGAATTCAACAAAGCAGCCAAAGTTGAATAGACCGCTGCCATTCCCGATGCGAAAGCAAAACCAGCTGCTGCACCTTCCATTTGACACACTTTATCAACAAACTCGTTGGTATTAGGATTGCTGTAACGGCTGTAAATATTTCGATCTTTTTCATCGGCAAATGAGGCACGCATATCTTCGGCATCTTCGAATACAAAACTTGAAGTTAAGTACAAAGGCACGGAATGTTCTAAATACTGGGTGCGCTCTAATTGATTGCGTATGGCTTGGGTCTCGAAACCAAATTCTTGTTCGTTCATTGTAATGTTTGTTGTTTTTAGTTTATGGTTGTTGAATTTAGATTTTCGCTAATTCAGCACCATTCAAAACTACTTTATAATGTATTGTTGCTGTTGGTTCCACTGTTTTGGCTACCGAGCAATATTTTTCAAAAGAAAGTTGGGCAGCTTTCAAAGCTTTGTCTTCTTTGATATTTCCTTCCAAATAAAAAACTACGTGAATATCTTTGAATGGTTTTGCTTCGCCTACTTGCACTCTTTCGCCTTCAACATCCGCTTTGAAAGAAGTGATTTCCTGACGTTGTTTTTTCAAGATCGAAATCATGTCGATTCCGCTGCAACCTGCGACTCCCATCAAGATTAGTTCCATCGGACTTGGCCCCATATCATTACCTCCAAAATCTGGACGCGCATCTACATTTACAATATGTCCACGTTCGTTTTTTAATTCGAAGTGGAAGTTTTCGTTTACTCTGTCTAATGTTATTTTCATAATACTTTATTTTTTCCTCACCCCAGCCCTCTAAAAAGAAGAGGGAGCCGAAACTGGAGAGTTGTTGTTTTTATTTTTTTACTGAATACTCAAAACTGAACACTGAGTACTATTTTTATCCTTTCTCCGACAATCTCAAAATATCTCCAAAAACACCTCTCGCCGTCACTGCCGAACCTGCTCCTGCTCCTTGAATCACAATAGGTCTGTCTCCGTAAGATTCCGTGTAAATTTCGAAGAAAGAATCAGAACCTTTCAATCCACCCAAAGCGGTATCCGAAGGTACGGAAACTAATTTTACTTCGAGGTTTCCTTTGTCGTTTTGTAAATCGCCCGACAATTCTCCGATGTATCTCAAGACGTGATTTGGTTGCTGCTCTGCTTTTATTTTGTTGTAAATCGGGTCGAATTCTTTTAATTTATTCAAGAAATCGGCAACGTTGCCTTCTCTCAAATGTTCTGGAATCAAGTTTTGAATGTTGATTTCTTCGAACTCGTTTTGTAAATCCAATTCTCTCGCCAAAATTAATAATTTTCTACCAACGTCATTTCCACATAAATCTTCTCTCGGATCGGGTTCGGTGTAACCGTTATCGATGGCTTCTTTCAAGATTTCGCTGAATGGAACCTCTTTAGCCGAAAAATTATTGAATAAATAACTCAAAGTTCCCGAGAAAACTCCTTTGATTTTGGTGATATTTTCACCAGAAAGATGCAATAATTTTATGGTGTCAATCAATGGCAATCCTGCACCAACATTGGTTTCATACAAATAATTCTTTTGGTTCTCCGCCAATACTTTTCGCAAATCTTTGTAAAACTTGTAACTCAAGGTATTCGCCACTTTATTGGAAGAAATCAAGTCGAAACTTCCTTCTGCCAACGGAACATAATTCTCAACAAATGCTGCACTCGCCGTATTGTCAATGGCAATCAAGTTCTCCAAATGATTTTCATTGGCGAAAGCGATAACATCGTCAATCGTATAAGAGAAACCGTTGGTTTGAATCTCGTTTTTCCAATTTGGAGAAACTCCGTTTTTGTTCAAAAGCAGGTTCTTGGAATTGGCAATCGCGAAAACATTCAACTTAATATCTTTTCTTTTTTCGATGGCCGGAGCCGATTCCAAAATCTGGTTAATCAAGGTTCCACCCACCAATCCGTGACCGAAAATGGCAATGTTGATTTTCTTGGAAACTCCAAAAATCTCCCCGTGAATCACGTTCAACGCTTTGTGTAATTGCGATTTTTTCACGACCAAACTCACGTTTTTTCCCGTAACGGTATTGTTGAAAAGAATTGGCACAATCTTGTTTTTAATCAAGGCCGTGTATGGCTTGTGGAAAGTGCTCAAATCCTGGCCAATAATCGAAATCACCGAAACATCATCGGTAATCGAAATCTTGTTCACGTCTTTCGAATAGAAATCATTTTCGAATTCTTTCTCCAATTCAATCATTGCTTTGGTTGCTTGATCGGCATTCACCACAAGTCCGATTCCTCTTTCAGAAGAACCTTGCGAAATGATGCTCACGCTAATGTCATTGTCGCCCATTACCCTGAAAATACGGGCATCGACACCTGTTTTTCCCAACAATCCTCTTCCTTCCAAGTTGACCAACGACACATTTTCCAGAACCGAAAGTGTTTTGATTCCTTCTTTATTTGATTTAGACGTGATTAATGTTCCTTGATTTTCGTGGTTGAACGTGTTTAAAATCCGCAACGGAATATTTTTTTCCAACAATGGAATAATCGTTTTGGCGTGCAAAATGGTCGCTCCAAAATTGGCTATTTCATTGGCTTCGTTAAAAGACAAACGGTCAATTTTCTTGGCATCGGGAACTAATTCCGGGTTTGCCGTGTAAATTCCATCAACATGCGTATAATTTTGCAATTCCTCGGCATCCAAATAATTGGCAATCAGGGAAGCGGTGTAATTACTGCCGTTTCTTCCTAAAGTCGTGGTATCGTTGTTGCTGTTCGAACCAATAAAACCGGTAATAATATTTACGGTATCGCTGTTTTCCTTGAAATAATGAACCACATTTTTCTTGGAAACTTGTTCCAATGGTTGTGCATCTCCAAATTTAGAATCCGTTTTTATCAAGGCTCTAGAATCGGTCAAGCGGGCATTTATCCCTTTTTGGGTTAAAATGGAAGTCAATAATTTTGCCGAAAGCAATTCGCCTTGCGATAAAATCTGGTCTTTAATTTTGTTGCTGTAATCACCAATCAGGCTCACTCCTTCAAAAAGTTTGTCCAAAACTTCGAATTCCACAGATAAATCGATGTCTGCGTATTCGCCGTTTTGCTCCTTTTTAAAACTTTCGAAAGGCGTTTTGTAATCTCCGTTTTTAGCGGCAATTCCAAGAATTTCTTCCAATTCGTCAGTGGCATTTCCTCTTGCAGAAACCACAACGGCAATTTCCTCGCCCTGTTTGACCTTGTTTTCGATTATCGAAATAACTTTGTTTATACCTTCTCCGTTGGATAAAGATTTACCTCCAAATTTTAATACTTTCATCTGTTCTGTATGTATAATGCTTAAAAAATATCCTTAAGCAAATTATCTAATTGTTTGTATTCTATCAAAAATGCGTCGTGGCCGTGGATTGATTTTATCTCGCCATAAGAAACATTTTTATTCAATTTCTTTAATTCTTCGAAGGTTTCTTTATTTTCGTTCGCCGTAAAAAACAAGTCGGAATCAATGCCGATGATGTGAATATTGGCTTCAACCTTAGAAATAATTTCTTCGAAAGAATCCCTGTTTCTGGTGATGTCAATCGTTTTGAGCAACTGGTTCATCATTCGATAAGCCGAAAGCTGAAAACGCTTTTGCAATTTCTTGCCGTGATGATTCAACCAACTTTCCACATTAAAAATAGCTAATTCTTCATTCGTTGTTCGCTGGAATTTGGCTTTGAACGATTCTGGTGTTCTGTAACACAACATGGCGTGAATTCGAGCGTCTTCAATCGGTTTTGAAGAGTTATTCAGGATTTGTTCCTGCAAAAAACAATTGGCAATCAACCAATCCGTCGATTTCCAGTCAGTGGCAATCGGTATTAAATGTTGGGTAATTTTCGGCTCCAAAGCGACCATTTCCCAAGCAATTCCTCCGCCAACAGAACCACCAATAATAGCGTACAATTGTTGAATTTTCAATATTTTGATTCCTTCCAAAAAAAGTTTGGCAACGTCTCTTGCATTAAAATCCAAGTTATTTTCTATCAAGACATCATCGTAACCATTTCCGGGAACATTGAAAGCCAAAATAGTGTATTTATTGATGTCGATTGTTTTGCTTTCGCCAATGAGACTATTCCACCAACCGTGTTCTCCAACAACTTGCGAATTTCCGGTCAAGGCGTGGTTTACCAAAACAATTGGAGCGGTATTCAGGACTGGCCCAAAAACCTGAAAACTCAAATTAAGAAATGCGTAAAATGCGCCACTTTCGGTGGTGAAATTATGTAATGTAATTGATGTTGGTTTATTTTCCAATAGTCAAATCTTTTGTGATTTTTGATTTGTGTTTGGAAATATTAGAAAGAAAGCTAGAAGTAAACTAGAAGAATTCTTGTTGTTATCTTTTCCCGACAAATCGAGATAGAATGTAGCACCTTCTTCGTTTTCAAAGGGTTGCTAAGCTTTCATCGGGTCTATTCCCTCGAGCTTTCTTTATAACATTTCAATACGTATGTGAACTTTAAGGCACAAATTAACCACTAATTTTTCAAACATCCAAATTTTAGGCTGCTTGGTTTTTTATTTAAGATTAAAACCGCATCGACAAGAATCCACAAACAGATTCTTGCCGTTGCTTGTTTTAAAATTGACACCGCTTTTTATTACAATCCTTTTTTTAGATAAAAAGAGTGTTGTTTTCTTCAGAATACATTAAGCCCAACAAAGAAGTCGGCGCTTTGCCTGAAGTTTTTTTCAAATTGATTCCAAATCGGGTATTCGTTGTTTCCGTATTTGTTTCATTAGCCGTATTTGCTTTTGTTCTTATGTTCAAACTTTTAAGAAACTCAATTGCCGTTGTTATATATTTTAGTGTTTTCATGATGTTTTATTTTTAGATATTCTTTTTATTTTAAAACATATTGAATTCAGTTTCCCCAAGTTCATCTATGTTATTTTATTCTTTTAAATTTTCGAAAACTGCCTGTAAATCGGCTTTCAAGTCTTCTATGTCTTCCAACCCTACCGAGAGTCGGATTAAATCCTTGGTTACTCCCGTGGCGACCTGCTCTGCATCTGACAACTGCTGATGCGTGGTACTCGCCGGATGGATAATCAATGATTTTGTGTCACCAATGTTGGCCAAAAGCGAAAATAGCTTTGTTTCATCGGCCACTTTCTTGGCGGCTTCAAAACCTCCTTTAAGGCCGAAAGTTAGCAATCCGTTTTGTCCCTTGGGTAAATATTGTGTTGCCAAATCGTAATATTTACTGGACTTTAACCCTGGATAATTGACCCACGAAACTTGGTCTTGGGTTTCCAACCATTTGGCCAAAGCCAATCCGTTTTCGCTGTGCTTCTGGACGCGAACCTGCAAAGTTTCGAGTCCCTGAATAATCTGGAAAGCATTGAACGGACTCAAAGCTGCACCAAAATCCCGCAAACCTTCGATTCTCACTTTGGCAATAAAAGCAGCATTTCCAAGCGCTTCGTGATAAACCAATCCGTGATAACTTGCCGATGGTTCGGTAAATTCAGGGAATCTTCCGCTGCTCCAGTCGAATGTTCCTGCATCGATAACAGCTCCTCCAAGCGATGTTCCATTTCCTGAAATGTATTTGGTCAAGGAATGAATCACGATATTGGCACCGTGCTCGATTGGGTTTAGCAAATAAGGAGAAGGAACCGTGTTGTCTACAATAAAAGGAACTTTAAAGGCTTTTGCTTCGGCCGAAATGGCTTTCAAATCCAGGACGTCCAATTTTGGATTTCCTAAACTTTCTGCAAAGAACACTTTGGTATTTTCTTGGGCTGCTTTGGTAAAATTGGCCGCATCCGATGGATCTACAAACGTGGTGGTAATTCCCAATCTTGGCAAAGTGGCACTCAACAAATTATAGGTTCCGCCATATAAACTATTGGAAGCCACGATGTGATCGCCCGCCTTCAGTAAAACCAATAATGATGTTGCAATGGCTGCCGTTCCCGATGCGGTAACTACTGCGGCAATTCCGCCTTCGAGAGCTGCCAAACGTTGTTCTAGTATATCGTTAGTTGGATTATTTAATCTGGTATATATAAATCCCGCTTCGGCAAGTCCAAATAAATTGGCCGCATGACCTGAATTATTAAATACATAAGAACTGGTTTGATAAATAGGTACCGCTCTAGTTCCTGCTGTTTTAGTAACGTCGTGTCCTGCGTGTAATGCGTTTGTAGCGAATTTTGGAGTGCTCATAATTTTTTATTTTTTTATAATTGATTTTATTTATAAAACTGAATTCGTTTCAGTTGATTTTATTTTTGAAATTGTTTGATACTGTGTAACCTAAAAAACAAAAACCCTTTTAGATACGTATCCAAAAGGGTTTCAAGTTTTGTTATAACTTATTACTTTCGGAATCAACAGACGCACACAAACTTCATAGACATTGCACAAATCATCGATTTGACATTGCATTTGCTCATTTGTTGTTGTTTTAAATTGTTCATTGTATTGATTCTTGTGATTATTATGGATTCAAAAAAAAAGCTTCCCGTTTACTTGGGAAGCTTTTTGTTATATAAATTTGAAATTAAATTTATGCAATAGGCGACCCACAGGACTTAACCTGAAAGTGTTTCGACATTTTACATACATTTAAAATCATTTTGCTTTTCCTTTTGTTGGGACAAATATCTAAACTATTATTTAGAAATCCAAATATATTTTGAAAAAAAATACATAAATAGCCAAATCTTTAAATAATCAACAAATCAACCCGTTAGCAACCCTGAATTTTTAACATCAAAAAAAAGTTAAGTTTAATTTGCAATTCAAAATGGTTTCATACATTTGCACCCGAATATTAGAGGAAAAATTTGAACTGATTGCAACCTCGTTAAAAAAATGCTAAAGCAGCAACTCTCCTTTAGTATTTCCCAGCAATCACAATTTTCCTCGCTTAATTATAAAATTATACTATTATGGCTTATTTATTTACGTCAGAATCTGTGAGCGAAGGACATCCAGACAAAGTTGCTGATCAAATTTCAGATGCGTTAATTGATAACTTCTTGGCTTTTGATCCAGAATCGAAAGTGGCATGTGAAACTTTGGTTACCACTGGACAGGTTATTTTGGCTGGTGAAGTAAAATCTGAAACTTATTTGGATGTTCAAACTATTGCTAGAGATGTCATCAAAAAAATTGGCTATACCAAAAGTGAATATATGTTTGAAGCCAATTCTTGCGGCGTTCTTTCGGCCATTCACGAACAATCTGCCGACATCAATCAAGGTGTTGACAGAGCCAGCAAAGAAGAACAAGGAGCTGGTGACCAAGGAATGATGTTTGGTTATGCCACCAATGAAACTGAAAATTATATGCCTTTGGCTTTGGATATTGCTCACGCATTATTGATTGAATTGGCAAATATTAGAAGAGAAAATTCCGAAATTACATATTTGCGTCCCGATGCTAAATCACAAGTAACTTTAGAATATTCAGACGACAACAAACCACAACGTATTGATGCAATTGTAATTTCGACACAACACGACGATTTTGCTCCAGAAGCTGAAATGTTGGCTAAAATCAAAAGTGATTTAATCTCTATTTTGATTCCAAGAATTAAAGCGAAATATCCTCAATATGCCCACTTGTTTAACGACAAAATCCAATACCACATCAACCCTACCGGGAAATTTGTTATTGGTGGACCACACGGAGATACAGGATTGACTGGAAGAAAAATTATCGTGGATACTTACGGTGGAAAAGGAGCTCACGGTGGTGGTGCTTTCTCTGGAAAAGATCCAAGTAAAGTGGATAGAAGTGCGGCTTATGCAACACGTCATATTGCCAAAAACCTTGTAGCAGCCGGTGTTGCCGACGAAATTTTGGTTCAAGTTTCTTATGCTATTGGGGTTGCAAAACCAATGGGAATCTTTGTTGACACTTACGGAACTTCAAAAGTGAATTTGACCAATGGTGAAATTGCCAAAAAAGTGGAAGAAATTTTTGATATGCGTCCATACTTTATCGAGCAACGTTTGAAATTGAGAAATCCTATTTATAGCGAAACTGCTGCTTACGGACATATGGGACGTAAACCAGAAACTGTAACTAAAACTTTTTATGCTCCAGGTGGAATTGAAAAAACAGTTACAGTAGAATTGTTTACTTGGGAGAAACTAGATTTCGTGGATCAAGTGAAAGCTGCTTTTGGGTTGTAAAATTTAACCGAAAAGCACACAAATTTATACGCGAAATTCGCAAAGAAAAACCCTGACTAAGTAAAATAGTCAGGGTTTTTTGTTAGCTGCATTTTCAAGGAAGATTTATTATCTCCTTAAATATTATACTTTAAAGAAAGAATCAAATATCGAGGTTGAACAGTATATTGCGAGGTTCTGGTAGAAAATTGCGAGAAACTGTCGTCGTTGATAGATTTGGTATTCAAGAGATTGGTTCCACTAATTTTATACTCGAACTTGCTATCTTTCTTTTGATAAATCAAGCTTGCACTCAAGAAATCATATTCGTTGTTTACGGTTTTTTCAGCATTGTAATAGTGGTAAAATTCATATTCCGTCACAAGTGAAAAACTATTCAGAAAGTAATAATCCAATTTGGCAAAAGGTCGGTCTGTATAGTAAACACTGTTGGCATAATCATTAATTACAATATTGTAACCCACCTCTAAATTGGGCATTTTTTTGTAATTCGTGGATGCTTTTAGCGTATAGCTTTGGGTAAAACTTTCATTGGTTGACAACACATTGTTTTGAATATTATTGAATAAAGACCAATTTAGGTTTGCCGAAAAAGAGGCTTTGTAATTCTTCAAGAAAGAGCGACCGTAAGAACCACTTCCTGATAAAGTTTCGTCTGCAAAGTCTGATGAATTATACGGCACAGAGGATTGGTTTACGCCATCGTAAAAGGCTTCCGTCTTTATGGCATCTATTCGTTTGGAATAGGTCAAAAAGGCGGATATATTTTCCATGTTAAACATATTGTATTTAAAATAACGCAACGAATGTTGACGAGCGGTTGCGTTTTCGAGTGTTCTTCTTCCTTTTCGTAGGCTATTGTAATTAGAAAAAACAAAACCTTCCGCCAATTGATTAATATCGGTAAAACTATTAGTATATGAAAAATTATAAGTCAAACTTTCAGCTTTTTTAATTTGAAAAATTGCCAATAAATCCGGTAAAACTCTGGAGAAATTTTGACTAAAATCTGTTCCTAACTGCTGATTGGTCATATTGTAACTATGGATGCTCACCCCAGGCGTAAAAGTAAATTTACCGGTCAAAATCT
The DNA here is from genome assembly GCF_027111315.2 of Flavobacterium limnophilum. Classification (GTDB taxonomy): domain Bacteria; phylum Bacteroidota; class Bacteroidia; order Flavobacteriales; family Flavobacteriaceae; genus Flavobacterium; species Flavobacterium limnophilum. The sequence continues at coordinate 4,336,612 of NZ_CP114289.2, read as the reverse complement.
TGTAATGCAAGCCCAAAAAGGCATCGTTGAAATTGTAATTTACGTCATTTTTATTGGTCACATCCTCTAATTCATTAATGGATTGATTGTCCAGAATTTGATACATATTGGAATTAAAATTTTGATAAGAATAGGTATTTCCCAATGTGATATTGACATTGCTTTTTGGCGTAAGCATATAATAATAATCGACTTTAGCATCTATCTTATTGGTCTTTACAAAACGGTTTTGAGAAATATCATTCCTGTTTTGACCTGCAACATACCCCACTAAATCAAAAGGTTGCGAATTTAAATTGGCATTATAAAAAGGATCCTCTTCTTGATACAAATGCTGCATTTCGACCGCGAAAATATTTTTTTCGTTGAGCGTATAAAACAAGCTCAGGTTTTGATTTACAGAAATGGGTTCTTGCTCTTTTGTGGTATTGATAATTTCGGTTGTCGAAGTGTTATCGACAATGGATTCCCTTACCAAAGGCGCATCTTCCTGCTGTTTCGAAATCTTGGTCAAAACATCATAATCAAACTGGAAATTAGTCGATGGTTTGTAACTCGAACTGAGCTTGAACATTCCCAAATTACTTTTTTGATTGGCCAATTCTTTCTTGTTCTCCGTGGATTGAATTTCGGAAGAATTAGGTTCCAAGATATTGGTTTGCGAAAGGGTTTCTAAATCCGTAAGTGAGGAAGAAATGATTCCAAAACCGCTCAAAGTCCAAGCTTTATTAACGCTATAAGAGAAATTGGCCGCTCCAAACTGGGTTTCAATTTCCTTGGCTCGATTGTTCCTCATCAATGAAATCCCCAAATCGTTGGAAGTGACATTAAAACTGGAACCTCCTTTGGAAGCCAAACCTCTAAATCCTCCCGTCAGTTTCATGTAATCCTGGATAGTCAAGGGCAACTCCCCAATATTATTGAAATTAGTAATGAGGTTGATGCTGTATTTCGGACTATAATAAAACAATTTTGGGTTAATCAAATAGCGGCTATCCAACATTCCCAAGCCAATTCCTGCGGTCAAATCACCAAACCAGAAATTCTTTTTCCCGGATTTCAGTTTGATGTTCATCGCCACATTGTCTTGATTGTTTTCCACGCCTTTCAGAATCGAGTTTTCGTTGAAATTGCGAAGCACTTGTACTTTGTCGATGGCATCGGCTGGAATGTTTTTGACACCCAATTTGGTATCGCCGTCAAAAAAGTCTTTGCCTTCGACCATTAATTTGGTCACTTTTTTGCCTTCGACTTCTATTTCACCATCGGCATTGACTTCGACTCCCGGCAATTTTTTGAGGACATCTTCGAGTTTTCGTTCGGTTCCTGATTTAAAAGAATCGGCATTGTAAACTATGGTGTCGCCTTTGATGGAAACCGGCATTTCGCGTACAATTTCCACTCCGTCCAATTCAACTGCGCCTTCTTGCAGCGTTATATTTTTACTGACATTCACGTTAGTGGTAACGATTTCTATCTGCGTGCTTTGCATTCCCAGAAAACTCACACTGATCGTATAAGCTGTATTTATCTTCAAATCGAGAACATACCTTCCTTTATCATTTGTAATAGCATAGGAATCCATTCCTTTTGTGGCTTTGTTTACCGCCATGACGTTCACCATTTCCAAACCAACATTCTTATTATCGGTTATAACTCCTTCAATTTTCACAGTTTGGGCAAAAGAAAATGAGCCAACAAAAAACAGAGCAACTAAAATTGTATTTTTCATTTAGATTTTTTTGGATTTATGAATGAAATAGCGCTCGTTTATGGTCTTCCCATGCCACCAGGTCCACCATTACCAGGACGTCCTTGATTCATTTCCCGAAATTCTTCCATTTTTTTAATCATAATTTCATCAAATTCTTTTTGGGTAACAACCTTCCCTTTAGTTACCGCTTTTATCACTGCTTTTTCTTTTGGGTTCAACACAATTTTGGAACATAAAATAACCGTTTTTCCGTCGTTGACTTCCAATATCAATCCCGGCAATCCCCAATAGCCTTCAGGGCCTTGATTCACGGGAATTTCAGGAGTGTACCAAGCTGTTACTGCCACTTCTTTAGGCACTTCTATTTGATCCATAAAACTTGTTTTCTTGGTGGCATCGGCTGGTTTTGACGTAGTGGCATCTTCTTTTTTAGGTGCAAAATTCCTAAAATCTGTTTTGCTTACTGGTCGAATGGCTGTGGCTTTGAAACAATTATACCCTCCAATAACTCGGGTTTCGCCTTCCATTTTCCATTTTAGATTAGGTAATGAATCTTTTACCAAAAATTCTTTTCCCATAAATTCCTTGTCAACGGTATATGCTTTTTCTTTTATGTTTTTATAATAAGTTCCTCCACCTCCGGTCATGGAAGCCATCATGCGCATACCGCCATTATTTTGACCTGGGGAATCCAATTTTTCTTCCTCTTTATATATAGAAGCTACTTTGTCAAAATTAAGAATGAATGTTTTTTCGAACATTTTTTTCATCCGCTCTTCCATGTTCTTTTGCATTTCTGGCGTGATGTCTTTATTGCCTTGCATTCGGGTTTTAAAATCTGCCGTACTGGTTTTGGATTCATACACAGCCATTCCTTGAAATTCCTGTGCCATAATTCCCAAATGAACCGAGAACACTAACGCTATTGTAAAAATAATTCTAGACATATATTTATTTATTTTTTGATTTAACAAGTAAGACTATTTAAAAGTGTTTATGTTACACTTTTAAAATTAAAAAAGTAAGACATTTATTATTGTAAAAGGTTTAATCACGGTTTAACCTCTCCACAAAAAGACCTTCCATCAAAAGTAGAACTAACTCACTGGAAATGAAAATGAAATATACAAACTCCTTAAACAAATAGACGGAATGCATTTTTATACAGATGAATTTGAAAACTCGATTTGAAATTAAAAATAACCAACTCTATCAATCTTATTTTTTTGTAATTTGGTACTCTTATGAAAAGAACGTTTTTATTATTCTTCCTACTCTTTATTGCCGCCTGTTTTGGACAAGGCAAAACTTATGTCGCAACTAAACTGGATTCGACAGTACTAAGCGCAGATTATTTTCTGGGATACGATCAATTTGGTTTTTACTATTCGATAAAAAACAATGTTTTGTCTAAACAAAAAAAAGGCGAATCCTTTGAATACAAAAATATTTCGCTGGAAAAACCAACAAAAATTGACATCCAAAATCCATTAAAAATCATGTTGTTTTATGAAAATTTCAACACAATTATTCTTCTGGACAATCAATTGAGTGAAACCCAAAAAATAAATCTTTCGGAAAATGCTGTGCCAATAATGGCTACAGCAACGGGAATCGCTTCCCAAAACAGACTGTGGATTTACAATAGTTTGACTCAACAAATTGGACTTTTTGACTACTTGAAAAACACATTTCAAACAATAACACCATCCTTTCAAGGAAGTTTAAAACATCATGAATCCGATTTCAATACGTTTCAATGGATCGACAACAACCTGAATTGGTTTTCTTGTGATGTTTTTGGAAAAATCACCAATTTGGGAAGAGTTTCCGATTTCGATCAAATTCAAGCAATTACAAACCAATTGATTATCTTTTCAAAAGAAGAGAAATTATATGTTCAGGATTTGAAAAACGGCACGATTTCCCCGATTGAAAATGTGGAAAAATCATTTAAAAATTTCTGTTACAAAAACCAAATTTTGTCTATTTTTACCAACCAAGGAATTAGCAATTATAAAATCTCAATACCGTAATGCACATAGCAATAGCAGGAAACATAGGCGCTGGAAAAACGACATTAACCCGTTTGTTGGCGAAACATTTCAAATGGGAACCTCATTTTGAAGACGTGGTCGACAATCCCTACTTGGATGATTTCTATCACCAAATGGAGCGTTGGTCGTTTAATTTGCAAATTTATTTCCTCAATAGTCGTTTTCGACAAGTGATTCAAATTCGCGAAAGCGGCAAAAAAATCATTCAAGACCGAACTATTTATGAAGATGCTCATATTTTTGCCCCCAATCTTCACGCCATGGGCTTGATGACCAATCGAGATTTTCAGAACTATTCTTCGCTTTTTGAATTGATGGAATCTACGGTTAAACCACCCGATATGTTGATTTATCTGAGAAGTTCCATTCCTAATTTGGTAGGTCAAATCCACAAACGAGGTCGCGAATACGAAAACACCATTTCCATAGATTATCTCAACCGATTGAACGAGCGTTATGAAGCTTGGATTCAAACCTATACCAAGGGAAAATTATTGATTATCGACGTGGACAACATTAATTTTGTGGACAATCCCGAAGACTTGGGGATGATTATCAATAAAATCGATGCTGAATTGAACGGTTTGTTTTAGAGCAGAAACAACCTCTTTTTATTTTTTCTTACCACTATTATTCATACCTTTGAATATCAATTAATTAAAGCCTACAATAGACTTCGATTAGTTATTATTTGTATTAACCTAAATCTACAAAACGCTACTAATCATTGGTTTTTTCTGATTATTAATTTAAATCTAAAAACCATGAGTCTTACGTATTTTAAAAGCAAATTTGTTTGTGTCTTTTTAGTTTTTGCATTCCTCTTGCAAAGTTGCGCTGTCTATCAAAAAACACACGTTTCCATCGACGAAGCCGTGACTACCGAGAATAAAGTATTAATTATTAAAACCGACGACACAAAACTTAAACTTAAAAAAATTGAACAGATTGACGGAGTGTATTATGGAATTATAGATGGAGACAGGGAAATTGTAAAAGTCCCTTTAAATAAAAGCGAAATTAAAACAATTCGCATTTTAGACAAATCCACGTCTACTCTATCAACCATTGCCGTTGTGGTTGTTCCGTTGGCGCTTATCATAATTTTTGCAACAGTTGATTGGGGACCTGGTAACTTAGGCCTAGGAGAGTAATAGCACTATTTTCAAAGATTTAAAATAAATCATCCATCAAATTGATGCCGAATTGATTGATTTATTTTTACGCCAAAAACTAACTTTCTCTTTTATAATCCCAATTTATATTGTTCTGCCAATACTTGGTTTTTAAGATTATTAACTTAAATCTAAAAATTATGATTCTAAAGTATTTTAAAAGCAAGTCAGTTTGTGTTTTTTTAATTTTTGCATTTCTTCTACAAAGTTGTGCCGTTTATCAAAAAACACCAGTTTCCATTGAAGAAGCTGCAGCTACAAAAAATAAAGTGACAATTATTAATGACAACGACGCAAAACTGAAGTTTAAAAAAATCGAACAGATTGACGGAATCTATTATGGAATTACACAAGAAAATGGAAAGATTGTAAAAACTCCATTATCCGAAAGCGAAATCAAAAAAATTCGCGTTTTAGACAAATCAGCATCTACTTGGGGAACTATTGGAATTGTTACAGGCACTTTACTTGTTATAGGCATAATTATCGCCGCAATTTCATTACAAGACTTAGGTGATTTAGGAATGACCTATTAAATTAAAACATAAAAAATGCCCAGCAATTGCCGGGCATTTATAGGTTTAGTAATCAACTGTTTTTATTTCAACGCTTCCACTTTAGCTTTTACCAATTCAGTTGAACCTTCAAAAATTTCAATTTTCTTACTTCCATTTTCAATAGTGGTGACAGTGGCTTTTGACTTTCCGTTTTCCTTAATTATTTCAACTTTAATTTCTTTTTTAGATACTTTACTTGTTGGTATAAACTTGCCATTAGCATCATAATGCATCATACACATTTCTTTTTGCTCTGGGGTACAACCTTTTTCGTCACACATTTTAGCACACTCTTCTTTGGTCATAGTGGCACATTTTGATATATCACAATTACCCATCATTTCTTCTTTACAGCAAGATTTCATTTCCGTTGTAGTTGTCATTGTTTGGATTCCAGAATCACTTCCATTTCCTAAAATTGGAGCGATCACCAATCCTATCAAACAGGTTAATTTTATCAAGATATTCATAGATGGCCCAGAAGTATCCTTGAATGGATCCCCAACAGTATCTCCGGTTACAGCTGCTTTATGCGCATCAGAACCTTTGTATGTCATTTCACCATTAATCATGACACCAGCTTCGAAAGATTTCTTGGCATTGTCCCAAGCACCTCCGGCATTGTTTTGAAAAATAGCCCAAAGTACACCAGAAACGGTTACTCCAGCCATATATCCACCCAGCATTTCGGCAATTAATTGATTGTTGTGGCTGTAAACTATTTTGCCCAAAAGCACGATGGCAATAGGAAAGCCTATGGTCAAAACCCCCGGCAGCATCATTTCGCGCAAAGCGGCTTTAGTCGAAATGGCCACACATTTTCCATATTCCGGTTTTCCGGTTCCTTCCATAATTCCTGGAATTTCCTTGAACTGGCGACGCACTTCATACACCATATCCATAGCTGCTTTTCCAACAGAGTTCATTGCCAATGCAGAGAAAACCACCGGTATCATTCCGCCCACAAACAACATTGCCAAAACCGGTGCCTTGAAAATATTGATTCCGTCTATTCCGGTAAAAGTTACATAAGCAGCAAACAAAGCCAATGATGTCAATGCCGCAGAAGCGATTGCAAAACCTTTCCCGGTTGCGGCTGTAGTGTTTCCAACAGAATCTAAAATATCGGTACGAGTTCTAACTTCTTTTGGCAATTCGCTCATTTCGGCAATTCCACCAGCATTGTCCGAGATTGGTCCAAAAGCATCGATTGCCAATTGCATCGCCGTCGTGGCCATCATGGCAGAAGCAGCAAGCGCCACTCCATAGAAACCCGCTAAGGCATAGGAAGTCCAAATCGCGGCAGCAAACAACAAAACCGTTGGAAACGTGGAAATCATTCCCGTAGCCAAACCTGCAATCACATTAGTTGCAGATCCAGTACTTGATTTTTGAACGATTGACATCACTGGTTTTGTACCCAAACCGGTATAATATTCAGTAACTGACGAAATAACCGCACCAACAATTAACCCTACAATTGTTGCATAGAAAACCCTCATTGAGGAAATCTCTTGTAATCCTTCGCCAAAGAAATTCATTTTCATGCTTTCAGGCAACATATATCGAACCAAGAAGAAACAAGCCATGGCCGTTAAACCAATGGAAACCCAGTTTCCAACATTCAATGCGCCTTGTACTTGTTTTTCTTTTGCATCATTATCCGTAATTTTAACCAACATCGTTCCGATAATGGAAAATAATATCCCAAAACCAGCGATAGCCATTGGTAATAAAATAGGGCCTATTCCGCCGAAAACATCTTCGATTTTTCCGCCCATATCCTTGATAACATAATTACCCAGAACCATTGCTGCGAGAACTGTTGCTACATAAGAACCGAATAAATCGGCACCCATTCCGGCAACATCACCTACATTATCTCCCACATTGTCTGCAATTGTAGCCGGATTTCTTGGATCGTCTTCTGGAATTCCAGCTTCGACTTTACCCACTAAATCGGCTCCAACATCGGCAGCTTTTGTATAAATTCCACCACCAACACGGGCAAACAAAGCAATAGATTCTGCTCCAAGAGAAAATCCCGCCAAGGTTTCCAATACTACGGTCATATCTTCTGTCGAAGTCCAAACGCCACCCATAAAAATATTGAAAAAAAGTATAAAGAAAGAAGTCAACCCCAAAACGGCCAAACCAGCGACTCCCAATCCCATTACCGTTCCGCCACCAAAAGAAACTTTCAAAGCTTGAGGAAGACTGGTACGAGCAGCTTGCGTTGTCCTAACGTTTGTTTTTGTTGCGATTTTCATTCCCATATTTCCAGCCAAAGCCGAGAAAAAAGCCCCAAAAACAAAGGCTACAACAATCAATAAATGAGTTGAAATTCCAGGGATATAAGTAATTCCAGCCAAAACAATACTTATCACAACAACAAATCTTGCCAACAATTTATATTCCGCATTAAGAAAAGCCAAGGCTCCTTCATAAATATGTTCTGAAATCTCCTTCATCTTTCCGTCACCTGCATCTTGTTTCAAAACCCAGGCTCTTTTGAAAGCCATAAAAACCAATCCAATCAACGCCATAATTATTGGCACATAAATTATTATTGTATTCATAAATCTAATTTTTATATAATTTTTTAGCGAACAAATCTATTAAAGACATGATACAAACGTACTATAATGATATTGAAAAAACAATAATATTTTCCAATAATATTGCCATTTATTAAAAAATACTATTCAAAAAATACTCAATACCGAACGAACACCAATAATTACTTTTAATTTGACAAAACCGTCCTGTTCCATAGGCATTAATTGAGAATAATTCTTTTTATATCCAAAACAACAATTTTTCTTTTTTTAATGTTTTTATAAATTAATGCCCAAAAAAGGCAAAGCGAATGAAAACAAAAAAAGCAACACTCCGAGAAGCATTGCTTTTTTAAGACGATTAATTTTAATTTTTAAAACACTATTTTACCGGTAGCGGAAAATTTCTTGCTCGCATCAAGGCGTCAATTTTAGGATCTCGATCTCTAAAGGCTCTATAGGCATCTCCCTGATCAGTGGTGTTTCCAACACTGAAAACGGTCTCGAATAATTTTTTGGCCACGGCTTTGTCATAAGGCCCTTTTCCTTCGGTAAAAGCTTCGTAAGCATCGGCACTTATCACGTCTGCCCACAGGTAACTGTAATATCCCGAGGCATAATCATCGCTTGAAAAAACATGCGAAAATTGCGGCATTCGATGACGCATCACAATTTCTTTAGGCATATCCAATTTAGCCAATGTTTCCCGTTCAAAAACTTTTGGATCAATATCGGCATCACCTGCCAAGTGCAATTTCATGTCTATCAAAGAACTGGCAATGGCTTCTACTGACGAAAATCCTTGATTGAACTTGGATGCAGCCTGAATTCGATCGACCAATGATGAAGGTATGGGTTGATTCGTTTTATAATGCAAGGCAAATTTATTCAACACCTCTGGCGTTGCCAACCATCTTTCCAATATTTGCGAAGGAAATTCCACGTAATCCCTGGCAACATTGGTTCCGGAAAGACTCGGATATTTCACATTTGAACACAAACCGTGAAGGGCATGCCCAAATTCATGGAAAAGCGTGGTCGCATCAATCCAGGAAATCAATATGGGTTCGTTGTCATTTCCTTTTATGAAATTGCAATTATTGGACACAATCGTGATGATGTTTCCATCTAATTTTTGTTGCTCTCTATAAGCATTCATCCAGGCTCCTGAACGTTTTCCTGCTCGTGCATATGGATCAAAATACCATAAGCCAACCACCTTTCCAGATGTTTTATTGGAAACTTCCCAAACTCTGACATCGGGATGATAAATAGACACATTGGTGATTTGTTTGAAATCCAAATCGAATAATTCTCCCGCTGTCCAAAACATTCCTTCCCTCAATTTCTCCAATTGAAGGTATTGTTTTACTTCATTTTGGTCTAAATCGTATTTCTGTTTTCTGACAATTTCGGCATAATAACGATAATCCCAAGGAGCAATTTCAAAATGATTGCCTTCCGCATCCACAATTTTTTGCATGGCTGCCACATCCAAATGAACTTGGGCGACGGCAGGTTTCCAAACCTCTTCCATCAATTCCAGAGCGCGTTCGGGTGTTTTGGCCATTGTATTGGTCAAACTCCAATGAGAAAAAGTTGGGAATCCAAGTAATTTAGCTTTTTCGGCACGCAGTTTTAGTATGGTGACTAAAGTGGCATTGTTGTCGTTGGCATTTCCGTTATCGCCACGACTGACAAACATTTTAAACGCTTTTTCTCTCAAATCCCTTTTGGTGGAATAGGTCAAAAAAGGCTCTATAAAAGAACGGGTATTGGCAACACATCCCAAAACTGGAAGTTTTCTTTGTTTGGCTTGGGCAATGGCTGCGTTTTTCAATTCCTCCGGTAAACCGTCAAAATCAGATTCGGTTTTTAATTCGAGGTATTGACTGTTTTCTTCGGCAAGCAAATTCTGGTTGAATTTTGAAAAAAGTCCGGCCAGTTTTTGATTGATTTCACCCACTTTCATCTTGCTTTTATCATCCAGTTTGGCACCTTCGCGAACAAAATTATTGTAATCCAACCAAATTAATCGTTGCTGTTCTGGAGTCAGTTTTTCCTTTTCAGGAGAATTATATAATTTTTCAATTCGGAGGAAGAGTTTCTTGTTTTGATACATTTTGCTTGAAAGCCCGGCAATTTTAGGACTGATTTCAGCTTCAACAGGTCCAAATTCAGTGCTATTCATGTTCGTGCTATAAATACCGAAAATCGCATTAATACGTGTAAATGTTTTGCCCGCAAGTTCCATCGCAGCAATCGTATTGTCGAAAGTAGGCGGTTTGGGATTGTTGGCAATGGCATCCAATTCATCTAATTTTTGTTGGATGGCAAACTCAAATGCGGGTTTTAAATCGGAAATTTTATAGTCATTAAACGCCGGAACACCGCCATAAGGCCCTTCCCATTTTTTCAACAATGGATTTTCAGGATTCGTTTGTGCTTCTATAGACAATAAGGAGGTACTCATCACAAGAACGGTAATAATTTTTTTCATATAAGTGGTTTGATTTTTTTTTAATAATAACTTGTAAATCAGAATGAACATAAATCTTGATCCAGAATTTAAATCCGACTTAAAAGCCATAATTTAGCGTCAAATATAACAAAACAGATATTAATTGTTTTAAAAACAGAGTTTTTATAATACAAAATAAAATGCTAAATTTGAAACGTGTTGATTAGCTTTGAAAGGAATGATTTCAAATTTCATTCATTATTATTCAAGGATATTTGATTAACCATTGTGAAGACATTTATAATAAAACTCCATTTCATCAAATGAAATATTACAAAATAACATTCCTTTTTTTATTTATTTCCAGTATAATTAGTTGTGGCAAAAACCCTGAAAATGAGGAACACGAATTACAGCAAAAAAACGAGCCAAACTATGAGCAAGAAGCTCCCGTAAAATCTGAATCCCAAAAAAAAGACACCATTTATGAAACCCCTGAAGACAGTATAAGAGCCGTCAAAGAATCTGTTTTAAGGAAAAAAAATTACAAGAAAAGGAAACAAACAGTAGTCGATACTAAATTTACGGAATCTCCAGAGACCACAACAACACCCAACAAATCGGTAGCCAAAAAAATGACTGTTCCTTCTTTTGTTTACATCAAAAAAATATTGAACAAATGCAAAATTGGAGTACCTATGACACAAGAAGAGTTGTCAAAAAACTTTGACATTCCGGAAGAAGGAATAAAATTGGTTAAAAGCGTAACCAAAACTGCTCCTGATGAACTGGACGTCAAATGGAAATCGACTTGGCTCATCGAAAAAATGTCGGACGCCAAATTCAAAGATGGACGACTTAGAGTACGATTTGACAAAAACAAAATGTACACTTCAGGTAATGCCATTGCCATTAAATATGAAAAAAAAATGTACACTGATTTAGTCTTGATAGGACGTTCGGCATATATTCCCACAGTAAAAGGATACTATTGGCAAATTGGCAAAGACTAGATAAATGGAAGAACCCAACAGATGCGGCTGGTGCTTATCCAGTGATTTGTACAAGAAATACCACGACGAAGAATGGGGTGTTCCCGTTTATGATGACCAAAAATTATTCGAATTCTTAATCTTGGAAACTTTTCAAGCAGGATTAAGTTGGATTACCATCCTGAAAAAAAGAGAAAACTTCCGATTGGCTTTTGACGATTTCGATTATCTGAAAGTAGCCCAATATTCTGAAGACAAAATTCTGGAATTGATGCAAGATGCCGGAATTATTAGAAACCAATTGAAAATTCGTGCTGCCGTTTCGAATGCGGTTGCCTTCATGAAAGTACAAGATGAATTTCGAACTTTCAGCCAATACATCTGGAAATTCACCGGAGGAAAACCAATAGACAATAAAAGACAATCCTTGAAAGAAGTTGCCGCCACTTCCCCTCTCTCTGATGAAATCAGCAAGGATTTAAAAAAACGAGGCTTCAAATTCGTAGGTTCTACGGTAATTTACGCCCACATGCAAGCCACAGGAATGGTCAACGATCACGTGGAAAATTGCTGGAGAAAAAGTGGTCAGTAATCAGTTTTCAGTCACAGTTTTCAGCCTTCAAAAATTCCACAAATAAAATTTACAGTATTTAAACCCAAAAGTTTAAACAAAATCATTTACATTTGCTCCACACTTTAGGGGTGTCTACAAAATGTAGGCTGAGACTTTACCCTTGAACCTGATCTAGTTCATACTAGCGTAGGAAAAAGTAAGATGACTTCCGTAGTCCCATTTTTTGGGTCATTGTAGCCATTCCTAAAGTATAATTATATACTAAATTCTAAAGGAATGGAGCTTAAAATCAACAATCAAACGAAACAATTTGCCACAGACAACCTAACTGTCCAGGCACTCCTTGACTTGGAAATTCCCGAAAAACAAAACGGAATTGCCTTGGCCATCAATAATACCGTTATTCCAAAATCCGACTGGAATACCCATCTCATCAAAGAAACCGACGACATTTTAATTATTTCAGCCACTCAAGGCGGATAATTTAGTACCCAGTCGCAGTATTCAGTTTTCAGTCAGAAAACCAGACAACTTTCAAAAACAACTCAAAATAAAAATCCGTATTAATCCCTGACTTCGCTTTAGCGAATCCGTGTCATCCGTATCCAATCTAATCACAAACCAATGAACAACGAAGAAAAAATCTCGAGAACCCCGTTTCCAAATTCCAAAAAAATCTATATCGAAGGAGAAATCCATCCTATAAAAGTAGCAATGCGTGAAATTTCACTCGCAGACACTAAAATGACGAATGGCCGAATCGAAAAAAATCCACCCGTAACAGTTTATGATACTTCTGGCCCTTTCACGGATCCAAATATCGAGATTGATATTCGAAAAGGATTACCACGCATTCGCGAACAATGGATTCTGGACCGAAATGATGTAGAAGAATTAACCGAAATCTCGTCTGAATACGGAAAATCCCGTTTGAATGACGAGAAACTAAACGACTTGCGTTTTGAATATTTACACAAACCAATGCGTGCCAAAAAAGGAGCCAACGTTTCTCAATTATACTACGCCAAACAAGGCATCATCACTCCCGAAATGGAATACATTGCCATTCGCGAAAACCAACGCATCGAGCAAATAAACGCACAATCCGAAGCAATGCAATGCCAACACGCAGGTCATAGTTTTGGAGCCAATACGCCAAAATCTAAAATTACTCCAGAATTTGTTCGTAGTGAAGTAGCCAGAGGTCGTGCGATTATCCCCAACAACATCAACCACCCAGAAAGCGAACCGATGATTGTGGGACGTAACTTTTTAGTAAAAATCAACGCCAATATTGGAAACAGCGCCGTAACTTCAAGTATTGAAGAAGAAGTAGAAAAAGCCGTTTGGGCCTGTCGTTGGGGAGCTGACACTATTATGGATTTGTCCACCGGAAAAAACATTCACGAAACCAGGGAATGGATTATCCGTAATTCTCCAGTGCCAATTGGAACCGTGCCTATTTACCAAGCCTTGGAAAAAGTAAATGGAATTGCCGAAGATTTGACCTGGGAAGTATTCCGCGACACCTTGATTGAACAGGCGGAACAAGGGGTTTCTTATTTCACCATTCACGCCGGCGTTTTGCTACGTTACATTCATTTAACCGCCAACCGTGTTACTGGAATTGTTTCCCGTGGCGGTTCGATTATGGCAAAATGGTGTTTGTTTCACCACAAGGAAAACTTTCTTTACACCCATTTCGAAGAGATTTGCGAAATTATGAAACAATACGACGTTGCCTTTTCATTGGGCGACGGATTACGTCCAGGTTCTATTGCCGATGCCAATGACGCAGCACAATTCGCCGAATTAGAAACTTTGGGAGAACTGACAAAAATCGCCTGGAAACACGATGTTCAGGTATTTATTGAAGGGCCAGGTCACGTGCCAATGCACATGATCAAGGAAAATATGGACAAGCAATTGGAACATTGTGATGAAGCTCCTTTTTATACTTTAGGCCCATTAACCACAGACATTGCACCGGGTTACGACCACATTACTTCGGCCATTGGCGCTGCGATGATTGGTTGGTACGGTTGTGCGATGTTGTGTTATGTCACTCCAAAAGAACACCTTGGTTTACCAAATAAAAAAGACGTAAAAGACGGTGTCATCACTTATAAAATTGCAGCACACGCAGCTGACTTGGCCAAAGGACATCCGGGAGCACAATATCGTGACAATGCCTTGAGCAAAGCGCGTTTCGAATTCCGTTGGGAAGATCAATTCAACTTGTCATTGGATCCAGACACGGCACGTGAATTCCACGACGAAACCTTGCCGGCAGACGGTGCCAAAGTGGCTCATTTCTGCTCGATGTGTGGACCAAAATTCTGTTCGATGAAAATCTCACAGGAAATCCGCGACGTGGCCGAAGCCGAAAATGGAATGGCTGCCAAATCAGAAGAATTTATCGAACAAGGGAAAGAAATTTATATCTAAAAAAGCGGGAAGTTAGAAGTTAGAGGTGGGAAGTCAAAACTTTACTTCTAAACTCTAACTTCTTATCTCTAACTTAACTATGATAGTCATCACAAACCCAATTCCGACAACCAATGAAATCAGCACCATTCATTCTCTTTTTAAGAATGGATTGGAGTTGCTTCATATTCGAAAACCTGATTTTTCTGTAGCCGAAATGAAAGCATTCTTGTTGGAAATAAAATTAGAATTCAGGCAACAATTGGTTTTGCACAGTCATCATCAATTGGCCCCAGCATTTGGAATCAACCGGATTCATTTAACTCAAAATATCAGAAAAGAAATTTCTTCCGAAACGCTGTATTTATATAATGAGCAAGGTATTCGTTTATCAACTTCAACACATGACATTGAATCTTTTAATGACTTGAGAATCTTTTTTGAATATGGTTTTTTGAGTCCTGTTTTTTCGAGTATTTCAAAAACGAATTATGAATCTGACACGAGTTTATTTGAATCCATCAAAAACAGGACAAATTTCTCGACTCAATTGGTTGCTCTAGGAGGCATCTATTCAGAAAACATTAGTGAAACAATTGAAGCGGGATTTGACGATGTGGCACTTTTAGGCACCATTTGGAACAGCAACAATCCAATAGAAAATTTTAAACTATGTCAGCAAATCGTCCTTTCGTATTAAGTATAGCAGGCTTCGATCCTTCGGCTGGAGCAGGAGTTTTGGCAGATGTAAAAACATTCGAGCAACATCAGGTGTATGGTTTTGCCATCAATACCGGCAATACCATTCAAACCGAAATGGAGTTTTTTGAAATGCAATGGACGGAAATGGTTTTCGTCTTGAAATCATTGGAAAAATTATTCGAAAACTACGACATCAAGGCAGTCAAAATCGGAATTGTTCCATCATTGGATTATTTAAAAGAAATTATTTTTTCTATAAAAAAGCTTTCCCCAGAAACCAAAATCGTCTGGGACACCGTTTTGAAATCAACAACGGAATTCAATTTTTTAAGCATCGAAAACCAGAATTTTTTGATTGAAATATTAAAAGAATTGGATTTGATTACACCCAATTACAACGAAATTTTGAAACTCAGTTCGAATGAAATTGACACAAATTCAATTGCTGTAAAGCTTTCGAAATATTGCCCGGTTTTATTAAAAGGCGGCCATAATCCAGAAGAAATAGGCGTTGATCGTTTATACCTTAAAACCAGATTTTTTAGTCTAGCTCCAAACACCAACATTGAAATTATAGGCAAACATGGCTCGGGTTGCATATTATCATCAGCCATTACAGCCAATTTAGCATTAGATCAAGATTTAATTACAGCTTGTATCAATGCCAAAAATTATATAGAAACCTACTTACAATCAAACCTTACTAAACTAGGATACCATTATGTATAACAAATTACAATATATATCTCAAGGCGAGAGCATCGAAGAACAATTGTACAACATCCATCAAGCCTTGGACAATGGCTGCGACTGGATTCAAATGCGATTCAAGTACCAAAAACCGAAAAAAACATTCGCTTTGGCGGAAGCCATAAAGTTTTTATGCGAAGAATACCTTGCCAATTTCATCGTCAACGACAATGTAGATTTAGCCAAAAATTTTGATGCTGACGGTGTTCACCTTGGACTTTCAGATATGGGTGTTGCAGAAGCAAGAGAAATTTTGGGTAAAACCAAAATCATTGGAGCAACTGCAAATACGTTGGAAGACATAATCCGCCAAGTAAATTATGGTTGTGATTACATTGGCTTAGGCCCTTTTCAATATACAAAAACCAAAAATAATTTAAGTCCAATTCTCGGACTTGAAGGTTACCAATCCATAATTAGCAAACTGAAAGAGCAACAAATTCAAATTCCCATTTACGCCATTGGTGGTATTACATTAGAAAATGTCGATGATTTAATGACAACCGGTGTTCACGGGATCGCAGTTTCGGGAATCATTACCAAAAGTGACCAAAAAAATAAACTCATTACTGAACTTAACGAAAAATTATATGGCAACTTCTTTATTTAAAATAGGAGACAAAACCTTCGAATCACGCTTGTTTTTGGGAACAGGAAAATTCGGTTCCAATCAACAAATGGAAGAAGCTGTTTTAGCCTCAGGAAGCGAATTGGTTACGGTAGCACTAAAACGCGTCGATTTAGAAACCGAAACCGATGCTATTTTAGCGCACCTCAAACATCCGCGAATTAATTTATTGCCCAATACTTCGGGCGCAAGAAATGCCAAAGAAGCTGTTTTTGCTGCGCAATTAGCTAGGGAAGCATTAGAAACCAATTGGCTGAAACTGGAAATTCATCCTGATCCAAAATACTTGATGCCCGATGCAATAGAAACTTTAAGAGCGACAGAAGAACTGGCTAAATTAGGATTTATCGTTTTGCCTTACATTCACGCCGACCCTGTTTTATGCAAACGCTTGGAAGACGCAGGAACATCGGCCGTGATGCCTTTGGGGTCTCCAATTGGCAGCAACAAAGGATTGAAAACCATCGATTTTTTGGAAATTATCATCGAACAATCTAAAGTTCCTGTAGTTATCGATGCCGGAATTGGCTCGCCATCCGATGCCGCAAAAGCGATGGAATTGGGTGCGGATGCGGTTTTAGTCAACACGGCGATTGCCGTTGCCGGAAATCCAAAACTGATGGCCGAAGCTTTTAAGGAAGCCGTGATTGCAGGACGAAAAGCCTATGAAGCCAAACTAGGACAACAATATAAACAAGCAGTGGCTTCTAGTCCTTTGACGGCATTTTTATATGAGTAATTTCCTTAACCACAAAGACACGAAGAAGGCACAAAGTTCACCAAGACTTTGTGGACTTTGTATTTAAGCCTTCTAAACAAAATGACATGAACACATTTAAATCGGTTTTTAAACAATACGACTGGGACATAATTCAAACCAAGATTTACCAAACTTCTGCACAGGAAGTCGAAACTGCTTTGTCAAAAAACAAACGTAATCTGGATGATTTTCTGGCTTTGATTTCGCCTGCTGCCCAAGCTTATTTGGAACAAATGGCGCAAATCAGCCACGAATTGACCAAAAAACGCTTTGGCAAAACCATCCAAATGTATGCACCTTTATATTTGAGCAACGAATGCCAAAACATTTGCACCTATTGCGGTTTTAGTCTAGACAACAAAATCAAGAGAAAAACTCTTACCGAAAGTGAAATCACATTGGAAGTTGAAGCCTTGAAAAAAGCAGGATTTGACCACGTTTTATTGGTAACTGGCGAGGCCAATTACAGCGTAAACATTGATTATTTCTTGAAATCGGTGGCTCAAATAAAAAACGATTTTTCGACAATTTCCGTGGAAGTGCAACCTTTGTCAACCGAAGAATACAAACAATTGCACGCTGCCGGAGTTTATTCGGTTTTGGTGTATCAGGAAACCTATCACCGAGATGTGTACAAACAATACCATACCAAAGGTAAAAAATCCAATTTCGACTTTCGGTTGGAAACTCCAGATCGGGTTGGAACCGCAGGAATTCATAAAATAGGTCTGGGAGTTTTATTGGGATTGGAAGATTGGCGAACCGACAGTTTTTTCAACGCCCTTCATTTGGATTACCTGCAAAAAACCTATTGGCAAACCAAATACACGGTTTCTTTCCCTCGATTGCGTCCCGCCGAAGGAGTCATTAAACCCAACTTTATTATGGACGATAAAGACTTGGCACAACTCATTTGCGCCTATCGTTTGTGGAATGAAGATTTGGAGATTTCATTGTCCACCCGTGAAAACGAAAAATTCCGTGACAATATAATTCAGTTGGGAATTACCAGTATGAGTGCCGGATCCAAAACCAATCCTGGTGGTTATGTGGTGGATCCACAATCTTTGGAACAATTTGAAATCAGTGATGAACGTTCCGCTTCGGAAATTGCGACACTTATTTCGAGTTGCGGATACGAACCCGTTTGGAAAGATTGGGATAGAAATTTTGATTTTAGATTTTAGATTAACGATTTTAGATTGCAGATGTAATGAGCAAGATACAAGAATTTTTACGATACAACCGACAAATGATGTTGCCTGAAATAGGTGATTCAGGGCAAGAAAAACTCAAAAAAGCCAAGGTTTTGGTTATTGGCGCAGGCGGTTTGGGCTGTCCTATTTTGCAATACATTGCCACGGCAGGAGTTGGAACTATTGGAATTGCTGATTTTGACAAAATCGAATTGCACAACTTACATCGTCAAATTTTATATACCGAAAATCAAGTTGGAAAACCCAAAGCCACCACAGCAAAATCGGTTTTAGAAGGCTTGAATCCTTTGACTAGTGTAATCGCTTTTGAAGAAAAACTGACTATTGAAAATGCAGTACAAATCATCCAAGATTTTGACGTGGTCGTGGATGGATGCGATAATTTTGCTACCCGTTATTTAGTGAATGATACTTGTGTGGCTTTAGGCAAATCATTGGTTTACGGAAGCATTTTGAAGTATGAAGGACAACTGGCCGTTTTCAATCATAAGGGAAGCAAAAATCTTCGTGATTTATTTCCAGAACCACCCAATCCGAAAGATGTTCCGAATTGCAATTTAAATGGAGTGATGGGAACGCTTCCGGGAATTATTGGCACGATGATGGCACACGAAACCTTGAAATTGATAATGGATTTGCCAATATTAGAAAACGAATTGATACTTTTCAATACCTTGGATTGGAGTTTCAACAAACTTAAATTTTAGAAGCTCAAACTATCGCCAACAGCAATTGTTCCTTCATTCAAACAGAATATGTTGGCACCAAAAAGAACGTTGTTGTTTGAAGTTCGATAGGTGCTCAATGTTTTTAATGGTTCTTTCAACATAATACCAGTCATTGGATTGTTGTTGACCATCACGCATCTGCCACAGGGTTTGGCGTTTTGGAATTTCACGTTTCCTATTTGGAAAGTAGTAAATAAATCCTCCTCGTGTGGAATTTTGGTACTAATGACAATATTCGGCCTGAATCTTTGAATCGTTATTTTTTCTTCCAATTTTTCGTTTAATGAATCCAAACTTTCGGAACCAATCAACAAATAAGGATAACCATCGGCCAAACTAACATTCAGGGTTTGGTTGAGTCGAGAACTATTGTGTTTTCTATCGCCTTTGTTGAGAATTTTAACTAATTTACAACTAAAGCCAAGTCTTTTACTAAACCATTTTGATGTCGCTTTGTTGACTTCAACCACTTTGCTTTCATCATCCCAAACCTTTGAGAAAATAGGTTCATTTAAGCTTTCGCCAATAAAAAAATCGTGAATCGAATCTTGAAAGGAAATCTCGATTTTATCTTCTTTGATTTTTGGATAAAACTGACTCAATTTAGAATATTCTCGTTGGGTTATAAATTGATTTTCTTCGTCAATCAGCATCCATCTTCGGTCGTTTTCGAAACCCATTTCTTCTGCTTTGGCACATTGAACAGGAATTCCTGCCAAGCTTTTGATTGGGTAGATATATAATTCCTTTACAACGTAATTCATAATCATATACTTTTTAGAATTTCCATAAAATCAGTTCTATCAATTTCGCGACAGCCTAAACTTTCGAGATGTTCATTATAAACTTGGCAATCCAAAACTTTGTAATTTTCCTTTTTTAATTGGTTGACCAAAGCTATAAAAGCCACTTTTGAAGCATTCGAAACCTTGGAAAACATACTTTCTCCGCAGAAAACATGTCCCAAATCGACACCATACAGACCGCCAACCAATTCATCGTTTTGCCAAACTTCCACCGATTTTGCAATTGCTAATTCATTCAATTTGCAATAGGCTTCAATCATGTCGTTTGTTATCCAAGTTCCGTTTTGACCATCGCGTTTTATTTTTTGACAATTCGAAATGACTTCCCTGAAGTTCTGGTTGAAAGTGACCTTGAAAACATTTCGATTCAAGATATTTCGCATACTTTTTGAAACCACCAATTCATCCAAAAACAAAACCATTCTTGGATTTGGTGACCACCAAAATATGGGTTCGCCTTGTTCAAACCAAGGAAATATTCCGCTTTTGTAAGCCAATAGCAATCGCTCTGGAGACAAATCACCGCCAATGGCCAGAATCCCATCGGAATCGGCATTGGAAACGGGAGGAAAAAATAATTCTTTGGATAAAAAATACATGGTTAGGAACAAAAGTATAAATTTGGCAAAGCTAATTTACACTTTAAAATTCAATCCCAAAACTTTTATAAATTCCATGAAAACCAAACTCATTTCTCTCTTCTTTTTATTATTGGTTTTTATGGTAAATGCACAAACGAAAGACACCATTCCTGCAATAAAAAAAGAGGACAAAATCTCGTGTAAACAATTTATCGCTCCAGCTGCGCTGATAACAGCCGGAACATTGCTTTTGAACACCGCTCTTAATGATGATTTGCAATCAAACGCCAACCGTTTTTTTGGAGAAGATTTCCAGACAACTGCAGACAATTTCCTACCTTTTGTTCCCGTGGCGCAAATTTATTTGGGAAAATCTTTTGGATTCAAACCGAAAAACGATTTCAAACAGCAAACCATCAATATTGCGATTGCCAATACCATGGCAGTATCGGCAACCGAAATTTTGAAACGCAGCGTTAAAAAAGAAAGACCCGATCATTCGGACAATTTGAGTTTTCCTTCCGGCCATACGGCCATCGCTTTTACGAATGCCGCTCTTTTATATTACGAGTACAAAGATTCGAATTTATGGTATGCCGGCAGCGGTTTTTTGTTTGCCACGGCAACGGGAATCCTAAGAATTGCCAACAACAGGCATTACACTTCCGATGTTCTTGCCGGAGCTGGAATCGGATTGGCATCGGGATTGATTGTTTCGTATTGGAATCCGTTTCAGTCGGTAAGTTTTGGAAAGAAGAAAAAAACAACGGCTTTTGTTTATCCACAAATTGGAAGCCAAATTGGGATGGGAGCACTAATTCAACTGAATTAATTTCACGAAAGTCCAAAAAAAATCCTTGAAAAATTTCAAGGATTTTACAACTATTTTTTAGAACGGCAAATCGTCCGGTTCTTCTTCGTTTAGGCTTGTTGCCGGCGGAAATGCAGCTGCAGCTGGCATTGGTGGCGCTTGTACTGGTGCTTCTGCTTGCGCTTTTGCAATTCTCCATCCTTGGATCGTGTTAAAATAAACGGTTTCTCCCTGCGGGTTTGTCCATTCGCGACCTCTTAGATTAATGTCGATTTTCACGGCATCACCCACTTGGTAATTATTCAACAAATCACATTTGTCTTGAACAAACTGAACCAAAATATGTTGTGGATATTGTTCGTCTGTTGTAACAACAACATCTCTTTTTTTGAAACCTGCAGATCCAACCTCTTTGGTTTGATCGATCATTTTGATTTTTCCTGTAACTTCCATCTTAATTTTATTTATTTATATTGTTGTTATTCGGTTCTATTTTATTGATATTGAGCAAACTCATTAGGCGAAAAAACTTCCTTTTCAATAAATTTTGGTTTACAAATATATCATTTTCTTCATTATCAGACAAACAATTAACAGGGTCTAATTTTAAAAAATCATTATACGGAAAGGCCTTTTTATTCCATCAAAATCATAAATATTTGGAGCTTAACCAAAGTGTAAAAATAAGAACCAGATAATTTCGTTATATTTATGCCACAAAAATCAATTTATGCAGTTTTCCAAAAGTAGAAACACCACCCGTTGGGTCATCATTTTTGCCTCTTTTTTAATTATTTCGTTGATACTTTGGAATACCTACACTTTTTTCCAAATTTTCAAACACGAGGAAAGGTTGAAAATGAACCTTTGGGCCAATGCTCAAAAAACCCTCATCAACGCCGGTGAAACAACCGATTTGGAACTTCCACTTGAAATTTTCAAGAACAACACCACCATTCCGATAATCCTGACCGAGAACGACAGCATCATCAACACGGTCAACATTGACGAGGAAATTGTAAAGAACAAGAAAAAAGCCAAAGACTTTTTGTCTGGTTTAAAAAGCGAAAACGACCCCATCGTCATTGAATATGTGCCGGGAAAATTTCAATATTTGTATTATGGAGATTCGGCTTTGCTGAACAAACTAAAGTATTATCCCGTTGCTTTGCTGCTCATCATTGTGCTATTTGCAGGATTGGTTTATAATTTCTACCGAAGCACCAAAATGGCAACCCAAAACAAACTTTGGGCAGGAATGGCCAAGGAAACGGCACACCAAATAGGCACTCCGCTTTCGTCCTTGATTGGCTGGGTCGAAATCCTGAAAGCCGATGACGTGGAAGAATCCACGATTGCCGAAATCGAGAAAGACATCGACCGACTGCAAACCATCACGGAACGTTTTTCGAAAATTGGTTCGGAACCCAAATTGGAAAACAAAGACATTATCGAGGAAACCCAAAAATCATACGATTATTTGCAATCCCGATTCTCCAAACAAGTGGAGTTTTCTTTTAATGCTCCTAAAGAACCCATCATGGTTTTGATGAATCCCACTTTGCACAGTTGGACGATAGAAAATTTAGTAAAAAACGCCATCGACGCCATGAAAGGAAGGGGGAAATTAGCTTTGGAAGTAATCCAAGATGGTAATTTGGTAAAAATAAACGTTTCGGATACAGGTAACGGGATTCCCAAAAAACAATTCAAAAGCGTGTTTGAACCCGGATTTACCACCAAAAAACGTGGTTGGGGTTTGGGTCTTTCGCTGACCAAAAGAATTGTCGAAGAATACCACAAAGGAACCATAAAAGTACTGAATTCCGAGATTGGAAAAGGAACGACGATGCAAGTGAGTTTTAAAAAAAGTAAATTAATTTAAGGGAACTCCAAACCAAGACACTTTCGAAAACATCGTTTTGCGAACTAATTTACTCTTGCTTAAATAATTATTCACAAATTCAAGATGCGTTTCAGATTGAACTATTGCATCGGCAATTGATTTTTTTAAAGAGCTGACGCTGTTTGCATTTTCGCTGCCCATAGAACCTATTCTAAAAAGAGATTCTTGGCATTTTTCTAACTTTTGAATTGGATTTTGAATTTTCGACTTGATTTCATCATCCGGTAAAATGGGTTTGAATTTATTATTTCGATAATATATAAAATCATTCAACTCACTAATGGCTTCGTTATATAGGTTTACAATCGCATTGTATTTGGCTCCATTTTCGTTTTCTCTTTGCGTGTTCCATGACGTTTTTGAATACGTATAAGCTTGTGCAATCAATTGGTTTTTTATTCCGTTTTTTTCGATTCTTTGAGCTGATTCAAAAAGCTGGTCGATTTTAGGCAGTGCTTCATATTTCTTTATTTCGCTTTCAAAATCGAAGTTCTTTTTTGTTTTGTTGATTTGGATTTTACCATCAATAAATTCTTGGTTGGTAATTGGATTATTGACAAACTGCCATAAATAATCGAATGGCATGTGCGAATTTATCATTTTTGAAGGTGCTACTTTAAAGTAACCATTGTTGATTTTTCGAGTATATTTATTATTATTCACGTAGCCTGAACCCCATGTTGGGTCAAACAAATACCATTTATTTTCTATTTTTGCGGCGCACCAAGCATGTGCCAAGGTGGCTACTTTTCCGTCTTGCTTCGTGTAACCTTCAACAACAACCGCTTTTATTCCCACTAAATTGGCTATTTCATTAAAAATTATGGCATAGTCACCACAAATTCCTTTTCTGGTTTTAAATGTTTTTGTGATTCTGTCTTGGGGAGTTTCTGTAATATTGACTGCAAACATATTAGCAACATCATAGCTAATGTTTGATGCCGTCCAATAAAAAACAGCGCGAATTTTATCGTTTTCTGTTTTGAAATTGGCATTGATATATTTGGCAATTGTCTCGGTAGAATTAGTGGGATTGACTGGAATAGCAGTCATTTTAGCATCGACTAAAGTGTATCCGACATTGGCTTGACCAAAACTTAACAGCGAGAAAAAGAAAGAAATTAGTAAATAAATGTTTTTCATATTACAGGATAAATCATAAATTAAAAGGGAATGGATTTTCACCCATTCCCTTTCTAAACGAAAACTATACCAATTTATTCATAAACCATTATAAATTGGCTTGAATTTTTTTGGCCAAGGCTTCAAATTCTTCCTTGGTCAAACTTACTTTGTGCTTGAATGTCATTTCTCCCATTTCGTTCAAGGGAATCAGGTGAATATGGGCGTGGGGAACTTCAAGTCCAATCACCGCCATTCCAATTCTATTGCATGGAATTGTTTTTTCCAATGCAACGGCAATTTTTTTGGAAAACTGCATCAATCCAAGATACAAATCGTCTTCGATATCAAACAATTTGTCGATTTCCTTTTTCGGCACACACAAAGTATGTCCTTTTGCATTTGGATTGATATCCAAAAAGGCAAAGAAATTTTCGTCCTCGGCTATTTTGTAGCAGGGAATTTCTCCGTTGATGATTTTGGTAAAAATACTTGACATTGTTGAAAAGGTTAATTGTTTATTTGGTTAATCGGTTAATCGAATAAATAATTAACCTATTACCCTTTTTAATCTCTTGAAACTTCCAAGATTTCAAATTTCAAAACGCCGTTTGGCACCATGATTTCGGCTACTTCTCCAACGGATTTCCCCAGCAAACCTCTACCAATTGGTGAAGTCACGGAGATTTTTCCTGTTTTAAGATCGGCTTCACTTTCGGCAACAAGGGTGTATTTCATTTCCATCCCATTGGCTTGGTTCTTGATTTTCACGTTCGACAACACCAAGACTTTGGATATGTCCAATTGTGTTTCGTCAATCAATCTGGCGTTGGAATGTACTTCTTCCAGTTTGGCAATTCTCATTTCCAACATTCCTTGTGCTTCCTTGGCGGCATCGTATTCGGCATTCTCGGATAAATCTCCTTTATCTCTTGCTTCAGCTATATCTGCAGATGCTTTTGGACGCATCACGCTCTTTAAATAGTCTAATTCTTCTCTTAATTTTTTTAATCCTTCTGCGGTGTAATAAGATACTGTGCTCATAATTTCATCATTTATATAAAATAGAAAAAATCCCATCAGGACGGGATTTCTTTCCACAAAGATATTATTTTTAATTTTTAATTTACAATTTTATGTTAATCATATATATCCCAAATATAAATAAATTAAATTTGTTTCACCAATTCTTTTAATATATTTCGAATAATGAAAAAATATTTCTTTTTATTGCTTGTTTTTCCAATGCTTTTTGGCTGTAGCACGGACAAGGTCAACAACAAGAATCCTTACTTGCCCAATTATACTTTTACCGTGGACATCAACATGAATTTGCCTGCTTATTCTGATCTTTCGTATGTGGCTAACGCAATATATTATCCAACTTATGGTGCTGGTCGTGGTTTTTTTGTTTTTAATACCGGCAGTGGTTACGTTGCCTTTGATGCCGCTTGTCCCAATCAAGCTCTAAGTAGTTGCTCCACGATGACTTTCAAAAAACTCGACGCTAATGACCCGTTAAAAATTGACAAAACAACCGTGGTTTGCTCTTGCGACAATGCGGCATACAGTTTGTTTTCGGGACAAAGTGCCGGCAAACAATATCCATTAAAGCAATATCGAGTGGAGGTGAACGGAACTAATTTGAGGGTTTATAATTAAAAAAAAATCCTGACAGCATAACCATCAGGATTCAACAAAGTATAACAAAAAAATTCTAAAACTTAAGCGTCAATCCAACCAAGAAGTTGGTTCCTGCTTGTGGATAATAATAAACATATCCTCCGCCATAATCGGCTCCATTGGAAACATAATCAACATTAAATATATTGTTTGCCAAAGCATTAACAACAATAGATTTAAAAATTGATTTAGTCGAAAACTCATAAGAAGCATTGAAGTCATTGACAAAATAATCCTTCAATTTACCACTGGCATCGTCAATGTTATTCATGTATTGCTCACTTACAAACTTGGACAACAAACTAAGTCTAAAGGCTGCCATCGGAGAAAAAGTCAACATATTTCCTGCAATGAAATTAGGAGAATACGCAATATTGGTATTCCCTAAATTGGTTAAACTTCCGCTTGCATCTGAAATAAAATCGACATTCTTATTGCTGCTTATCGTGAAATTGGGTGCAATCGTCCATTTGTCTGAAAGTTTCAAAGTGGCATCAACTTCAATTCCCAACCTGTAACTGTCTCCGCTATTTTTACGAATTGGACTTCCCACATCGTCAACACCGCCCGTCAAAACCAATTGGTCTTTGTAACGCATGTAATATCCATTGACATTTAGTTGGCTTTTAGTCGTTTTGAAACGCCATCCCAATTCAAAATCGTTTAATTTTTCCGGTTTTGGACTTCCGTTTTCATAATCAGTTCTATTGGGTTCACGATTGGCTCTGGCATACGAAAAATACAACTTATTTTTGGCATCAATATCGTAATTCAAACCTGCCTTGGGATTAAAGAAATTGAAGTTATCGTTAACGACTCCTGTTTCCCAACTATCGGCTTTGTAATGCACATTTCGAAGTTGCAAATCGCCAAACAAACTGATTTTTTCCGTGATTTGATAATTGGCTTTGGCAAAAATATTTCCATCCGCTTTTGTTGCGGCATCCTCATAATAAAGGTCGCCCAATTCGCTTTGGGAAGCATATCTTGCCCAGATTACTTTTCCGAAATGGTCACCTTCGTATTTGTTCCAGCCTCCGCCAAGAATTACGTCCAGTTTTTCACTTTTGTAATTGGCAGAAAACGTGGTTCCGTAAAAATCATTGTCCAACCATTTTTGGCGAATCAAATCCGTGGCAGTTTCAGTTCCAACAGGAAGCAATCCGTAATCCGCGAAGTCCGCATCTTCTTTGTAATTTTCGTAATAGCCTTTTCCTTTGGTATAATGAAAAGCCAAATTCGTGCTCCAATTTTCAGAAACTTTCTCGTTCCAATGCAATTGATAATGGTCTTGTTGGTAATTGTCGGTTTCGTTATCATAGAAACGGGTTTTTCCAAACTCGTCAGTAAACATTCCAGCCGAGTTGAAGGTTCTGCCTTTGTCTGCCATTGTTACAGCATCAATTCCGTTCCAAGATTGGTATGTTTTTTCTGTTCCACCAAAAGCCAAGGCCTTGACTAAAGTGGCTTTGCCCACATAAGTTCCTTGCAAGAAATAGGATTTCAAATTAGAACTGGCTCTATCCACATAACCATCCGATTTTAAAGTGGACAAACGTCCCGCAATTTCAAAATGGTCGTTCATCAGACCGGTACTGAATTTTACCGTGTTTTTGTTGGTTTTGAAACTTCCAAAAGAACTGGAAATTTCGCCTGTTCCTTTTTTTGAATACGTATCAGTCAGCATATTCAAACTGGCACCAAAAGCTCCTGCACCATTGGTAGAAGTCCCAACACCACGTTGCAATTGGACGCTCTCCAGAGAAGACGCAAAATCAGGCATATTTACCCAATAGGTTCCATGACTTTCAGAATCGTTGTATGGAATACCGTTGATGGTCACGTTTACACGAGTTGCATCGCTTCCGCGGACGCGAATTCCGGTGTAACCCACTCCATTTCCGGCATCGGTCGTGGTGACTACCGAAGGCAAATAATTCAATAATACGGGAATGTCTTGGCCTAAATTGCGTTGTGCCAATTCTTCCTTGCTGACATTGGAAAATGTCACGGGCGTTTTTGTGGTAACCCGAATGGCCGAAACCAGAACTTCGTCGAGTTGGTTGACTTTGGTGGTGTCTTTTTGTTTTTCTTGTGAAAAAGAGACTAAAGAGAATAGAAAAAAGAGAATAGAAAAAAGACGAAAAAAATTAGGATTTTGCGCCTTTGTGCCTTTGAGGCAAGAAAAAATAGTGTTCATCCGTAAATGATTTACGAATAAAAGGGGGAATTATTCTTTTTGTTAAATTAAAAAATGATTGTTCAGATTTTTCAGAATGACGTGCACATCATCTTGGAATCTATTTCCCTTAACAGCATTACCTGTTCAGGTTCGATGGGTATAATCTCAGCTCGTTATTTGGAGCACCCCTTTGAGACGGCTGCAAAGATAAAAAAAGAATTAAGACAAAAGTATCAAGTATTAAGAAAAAATTAAATAAAAAATCGTGATACTTGATACTTTTATCTTAATACTCAAAACCCGGCTTCCTTCTATTCTTCTTTAAATCGGATGTATTCTTTTTGTCCTTGATTCTTTTTCGAATGACTGATTTCGGGATTTTTGTGGCTTTCCTGATTTTGGGAACATGAAGTCCAGCGGTGATAATGTCCAAAAACCGCTTGGTTACAATGGCCTTGTTCTTGAGTTGACTTCGATCTTCGTCACAATTCAAAATCAGGATTTGTTCCGATGTCAATCTCGAGGCCAAATTATTTTCCAACAAGGCTTTTTCTTCTTCTGACAAGGCTTGCGAATTTTTCAAATCGAAAGACAGTACCACTTTCGAGGAAACTTTGTTCACGTTTTGACCACCTGCTCCACTGCTGCGGACGGCTTTATACTGTAATTCGGATATTATTTTTTCGGTTTCCAAAACTATACGGGTTGGTGTGGATCTTTCAACAAATCATTCACTGTTTTAACGGGATTGAAGGTTATCAATGGTACTTCGACAAAAACGGCTATCCATTTTGCCATCGCGCCA
This sequence comes from Flavobacterium limnophilum, assembly GCF_027111315.2. Taxonomy (GTDB): domain Bacteria; phylum Bacteroidota; class Bacteroidia; order Flavobacteriales; family Flavobacteriaceae; genus Flavobacterium; species Flavobacterium limnophilum. Next base: position 4,307,416 of record NZ_CP114289.2, on the reverse strand, counting down.
TTCCACAAACCTGGCAATTCATAGCCTTTTAGCGGCTTTCCGTTTTGAGTTTTCTCGACAATAAAACCACTATTGTGATCGACAAATTGAGTCAAGTCGAATTTTTCGTTTTTATAATTTTTTATTCCACAAACCAAATCCACAGGATTGAAATGAGTTGCACTGGCAAGAATTTCAGCTTGATTGGCATTAGTCAAATCTACCTGCGAAGACTCGACAATTTGCAGAGAAACAACACCTTTCGAATCTTGAATCCAAAATGGTCCACCACCGGGTTCTCCTTCGTTTTTCACCATTCCGCAAACCCGAATAGGTCTATCAAGAAGCTCCTTTAGGTAACTGATTTTGTTTTCGGAAGTATATTTTGAAAAGCCGTCATTTACTCCAATATTCAATTCGTTTTTGACAAAAGACATGATTTCATCCAAATCCTCGAGGTTGTCATTGTCAATTTCATTCAAATAACTGAAAACTTTTTGTTGCAATTCCAGCAAAACTCCCGCCAAAGCTTTTTTGTATAAAGCAATGCTTTCGATGTGGTTTTGGATAACATTGTCGATGTTTTTGATAAAAATAATATCGGCATCCAAATTATTTAGGTTTTCGATCAACGCACCGTGACCGCCCGGCCTGAAAAGCAATTTATCGTTTTTGTCCCTGAACGGTTTGTTTTTTAAGTCCACCGCAATCGTGTCGGTGCTTTTATTTTGAAAAGAATAACTGGTATTAATAATCGTTCCGGATTCTTTTTCCACCTTGCTTTTTACGGCTTTTATAATCTCTTCAAATTGACTTTGGTGTGCTTCCGAGACGGTAAAATGCAAATTAGAAACACCGTTTGAACTTGCGTAATAAGCACATTCGTGCAAATGCTCTTCCACCGCCGTTGCAATGTGGGTTTTATATTTATGAAACGGAATAACCCCTTTTGGCTTGTTGGCAAAATCAAAGTAATCAGGCGACAAGAGGAGTTTTATGAAATAATAATTTTTATAATCTCTTTCCAGATTGTCAAAATCCGGGAACACTTCTTTCAATTTTTGATAAACTGCTTCAAAAAATGGAAATTTATTCATCCCGACTATAAAGATGGACAATTCGCTGTCTTTTTTCCGATTGATGTAGGCGTTGATGCTTTCTTTTTCAATGTCAAAATCATTTAGAAACTCGCTCAGGAACTTGAACATTCGGCTGGCAGCACCGGAAGCGGGAACAAATTTATTTAGTTTTAACGTTGATTTATTGGCGTCAAAAAAATCGGCTTTTTGTTGAAAATCATTTTTGGAAAGTTTCAAAATTCCATTGGAAACCTTTGCCGGTTCTACCAAAACCGTTTTGGAAATTCCTTTTTTGAAAATACTCAATTGCTTTTGGATATTTTCCAATGGAATTTCATGCTGGTAAATCTGGACAAAATCGAGTGAAGAAAAACCCATTTTTAGCGCTTTTTCCAAATCATCAATAATGGAAACTGCTTTTTTTAGTCGAAACTCTTTATCTCCCGAAAGGGTAATAAAAGGTTTATTGTTTTTGATTAATGTCTGTTTGAAAACGGCAAAAACCGATTCTCTTCCTTCGACCTTGTCCCCCAAGTCATCCTTTTCCCAAGGCACGTCAATGTCTGTCAAGAAAATTAAATCGTATTTGTGTTTTCGTGCGGCTTTGTCTAAAAGTGGATCGCAAAAATTGTAATACACCTCCGAAAACACTTTGGTCACCATCAAATTCGTGTCGCAAAAAAGATATTTATTGGCTAAGGAAAGATTTTCGTTTTCTAATTTTATTTGGCCATAAGCAATAGGCAACATATCGTTGACATCGCAAATTTGAGCTATCTTGTCCCATTTTTCTTGAAGATAATCGCGTGCATATTCAGGAGCCCAAACTGTATCAAAATGTTCGGCGAGTTGTTTTGCCAATGTGGTCTTCCCGGTAGATTCCGGGCCAAAAAGGGCGACCCTAATTATCTCTGACTGTTCTTGTTTAAGATTTTTCTCCATTCTAAATAAGCCGAAATGGCCAAAATTGTAAAAATTAAATACTGCAAAGACAACATTCCCAAGCCTCGGTAAGCGTACAAAGGCGTAACAATTATATCACCCAAAATCCAAAGTGTCCAGTTTTCGATTTTTTTGAGGGCCATGTACCACATTCCAGTGAAAAAAATTCCCGAAGCAAATATATCGATATAATTGTCTTTTTTAATTTCATAATCAAAGAAATTATAAATCCCGAAAACCACCAAAATGGTGACAAAAAACAATGCAATTCCTATTATTTTTTCTCTGGTATTGGTTCTCGAAATTGCCACAACATGAGTTTCGTTCTCCTTTAGTGTCCATTTGTACCAACCGTAAACACTCATTATCGAGAAATACCCATTGATCATCATGTCGCCCAAATAACCTGCAAGATATAATAAATAGGTAGTGATTATTGTGGCAATCAATCCTGTGGGATATACCCAAATGTTTTCTTTTTTGGCAAACCAAACGCTCAAAATTCCGAATACAAAAGCGATAAATTCCAGTACGATTTGGGTTGTCGATGCGTTTTTGTATGCGTTAAGGAAGAATTCTATCATAATTTATTTATTGAAAAAGTCAACGTCATTTTCAAATGCGGTTCCAATAACCACCAAATCGGCGCCGGAATTGTAGGCTTTTTGAATTCCCTGCAAATCTATAATTCCTCCTCCTACAATCAAGGGGATTTCGATATTTTGAGCCACTTTTTTAATCATTTCCAGCGGAACGGCTTGTTTTGCACCACTTCCGGCTTCGAGATAGATGAGTTTGTTGCCCAACATTTCGCCGGCTTGGGCTGTTGCCAATACCAATTCGGGATTATTTCGGTCTAATGGCTTTGTTTTACTGACTTTTTCCACGGCCGTTTGGGTTCCGCTTTCGATGAGAATATAGCCTGTTGAAATAATTTCCAAGTCGGTTTGTTTTAGGATTGGCACGGCTTTCACTTGGTGTTCAATGAGGAAATCCGGATTTCTTCCCGAGATTAAGGACAGGAACAAAATTGCATCGGCTTTGTCCGAGATTTGGGAGGGATTTCCGGGAAAAAGCACAATGGGCAAATCGCTATTTTGTTTGATTTTTATGATTAATTCGTCGATGATATTGTTTTCGACAAGGCTTCCGCCAATGAAAATATGGGTTGCCGGCGATTGGTTTATTTTTTCGATTAAAATACCAGCCTTATTCAAGTCGATTTTGTCGGGATCGAGGAGAATGGCCAATAATTTTTGATTGCTGATTTTAGATTGTAGAATATGGTTGTAAATGTTTGTCATAATTTGGCACACGGATGAAACGGATTTTACAGATTTGCACTGATTTTTTTATTTTTCTAAGGCATAAACCAAAGTGAATTCTTCAAACTCTTCAAAGTAAATAAAAAATTGCTTTTTTATTTTATCGATTTCAAGAATTGCGGTTGTTTTTTGGTCTTCTATTTCAAATATGTTGACTTGAATGTGGTCTTTGAAACTGATTCCTTTTTCGTTTCGGATTTTGAAAATAGCTTCTTTGGCGCCCCATTTTACGGTTAATTTCCGGATATAATCTTGGTTATCGAAACTTTTCAGACGTTTCAATTCTGTTGCGTTTACGAATTTGTCGGCGATTCGGATGATTTTTTCTCTTTGCATTTCGATGTCAATCCCGACAGTTTCATCGCTTATAATAATGGCCGAAAAATGATGGGAATGGGTAATAGAAACATATTTGCCATCAAGAAAATAAGGCTTTCCAAATTCGTCGTAATGCAAATCGTAATCCGTGTAACCCGCTTCCTTCAAGAGCATTCGCACACTCAAGAAAGCGCGTTGGTGCATTTCGGACTTCATTTTGTTTAACCGAAGCTGTGTTTTTTCTTTCAAAACCACATTACCAAACAATTCCTCGAAGGATTCGGTTATTTCCCAAACGAGGATTCGGGTTGTAGGACTAAAGTTTATGGTTTTGTATAAAGGCATTTTAGCAAGGTGATTTTTAGCCCCGATAGCAGCGGCATCCTTTTTTCGTGCTTTTTTGCACGGAAAAAGATATAGCGGATAGCGGGATTGGCTTCAAATAAAAATTATTTCATTAAAATTCAAAAGATTAGGAAATTAAACAATTCATAAATGTTCCCCAATGCTTTTTAATTTATAAAGTTATTACGTAATTTTGCAAAAAATTATAATTACAAATATACTATAAATGAGTACATCGACTATGCCTTATGTGGCTTTCAAAGTAAAAGACATTTCTCTAGCGGCTTGGGGAAGAAAAGAAATTGAATTAGCCGAAGCTGAAATGCCAGGTTTGATGGCGCTTCGTGCAGAATACAAAGACGAACAACCTCTTGCTGGTGCTCGTATTGCAGGTTGTTTGCACATGACAATCCAGACTGCGGTTTTAATCGAGACTTTAATTGCTCTTGGTGCTGAAGTGACTTGGAGTTCTTGCAACATATTCTCCACTCAAGATCAAGCTGCTGCCGCTATTGCTGCTGCCGGAATCCAGGTTTATGCTTGGAAAGGTTTGAATGAAGTTGATTTTGACTGGTGTATTGAGCAAACTTTATTCTTTGGCGAAGACAGAAAACCATTGAACATGATTCTTGATGATGGTGGAGATTTGACTAATATGGTTATTGACCGTTTCCCGGAATTGGTTGCTGGAATCAAAGGATTGTCCGAAGAAACTACAACTGGTGTTCACCGTTTGTACGAAAGAGTAAAAGCGGGAACATTGCCAATGCCTGCCATTAACGTGAATGACTCGGTTACTAAATCGAAATTTGACAACAAATATGGTTGTAAAGAATCGGCAGTTGATGCGGTTCGTCGTGCTACCGATATTATGTTGGCTGGAAAAAGAGTAATCGTTTGTGGTTACGGAGACGTTGGAAAAGGAACTGCAGCTTCTTTTAGAGGTGCTGGATCTATCGTGACTGTTACCGAAATTGACCCGATTTGTGCTTTGCAAGCTGCAATGGACGGTTTTGAAGTGAAAAAATTAGACACCGTTGTTGGAAATGCTGATATCATCATCACGACAACTGGAAATAAAGACATCGTTTTGGGTTCTCATTTCGAACAAATGAAAGACAAAACTATCGTTTGCAACATCGGACACTTTGACAACGAAATTGACATGGCTTGGTTGAACAAAAACCACGGTGCATCAAAAATCGAAATCAAACCTCAAGTAGACAAATATACTATTGGTGGAAAAGACATTATCATCTTGGCAGAAGGTCGTTTGGTAAACCTTGGTTGCGCTACAGGTCACCCAAGTTTTGTAATGAGTAACTCGTTTACCAACCAAACTTTAGCTCAAATCGAATTGTGGAAAAACAGCGCGGCTTACAACAATGACGTATACATGTTGCCTAAACATTTGGACGAAAAAGTGGCAATGTTGCACTTGGCTAAACTAGGTGTTGAATTGGAAACGTTGCGTGTTGACCAAGCGGAATATATTGGTGTTGCGGTTGAAGGACCTTTTAAACCGGAGTATTATAGATATTAGGTCATTGCGATGACCAAAGCAATTAATAAACAAACCACCCGAGATTTGATTTTGGGTGGTTTTTTTGTTTTTGTAGGAAGAGATTGAGTATCTTTGAATTTTTAATAAATTATACTCAACCACAGTTAAGCATATACAAACAAGTAGACTAACTGTTATAAGTTTTCAACATAAAACTAAGCATATTAATATGTTAGCAATAAATTTCGACAAGTATGCAAATAATCAACACTAAACTTATAAAGAAATTTATAACAATTTTAGGATTACTTTCATTTTTAATAATTCTAACTCCAATAATTCTTTATTTTTATAAGTTTAATAATGGCTTTTCAGAAAAAGCTGAAGATTGGTCTTCATTTGGCTCATTTATTGGTGGAAGCATCGGTACCTTTTTTAACTTACTTGCTGTTTTATTTTCACTCATAAGCATTTATATTACCTTAAAAATCACATCTCATATACAAAAAAAGGAATACGAATACAATCTCAATAGCATTGAAAGAGAAACGAAACGTAATGAAAATGAAATTCAACTATTGTATAAACAACATAAGCCTTTTCCAACAATTGCTTTTATCAACTTATTTGAAAAGACTGATGTTATTTTATCGAATCAAGGACTTGGCACATTGGTAGTAAACGAATGGCATCTAAAATTAGAAGACAAAAAATATTCGAATTTTGGTGATTTAATTAAAGATAATTTGAAAAATAATTACACTAAAAACATACAAATGTTTTGTGAAAATGGAACTAAATTGATTTTTAACTCTGGAACTGAAAAAAAACTTTTTGAGTTTTCTACTATACAGAATTCTATTGAATATAATGAGTTTAGAAAAGAATGTAAAGAATTACTTTTGAAAACGGATATAGTAATAAAATATGAAGATATTTTTGAAAATAAATATGAAATTACAGAGAGGATTGGAGTTTAAACCAAGTTCTACGCAGTCTCCAGACTTCGAAGCAAAATAAAACACAAAAACTCCTAACTTCCAAAAGCCTAGGAGTCTTTTTTTAAACAATCAAGCTCTCAACAATTCAAGCTTTATTTCTTCAATCAAAAAATCATATTGTTTTGTATCTTTGATAAAAGTTTGAAAATGACAACCAAAGAAAACATATTGCATCAGCTGAAATTGCACAGACCCGAATTGTCTAAATTTGGGATTAGTGCTGTTGGCTTGTTTGGTTCTTATGTTCGCAACGAACAATCCGAAAAAAGCGATATTGATCTTTTGGTTGATTTTGAACCCGACCAAGAAAATTTCGATAATTATATGGCACTCTATGATGTTTTTGAAAAAATATTCAAAAATGAAAAAATAGAAATGGTCACAAAAAATGGTTTAAGCCCATACATCGGTCCAAAAATATTAAACGAAGTAGTTTATGTCTAAAGAACCTTTGGAATACGTCAAACATATTCGAGATGAAATTGCTTATATTTTATCTGTCGTTGATATTAATTTGACAAAAGAAGCTTTTCTGGAAGATGAAACTTTGAAAAGAGCGATTATCCGAAGCCTAGAAATCATTGGAGAAGCCACAAAAAAAATCCCCGTTGACTTCAAACAAAAATACAATTCCATCACTTGGAAGAATATGGCTGGAATGAGAGACCGATTAATTCACGACTATATGGGAGTCAATTACACCATCATTTGGGATGTTGTTAAAAATAAAATCCCGGAACTCCACAAGCAAATAAACGAAGTCGTCGGAAAGGAGTAAAAAAATATACTATTCAAATCACAACATAAACAAATATGAGAGCAAAAAGCATTTTAGAAACCATTGGGAACACGCCCGTGGTTCAAATCAACAAGTTGTTTGGAAACAAAAAAGAAGTTTGGATTAAATTAGAAAGATCAAATCCGGGAAACAGCATCAAAGACAGGATTGCGCTTGCAATGATTGAAGATGCCGAAAGCAAGGGATTATTGAATGCCGACAGCGTAATTATCGAACCAACTTCAGGAAACACAGGAATTGGATTGGCATTGGTAGCTGCCGTCAAAGGATACAAAGTTATTTTGGTTATGCCGGATTCCATGAGTGTGGAACGCAGAAAATTGATGGAAATTTACGGTGCCGAATTCGTCCTTACACCCCGCGAAAAAGGGATGAAAGGCGCCATCGAAAAAGCAGCCGAATTAGTGCTGAAAACTCCAAATGCTTGGTCACCAAAACAATTTGACAACCCAGCCAATGTTGAAGTTCACGAAAGAACCACCGCACAAGAAATTATTGCCGATTTCCCTAACGGTTTAGATTATGTTATTACAGGAGTTGGGACAGGCGGACATATAACTGGAGTGGCGAAGGTTTTAAAAGCACATTTTCCAAATATCAAAATAATTGCCGTTGAGCCAGAATTGTCACCCGTATTAAGCGGCGGAACTCCCGGGCCACATCCTTTGCAAGGCATTGGAGCTGGTTTCGTGCCTTCTATTTACCGAACAGATTTAATTGACGAAGTGATCCAAGTAAGCAAAGATGATGCCTTTGAATATGCCAGAAAAATTGCCAAAGAAGAAGGTATTCTTGTGGGCATTTCCACAGGAGCATCATTGGCGGCTGTGGCCAAAAAAATGGACACAATTCCTGACGGTGCAATTGCACTTACTTTCAATTATGATACGGGCGAAAGATATTTATCGATCGAAGGATTGTTTTAAGCCTAAAAAAATCAAATTACAAAAACCTTGCAGCGATGTGAGGTTTTTTAGTTTACAAACATTTTAGAATTTCCAAGTTTTAAAAAATTAGAAAATGCTCCCTTTACTTAAAAACAGTAAGGAAACCTATTACAAATTTCATTTTTTAGATTGTCTTATAAAATATTCTCACCATAAATCGCTGTTTTAAAACAAATTACACACTTTAAGACTGAATCTTTGACATCCCAAGATTTCAATTTCACAGCATTAACCTAAACTATCACTATTGAAAAAACCATTTATCCCGCATTGCGCAATCGATTACAATCTAGAGTTGATACTGTAAGAAAAACTTTAGAATGAAAAAAATTAACATTTATTCTGAAATTCAAAAACACAAGCATCTTGTTCTGCAAAATTGAAATTCATTTCTAAAATTATTACTATTTGCACAATAATAATGACCATGCTTATTGACTTTGCTTAGAAAGCAAACAACTTTTAAACAAATCTTTTTTTTAAACCAAAAAAACAACATTCATCTACTATTTATACATTAAAAACATATATCATAATTTTTTCAAGAATTTATTTGTAATGTAATAAATTTATTCTACTTTAGAGCAATCGATTACACAAAAACCAATATTACCCAAGTTACATTAACCTATTACCAACCAAACAACCAAATTACAATTATGAAAAAAATCTTACTCTACATGACTGTCCTTTTTGCCTCGGCAAATATATGGGGCCAAGCAGTTACCATTAACAAATCAGGGGGATGGATGGAATCTGCCTTCGTAGAATGGGCACCAGTAGCTGGAGCAGACAGCTACAATGTTTATTATACTGGTGGTGGCCAAACTGACAAAAAAATTGACACACAGCTTATCCGTAGCTATGGGACTTATTTTCGTGCTGACGTGCTTGGTCTTGCTGCAGGAACTTATACTATCACGGTAAAGCCTGTAACAGCAAGTATTGAAGGTACTGGGGCCACCGCTTCAAACATAACCGTGCTAGCGCACGACCGCAACGGTTTTGCTTTTAATGGTGGTAGAGTTCCTGGTGGTTATAAAATGGATGGTACTCCTAAATCGGGAGCTGTTATTCTCTATATTACACAAAACACCAAAAACACCATTTCGTTTGATGTTATCACGGGATCAAATGGCACAACAAAAACAAACTATGTAGGCTTCCAAAATATTTTATATGGTATTAAAAAAGGATACGACACACGTCCGTTTATTATTCGTTTGATAGGGAATATTACCGACATGACCGTAATGGAAGGTGGCGATATTACCATTGAAAATGCTAACAATGCCGACAGCTATCTTACTATTGAAGGTGTAGGATCTGATGCAGTTGTAAACGGAATGGGAGTTCGTCTTAAATCAGCATCAAATATCGAAGTAAGCAATCTTGGTTTTATGAACTGCAATAGTACAGCGGGGGATAACATAGGAATGCAACAAGACAACGACCACATTTGGGTTCATAATAACGATTTGTTTTACGGAAATGCAGGAAGTGATGCTGATCAAATAAAAGGAGATGGCGCATTGGATAATAAAAACTCAACTTATATTACAATGTCTTACAATCACTTATGGGACAATGGGAAAGCAAGTCTTTTAGGTCTAAGTGAAGGCACGACAACAGATTTGTATGTTACTTATCACCACAACTGGTTTGACCACTCTGATTCTCGTCATCCACGTGTTCGTTATTATTCTGCACACATTTACAATAACTATTTTGATGGAAATGCAAAATATGGTTCAGGTTCAACTTGGGGTTCTTCATTATTTATTGAAGGGAATTATTATAGAAATGCAAAACACCCGATGATGGCTTCTATGCAAGGTACGGATATATGGGATGAAGCCAACCAAGTAAACAATGCTGGCACCATGGGAACTTTCTCTGGAGAATCAGGAGGAGTCATTAAGTCATTTAACAATGTGTTTGACGCTGACATTGCCACTAACAATATGCGTTTTGTAGCCTACGGCGATATAAACCCATTATACAATATTGCTGGAAAAATTAATTCAACAACCGATTTTGATGCTTATGTAGCAACTACAAGAGGAGAAACAGTGCCTAATTATGTTGTTTCAAAACCTGGAAGTAAACCTTCTACTGAACCTGGAAAAACAGGTAATACGACCTACAATAATTTTGATACTAATCCAGCATTATATATCAAAGATTTGGTAATTCAAACACCAACTACAGCTAGAGATAATGTAAAGCTATACGCAGGACGTGTTTCGGGAGGTGATTTGAAATGGACTTTTACCAATTCTGTAGACGATGCATCCTATCTTGTAATTACAGGATTAAAAAATTCCCTTACTAATTATGCACCAACAATGGTAGCTGTTCAAGGTGAAACTGCAGCAGTTGGAAATCAAACATTAACTACTACTTCAAACAACAACCAAACAGTATCAACAGGAACTGCAATAAGCAATATCGTATTTACTTGGGGTGGCGATGCAACCGATGCAAATGTTACTGGATTGCCAAATGGAGTTATAGCAACAAAAAACACTACTACCCAAACACTAACACTTTCTGGGACTCCCACCACGACTGGGGAATATATCGTAACTACCACTGGAAGTATCGGTTCAGCCGCATCTGATTCAGGAACCATTACGGTTTTGCCTCCAAGCAGCCAAACACTTACTTCTACTAGCAACAACAACCAAACAGTACTCAATGGTACGGCTATTACTCCAATAGTACTTACTTGGGGTGGCGATGCAACCGATGCAAATGTTACGGGATTGCCTACCGGACTTGATTCTACAAAAGACAGCACTGCCAAAACCATCACCATATCTGGCACACCAACAACCATTGGCACAACTACTTTTACAGCAACTACTACAGGAAGTTTGGGTACTCCAGTAGCAGTATCAGGTACTATTACAGTAACACTGCCTCCAAGCGATCAAATACATAATTTCACTACATCAGGAAAAGTAAGCACTTTCTACACCATTGTAGGAAATATGAACTCTACTTCAGGTTCTGCAACTTATGATGGATTGGCTTTGACAGCGCGTTTGAAAATAGAATCATTGCCAACTACAACCATTACTTACACAACTACAGCTGTATCAACCTTAACTTTAGTTTTTGACCCAACATTTACTGGAACCGTTAAACTTTCTGTGGGAACTACATCTGGAACTACTACAACTCACACAGCAGTAGGAGGAATAGTTACAGTAGCATCACTTCCTGCTGGAACTTATGTTATAAACAAAGGAGCAACAGCCAATTTGTTTTATATAAAAACCACCTACGGCACACTCGGCTTAGGGCAAAACCTTCCAGCAGCCAAATTGACTTTATATCCAAATCCAGTAACAAACCAACTTTACCTATCTACTTCTGACCAGAAAATAGAAAATGTTACCATTTACAATTTGACAGGTGCTTTAGTAAAAAGCATCAAAAATGAAGTAGAATCTATTGATGTTAGCAACCTAAAAACTGGAAATTATTTGGTAAAAGTAACAACCGATCAAGGTTCGTTTACAAAAAAGATCATCAAAAAATAAAGCAATAAGTCCAAAATAAAGAACCCCGCTTAAAGCAATTTAAGTGGGGTTTCTCTTGTAAAAAAAGTTCTGTTTATTTAACTTCTATTTCGATAATAGAGTCCAAAATTCCATTCCCTGTCAAAGCTTTTAACTTAATGTTTTCCTTCTTCCCATTCGATTGAATGATGGCGATGCATTTGCCATTATAGACTTTATATGAAGACGCTTTAAAAGAATCTAAATTGGCTTGATAACCATTATCAACTCCTAATAATTTTCCGCCACCAGTTACTTCAAAGTTAATTAAATCATTGGCGTTTGGCGATAAATTCCCGTCTTTATCAATAATAGAAACGGTTACGTAAACCAAATCATAAGTGTCATTTTTAATGGAAGTTTTATCAGCATTTAAATCAATTTTGGAAGCTTCTCCAGCTGTGTGAATTTCTTTTTCTAAAACTACTTTTCCGTCCTTTCTAGAAATCGCTTTCAAAGTTCCGGGTTCGAATTTTACGCGCCAGGAAATATGCAAATCGTCATTTTGTTTAGCTTTTTTACCCAATGATTTTCCGTTGAGGAACAATTCTACTTCATCGGCATTGTTGTAATATGCCCAAACGTCGACTTCCTGATCTTTTTGCCAGTTCCAGTGCGGAAAAAGATGCAAAACGGGTTTTGTCGTCCATTCGCTTTGGTACATATAATACACATCCTTGGGAAAGCCCGCCAAATCAACGATTCCGAAATAAGAACTTCTTGCGGGATACGGATACGGATCTGGTTCACCCAAATAATCGAAACCAGTCCAGATGAAAGTTCCCGCCATAAAATCCTGTTTTTTGATGGTTTTCCAATTGGCTTCGTGCGTTGTTCCCCAATAAGAAGCGACATTGTCAAAAGCCGAAACCGTCCAATCTTTGTTTCCGTCGAATGGTGCGCCGTGTTTTGGCGGCCACATTTTAATCCCATCCGCAGGAAAATCATAATGACCTCGGGTTTCCAAAGCCGAAACACTTTCGGAAGCGATTATTTTTTGCCCTTTGAAACGAACAGGAAACTCTTTGTAATCTTCGTGTTTGTAATTGAACCCTAACAAATCCAAAGCTCCCGACTGATAAATGAAATTTTTCTCGATAACATTTTCCGTCAAAGCCGAAGTTACAGGTCTAGTTTTGTCTAAAGATTTTACAATTTGAGCCAATTCTCTGGTAATGGCAATTCCCGTACTGTCAAATTGTTCACGGATTTCGTTACCAATACTCCACATCATCACCGACGGATGGTTGCGGTCTCTTTTGATAAAATCTTCCAAATCTTTTTTGTGCCACGCATCCCAATCTTTATGGTAATCGTTGGTCACTTTTTTCTTTTTCCAAACGTCAAAAGCTTCATCTTGCACAATAAATCCCATTTCATCGCACAACTGCATCATCTCCAAAGAATGCGGATTATGTGCCATTCGAATAGCATTAGCCCCCATTTCTTTCATAATTTTCAATTTTCTTTTGACAGCGTGAATGTTCTCTACAGCTCCCAAAGCGCCGTTGTCGTGATGCAGGCAAACACCTAATATTTTGGTTGGTTTTCCATTTAATGAAAATCCTTTTTCGGCATCGAAATTGAAGAATCGGAATCCTAATGGCGTTTCGTAATTATCGGCTGCTTTTGAATTTTCATAGATTGTTGTGACAATTTTATACAAATTCGGATTTTCGGTATCCCACAATTTTGGGTCAGTTACAACCAAATTATGTACCGAGATTTTTTCAGAATTAGCAGCAATTTTTTCTAACGAACTCATTGTCGCAACCTCAACGTTATTGGCATCCAAAATAGTATTTACTAGTTTAAATTCTTTGGCAGCCGCATTCCCATTTTTTACAGTAACTTCCAACTTAACAGTTGCTTTTTCTTCCGAAACTTCCGGCGTTGTCACATAAGTTCCCCATTGTGCCACGTGCAGTTTTTCGCTAGCCACCAATCGTACATTTCTGTAAATTCCAGAACCGGTGTACCATCTTGAATTAGGCTGTGCATCGTTATCCACTTTTACGGCAATGATGTTTTCTTTTCCAAAATGCAAATATTGCGACAATTCATAAGTAAACGAAATGTATCCGTTCGGGCGTATTCCCAACAAATGTCCATTGATAAATACTTCACTGTTTTTGAAAACACCATCAAACTCTATCGACACGGTTTTGCTCTTCCAATCTTCGGGAAGCGTGAATGTTTTGCGGTACCACCCTATTCCTGCTGGCAAAAATGCCTGTGCTTGTTTGGTTGGATTGTCTTTATTAAATGCACCTTCAATACTCCAGTCGTGCGGCAATTGCAAAGTTCTCCAATCGGCAGTATTGAAATTAGATTCGATTGCCGTTGGGTGATCGCCTAATTTGAAGTTCCAGTTTTGATTGAAGTCTTCAACGATTCGGGCATTTTTACTTTTTGAAGCACAGGCAACAAGAAGCAGTAATACCAATACAATTGCTATTTTTTGTAAAACGTTTTTATGTTTTTTTACCATTGTAAATATTTTTAAAACCATGTAAGGCATATAAGTTTTTGAAATCTTTCTTCTTTACTCTTTCCTCTATTTTCTCTCTACTGAAACTCAAAAGAATCCAAAAGCAAGCCTTTCATATCTTCTGATTCTATCGTGATTTTATAGGTTCCTGCATTGATATAACCGCCTGATGTGGTATTTAATATCTTCCATTTTTCTGATGCAGTGGAAAATTCAATCTCATCATTTCGCATCAAAATCCCGTAGGCATCTTCCATTTTGAACTTGACTTTTACAGGCATTTCGTTTCTGTTCATAAATCGGAAACGCATCAGGTAAATTCCTGCAACTCCGGGTTTCACTTCAAACTGGATGCTGTTTTTTGTTTTTTGTGTAAATTCGATGTAATCTGCTTTTTTGAAATTGCCTTTCTCGATTCCGTTTCCGGTGGTTTTGGCGGTTTCTGCTTCCAAAAGTACAACGGGTCTTGAATCGTCTTTTTCGCCCATATCGTAGGTTGGAACGACTGCGATTGTACTTTGATTTTCTGAATTTTCAAAAAGTACTTTCTCTCCTTTTTTTACTTTTTTATGAAAAACCGAAAACTCAACTTTATTAGAATTCTTGGCCGTTTCTGCCAATTTTTTATAACCAGAAATAGAATCTTTTGATTGGCTAAATAAATAAATTTCTGAGTCTTCTTTGGTTGTGAATGAACCAGAAACTTTAGAGCGATTTGAAAATATTAAATAATCAGCTCCAAAAACTTCCGAAGGTAATTTAGTAAAAACCTCATCCGAATTGGAATATTGTTTTGAATTGATATCCAGCCAAGAACCAATTTTAGTTTCGGAATTACTTTCTACATTCTGAATATTTCTTGGCGAAGCCGAAGCTCCTTTCAGAAATTTATCTTTGGCTGCAATGGCAATTGCTGAAATAATCGCCTGACTTGCTTTTACATTCGGGAACGAAATAACGATTTTTCCGTTTACGCTTTTTACAACGAAAGTTTTCTTTAGCGCCGAATCGTGTCCGACTTCACTCCAGATATCCAAATCTTTCAGCACCACATTCTCATTAATGGCTACATCAAACAAACGCCAGCCTTTGCAATCCAGTCCGCCGCCTGTTCCGTACCAAGGTTCTATGAAATACAATTCTACCAAATATTCTCCATCGGGAGCAGGGAATTCGTAACGCAATTTGTCAATTCCATATCTAAAACTCTGAAATAATTTCCAGTCTTTTGTTCCCGAAATTGGGTCGAAAGTGCTTCTTTGGCTCGCATAAAAATCAGGCAATTGTTTGAAATTATCCGTCCACGACAAAGATCCCCAAGTGTTGTCTCCGCTTTTGTGAACATCTGCCTGCCAAGTATTTCCTAATGAATCCGTGATTTCGCTTCCGCCACTGTTGACTCTGTAAATGTAATTGTAGTTTTTTTGAGGCTGTAAAAGGGTTTCCTTTTTGGTTTCTAATTCGTTTAAATTAGGTGCTTTTGGCAAACTGTTTAATACGATATAATCTTTGGCAACCGCTTTTCCATTTACATAACCAACAGCATACAAAACATTGTACTGAATATCGACATTATTCCATTGAAAATGCTGTCCCAAGCCTGGATTTTTTAATTTTCCGAGTGATGTTTTATCGATATCATTGAACAATTCGACTTCATCACAATTCGAATAGACATCGATTCCGTTTTTGATCCCAACAGAATCCCAACGGCTTGGCCAAGTGTGCGAAACGATATACACCATTGGATTGGTTTTGTTCGAAACATAATTGGCGCGGTACATATAATACGCATCCAGAGGTTCTCCCCAAATACTGAAAAGTCCTTTGTAATTTACGGGCCCGACCTTGTCAATATCCCTGAATCCTTCGCCGTTTTGAGTACGTCCCGGATTTTCGTGAGAAGCAAAAATCCAATTGAATTGTCCAGCAATTTTATTTTTTACTGATTCGGCTTCGCGGATTTTTATTTCCATTAATTGGGAGAAACGATTTTCGCTCAAAGTTCCTTTTTGGTCGAATTCGCCTTCGGTGTGGAGATCGTGTGAACGCCAGGCGCCGTATTCTCCGTTTAACAATTGCTTGCTCATTTCGACATCGTAATTGAATGGATCGCCACCATAGGTTCCAGACCAGTTTTGTACGACATTCCAATCGGTTCCTTCGCCACCGTTGCAAGTGGTTACGATGCGTTGCGAAGCCGACATTGGATCCATTTCGCGAATGATTTTGGTACATTCTTCGGCAAATTCCTTTGGAATCGTGCTTTCATTTTGCAATCCCCACATTACGACTGACGCATTATTACGGCGTTCTTTAATCCATTCGCGCAATAGGATTTTGAAATTTTCCTTGAATTCAGGCGTGTCGTACCAAATGTGTGCCGAAAACTGACTCCAGAACAGGATTCCATTTTCGTCCAGTTCTTCCTGATATTTCAAATTGTGAGGCTGATGTGCTTCACGAAAAGCATTGAAACCTCCTGCTTTTATCTGTTCTATTCTGGAATGGATTTGCTCGTCTGAAAATGAATGGCTGTTTCCGATTAAATGTTCGTACTCACAGGTTCCATTGACAAACAAAGGCTCATCGTTGATGTAAAAACGATTGTCTTTTCCGTCACGGCTTACCGGCCAGCTTACCCAACGAATTCCGTACGGAGTTTTTAATTCGTCAATTTTCTTTCCATTTTCCGAAATTGTGGTAACCAATTGATATAAATACGGATTGGCTGGCGACCATAATTTTGGATTTGCAATTTCGGGAAGTGTTTGTGCTATTTGTTTTGTTTCTCCTGAATTGTTTTTGACATCACTATTTACACTAACTACTTTGTTTCCGTTTTTATCCAAAAGGGTGTTTTCAATGGTTAGGTTTCGGTTTGAATTTCCGTAGTTTTTGATTTCGGTAGTAATGTTCAGGATTGCTTTTTCTTTGGAAGTTGCTTTGTCATTCCAAATGTGAACGCCAAAAGGTTCTATGCGAACTTCATCGGTAACAACCAAAGTTACAGGTCTAAAAATTCCCATTGGCTGTGAACCTTCTGAAAATCCCCATTCGCCAGAGCAACCGCCACAAACCCAAGGCAAATCGGCAATAAAGGATGGATGCGAGGCTTTGACAATGATATCATTTGTCTTTCCGAAAGAAACAGCGTTGGTAATATCGACTGTAAAAGTGGTTCTTCCGCCTTTGTGTTCGCCGACTTTTTTGCCGTTTACCCAAACCGTGGCATAAGAACTTACGCCTTCGAAATAAAGGAAAAGTCTTTTGGAAATGTCTTTTTTATCTAACTGTAACGTTTTGTGATACCAGGCGGTGCCGTGCAGATTTCCGTGTTTGGTTCTTCTGAATCCGTAATACTGATCCCAATTGTGGGGCACGTTTACTTTTTGCCATTGTGCATCTACTTTTGGATTTTGCACAAAGGTTTCTTCCTGTACCGGAAGCTGATCCAAAACAATGGTTTCCCAAGAGGAGTTCAGCGAAACTTCTTTACGAAAAGACGTTCCTTTTTCTTGGGTTTGCGACCACGAAAAAGCAGTTATAAAAAATAGTATGTAAATTAATTTCTTCATTTTTTATGTATTTAACCCTTTCAGAGTTTAAAACTCTGAAAGGGCTGAAAAACTATTCTCGTATTAATAGAACAACCAATCCACTGCTCCTTTTTCGCCTTCGTCGATATAACCTACATCACGGGTCGTGATGGTTTGGTTCGCATCAATAAAACCTAAAATCAAGACTCTTCCTTTGCCTAAATCCAGTTTGTTTTCGCCCGGTTGGAAGGTGTAGGTGTGAATGTTTATTCTTGGCAATTCCTTCAAATTCATTGCGCTTGCCAGTATCACTTCTGCCTGACCGTGGGCGTTTCCGGCAGCATCGGTTTCCAAACTTGGCGGAAATAAAAATCTCTTTTGGTCGGAATTGAAATAACCTACCACCAGTTTTACGGCTTTGGTATTTTTGAATTTCAGCTGTGTTCCCTTTTCGTTTTGTGCTGTCTCGTCGAAGGTAATTCCTTTTAGATTTTGCAATTCAGGAGCTACTTTTGTCAATTCAGAAATATCTGTTCCGTACACTTTTGTTCCGTTTTTGACGGCGTAAGTTCCTTTTGATTCTGACAACAAAGTTACTTCGGCAGTTTGCCACGGTTTACCTTCTTTAGTTACAATTTTACCATCTTTTGATGATTTTAAAAGTTCTAAATTTCGTTTAAAATTAGCCAATTCACGTTCGTAATGTGGCAATAATTCGGCCCAAGTTTTGTTGTTTCCATCGTCTCCACCAATCGGGATTCGGCGTTGTGCTGTCTGCATACTGTTGGCATACAAATAATGGTCTTTCGTCAACTTGACCAAAGTTTCATAATGTTCTATACTTTTTTCCAAATGCGGCAAGGCTTTGTCCAAATCTGAAATTTCGTTGGAATAACTGTAACGCAAGACCAAAATTGCGGCTTTCACTTTCTCCGAAAAGAAATCGGCGAAGGCTTTGTAAGCGTGCATATCGTTTTTGAGGCGGAGAAATTCTTCCTTGTCTTTGGTCACTTTTGACTCGGCTTTGTCGATGGCTTCAACGGCTAATTTTCCGTGTTGGGTGATTTCGGCTATGATTTGCGTTGGCAATTCGCCCACGTGCGGTTCTTTGTTCCACTCTTTTTTGGCGTATTCCAAAAGCAATTCTCCTACTGGTCCACAAGATTCGTGGAATCCAGGGTAAACTCTCCATTTTGCAGGATTTACCAATTGACTTTCGAACATTCCCAATAATAAGGTTTGACGATTTCCTTCGGTGATTCCGAAACGTCTTAATGTTTTTGGGGCGATTTCTCCCGACTCATCGTATGCTTTTTGGATATTATTGGCGCCTTCTATATCGGTTCCGTATTTGGTTGCCAAATCTTTATCCCAATATTTAATTTCTTCGTTTCGGTCTCTTTTGCTGTTCCAAGCGTATCTTGCCCAAGCTTTGTACCAAATCCAGTCGCGATCCATTTCGAGCAATCGTTCGCCCGTTTTGGTTTTATCGGCCGTGTAAGGCCAATCCCAATAGGATGCCTGTGGATATAAATGTAGCGCATTGGCGCCGTGAGCACTGTGCATTGCCTGAACCGTTTTTTGGATAAAATCCGGAGAACCGTAACGGAAAGGCTCCAGATTCGCCAAAATATGAACGTTTGAAATATGAACCGAATTCAACGAACTCAACTTTTTGTGAATTTCTCCCCAAGGTCCGCGTGGCGTGTAAGTCGTCAAGGACTCGCCATTGTACTTGTGCATCGTGTATAAATTTTTATACAACGGAAGTGCTTTTTCCATTACCAAAGGTGCATCGGTATCGTGAGCGCGAACGATAATTGGTGGTTCTTCGGTTTTGCCTAAAGCTTTCATTCCGTCTTGAACCCCCGGAATAATGGTCTTATTGAACCATTCTACGTCATCTTCAATCGTGTTGATGGCTTCGCCAAGGCAAACCAACAATCCCACGTTTGGATATTTTTCGATAAAAGCAGTGATAGATTTTTTGGTATAATCAGCGATTTCTGGTGTAATCGGGCGGGAACGATCTTGGGTTTTGATGTTGTAATGCTCCGCAAATGGTTTGGAAACGATGATGTTATAAAACATCTGAATCACCCAGATTCCTCTTTTGTTGGCTTCTACTGTAAGGTAGTTATAAATTTCTTCGTTCTTTTTGAAATCTTCCTCGCTTACTTCCAAGGCAAAGGGATAATCTTTCAGTTTTACCAAGGATGCAAATGGGTGTCCGTTCCATAAATACAAAGAGTTCATTCGGTTTTCGACCATCATATCGAGGTACTTTGTCCATAGTTTTTTGTCGTAAAACCAAGGGAACGATTCGGGTGTGTATGGATATTCGTAAACATCCCGCCCCGGAAGATACACCGGTTTTTGTACTCCGATACAAGATCCTCTCAAGACCATTTCAGGACTGTCTTCGATATTGATTTCCGATGGAATTATACCTGAAGTTTTGATTCGGTCTGCCAATTCCAAAGCTCCATACAAAGCTCCGGTGGCATCGGTTCCTTCAACGTAAATGGTGTTTTTTTGCGTGCGGATTTGAAAGCCTTCTTTTTTGGTTAATTGGCTGTCGTCGATTTTAGCGGTTCTGGCATTTTGTTTCCAAAAATCGGTTCCTTTCTCGCCAATGACAATTACTTTGTCTTTTGATTTTTTGGGAGTTTTGTCTGCAAAAGTTATTTTGAATCCTTTGGCAATTGCAGTTTCTGATAGTTTTTCGGCACCATATTGCGCTCTTGGTGCTTTCGCATCGCGAACGATGGTAATGTTTTGCGCTGATGCAAAAGTGGCACATAATCCTAAAAAAAGTAAGCTTAAATATTTCATTGTATTGTTATTTTTTGACCACAAATTGCGCAAATTAGCACAAATTATAATCTTGGTTTTTGCCACAGATTAAAAAGATTTTCACAGATTTTAAAAATCCTTTTAATCTGTTGCTAAATGATTTAATTCTGAAAAATTTTCTTCAAATACGCCACGTTGGCTCCATAATTAGCTTTTACGTTATGTACTTGCGTCACATCACGGGAGCGTTCTACGATTAACCAGCCTTTCCAATTCATTTCGTCCAACGTTTTTTTGATTTTTGGCATATCTACTGCTTTATCATTTTCCAACCAGACTTTATCTGTTGTCGAAGCGTGAATTTGTGCCAGATGTTTTTTACCTAAAATCTTTAATTCGGTGGCGATGTCTCTTCCATTATCTACGGCATTGGCAAAATTGAAAGAACTTTTGATGTGCTTACAGCCAATTTCTTCGAATAGTTTTTTCTCTTCGGTAGCGTTTAATGAAGTTTCAATGGCGATAACTCCTCCTATTTTACCGACTTGTTTTCCAGCCCATTTTAATCTTTCGATAATGATCGGACGTAGTTCAGGATTTTTATTCAAATCGCTTTCTGTTCCAAGAGGTAAATAAGCGACTTTTACCTTCATATTTTTCATTGCCTTGACGCAATCCTCAATCATAAGTGTGATGGATTCTCTTTTGGCAAAAGACTGTGCATAAAATCCTGACATAGCAATAGAACTGATTCCGATACCTGTTTCTTTGGATTTATCCAGAAATTTTTGTCTTTCGATTGGATCGCCTAATTTGCTGTCGAATGTTGGTCTTTTTCCCAATCCCCCCATATCGAGTTCGATTCCGTCTGCTTTTATTTCGGCAGCCAAAGCAAAAGCACCCAATTTTTGTCTTTTTAAAATCATCCAATCGCAAACAGCCACTTTGTAACGTTGTTTTTTTGATGACTGGGCTGAAACGGTGCTATTGAATGTTCCAGAAAAAACAACTATCAAAACTATAACAGCCGTTTTTATAAAATTACTATTTTTCATATTGTCTTTTTTAACCACAAATTGCACAAATTAGCACAAATTTTGATTTGTAAATCTTATTCCTCTTCCGCTTTAACAGCTTTCACTTCAACACCTTCTTGTCCAGGCCAGATTCCGTTTTTGATTGGAATTGCTTTTAATTTACTTGGATCGATTTTTACATATTTCAGTTTTTCTCTTCTCCAAGTGTAAACGATATGCACCATTCCGTCCTTGCTTTGAATCATCGAAGGATAGGAATATTGGCTGATTTTGGAATCTTCCAAAACCAAAGCTGCTTTCCAATTGATTCCGTCGTCAGAAATGGAAACATTCAATGGGGTTCTTGGCCCTTTCGCTTCTTTTCCGGGAGGTAGAACGTGGTTGTACACCAACAAATGTTTTCCGTTTTTCAATGTTACGGCATCTGTTCCAGAGTTGTTATTTGGCAAACCGATTAGTTCCACATCCGACCAAGTTTTTCCGTAGTCTTTAGAAAAAGTGCTGAAAATAGCTCGGTTTTTGGTTCTTCCGATAGCCTGAATACGTCCGTCTTTGTGAAACAAAATACTGGGCTGAATGGCATTGATTTTTTGTTTCCCTCTTGAAATGGTATCACCCATAACCCAAGTTTTTCCGAAGTCGGGAGTTGATTCCATACGCAAATGCCAGCCATTTCCTTCGGTACTTGAAGGAAGCAATAATGTTCCGTTGCTCAATAAAACCGGCTTGTTTTTGATTGGTCCCAGAAAATCTTTACTCGGCATATCAATCTTGTCAGACCAGGTTTTTCCGCCATCAGAAGAAGTTCTGTAAACGCCCCACCACTCGGATGGTTTTGGTCCTATTTTATAAAACAACATTAAATCTCCATTCGGAATTTGGTACAAAACAGGATTCCAAGTCGGGAATCTTGTTCCATCTTTCATCACACCATCGGCTACCTTAATGGGTTCACCCCATTTGTCGCTTCCTTTGGGTTTTATAGCCGAATAAATACAAACATCGGGATGTCTTTCGTGGCTTCCGCCAAACCAGGCCGAAACTAAATCACCGTTCGTCGCTTCCACAATTGTTATGGAGTGGCAGGACGGATAAGGTGCTTTATCAAATACAAATTGATCTACCAAAATTCCTTCTTTCCAAGTTTTTTTCTCCAAAGCTGATTTACAGCTTCCCAAAAGTAGCACGGTTAAAAGTAGAAGGCTTGTTGTCTTTAAAATTCTCATTATTGTTATTTTATATTATTTACATTCAATTCATAGGTTCCCGAAGGCAATTCAAGAACCAATTTGTTATTTTCTATTTTATAGTTTTTCGATACTTTTTCCTTGTTCACTTTCACATCCGATGCATTCGCTGTTGGCAAATAAACGAGTGCCGATGAATTGGCCGGAATGGTAATTTTCCAAATTAAATTGGTTTTATTTTTCTTCCAATTGCTTTTAATCAAACCATTAATGGATTCGTAAGAAGCATTGACAAAAGTCAGTCCGGCATTGAAATCCGGTTTCATAATGATTTGTTTGAAACCCGGAGTTTCAGGATTGCTCTTGATTCCCGCCATATTTTCGTAGTACCAAATCAGTAAATCACCCAAAAGCATTACGTGGTTTTGTGAATTCATTGTGGGATCGGCGGTGTTTCCGTTCCACAATTCCCAAATAGTAGTCGCTCCGTTTTCGACCATATAGCCCCAACTTGGATACGTTTTGTTGGAAGCCAGTTTATAAGCCAAGTCTCCTCTTCCGAAATTCGTCAGCGTTCGCATCAAAAATTGTGTTCCGATTACACCTGTGCTGATATGACCGTTTTTAGTAACCTCAACTTCGTGAACCATATTTTGGAAAACCTTGTCAATTAAGTTTTCAGGAACCAGCCCAAAAGCCAAAGGCAATACATTTGCTGTTACCGTATTATTGGCGTAGTAGTTTTTCTCCGTATTTAAAAATTTGGCATTGAATGCTTTTTTGATTCTGACGGTCAAATCATCATAATGCGCAATATCGGCATCTGCATTTGCGATTTTGGCAAACTTTTTCATTATGTTCAAAAGCTGATAATAAAATGCAGTCGACAATAATTGTCCGTCGGTTAAACGGGCAGGGTCTTTGGAACGAATCAGCTCTAATGATTCCGGCGGAACGCACCAATCGCCGTATTTGTCCTTGTCCATTAAATCATTTTGAAGATAATTTTCTTCCATATACACCATCCATTTTTTCATAGACGGATATTGTTTTTTAATCACTTCTTTGTCGCCAAATTGTTGGTACAACATATCGCCCACCGTGATATAAGTTCCCGGCCAGGTCACATTATCGCCGTAATAACGCCAAAATGCTGGCGCCACATCTGGCAATCCGCCGTCCTGCGTTTGCGAATATTTAATATCATCCAGCCATTTGGCATACAAAGTCTGGTTGTCGAATAAAAAGCTTTCGCCATAAGCACCAGTTGTACGATCTCCCAACCAAGGCTGACGCTCGTTTCGCTGTGGACAGTCGATTGGCATTCCTTTGTAATTTCCGCTGATTCCCCACCACGCATTTTTGAAAATCTGATTCATTGTCGCATCCGAAGATTCAAAAGTTCCTGTCGTTTTAATATCGTCATAAACCACTTTTCCAACGAAATTATCCAAAGTTGGTTTGGTCGGAAAACCTGAAATTTCCACAAATCGAAAACCGTGAAATATAAAACGAGGTTCCCATATTTCTTCGCCTTCGCCTTTCAAAGTGTAAACATCAGTTGTTTTTGCATCACGCAAATTGGCAATGTATAACGAACCATCAGCCTGCAAAGATTCGGCAAATTTCATCGTGATTTGGTCTCCGCTTTTTCCTTTTACTTTCAGTTGCAACCAACCCACCATATTCTGACCCATATCGAGAATATAAGTTCCTTTTGCAGTCGCTTTTATCGAAATTGGTTTTACTTCGCCCATTATTTTCATATTCGGCGTCATCTGTGCTTCATAAAAACCGCCCGGTTCCTGAACGTATCTGGCATTTACCCAATTTTTATCGTCAAAATTGATCGTCGCCCAGCCTTTCATTTCTTTGCGGGCATCGTATTCTTCACCGTCGTATTCGTTGTTGGACAAAATTGGTCCGTCAGTGGTTAATTTCCAGGTATCGTCAGTTCGGATGATGTCTTTGGTTCCATCGGTATATTCGACAAACAACTGCAAAGCCATTTTTGGAAAACCAAATGATTTTATTTTATACGGCTTGTAGTCCTGACGCATCGCAAAAAATCGTCCGTTTCCTAAAATCGTTCCCAACATATTTTTGCCTTCTTTCAACTGCGAAGTCACATCAAAAACATTGTATTTTACGTTTTTGGTGTAATCCGTCGGAACGGGTGCCAAAACCTGATCGCCAATTTTATTTCCATTGATGTACAGCTCATACAAGCCCATCCCCATAATATAAACCTTGGCAGATTTGACTTGTTTTTTCAGATTGATTTCTTTTCGCAAATAACGCGCAGACAATCTCGAATACTGGGAAACGCTATCCTCTTTCGATAATTTTTCATAGCCAATCCAGCGTGTCGATTTCCAGTCGGCATAGGTTAAAATCCCGATGCTGAAATGGGCATTTTCAGTAGATTTAATTTCGCCTTTATTCGTAAAAACAGTTACTTTCCAAAACGCATTTTGTCTGTCTCCCAACTTTTTTCCGTTGTAAATTATATTGACAGATTCGTCACTTGTAACTCTTCCGCTGTCCCATAAATCGGCTTTGTTCGCATTCAGATTTTCCAAAGTCGAAGCAACCACAATTTGATAGGCGGTTTGTTTTACATCGTTCACATCGGATTTTATCTGCCAGCTCAAACGAGGTTTCAGCACATCGATTCCTTCCGGATTGTTCAGCATTTCGCATTGCAGATTCGTGACACTGATTTTATTTTGGGCTTGCGCCAAAGAAAAACAGAGCGATGCAATAAGGATGAAGGAATGTAGAAATGTCTTTTTCATAAGTTTATTTTTTTTACGCAGATTTAATCTGTATGATTTACCATTTAGCGATTTTATACTTTTTATTTTCTGGATTTTTTATTTCAAAAATTACTCTATCACATATTCTTTCAGTACAGACATAGTCTCTTAAGTTCACTAAATTGATTATTAACGAATCTCCTTTGATTTTATAATCACCTGCATTTTCAGCACAACCATTATTAAAAGTCAAATAAGAAATATAGATTTTATCCTTCAAATATTTAATTGTATCCGTTTTGGAATTAAATTCTTTTTCGTTTAAATTCCATTGAGTCTTAAATTCCATTTTAGCAATTTCTTCTTCAGAATATATTCCGCCAATAATCTTAAATTTAGTAATATTAGGATTAGGTTTAAAATTTTTAATTATTGAATCCTCTAAATTTTCATCATTTGCCTTTTCAGAAACTTCAATTTTTTGCATTTCCAAAACTTCTTTCTTTTTTTCACAAGAAAATAAAATAAGTGAGCAAAAGATTATTGTTATTAGTTTTTTCATTTTTCTATCTTCACTTTTTAGTACATTGTTTTGACTGCAATTTTAAACTATTCTATTCCGATACTAATTTCTCCAATTTTTCTGAAACCGCAATTTCTTTTCCGTTTTTAAAAATTCGAAAACCTTTTCCTTTCTTGTATTTTTCTCCCGTTTTATCCCAAAGAATCGTGATGATATTCCCGTGATACAATACGTTATCCAAACAAAACCAATCCCATTTTTCCTGTGGAATCAACGGATTTACCTCAATTTTTCCATCTGCTCTTGGTCGCAATCCTACCAATCCCGTAATCATCAAATCGTTGAAAGTCGAATGATTGTAATAACGGCTGCGCTCCCTGTCACCCATCAACCAATAACCGGTTGTTTCGTCCAGATATTCTCCAATGTATGGCTTTCCTCGGTAATATTGCGATTGCACATACAAATCCATTTGTTTGAAATAATCGGTTTTGGCAACGAAATTTTGGTTGTAATTATTCAACACATTTGCCAAAGCCGTCAAGGTTTGAGAAGTGGCAAAAGGCCAAATCGCTCCATCCCATTCACAAGTTCCGGTTCCGTGGGTTCTAAAACGTGGACTTCTGCGCTCGGCAGTTGTCAATCCAAAAGGTGCCGAAAACCCTTTTTCATCCTTAATCTGTTCCCAGGCTTTTTCAAAACCTTTGTCTTTTTGTGGCAAGTTAAAATACCACGGAATAAATCCGATTGCTTCCCTTACTTGCGCCAACGTATCTTTCTCTGTAAAGGTCTCAAAAAAATTGTTTTTTTGATTCCATAATCGGGTTTCGACCAATTTTTGAAGTGTATCTGCTTTGGCTTTGAATTTTGATTCCGCTTCCTTGTCGCCTTTCATCGCCGCCATTTTGGAAATCGCCATAGCATTGCCATACATATAACTGTTGATTGTTGGTCTTGCATTTTGTACTTTTCGCCCACCACTCAAGGATTCTTCCATTCCGTCTTTTACATCGTGTTGCCAAAACAAGCCATCCTTGCGCTGACGGTCTTTTTCCCAAACCGCATAATCCGTC
Source organism: Flavobacterium limnophilum (assembly GCF_027111315.2). GTDB lineage: Bacteria > Bacteroidota > Bacteroidia > Flavobacteriales > Flavobacteriaceae > Flavobacterium > Flavobacterium limnophilum. Next base: position 4,280,203 of record NZ_CP114289.2, on the reverse strand, counting down.
ACCATATCCGGGTACATATCCAACAAGAATTTTTCGTCTTTGTTCACCAAATAACGGTTGTACAAAGCATCGGCTGTCCAACTACTGAATTTGTACAATTTGTTCATCGGTTTTCCTTCATTGCCTCGGTACCAAATTTTCACATCCTGCTCAATATACTGCGGATCGTGCACCCAACGAAATTCGTTAATATGATGCCCAACGGCACAGGCAATCAAATTGTATTTATCGGCATACGAACGTTGCACCAAAAACTCGGTAATTCCGAAACCAAGTGGCGTTTTTTTGATGTGTTTTCGAGCCGTCCACCAACGATAATAATAAATCTCCTCAAAATTTTGCTGTGGACATTCAAACAACGGAACATTCTTTTCCATCCACGTCCACGCACTGTCATTCGGAATCGCAAATTTCAGATTCTCGTCTTCCATCGTGTTGAAATAATCCACATAATGCTTAAAATTATTGGCTTTCAAAACAGCTGAAGTTCCTTTTTTAGAATGCCCCGCACCCGATTTACAACTACTGAAAGCTGCCATCAGGATTACGAAAGCGATTATTTTGTATTTAAAATTCTGTAACATATTCAAATTATTATTTTAATTATTGTCCGTAAACTTTGTCATTCCGTAGGACACGAGCGATAGTGAATTGGCGAAGCAATCTCACGTTAGTTGCTCAAGTTGTTTGAGATTCCTACGGAATGACAAACTAGAGTTATTACAGGAATTCGTGAAATTTTCAAAACAACGAATTCGTGTTAATTCGTGAAATTCGTGTCCCTCTCTTAATTCGCAGAAAAACTATACGTCTGTCCCGCTTTCATCTCCACATCATATTCATTATACTTTGGTAATTGTACTTTAGGCAATTTTGCTTCTTTGGAAATGATTGGTTTCTTCACTTCCACATCATAAAACAACGGATTCGGGTTTTTACCTTTTGCTTTTTTAAACGTAATTCCTTTATCAGCTTTCAAAGTATTTTCCAATTTCAATCGGCAGTTTCCTCCTAATTTTGAGTACACTTTCAAATTCGAAACTTTATTGTTTTTCCAGGTCATATCAATTACAAATCCGCCTCGGGTTACCAAACCTTTGATGCTTCCGTCTTTCCAAACCGTTGGCAAAGCAGGCAATAAATGAATCGCATCTTCCTGACTCTGCATCAGCATTTCGGCGATTCCGGCAGTACAGCCAAAGTTACCGTCAATCTGAAATGGCTGGTGTGCATCGAGCATATTTGGATACGTTCCACCGCCTTTTCTTTGGTCAGCAGTTACCAAATGCAATTGATCCTGAATCAATTTGTAAGCGTGATTTCCGTCCAACAATCTTGCCCATAAATTCACTTTCCAACCCATTGACCATCCTGTCGATTCGTCTGTTCTGTAAATCAACGATTGTTTGGCAGCTCCAAATAATTCTGGTGTTTTGATTGGTGAAATTTGGTTACTTGGAAACAAACCATACAAATGCGAAACGTGACGGTGATTGTCTTTCGGGTTGTCCCAATCTTCTTGCCATTCCTGCAACTGACTGTGTTTTCCCACTTTCATCGGAGGCATTTTTACCAAAGCATCGCTTAATTTTTTAGTATAATTCTCATCTGGAGACACCAATTTCGAAGCTTTGATTACATTGGTAAACAAATCAAAAACCAACTGATTGTCCATCGTAGTTCCCGAAGCAATAGTCGCTTTTCCGGTTCCGCCAGCGTGTGTATTTTCAGGAGAACTGGATGGAACCACCACCAAATAACCTGTGTTTGGATCGGTAATCATAAAATCCAAAAAGAAATCTGCGGCACCTTTAATTACAGGATAAATTTCTTTTAAATAATTGATATCGCCGGTGTACAAATAACGTTCCCACAAATCCTGCGAAACCCAGGCACCACCTGTTGGCCACATTCCTGACGCAGCCGAATCTACCGGAGCAGTTACGCGCCAAATATCGGTGTTGTGATGCAAGACCCAGCCGTTTGCATTGTACATTGTCTTTGCAGTTACAGCTCCCGTAACGCTCAATTCTTTTGCCATCTGGATAAAAGGCTCGTGCATTTCGGTAAGATTGGTTACTTCTGCTGGCCAATAATTCATCTCGGCATTGATGTTTGTGGTGTATTTAGAATCCCAAGGCGGAGTCACCATATCGTTCCAAATTCCTTGTAAATTGGCTGGCTGACCACCAGGTTGTGAACTCGAAATTAATAAATAACGTCCAAACTGAAAATATAAACTCGCCAATTGCGGATCGAATTGATTTTTGAAATCACGGATTCTTTCGTTCGTTGGTTTCTTGATGAGATTGTTCGAACCTAAATCCAAAGAAACTCTGTTGAAGAATTTTTGATAATAGGCAACATGCGCTTTTTTGATATCGTCAAAACTTTTTGGTAAAGCTTTGTCTAAATACGATTTACTTTTTGTTATTTCATCTTCTGTAATATCCTGATAGTTTTTGAAATTGGTAGCTATCGAAATGTAAAGCGTCACTTCATCGGCTTTGTTGATGCTCAGGATTCCGTTGCTCGCCGAAACTTCTCCGCCTTTATTTTTGGCTTCGATTCGTCCCTGAAATTTTACTTTTCCTTTTACGTTTTCGAAATTAGTCCCAACTCCAGAAAGGATAATTTGGTTCCCTTCTGTTGACGGAACGGTTTTGTCTATCGGGCTATTCATAAAAACATTCGCCGTAATCTGTCCCGGCTGACTTGCGGACAATTTTACCACAATCACCTGATCTGAAAACGAAGTCAGTATCTCTCTGGTAAATTCTACTCCGTTTACCGTGTATTTTACTTTTGCAGTAGCATTTTCGATATCTAAATCGCGGTAATAATTGGTATATTTTTGATGTCCCGGAAACGAAATGTAAGCGCTTCCAAAAGTTTGGTACGGCATTCCGTCGTTGGTTTGCGACATAATATCCTGCGTTGCCAAAGCCTGTGCTTCATCAAATTTCCCTTCGAAAACCAATTGTCTTACTTTTGGTAGAGCCTCGATTGATTTGGTGTGTGCATTGCTATTTGGTGAACCTGCCCAAATGGTTTCTTCGTTCAATTGCAAACGCTCGACAGCGGGATCTCCAAAAACCATTGCACCCAAACGGCCGTTACCCAAAGGCAAAGCTTCATTCCAGATGGTTGCGGGTTTGTCGTACCAAAGTTTCAATTCGCTTTTGGTTTGCGCTGTTGTGGCGAAGGAAACAATTCCGAAACAGATTGCTGTTATTTTATTTCTTAAACTCATATTTTATATTTTTTAGGTAAGACCCTAATTATTTTTTTTAACCACAAATTCCACAAATTAGCGCAAATTTCTTCAAGTTACCAGAGCGCGTGAGGGATAGAAGCAAGCTACCGAAGTAGCGCGGATAGCCCGACCCGATTTGGGAAAGGGGGCTACTGAACGGTTACGAGAGTTGCCCCCTTTTTCAAATTGGGTCACGCCCAACTATTACTTCTTGACTTCATATACTTTATTATTTTTTTCTCCGAACATTTCATATAATTTGTTGATGTCCTTTAGTGCGTTTTTTGGCAAATTTTCGGCTTTATTGCCAAAAACATATAATTTGTCGTAAGGCTCAATCACACAAGTCGATTCATCGATTTCGCCTTTTTCGTTCTTCACTTTGCTCAGATCCAAACCTAAATATTTCGCCATAAACGGGTAAAGCGCCATACGTTTTGAAACACCAAAATCGTGTCCTTCTTGAGGAAAATGGGCATTTTCTAACAACTCTTTTTTACCGTAAAAACCATAAGTTCTTTGGATAAAAGGGAATTCCAATTCGGGAACGGCTAGCGTCCAGTCTTTTCCGTCAGACACAATCAACTGTGGTTTTGGCGCCATCATTGCCGAAATTTCGGCATTATTGGTTCCGTTTCCGCAAAGGTGAATGCCACGACCGCTTTCGCAAGGACAGCCTCCAGAAAAATGGGAAGAAACCATCACAACCGGAGCAGAAACCTTAATTCTATCATCTAAAGCGGCCAAAAACATTGTGTGCGAACCGCCTCCAGAACCTCCAGTAACGCCAACTCGCGAAACATCGGCATTTTTAATCGTTACCAAATAATCCAATAAACGGATTCCGCTCAAGACCTGAACGGTTGAGGCGATGCTGTTTCGGTGCGTTTCTTCGGGGAATTGCAATAGGGATTCGCCCCAGGCAAACAGGTCGTAACTCACTACGATTGCGCCCATTTTGGCCATTATGGCGCAACGGTATTGCTCGTCTTTTCTATATCTTCCATCGCCAAAATGTCCGTCGGGCGTTAAGATAATTGCCGATTTTTTGTTTAATGGATAGGGTTTGTAAATCGATCCGGTTGTGTAAACGCCCGGCAGAATTTCCAATGCGATATTTTCGACGCTGTAATCTTTGTAGATTCGTTTTTGGGTTAAAATGGGTTTTGATTTGGGCGTTGGCGGTGCTTTATCCAAACCAAATGAGCTGATCATACAGGCTTTGATTTCGTTTTTTCGTTTTTCCCAGTCGGAAACATTGGAATATAAAGTGGTCAAATAATCCAAACGCTCTTTTCCTTTATCGACTGAAACTTTGTGGTTTTCATATTTTCGAATTTGGTATTTCCCGTCCGGCTGTTTGAAATACGTCAGTCCAAAAGGCACCAAAACATTCGCCAGAGAAACTTCCAGATTGCCTTGTTCGATTCGCCAATCGGCGTAATCGAGTTCTTTACCTTTCAATAAACCTCGGTCGTCAATAACCGTGATATGAAAAATTGTCTCCATCTTTTTGATGGTTTCCGTAACTGGCTTTCTGAAATTAGTATCAGATGTACATTGTGCGTTTGCAAGCGTCAATGTAAAGATTGAAACTAGTAAAGTAAAAGTTATGTTTTTTAAATTTTTCATTTGTGTGTTAACATTTTTTTCAATTGCCTCCAGCTTTAGCTGGAGTGATAAATAGAAATTCCTTAAATGGCTTTAGCCAAAATCACATCTAATTTGGCTAAAGCCAATCTGATATTCATTCCTTGTTCCTCCAGCTAAAGCTGGAGGCAATTCAATTTTATTCACATTCAATTGTATAAATTCCAGAACCTAATTTCAAAGTGGATTTCTTTTGATGCGCATCATAACCTAAATCTAATTTTAGTTTCTCCAAGGATTTACCATTTACTGCTATTTCTGTATTTTTCGAAACTGGCAATTTTACTGTCGCTGATGTATTGGCTGGAATTTCAATTTTCAGGATTAACTTTCCGTCTTTTTTCTCCCAGGCCGAGGCAATATTTCCATAAATCGATTGATAAGTTGCTTTTACAAAAGTCATATCGCCCACAATTTCCGGCTGAATGAAGAAATGTTTGAATCCCGGATTTTTTTCATCAGGCACAATTCCGGCTAAACTTTGATAGAACCATTCTTCGATTTGTCCCATCATAAAGTGATTCCACGAATTTCCTTTACGCGGATCCCATTGTTCGGTCAAGGTTGTCAGGCCAAATTTAATCTGAAAACCATAACCCGGCGCATCGTAATGGTTGTTCATTTTGTACATCGTTTCATTTTCGCCGTTTCGTGCCAAAGCCTGAAACAAATAGCGGTTTCCAACATCGCCAGTGGTCAATCGGTCGCCTTTTGCTTTTATGTCAGCCAATAAATTCTGCATCACAGCCTGTTTGTATTGCGGTTCTACGATATTCATAAAAACGGGAACGGCATTGCTGAACTGACTGCTGGTTCCGTATTGTTTGGTTTCTGGATTGAAAAATTCCTTGTTGAAAGCGTTTTTAATATCCGAAGTCAAAGTTTCATATTTCGTAATATCTTCCGTTTTATTCAATAGTTTTGCCGCTTTTGCAACTAAACTCGCTCCATAAAAATAATGTGAAGTTGCAGAAAGTGCAATCGGACTGTTTTTTGAATAACCCGCTGGATGTGTTCCGTAATCGTACCAATCGCCCAAACCGTGTGAGACGATATGATTGGTGGCTTTGGTTCCTAAATAATCCACATATCTTTTCATTACGAGATAATATTTTTCGATTAACGAAGCATCGCCGTAGTATTCATAATACATCCACGGCAGAATTACGCCTGTCACACCCCATTCAGGTGAATCGGTGAAATCGCCTCCGAAGACTACATATTCTGGAACGATGGTTGGAATCAGACCGTTATCTCGTTGCGAATCGGAGATGTTTTGCATCGTAGCAGGAATAAAACTTTCCAGATTATAATTGAATAGCAAACCTGGACCGTTCAAATGAATTTCCTCTATCCAACCCAATTTTTCACGGTGCGGACAATCAGTCAAAACGCTTTGAAAATTACTTTTTATAGCGTTGTTAATCAACAAGTGTGTTTTGTTGAAAATATCATTGGACGATTCAAAAGTTCCTGCTTCTCCTGCGGAATTGTAAATGAAATTCGATTTTAAATCTACTAATGTCGGCAGATTTTCGTTCTTGGTTTCTTTGTAATTGATGTTCTCAATCTGCACATATTGAAAACCGTAATAACTGAATTTCGGTTGCCATTCTTCAACGCCTTCGCCTTTCAAAGTATAGTCGTAATAGTATGGTTTTCCCGTTTTTCCCTGCCCGACAGTTCCGTCTTCATTCAGGCTTTCGCCTACCCAAACCCGAACAGTTTGTCCTTTTTTTCCTTTGACTTTTATGGTTGTGAATCCCGAAAGATTTTGGCCCATATTGAAAACATAGAAATTAGGTTTCAGTTCTTTTGCTGTAGCAACTTCGTATTGTTTTTGGATTGTAATTGGTGTTGTAATCTGTGGTCTCAAAACACCTTTTGGTGCTTCCTGAACGATTACTTTTCTCCAATTGTTATCATTGAATCCGGTTTTGTTCCAGCCTTTTTGCTCTAAATTGGCGTTGTAATCTTCTCCTCCAAAAATACTGTTGTAGGTAATTGGGCTTTTGCTGTATTTCCAGCTTTCATCTGATTTTATGATGTCTTCGGAACCGTCTTTATAAATCACCTTCATTTTGAAAAATAAAGTCGGCGGGCCAAAACTTACGTAGAATTTTGAATAGCGTTCGGCAAGTGTGTTATACATTCCGTTTCCTAATAAAACGCCAATTACGTTTTCGCCTTTTTTTAGTTCTTTTACAGATAATTCATAGGTATTAAAATTAACCGTTTTGTCGTAATCTGTCCATAAGGGGGCAAACTCGCTGTTGCCAATTTTCTTGCCGTTAATTGTTAATTCGTAATGTCCCAAACCGGAAATATACACTACGGCTTCTTTGATTTCTTTGTTAACCGAAATAGGTTTGCGAAGCATAATACTTCTGCGTGACAAGGAATCGGAAGCATTGATTAAAGCGTCTTTTTTCAGTCTGTTGAAAGTAGCGGTATGGTAATTTCTGCCTTCCGGTAAATGACTGTCGGCTTTGGTAACCGCGCCAATCCAGATTGGATTTAATGCTGGTACTGAAGGTGCGATCCTGAAAGAAGTTGTTTGGCTCCAATTGGAAGATTTGTCTTTTTGATTCCAGACTTTTACTTTCCAGAAATATTTGGACTCGTTTTTTAATGGAGTTCCGTTATAAGTAATTTGAAGATTTTTATTGGAAATTACTTTTCCAGTATTCCAGATATCTCCTTCATTTTTCTTTAATTTTTCTTCTGATGAAGCAACTAAAATCTGATAAGCTTTTTGTGTAACATTCTGTTGTTTTGAGACCAATTGCCAGCTTAATCTTGGTTGAGTTGTGTTTACTGCCAATGGATTTTCTGTCATTTCACATCTTAAATGAACGGCAGAAATTTGTCCATTCGAGATGAAAGTTACTAATAGTAAAAAGAGGGATAATATGTTTTTGAAAAACTTCACGCTTTATTTTTTTTACCACAAATTGCACAAATTTTCACAAATTATTCTTTTTCTTTCAGTTAAAGATTTGCGGAATTTGTGGAATTTGCGGTTATATTTTTTTTACATTTTTTTCGTAACCAATGATTTAATATTAAAAACCGCTTCCGGGATTAATTTTCCTGTATGCGGTAAATCAGTAAAATCCGGTGTATCTGGTTCTGTGTCGGCATTTGGTGTGTAACGCTGATCGCCTGTACGGAACATAATGCGTGAAATTCCATCAACCGGCGCATAGAATATCTTGTTGGTTTCTTTGCCTTCATTCACTTTTACGGTGTAGGAACGGGAAGTCACATCCAGTTTGACGGTAATTGTGTAATCTTTTCCAGCTTCGTATTTTCCAATTCCGCCGTGACGGGCTCCGTGCTTTACTTTCATTTCTCCATCCGAATCGAAAACGATGCGAATTGCAGGCAATCCTTGTTTGTTTTGGAATTCCACCTGCAGTAATCCGTGATTGTTTTGTTCCGGTTTTACTGTAAAAGTTGCTTCCATTTTTTGGGCAAAAGGAATTACACGTTCGGCTCGGGAATAATCAAAAAAGTCCTGATCTCTTAAGGTCAGCCATTTTTTGCCATCGGTTTTCTTTTCCACTTTGGCGGAAGCCCAAGACAAATCGTAGGTGTTCCATAGTTTTAATTCTTCGCCGTTTGCTAAATCATTGAAAACATCATTGGCATTTTCTTTTACTTCACTTGTTACGGGAACGGGGATTGAAGCCACCCAAATGTCTTCTTTGTTGACGCTGTAACTTACCCACAGTTTTCCGTCGGGAGGAGTTCCGTTGCCTTCGAGGATTCCGCGGACGTATTGCGGTCCTGCAGATTTGTAGTTTCCTCCGTAACGCATCGGACTTACTTCGCCGTGAACCAATAATAAATCTTTGTAATTCAATCCGTCATCGCTGGTGGATATTGCCAATGGCCAACGGTATTCTGATGGATTATAAACGGTTGCATAACGGTTATCCGAGGTTTTTTGCCCCCAGATTTTGGCGTTGCTGTTTACAAATCCAGGCGCTCTCAACGGTGTGTATTCCCAGGTTTTGCCTTCGTCTTTACTTAAAGATGTTAAAGCAAATTTCCATAAACCCACCACATTCCCGTTTGGTAAATGGTAATAATTGAAGGCTTTGTATTGTTTTTTTAATGGAATCAAAACATCATCTCTATCGGCTTCTTCGACCCATTGTTGCATTAACAATGGTTTGGAAAGTAGCTCATCACAAGCTTTTATGAATTTTTTGTCTTTGCTTTTTGTATAAAATGGAAATGTTGTTGGCAATGGATTTCCGTTTTTATTGTATCGAATAAAATAAATTGGTCCAAAACTTCCGTCTTTATAAATTTCTCTAACCACACGACCGATTCCTTTTCCATCGTTGGGATCATCTTTTTTATCCATCGCCACTCCGTAATAACCCAGAGCAAGCAATCTTTTATCGGAAGTAACATAAAAGCCCATACGCTGGTGCATAATGGCATCCAGATTTTTGGCAACACCTTCCACGCCTTCTTTTTTGAAACCGTCGGGAACGTGGTAGATTGGAAAAAGCACGGCTGGTTTTGTCCAGTTTACCCCATCTTTGGAAGTCATAATAAAAGTCTGGCTCGGCGGAATGTGTTCTCCGGACGGGTCGCTTAAATAATGCAAATAAAAAGTATTGTTCCAATACGCCATCATCGACTGGTGATTGTAGGTCCAGCCAAAACCATCGGCTTTTTCAGGATGTTCACGGCTGGCACGCATAATTTGTGTTGCGTGAACTCCAACCGCTGGACTCAATTGCCCGTGGTGGTAATCCACATTGGAAAGTGTTTTGCCTACATATCGAATGGTATCTTGTTGGGCTTGCGCCGAATTGACTGCGACACTGCTCAACAAAACAGTTAGTGATGTTACGATATTGGTTTTTATGTTTTGAAATGCAATCATTGTTCTTTATTATTTTTAGACTTGCCAACCCTGTCAGGGTTTTGAACCCTGACAGGGTAGTAAATCCATTATTTTTTCTCCATTAATCCTTTTAGAACTGCTGACGAAATTGTGGTAATTGTTCCGTGTTTGTGCCCTTCAGGAAGACTTATTTTAGATGAAACATCTTCGAAATGCACAAAATCTGAAGTGCTTAAGGCTTTGTAATTTTTGAATCCGTAATTGTCATAATACAGCAACCAGTTTTTACCGACTTTTACGACTGTTGGTCCTTCTGATAAATATTCTGTCAAGGGTTTTGATCTTTTTTCGAATGGCCCTAAAGGCGATTTTCCGAAAGCTACTTCTATGTTTCGCATTGGTCTGGTGTTGTCTTTTAGAACCAGAACGTAATCTTTTTTCCCTTTTTTGACAATCACACAATCGATGACGCTAAAACCGGGGTCGTAATATAATTTGGTATCTGAAAAGGTTTTGAAATCTTTGGTGGTTACGTAATACATACGGTGGTTGTTTTTCTCGTCTTCTACTCCCTTTTCAAATCGGAATGGGATTGTGGATGCCCAGATAATAATGTATTCTTTTTTGACATCGTCGTAAAAAATTTCGGGTGCCCAGACATTTACGACTTCGGGTTCGTGTTTCATTACGGGAATGTATTCCTGTTTTGACCAATGAATTAAATCTTTGGAACTGGCATATCCAAAACCATTTCCACCTTTCCAATCGGTTGTCCAAACCATATGATAGGTACCGTCAGTACCTTTAGCGATGGATGGATCACGCATTATTTTGCTAGCTCCGATTTCTGGTTTTAGGAATGAACCTTCCAAACCTTTCCAGTTGTAACCGTCTTCGCTGTACGCCAAGTACAATCCCTCAGTCGCTGGTTCCCTGAAAGAAGTGAAAAGATAAATATCTTTCTTTTTCTGGGAATAGCTTACCGCGAAAAGTGAAAGCGTTAGTATGATGAATATTTTTTTCATTGTTGTATTTTACCTCACCCCAACCCTCTCCAAAGGAGAGGGAGCCGAAACTGGAGAGTTGTTATTTTATCTATTGAAATACCTACAAGGTCAAAAAAAGACCTTGCAGGACAACTCGTTTTTTATTCAACGATTGCTTTTTTATCCAAGTCTTTTCCTTTTTTCACAACGGTATTTACATTGTTAAAAACATTGTTTTTTAGGAAAATATTTTTGGTGTCTTTTCCATCAGCTTCGATGAAAACATCGGTGGCATTGAATGGAAAATTGTTGTTGATCATAATATTTGACGCATTATCGATTTTGATAACCGGAACTCCTTTTATCGGTGTTGAAGAACCAACATTATCCAAAATTAGATTCTTGGCATCCGAAATTTTGAAAGAAGAACCAATTGTTGCATTCACTTTTACATCGTGAAATTCAACGTCTGTTGCGGTAATTACCGTAAAACCTTCTTTGCCATCCATATTGATGTTGGAGAAAGATATGTTTTGAATTGGCATTTCAACAATGCCACGAACGAATCCGGCTTTGTTGACGTTTCCGCCCGTAACGTTGCTGATGTGAATGTTTCTGAAAATCGGCGTGCGCTCGGTAACAGGCTCTACGGGATTGTCTTTGTCGTAGAAAAGATCCAAAATAATGGCTTCTTCCTTGATGTTTTTCATTACGATATTGTCCACCCGAATGTCTTCGACAACACCACCTCTTCCACGAGCGGCTTTGATACGGATTCCTCTGTCGGTTCCGTCGAAAACGCAGTTGGATATCGTGATTTTTTTTATTCCGCCCGACATTTCGCTTCCGATAACGACACCTCCGTGACCGCTTAACATTGTGCAGTTGGTGATGGTTACGTTTTCGGTTGCTTTTCCGTATTTACGACCGTCTGCATCCCTGCCCGATTTGATGGTGATACAATCGTCGCCCACGCTGATGTGGCAGTTCGAAATGTGAACGTTTGTACAAGACGAAGGATTGATTCCGTCTGTGTTTGGCGAATGCGGATTGTTAATTGTAATTCCAGTTACGGTTACATTGTCGCAAAATTCTGGATTTATCGTCCAGAAAGGAGAGTTTTTGAACGTAACACCTTCGATTAAAATATTTTTGCAATTGTAGGCCTGAAAAAAAGAAGGTCTGAAAAAGTGTTTGTCAATTGTTCTTTTGTAATAAGGCTCGTAAACAATTTCTGGGTTTTGTTCGGTCCACATTTTTTGGTATTTGGTTTCCGGAATCGGGCCTTTTGCACTTTCAATTCGGTACACTTCATTCCACCACGCTTTTCCTTGTCCGTCGATTACGCCTCTTCCTTTGATGGTGATGTTTTCGACGTCTTTGGCATAAAATAATGGCGAGAATGACTGCATCACGATTCCTTCGTAACGCATTTCTACGTAAGGAAGGTAATCATCGAAATTCTCTGAAAATTTCAAAAGTGCTCCGGAATCTAAGTGAATTGTGATATTGCTTTTTAATTTTAAAGCTCCTGTTAGATATTCCCCCGCTGGGAAAAATATGGTTCCGCCTCCGTTTTTAGATGCTTTTTCGATAGCGTTTTGAATGGCTTCGGTGCATTTTATGCCTTTGTTGTTTCCACCTTCGTTCAGGATGTTTAGCCAGCCGTCGTTTGCGAAAGCGGTGTTTAGTCCGGTTATGAAGAAGAGTACTATTATGATGTTTTTGACTTTCATAGTGTTTTTATTTTTTGTACGCAGATTTAAAGAAAGTGATCGGACTTTGACAAAGCAACGCTAACTTGCTTTGCCACAGATTCACAGATTGTTTTTTCACCACAAATTTCACAAATTTTCACAAATTATATTTTTGGATAAATTGATTGTAAAATTAAAACCCAATCGTTTCCGTCTTCTTTTTTGCCGGAAGGCTGGAATTCTTTAGTTCCTTTGTTATCAAAAATTCCAATCTTTGTTTTTTGTCCGTTTCGTGGGTCGAACCAGGTTGCAGTTACTTTATCTCCGGTGATTTTACCCATATTCACGGTAATTTTTCTTCCGGTGTAGGTATAAATCAAAGCATAATCATTTCCTCTTGTTGCTACCTGATAATCGTATTTTTGACCTTGATTCGCGATTAAACTTTGGTCTGGAACTCTTTCCAAATACGGAAACTCCAACATCAGATTTTTGATGTGCACCATTTGTCCCGCTCCCGGTGCATTGATGGCGTCATTCCATAAAATTTTATTCCCATAAGCTGGTTTGTCGCCTTTTCTGAACATTTGCATCACGGCATTATGACCGTAAGTATAACCCGCTGCTCCTGCAAAAACAGACCAATAACCGTAACGTCTCACATCGCTAGCTTTCCATAATGGCTGCAAAGTATCGTGCAAACCGTGTGGAATTCCCTCGTAAGATGGTTCTCCGTCAAGGGTTGGTTTTGTTGGTTTTAAATCCCAGTCTCTATGCACAAACTTGAAATTGTCTTCTTTGAATGGTTTCACCGAATCCTGATCATATCTTCTGTGTCCTGATTGGAACATATTGAAATCCAGCCAGCTTGCATTATGATAATTCTCTGATGAATCGGTTCTTCCGAATGGGTGAAAAGTCACTAACTGATTCGGGTTACTTGTTTTTAATATACTTCCGAGTGCGTTCCAAATGTCCTGAAATTTATCTCCGTAGGTATCGCCACCGTTCAGCCAGATTACATTGGTTTTGTTTTTATATCTGTCAGCTAAAAACTTGGCGTATTTTTCAACATCCGCTTTCGTAACGTTGCTTTTAGCACTACTTATATTAGTTCCCCAAACCGGAACCATTGCTAAATAGATTCCGTTTTTTTGGGCTACTTCCAAGGTGTAATCAACGTGATCCCAGTAATCGTATTCGGGAGCATTGTTTGGATCATTGCCCGGTGAAGTAATCTGATACGACAGATTATCATTCATTAATGCCTGATCGCCATAAGCATTTACAGCATTCACATTATGCAACACCATTACCTGAACGACATTGAATCCTTTTGCTTTTCTATCTTCCAAATATTTTACCACGCCTTCTCTGTCTAATTTTCCGAATGTCAGCCAGCCCGTGTCTCCCAACCAGAAAAATGGCTTTCCGTCTTCGGTAACAAAATAATGTTGATTTTCAGAAACTTTAAGTTTTGGTAAGTTTTTGGATTGCGAAAATCCGCTTTGTGCAGTAAACATCAAGCTTATACAAAGGGTGTATAAATATTTAATTTTCAGATTCATTTTGTTTGTTTTTAAAACCTCAGCCCAGCCCTCTCCAAAGGAGAGGGAGCCGAAAGTGGATATTGTTAATATTTATTTTAGGCCACAGATTTTACGGATTAAACGGATTTTCACCGATAGTCTTAAAATCTGTAATTAATTTTTCTTTACCACGAACAGTACTTTTTCCTTCACTTCAGAAGCGGGAATCACCACCGTTTTTCCTCCGCTGATGTTTGTATTTTTCAATACGCTTCCGGTTGTTGCATTTATTGAATACACTTCGAAATCTCCTTTGAATTCGGAAAGGTCAATTGAAACGTCTTGGGAATTTTTTGCATAAAAAAGATAGGCTTTCCCTTTATTTTCAAGCTTCCAAACAGCATCTGAAAACGTGGTTCCATTTACAAATTTCATACCACTAATGGCCGAATAGAAAGCAGAAAGTTGAATTTTTGGTATATTTGGTAATGACCCTCCGGCCATTAAAACCGACCATCCAAATCGGGAAGAACCATCTGTAGAATACAAGATTACTTTTTCTGGATACTTCTCACGATATTCACGAACTGCCCTGTAAACTTGGTCATCGGTTTCTTTTCCGGTTTTCAATTTTCGAGCGTGTTGTCTTGGTGCTAAATTTACACCACCTTGTGGAGCATAAGCAGTTCCGTCTTCTTTGTAATACCAATAACGAATGTCAATGGCATCCACCGTTTTGGCTCTGTTGGCATCGTTCAAAATAGCGTCTTGCACATCTTTGGTGGCACTCAAGCCGATAATTCCTTTTTTACCGGTTTCGGTTTTCCATTTTTGGGCTTCATCCAACCAAAATTCCATAAAATGAAGTGGCCCTGTATATTCGGCACTTGTCAATTGAATTACATTGGAATTGTCTTGAAAGTTTTCGAATGATTTTCGGATGAAACCTTGGTGCAATTTTCTTCGAACTGGATTGGTAACATCATAAAATTGTTCCGCCATAAAAATACGTTTGTCTCCAGCATACGGCGGCGGTTCAGGAAAACCGGTGCTGTTGATATTATTGGCCGAACGCCAAGGAGAACTTGACCAATGCGCTCCAGCTTCTATAATATTATGCTGAAAATACTGTTGATTAACCAACATTTGACCGTTCGTTTCCGCTAAATTGGCAAAAAGAGCCAAACGATTCCAATACCAATCATTGAATTTGGTCAAATCGTATTTACTCAATTGATCCCAAGCCAAATCCTGTCCGCTTCTCGCAAATGGCTGTTCGTAAAACGGTGGCCATACATCGGCATCGAAACGGCGAACGCGTTCGTGATCGTCCATTCTTCGTTCGTACCACAAACCATAATTATGCTCTAAAGCTACCATATTATTGGCGTTCAAATAATCCACCACTTCATCGATATTGTCCGTAAGTCCCGTACCGATTCTACCCGGAACAAATCTGGTAACGCTTGGTGATGCTTTGGATATATCGCTATCCCTAAGACTTCCTCGCCACCAAGGCACGCTCAATCGGTTTCCTGCAATTAATTTGCCTTCATAAGTCAGCCAACCGTTTTGGGTTATTACTTTCGATTTATTGTCAGCAATTATTGCATTTATTTTTAAATCGTTGGCATTTTTAAGACCTGAAGCGTTCGTGTTAATTGGATTGGCTTTAGAAACTTCAGCAATAAATTCTGGTAAAGTCTGTTTTTCAGCGACTGAATTTTTAGTTAATTCCATTGCGACTTCCACTGTAGGACTTGAAGAAGGCTCCGAACCTAAATCGTAAATATGAGGATCTACGGGAAGTTTTTCAAGTCTATTCGCTAACTGTGCATAAAACAAACTTCTAGGATTGATATGACCATTTACCTCTTTCCAATGACAGTACCCTGCCATAATTCCGCCCCAAACTCCAAACGCCCAGTTTTGTGCCGTCGGTGGAGTGTAACATTCAATTTTAGAAGCCGAAGTTTCCCAAATTACGCTATTGGCGGCCGTCCAACCAGCGCCTCTACCGTTTTGCTCTCGGTTGTTATAGCTCAAAGCATTGCCATCAATATAAGCAATATCAAATAAAACGCCCGTTGCCCAACTGCCAATGGCTCCGCTATTATTGAAAGGCAAATGCGATTCGCATTGTACAAAAACATTGGGTCCCGTAGTTCCAAAACCGCCCACTGCAAAATCGTGGTACCCATTTTCGGAGTAGCAACGTTGGAACAAGGTTTGTTGGCCTTCAGTATAAAAAGTAAGTCTTCTGAATCCTGCAATTTCCGAAATAGGTTCGGTTGCAATACAATCTTCCACCGTAATTTGTTGGGCTGATTTTAATACTGAAACTGCACCTCCAGCAAAATGCTTGAAATTTACTTGTTTCACCCAAATATTCTTTGCGTTTTCGATGCTAATGGCTTGCCACCTATGCTCTTCATCTTTTGGATTGGAAGCATTGAAAGTCGATTTCATCAAAATATTTTCGATTCCGATATGTTCTATTCTTCCTGACCAAATGTATGTTGTTGCTGTTGAAGTTCCATAAACATCGTCCAAAGCCATTGTCAAAGGAGCATTCAAGGTCACTTCATTGCCGTTGATTATAGTCACGACTCTATTCCAACTGATGTCCCAATCATTTTTTTTCCAGCCAATCCAAGCCGTTTCTGCTCCAAAATCGTCCATCTTTAATTCCTTGATCCAATTATCGGTCAAAGCTTTGCTAATGATGATTTCGTCGGAAACTTTTAGTTTGGAAGCATTTTTCAATTGGATTTTTTGAGTTCCAAGTGGTGTATAAGTTGTATTGAATTCAAAAGTTTCTCCCAATTTTTTGTCATCGACTCCAAGAACGCGGATTACCGATTCTCTTTTCAATCCAGTTCCCAACAATATTGTTCCATTCTCATTGTTGCCGCTTCCTCGCAAGACAACTCCTGAAGTTTTGATGTATAAAGTGCCGCTGATTTTAAAAGTGCCTTTGTCCAAAAGAACCGCACCACGAAAACCGGACTTGTTTGGTTTTAATGCACTTACATAATCAATCGCAGCTTGGATAATTTGAGTAGCATCTTGTTCTTGTTTTGGAACAAAAATTTTGTTTTCGACATTCGGAATTGCTTTTTCAGAAGCCATATATCCGGCATACGAAAAATCAGGAATTTGGTTTCCTTGATTGTCGGCCTTGAAAGAAAGTTTTCCTTCTTTGGTTTTTATAATATCGGGAAATGTGTTTTGTGCCATTCCAATGCAGATGCAAAAAAGCAAAGCAAAAGCAGACAAAATCATTTTACCTTTTTGGAAAGAAATTATATTTTTTAGTTGGATAAAATTCACTTTAAAATATTATTTGAGTTTATAATTTAGACCTGACCGGTTTTAGAAACCTTCCAGGTATAAATTTAAAATTTTATTGCAATAATCCTTTGGACTTCGCCAATGTATCAATGTTATTTTCGGCTTTCTTCCAATCTGTTTTTTTAGTTGGATCGATACCGTTAAAATATTTTTCCAAATTGGTATAACCATCGCCATTCAAATCTTTGTTCGCATCGGAGGCGTCTTTTGGATTCAAGCCGTATTTAATTTCCCAAGCATCAGGAATTCCATCATTATCCGAGTCTTTATAGGCTTTTCCTTTGTAATCTGGATAACCGCCCACTTGGTCTGGATGCGTGATGATTCCTTTTTTATAGGAATCGGCAGGCAATCTTCTTTTGATAAATTCTTTCCCAATTGCATTTTCCAATCCGTCTTTAACCTCAATTTTTCCGGTACGAACTTGTTTGATAATGCGTTCGTCAACGGCATCTCTTTTGGGGATGTTTGCACCAACATTATTTAATACAAATTCGTATGCTTCTTCTGCAGACATTATTTTAAACTGGGGCATTGGAAATGGTTTTGGCTGTTTGATTAGTTCCAAATATTCTTTTGAAGCCTGTAAAGAAAAGTCTTCCAATTGAATTCCGCCATTCCAGTTATCGGCGGTAACTTCTGGAGAACCATCGATATAATTACCAGAAACATAAGCACGACCAAAGGTTTTTGGCTTCATATAACCCGATTCTGGTTTCAGGATTCTGTAACGAATGGGTTGATCCGTTGGGGTTATTGGTCCCGGTTTGAAATAATTGTTGATGATGTTGAACAACGAACGATAATCGCCGCCATCCAAGGAACGATTCCACCAATTGAAAATCACGTTGTTTACAAAATTAAAGTCGCCATACATTCCGATAGAAGCATTTCTGGAAATGTTATCGGCCCATAAATTTCGCATAAAGGTGCTATTTAATCCGCCAATCGTACTTCCGAAAGCGTGATTGTAAGTATCCATTCCTTCCGAAGAAATGGTGTTTTGAATGGTAATATTAACCGCTGGTAATTTATCTAAAGTTGATTTTTCATTGGCTTTAAATTGGTGTCTGTAAAGTGAAATATTCTCATCCAAACCCCAACTTACCGAGCAGTGATCAATGATAAGATTGCCCATTGGATTTCCGCCCAACGCATCGTCTCTTCGAGTCACATCGGTAGCACCTCGACGAAAACGCATATGACGAATAATAACATCGTGCGTATCGATTTCTAAAGTTTCGCCAGCAATACAAATTCCGTCGCCCGGTGCAGTTTGTCCCGCAATGGTCACATAAGGCGCTCGCATACTGATGCGGTTTTTCAAGTGGATAATTCCCGAAACGTTGAATACAATGGTCCTCGCACCCACTGCTTCGCAAGCTTCCCTGAAAGTTCCTTTTCCGCTGTCTTCCAAGCTGGTTACTACGAAAATTTTTCCGCCACGACCACCTTGAGTATATGCACCACCACCTTCAGCTCCCGGAAATGCCGGAATTTCGGCAGGTACAAAATCTTTAGGATAGGAAGCCCAAGGCAAATAAGGTTTGCCGTGTTTTGCTTCTTCTTTAAGAATGTTTGCATTATTTTTCCAGATTTCTCCCAAACGGATTTCTTCTTTGGCCAAAATAGAATCCGTCTTGGCTTGAAGTTCTTTTGGAATTTCTGGATATTGGGCAAAAGCGGATGAAAAAGTCAGGCAGAGAATAACTGCCGTCATCGTACTTTGTAAACTGTTTTTTTGTAAAATGTTACCCATTGGAATCCTTATTGAGAGTTATATTTAGTGATTAGACTTTAGTGAATAGCTGATATTGAGAGCTAATTACTAAAAGCTAATCACTAGTAAATTATTTAGCCGCTTTAGCTTTTTCGCGTTCTTCCAAACGTTTATGCCAATCTGCGCTTTCTTTGTTCAAGTCGTATCCTTCTTTCGATAAATAATTATTGATTCTTCCTTTGTATTTACCAAACCAAGCGTGTTTTTCTTTGGATGAACCACCGTCCATTGCGTGTTCTCTGGCTTCGACCAAAGCATCATAAATGTATTTTTTTTGTGCTTCAGTTAAATTAGGCAACATATCGTTATAACCATCAACAGTAATTGGCAAAACGCCATAGGTCATTCCGTCTTTGACTTCGGTAATTTTAGCTTCGTTTATTTGCTTTCCTAATTTATTTAAATAGGATTTGTGCAATTTATCGATTGATTTTTCTGCGTCGGCTTTCAATTTTTCAACAGCCGCGTTTTGCTTTTCTTTAGACAAAGTAGCGTCTTCTTTCACTTTCTTGATTTGGGCATCTCTTGCGTCTTGTATTTTGCTTAAATCACGGAATTGTTGTGCAATGATATTGGTCACGGACGCTTCTTTTTCCTTATTTCCCAAGGCTAGTTTTTCGACAATTTTCGCCGCTCTTTCATTGGTAACCTTGATGTATTCTGGATCTGCATGCTGTTGAGCACTTAGTTTGCAAAAAGCAAAAAGCAGGAACAACAGACTTATTTTTTTTATTGACTTCATCTTAAAAATTTTATGATTGAAAGTATAAAACCTCACCCCAGCCCTCTCCAAAGGAGGAGCCGAGACTTGATTATTGTTATACTTATTTCTTTGCGACCTTGTGTCTTTGCGGTTAAAACCTTAATCCAACAAAGGTCTAACCAATGTTTCTTTATTATTGGCTAAATCTTTCCAATCTACTTTTATCGCAGGGTTATTCCCATTGATGTAATCTTCGATATTGGAATAGCCATCGTTGTTTAAATCTCCTTTGGCATCCGATGGATCTTTTGGATTCAGTCCGTATCTTTTCTCCCAAGCATCCGGCATTCCGTCTTTGTCGGTATCAACATAAGGTTTTCCTTTGTATTCTGGGTAACCACCTACTTGCGAAATATCGGTGATGATACCTTGCTTGTATGAATCTGCAGGCAAACGACGGTGTTCGAATTGGTAAAATTCTTTTTTCTCCAATCCTTTGGCATATTCAGGAACTCCCGTTTTTACTGTTCTCACGATTCTTTCGTCCACTTTGTCTCTGATTGGCAAAGTTGCTCCCACATTTTTTAGTACAAAATCATAAGCTTCTTCCGCTTTCAAAATGTTTTTAAACCAAGGCATTGGAAAAGGTCTGTCGCTGTTCATTTTGTCGAAATACGGTTTAGACTCTTCGTAAGTCATCAATTCGCCTTTTTTGTTTTCGATTTGAACGCCACCATCCCAGTTGTTTTTGGTCACTTTTTCGTTGTTTTCTACAATGTTACCCACAACGTGTGCTCTACCATAAACCATATAAGGCAATTTGCTTCTTCCTGATTCTGGTTTTAAGATTCTATAGCTAATAGGTTCTTTCAAATTGGTAACAGGCCCTGGTTTGAAATAGTTGTTGATGATATTGTAATTGGCCGTATAATCTCCACCATCAATAGAACGATTGCTCCAGTTAAATACCACATTGTTCACAAAATTGAAAATACCATTCCAACCAATAGATGGGTTTCTACCTGCATTGTTTGCCCACATATTTCGCATAAACGAACAATTTTCTCCACCTAAAGTACTACCAAAAGCATGGTTGTAAGTGTCCAATGCTTCTCCGAACAAACTGTTTTGAATGGTAATGTTTACAGTCGGTTTCTTTTCGTCTGGATAACCAGCGCCTGGACTGTACATATGACGATACATAGACATATTTTCGTCTAATCCCCAAGTGGCCGAAACGTGGTCAATCATGATGTTCCCCACTGGATTTCCTCCGATGGCATCATCACGACGACCAACAAAAGTTTCTCCTCTACGAAAACGCATATGACGTATAATTACATCGTGAGTATCAATCCAAATAGATTCTCCAGCCACGCAAATTCCATCACCGGGAGCAGTTTGACCTGCGATTGTGATATATGGCGCACGGATGATTAAAGGACTTTTGATTTTGATAATTCCAGAAACGTTGAAAACCACTATTCTGGCTCCTCCTTGTTCGCAGGCTTCTCTCAGAGTTCCTGGCCCTCTATCTTCAAGACTGGTAACGGTGTACACATTTCCACCACGACCTCCGTAGGTGTACATTCCTCCACCTTCGGCACCAGGGAAAGCTGGAATTGATGCTTGCGGCAAATCGTTTGGTCTAGAGGCCCAAGGAATATAAGGTTTGCCTTGTTTGGCTTCTTGTTCGATAATGACTAGTGCTTTTTCCCAAGCTTCGTCCGAAAGTTTGTTGGCTTCGTCCTTGATTGCTTTTTCTTTGGCTTGTACTTCAGGACTCAATTTTGGGTACTGCGCAAAAGTTTTTGCATTCCCTAAAAAAAGTAGAACTAAAATAAACAAAATAGATTTTTTCATGGTAATTTTTGATTTTCGTTTTGTGCTATAACTAAATCACCTGTATTTTTTGAAATACAGGTGATTTTTTATAACTAATTATTAATATTAATTGGATAACTGAACCCTTGATTTCGTTGGGATAAAATCAAATATGATGCCATAATCATTAATAATTGTAAAATTAACATTTATTATTTAAGTGGATCGAAAGTACCACCCCAACCTTTGGTTTGTTCCAAATAAGGAGCTGTATCTAACAAGGATTGATAAATACCAAAATAGTAGTATTCTTTGTACCAAGAAAACTTCCAATTGTTAGTATTTGGATCTAAATTATCTCTTTCTACTACATCAAAATAATTGTCATACAAATAATCCATATAAGCCTCATAGCTAGTAATTGATGTGCCTGGATTTTTTCCTGTTGGAGGTATTGTATAAGGAAAAACTGGATCTCTATTTACAATTGGAGCAACTCCAGCCGCATTTGCCAAGAATGGATCTACCGATGCGTGAACATATTTAGTACCGTCGGTTTTTTTGGCGACAATAAAATATCCAGTTCTTCTTGTTCCGTTAAGAGGAGCTACACCCAATCTTGCTGTTGTAGCACCATTTTCAAAAAGCATCCATCTTCTTAAATCATAAAAACGTTTGTTTTCATAAGCAAATTCTACTTTTCTTTCTTTTAATGCTGCAGCAAAAAGCTGATCTCTAGTTGTAGCAGTTGCCAAACCGTATTGACCATCTCCGATTTTTATTCCTGCACGGATTCTGATTGATTTAATCAAGTCTTTACCTTCGGTCAATTTGTTGACACCTATTGCACACTCAGCTAAATTTAAAACTACTTCAGCAAAACGCATTTCCATATAATCAGTTCCACTATATGCAAAGCCAGAATTAGCATTACTTGCTGTTGCAGAAGTTGCTTTATTCAAATAGATCCCACTTGAATTAGCTCCTAATGTTTCCGTAAATTTATTTGGATTTGTGGTAGCGTTAGCAGGTGCTTTATCATACCAGCTATAAGTCCATTGTTTGAAATTAGGATTTTCGGCATAAGGCCATTTCGCTCCATTATAAGCAAAAGTGCTATAAAACCTTGGGTCTCTATTTTTAAAGAATTTCCCTGCTGAATAAGGATAGGCTGCAGACGAATTTGTAATATCCTGACCATCAGCCATCGGGAATGCATCCACCATTTGTTTAGTTGGAGAAATTGAACCCGCTCCTAGTGATTCTTTAGAACGACAAGCTCTTTCGGAACCGTTATTTCTCTCTAAATTTTGAGTAGGCACTGTATTATAACCATAAACGATAACCGCTTCTTTGTTTGCACTACCTTCTTTTGTCCACATTGTAGCCCAATTTGCTTCAAGACCGAATCCATTAGCTTCTAAAAGTGTTTTCGCTTCAAGGTTAGCATCATAAGCACGTTGCCAACGTTGTGTATCATCAGTTGGGTTAAAAAGAGGACTTGCCCAAGTCAACAATACACGCCCTTTGAAAGCTGCTACTGCTGCACCACCAATTCTTCCATAATCAGCTCCTGTCCATTTAACTGGCAATAATGATTTTGCCATATCTAAGTCAGATACTATTTGCTCAATACAAGCTGAAGTTGAACTTCTTGGAACTTGATTGTTTGATGCTTCATCTAAAATTGGGTTTTGAGGTGTTAAAACCAAAGGAACTCCTCCGTATAATTTCACCATATCAAAATATTGCCAAGCTCTCCAGAAGTACAACTGACCTTTTAATTTGTCCTTTGTAGCTTTATCCATTCCATATTTTTCAACATTCTCAAGGAATAGATTGATTTGTTTCAATCTTGTCCAAGTGTTATTTGTAACACTAGATGACATTCTAGCACCCAAATAAGTCAAACAGTTTGCTCCAGTAGGAGCAATTGATGTCCAAGGTTTGTTGAAGTTTACTTCACCAGCAAGTTCTTCAGAAGTTTGTGCAAAATCATCCGATGCTCCTGCTGCAAGATCCCAAGTGGAAGTAACTGCATTATCACCTGGTAAAAATTGACTGTAAACATAATCAACATATGCCTGAGCCTGAATAGGATCTTGAAAAACTTCTTCGTTTACACCAGCATAATCTTTTTTCTCAGCTAGGAAATCATCATTACAACTTCCTAGAGAAAATGTTGCAAGGACAGTAAACAACCCTATATATTTTATTTTTTTCATTTTCATAGTTTTAATTTTTAATTGATCTCTAATTAGAATCCTATATTAAGTCCCAAAGAAACTGTTCGTAACGCAGGGTAAGTATCGTAAGCTCCATTTGGATTTTTATAACCAAAAGGATTATAAAGATTAAATGGATTCATTACTACTAAATTCAAATTACAGTTACTAATTTTAATTGCATCCAATACTTTTTCATTAAATTTATATGCCAATGTAATATTTCTACATTCGATACGGAATGGATCTCTTGACCAAAAAGTAGATGTAGGAACCATATTAATAGCTGACCAATAAGGGTTTGGCATAGTTCCATTAGGATTAAGAGTTGGGTCGTAAATATTATTCCAAATTTCCGGTCTGCTATCAAAGTTACGAGAAATTTGATTGTATAATGGTTTTCTAGTTTGAGTATCAACCTCAGACCATCCGCCTCCGAAAGAAGCATTAATTACTGTATTTAAACTAAATGATTTGTAAGCAACTTTTAGAGTAGTTCCAGCGCCATACTTAGTGTTTGCTCTTTTTGCTAATTGAATTTGGTCATTTACATCGATAATACCATCTGGAGCTGCAAATTGTCCGTTTCCTAAATAAGCCCCCCTAACATCTCTGTAGTACAACATACCTGGTCTTAGTTGAGATGGTGCATATGATACACTACCAGCAATATCTTTAACAGCTGTTATATTATATTGAGCTACATAAGCATCTATATCTGCCTGAGTTTTGAACATCCCAAGATAATCATATCCCCAAACTCCATTATCAGTTGACTGACCAGGTTTTGGATTCCAAGGTTTCAAGATGTCCTCAGCATTATAATTTCCTTTAACCACTTTGTTATCAGCCCAACCAAAACGAACGTCTATTCCATATTGAAAATCATTACCTACTCTATCATCCCACCCAAGAGATAGTTCGTAACCAAAAGTATCGATTGAGCCAAAATTCTCAGCTGCAACGCTTCCTCCAACTGTGAAAGGCACATTACCCGTGTTTTCCATAAACACGTTAGTTCCAATATTGTAATAAGATTCTCCTGTAAATGACAATCTGTTATCCAAAAACTTCATTTCAAGACCGAAATTGGTTTTTATTTCATCACTCCAATGTGCATCTGGATTAGGAGATACTTCCATTTTCATACCTGTTGAACTATTAACTCCATTGTTAGATTCACCAAGCACAATCCCTTTACCATCTTGATAGGTATATCTTTGTCTCCATTGCCAAGCTTTGGTATCGTCTTTTCCAAGGTGACCAATAGAATATCTTACTTTAAGGAAATCGATAACCGATGATTTGAAGAAATCTTCTTTAGAAATTACCCAACCAGCAGATAAAGAGTAAAAAGTTCCCCAATAATAACCCGGTGCAAACTTGGTAGAAGCATCTGTTCTAACCAATAACTCTGCTAAATATTTATCACCGTAAGCATAATTAAACCTTCCGATATAACCTAATGAACCTTGTTCACTTTTAGAAGTACTTCCTGATATTGCTCCAAAAGCTGAACCAAATTGTCCGTTTGTACTTGCTATCACACCTTCTTTGAAAACAACTTCTTTAGTACTTCCTGATTCAGATTTCTCGATAGAGAATAAACCACTAAAACTATGTTTTCCGAAGTCACGATTGTAAGTAGCAGTAAAGTTGGTTTGGGTTAATAATGAATTATTGTTGTCATAATACAAACGGTCACCGTTTTTGTACAAAGCACTAGATTTAACAGTAGAAGTTTCATTTATAATATGACCATTTACTCCACCAATTGGTAATCCAGCATCATTTAATGTTGTACTAGGATTAAATTGATACAATCTATAACTTGTTCCTACCTGAGTACCTCTACTATTCCCCATATTACGAGCATAAGAACCTCTAAGTGACAATCCTTTTACAATTGGTACCTTGTAGTCAACATACATATTCAAAGTCATATTACTACTATTAGTTGTAGCTAAATTTCCAAGACGTTGTATCTCTCCATAATGATATTGAGACAAAGCATTGGTTGTATTGGCCAGAACCGGCAAATCATTAATGTATTGAGGCATAAATGGCAAAGCACTTAATAAAGTTCTATAATCATTTTCGTCATTCTCACCACCAATTTTGTTGAAAGTTTTTGTTTTATCTGAATAAAAACCAGACAATTGCAAACCTGCTTTCAAACTAGACGAGATATTAAGATCTGCACCCGCCCTGTAAGTCCATTTTTCATAATCCAAGGTACTTAAATTACCATTCTGGGTATAATAAGATACTCCTGCAAAGTAAGTTGCTTTTTCGGTACCACCACTAATATTTAGATTATGACGCGAATTGAATGAGGGTTTCCACTCTTCTTCTAATGGATTATAATTAAGTGTTTTAAAATAATCCATTTCATCAGGTGTAAAATAATAATCTTTCTCAACACCTTTGTTGGCTCCGTTAGGACCATTGGCAATATTAATATAGTTACCAAAATCATAAGCAGACATCATTTTTGTCCTAAAAGCCTCATCATTTGCACCATAAGAACCACTGTAGCTGAATTTTGCAGCACCAATTTTACCTCTTTTAGTTGTAACAATAATAACCCCTTGAGCGGCTCTTGCACCATATACAACAGCAGAACCGTCTTTAAGGAAAGACAAACTTTCTATCTCAGAAGAATCGATATTGTCAAATAAAGTAGTATCATTTGTTCCATCAGCACCAATTTGCAAAACTCCGTCAATTACATACAAAGGCGCAGTTGTACCACCATCTTTAGCAGTTGACATTGGGTTACGAATTTTTAATGTAGATTTTACACCTGGTCGAGTTGCTCCTCCAGAAACCGAAACCCCAATAACACGTCCTTGCAACGCAGCACCTACATCACCTGTTGGAATATTTTCAATATCTTTCATCGGGATAGTTCCAACAGCTCCGGTAAGGTGAGCTTTCTTCTGAGTACCATACCCCACAACAACAACTTCCTTAAGAGATGTTGCCTCATCCTTCATTGTTACATTAATAACGGCACTATTCCCAACGGCTCTTTCCACCTTGTCCATTCCAACAAAAGCAAAAACAAGAACCCCTCCTTTATTCACGGTTATTTTATAACTTCCGTCAAAGTCAGTAACCGTACTGCTTTTTGTTCCCTTCTCGACAACGTTTGCTCCAGGTACACCAGCACCCGTGTTATCGATTACCTTCCCAGTGATGATTACTTTATCTCCATTCGTTTTTTGGGCAAAGCCCGACAAACTCAACAGAGCAAATAACAGCACACCACACACCTGTTTAATAGTTTGTTTCATAAGTGTTTTAAGTTAAAATTAATAGTTAGTTTAGTTAGTAAAAATATAAAAACCGGTTAAACATCCCTTCGGATTTGTTTCGAAAAAAATAAATGTGAAAAACACAATTATCATATTTGAGCCAAATTTATTAGGTCAATTAATCGAAACTATCCTGCACTATGCTGGTTCGGTATTTTTATGAAATAAAAGTAGCAAAAAATAAATCATATTATTAAAAAAACAGCTCAAAAATAAAATTAACAAAAAATATAGAGGAAATACTAATTATAATTAATTTTAAGTCAGTATTTGCAAATTTTGTTAAGGTAAATACAAAAAAATCATAATAGAACAGATAATAAATGATTTTTTAGATGCATTTTTGGCAATAGAAAAAGCTAAATCTAAATCATTAAAGTAAATTAACAAAATCAATTTTCTTCATTATAATCTTGCCTTTTTTGTTCTAAAACATTTCATTCAACCCAAAAAAAAACATACAAAACACTTATTTACAGCAAATTAAAAAAAATTAAATAAATAATTAATTAAAAACAACTATTTCAAAAAAAGACAAAAATGTCGTCTCAATTCACAACTTCAAGATAGTAATTTCTGATTAATTAAAAAGTGTTAAAATTCATTCTCAATAGCATTTTTTTTTGCTAAAAAAGTAAATTCTTACAGTTTTGCTTTAACGATTAAGCAAGCAATTAAAGCATTTTTTACAGCCTCAAGAATTGGTCGCTGAACGGAATCGTAAAAACCCTGATTCGAGAGTTTTTTTGGAGTAATTATCGAGCTGTTTCTGTCAAAATCATCTCATTTGACAAAAATGAATTTTCAATTCACTAATTCTTAAATCTTTGATCCAGAAAACGAACCGCATGATTTACCGTTGGAGTAAACCAAGGATTGAAAAACCAAAAAGGATGTGGAGTGTCTGGCAAGGTGTGCACTTCTGAATAAATATGGAATGAATTTAATCTTTTGATCATATCATCTCTTCCTGCATGATATCTTGGAATCGAACTGTTGATAAATACGATAGGTGGAGCTTGTTTAGAAACATGATCTAATGGTGAAGCGGATTCCCAAACCTTTGGATTCTCTTCAAAAGTGCCGTTTAGCCAAAATGAAGTCGCCGTGCCTTCCCGTGATTCTTGATGATGAAAAGACAAGGTTCCGTCAATGTTTACTACCGCTTGAATTGCACTGGATTGTTTTGGGTTTCCTGTAGCGTCTTCATACTCTTTGTTGAAGTTGGTAAAACCTACCAAAGTTGCCAATTGTCCTCCTGCCGACATTCCCAATGTGGCCATCTTCTCGGAGTCGAGATGGAACTTTTTCGAATTGGCTCTCATCCACCTAATCGCCGATTTGACATCGTACACGGCAGCGGGAAATTTGGCTTCCAAAGACAGTCTATATTCTACACAAGCTGCCACATAACCCGCATTTGCCAAAGCAATTGCCATAGAAGTGGTTTGGGATTTATCGCCCGATCGCCAACCTCCACCGTGAATCAAAATCACGCCCGGGTAATTTCCTTTTATTTTCTTTTTGGGGTAATAAACATCGGCCGTCAATGTTCTTTCTCCCAGTTTTTTATAGACTTGGTCTTTTAGAAAAACAACCCCATCACTCATTTCGGGTCGAGCAATTTCTATGTAAGGCCTGTGTTTTTTTTCTTTGACAAAAGTGCTTTGAATAGTAAAAGAAGTATCTCTTGGAATTGGTTGCTGCGCCAACGCCACTGCAGAAACTAAAAATAGAATGAAAATTAAATTAAGTCGCTGCATATTAGATGTTTTATAACTTTTTCATTGCATCAAAGACCAATTTTGCCACTTCCTTTCCCCCTATACCTTGAAAATGTGTGTTGTCTTTTTGACCATTGGGATAAGCTTCATACAAACCAGCTTCAAAATTCATAAAATACGTTTTTGTAACAAAATCTTGCCCTTTGCCACTGAAGAATTCCATAGACAATTCATTTAAATCGATCAATTTCACGTTGAGTTCTTTTGCCACGTCTTTTGCCGCTTGCGGGTATTCACCGTGCACATTGGTCAGCTTGCCATCTTTCCAAGGATAATTTCTGGCAACTGGCGTCATCACTATTGGTGTTGCTCCTTTTTCACGGGTTTGATTGATGAAAAGTCTCAAGAATTCTTTATACCCCTGAATGTCAACATAACGCTCGGTTTTTTCTACCGAACCATCGTTATGTCCGAATTGCATCATCACGACATCTCCTTTTTGCAAGGATTTATAAACCGTAACCCATCGTCCTTCTTGAAAAAAGGTTCTGGTGCTTCGACCTCCTTTTGCCCTATCGTCGATTTTTATTTCTTTGGCATTTCCCAAAATATTCTTGACCAATTTCAAACTGTCTTTTTGGAAAAACGGTTGAAACACTTGTCCCCAACCTACCAAAGGAAATCTCTTGGTTTGATAATTGTCTTCCAAAGAATAATCGGCTACCGTGGAATCTCCAATCAAGAAAATTGTGGTTACCTTCGATTTTGGACTAGAGGCGCTTAAAACCAGCATGGAGACAAAAGCAATTAATACAACTTTAAAATTATTCATGTTAATCTATAATTTAGGATTCCAACCATTCAACACTTTAAGCAAATCGTATTTTTTAAGATCGGCTTTTTTTAATTGGTGTGACCAAGAAGCTCTAGCCGTTAAATCTTTTGCTCCTGCACCTTTACTTCCATATTCAGCATAAAACACGGTTTTTTCCTTGTCTGGAAAATTCTTGTCGCCTTTCCACGGATTCCAACCTTCCGGAACAATATGTGCTCCCATTTCTGTATTGATAAAAACAGTTTGTGCATAAGGTCGCCAAGGTCTTCCCAAGAAAACTTTGTTTACGGTTTCATCTTTTGCAATAAGTTTGCAATCCACGAAAACAAATCCATACCCATCTTGCTTGGTGGTTGATGCTGCCGTAACATAGGAATTGGTCAAACTTTCGATAGTACAATTATAAAAATAAGCAGTTGCTGCACCGAAAATAAAATCGGTAGTTCCGTTGATGTAGCAGTTTTCGAAATAATTTCTGGTTCCGCCTTTGGCCAAATACAAAGTATCTTGATTTCCTAAAATGGAGCAGTTTGTCACTGAAACTCTGTCCCCTTCTGTGTGCAAAGCTACTGCCTGACCTATTCTTCCTGCCGTGTTTTCGACGGTCAAATTCTCAATTGTGCAATCATTTCCTTGAATCAACAAAGTGTATGAGGTGTAAGTACTGAATTTAGCATCACCCGTAACATCAATTCCACGGAATGGTTTTCCAGAATAGTCATTATACGAAATAACGGTTTTCTCTCTGTCTAACCCTTTCAAAGTAATATTTCTTTTGAAAGCTGGAATAACTACTTTCTCGTTATAAACACCCGACTTTACAGTAATTACAACTCTAAATTCGGCGTGGTCTCTGACTTTGTTGATGGCTTCTTGTATGGTTTTAAAATCTCCAGAACCGTCCTGCGCAACGGTCAATTCAAAGCGATTATCAGTAGTTTGAGCAGATAAAACAATGGAGCTAAAGATCAAAAATAAGGTTACAATTTTTTTCATATTTTTTAAATTATATTAATGCGACAACCAAACCGACATTTCGCCTTTGCCTTGATTTCCCCACGCAAAATAAGGAATTAATTTTATGGAATAGGTTTTACCCTCATCTTTAGGAATGGGTTGGTATAACTTTTTATCCCAAGAATTATCTGGAGCAATTGACGAACTGGCATTAATGCTGAGTAAATTTCGATTGTCTATTTTAATAAAATCGGTAGTGAATTTAGAATTCACATTCAAAAGAACATCATTAACTTTAGTGTTAGCAGGAAGCTCATTTGATTCTAAACAATACACAATTGGCCCTCTTTTCACGGCAACTTGATTTTTGATTTCTTCTACAAGCGGATTGGCTTGCATCAATTCAACAGGCATCGGAATGTTCAATTCAACGACATCTCCTTTTTTCCATTTTTGTGCTATTTTTTGGTATGAACCAGAAACAATTGCATCATCAACATTTTTACCATTGATTGCAATTGTTGTTCCCTGACTCCAACCCGGAATTCGCAAGAAAAAAGCATAAATATCTTTTGGAGCTTTTACAATTTTTAAGGTTATTTTTCCATCCCAAGGGTAATTGGTTTGCTGTTCGATTTCAATTTTTTCTCCATTAAGTGTCGTTGAATTCAGATTGTTGCTTCCGTATAAATTCACATACAATCCTTCTTTCGAAAAATTATAAGCGTAATTGCTGATCTCGGCAATGGTTCTTGTCACGTTTGGCGCACAACAATTCGACAATGCAATATAGCCTTCGCGTTCTTTGCTCCATCTTTGTTTAAAAGGTAAATCTTTGGAAACATTCAACGGATTGTTATAGAAAAATTCCTTTCCTTCCAAACTTATCCCTGACAAAACGCTATTGTACAAGGCCAATTCCACGATATCCGCATATTTGGCATCAGCCGTGATTTGAAGCATTCTCCAATTCCACAAAACGTTTCCAATATTGGCACAGGTTTCTGTGTGCGCCGTGGCATTTGGCAATTGAAAAGGTCTTCCGTATGCCTGATGAATTTTTTGTACATCGGTTGGATTATACGAAGTTCCGTCTGGCGAAACCCCATCATACAAAGAACCGCAAGCTCCCGTGATGTACATTTTACGATAAGTCACATCATCCCAAATAGATTCCAGATTGTCCAATAATTTTTTCTCTCCCGTTTCGGCATACAAATCAGCAACTCCTGCGTACAAATAATTGGCTCTTACGGCGTGACCCATTGCCGTGGTTTGTTTTCTAAACGGAATTCTGTCCTGATTATCATCGGTTCCGTCATTCGTGGTTCCTCTAATATCAATTAGATTATTCGCCAATTCCAGATATTTTGGGTTTTTGGTTGTGCGATACATTTCGACAATTCCCATATAATGTGAAGGGCAAATGGCGTTTCGGGCTAATTCCGGCGATGCTTTTTTATAGAAATCATACAGAAAATCAGCCACGCCTTTGGCAACATTCAAAAAATTGGTTTTTCCTGTGGCACGATAATGAATACAAGCCGCAGTCATCAAATGTCCCATATTGTATTTCTCGAAACCCAGTTGTTTTTTCACTTCTTCAGGCCCCAAAGTTCCCCAGCGCTCATCAATTAAAACCGGCGTGTGCAAATAGCCGTCTTTGCGTTGTGTTTTGGCGAAAAGTGTGATAGCTTTGTCCATTTCGGTATCCAATTTCTTGTCTTTCGTAACGGCATAAGTGGCCGCCATTCCTTCGAAAATCTTGTAAAAATCCCCATCGTGAAAAGAAGGCCCTTTGAAAGTTCCTTTGCTTTCGCCAGCTGCAATTTCGAAGTTTTTGTAGGCGTGAGAAATCGAATCATTATGATACAAATCCCACATATAAGGCAAAGTATTTTTGGTTTCCACATCAAATTGTTCTTTCCAAAAACCGTTTGTCCATTGCACATCTTGCAAATTCACGCTTTGCAATTTGGAATAAGGACTTTCAGAATTGGCTACCAAGCCTTTGTTCTGCGCCACAAAAGCGGTTGAAAAAAGTATCGTTGATAATAGAATTAAATGCTTTTTCATTTTAAAATTTTGTTTTAAGTTTAACCCTGTCAGGGTTTTTAACCCTGACAGGGTTAAAAATTGGAATTATTTCACAAAGACGTTGATAATACGACTCATCGTGTCTCCATCTTTGTCTGTTACGGTTATTTTGAACGAAGCCAAACCTTTTTGGGCAGCTGTAAATTCAATCGTAGAACCTTTCAAGTTTACTTTTCCGTTAACAACATCAGAGAAAGCATATACCGGTTTTTTCTCGTATCCCTTGAAATAATCTTTGGCATTCAAGGTCAATTTTCCCCCTGAATTGATGAAAAAATGTGGTTTTGCCATCCAATCCAAATACTCGTCCAATTGGGTAAATCCGTCTTTGTCCTTGTCCGAATTAGCATCCGAGAAATCATTTGCAGCCGAATTCACATTCAAACCTTTGGCTTTTTCCCACCAGTTTGGCAATCCATCGTGGTCGGTATCCCAATCTGCAGGACGAGTTTCAGACGCAAAATTTGGCCAACCTCCTTGGTCGGCTTCGTTGTCAATCATGCCTCCCAAACCACTTTTACTTCCTTTGAAAGTATAAGTTCCTTTCAAAGTTTCCTCAACAATACGAATATCGTGTTTATCGAAGAAAGGTTCATTCGCTCCTACATCCGAAAGCACGTTTTTGTATGCTGCTTCTGCACTTTGCGTGTTTACATACGATTCGAAAAATGGTTTTGGCAAAAACACGTCATAATCTGCGGTCGCTTTATTTGATAATGTAAATTTTCTTCCTTTATCTTGGTTCTTTTCGTTAAAATAACCTGGCATCACGTTTCCATCAAAATAATATTGTTGTTTCCCTTTTCCAACGCCTTCAATTTGTGCATTCAAGGCCACAAAAATATCAGTAGAAACTCCCGGTTTATAAAAATTATTCACAAAATTCACTTCACTGGCACCGCCATCTGTAGCACGATGTCCCCAGTTGTACACCACATTATTTCTGATATCCAATTTTCCTCCGTAATAACCATCTCCATTCAATCCTCCGCCAATACTCCAGTTTCGACCGTAGTTGTGAGCCAATAAATTATGGTGAAAACTACCCACATCGCCGCCAATGGTAGCGGCATATCCGTGCATTTTACCCGCAGGATATTTGTCGTGACCCGCCACATTCAAGGCCTCTGAAATCATTGTGCGTTGCAGGGTAATGTTGTGTGATCCTCTAGAACTAAAGGATTCGTCAATCGTCCAACTGATAGAACAGTGGTCAATAATACTATGGTTGGCACCCGTCAGTCCCATTCCGTCATAAGTAGTTCCTCCACCAATTCTAACTTTCAAAAACCGCACAACACCATCATTTCCAGTCAGCCCAATCGGTGCTCTAGAAATCGTAATTCCTTCTCCCGGAGCAGTTTGCCCAGCAATGGTAATATACGGTTGATTCACCACTAATCTTGAAGCTAATTTTATATTTCCAGAAACATTGAATACAATGGTTCTTGCACCAATAGTTTGATCTACGGCATCACGCAAACTACCCGGACCACTATCATTCAAGTTGGTCACTTCAATCACTTTTCCGCCTCTTCCTCCAACGGCAAAACGACCGTAACCTTCCGCTCCCGGAAAAGCCAATTGCGCCGGTTTGAACGACCAAACGGTTCCCAATGTCGCTATTCCTTTGGCATCCAATTCATCCACACGCCAGTAATAAGTAGTTCCACTGTATAACTTTCCAAGATCGAATTTGTTCTCGGTTAATTTTCCTTTAAATTCTGGAGACTTATCTGTGGCATCTGTAACCGCATTTTTATCGGTTCCAAAATAGATTTGGTGCGCTACGGCATCTTTTGCCGATTCCCATTTCAACATCAAATTGTTGTCCATCACCACGTGTTCGTCAGCATTTGATGGCTTTGGCGTATGGGCTTGTTTTTTCAAATTGGGTGTGTCGATTTCAAAACCATTAATCACCATTTGTTGGATAAAATCAGTTGATTTTGAATCCAATTCAAAACGAATCACCACATCCTTATTTGCTTCGGCATTAAAAAGAATATAGGCCGTGGCGGTTTCAATTTTGGAATTGGAACGATTGCTTGGCGAAACGGTTTCTGCCAATGTACCATTCACGTAAATTTTTACCGGAGAAAATGTTTTGCCTTCGATTTTGTCAAAGGTGTTGTGAAAAGTCAACAACGAATGTTGACCCGCTTTCAGACCGCTGATTGTTAATTCCAAGTTTTCGGCTGTAGCCAAGCCATCACTAGCCAATTTGCTGTAAAATGGCGCATTCATCCCCACCTTGTACCATTTTGCATTGAAGTTTCCTTTCAATTTGAAGGTTAGGCTATTGAAAGATTTTTCGGCTTGCTTTTGTTCGCTTATTGGCCAAGAATTATAATTAGTATCATTTACTTCTTCCACTCTTCGTTGCGAAAAATCGAAATCAACTTTTACGATTTGTTTTTCCGTTCCACTTTTTAATGCTTGTGATTGCGCATTTACGGCCAAAATAGCTGACAAAACCAAACCACTTACTAATTTTTTCATCTTTTTATTTTAAATTTATTTTTTCTCTATTACTATTGAACCTCACCCCAGCCCTCTCCAAAGGAGAGGGAGCCGAAACTGGAACAGTGTTGTTTTTTTACCATTAAGAAAATTAAGAGAATTAAGCCTTAATGAACCTTAATTTTCTTAATGGTTTATTTTTTTTATTGGTCTAACCACACAAAAATGGCAAACCTAATTTAATTTGATTTTTTCTGCTTCTGATTTGCCAAGCAGGCTTATAATATCTTTTTTCCGTTCTTCGGGAATTACGTTTAAAACTTTCAATTTGCCGTTTACGAGTTCCACCTCAACCGTCGTGTTTTGTTTGACGTGCAATTTGAAATGCACATTCCAGTCTTTTGGCCAAGCCGGGAAAAGATAAATTTTTCCATTCGCTTCCTGCAAAAGCATTTCTTGCATACCAATCATCCCGCTTCCTCCCCAATTGTGGTCGGGAACCCAATCATAACCCGGCCCCCAAAAGGCTGGAAATCGTCGGTCGGAATTGGCCATTTTCAACAAATTGTATTTCGCCGCTTCATTGGTCAACCCCAAACGAGCCGCAAAAATATTATCCTGTTTCCAACCAATATGACTACGGAATTTTATCGCATCGGTATCGTATTTCCAAGTATTCAAAGCCGTTTGCAAATCAGGTTTTCCGATGCCGTAAATTCCCCAAGGATACACAGGATACAACTGCGGGACTTCAGTATTATTGATTCTTTCCCAAGATTTTGCAGGAACTAAAACTTTATGATTTTCTATCTGGCCAAAATTCAAAGGCGGAATTCGGGTTTGAAAAGCCTTCAAATACACTAGATCTTCTTTCGATAATTCCTTTTCGGAAAGATTCAAAAGCTTTTCCGTAATTACTTGCAAAGCAGAAATGGTACTGTTCGAATTATACGCCATTTTATAGGTTTCAGCTCCCGAACCCGGAAAAAGAATCAAATGACCGTTTCCATCCAAGGCTTTTCGACCTCTTTGTTTTGCTAAATATTGGTAATGTTCATCGAAAAAACGAAGACAGCTGATGATAAATTGATTGTATTTCGAGATGTCTTCGCCCGCGTATTCTTTCTGTTGCAACATCATTTGACAAAACTCGAAAACCGTGTCCCATTCGTATTCGAGCCAAGCGTTGTATTCCATTCCGGGGTCATAATCGGCAGGGCGCTTCCATTCGTATTCGGCAGGATTGGGTAAACCAAAATTTTCCAATTGCTCCGTAAATGATGCCCCACCGTGTTTCCAATAGACTTTCGAACGCAATTCGGCATTTTTTTGCAAGCTCAAATAATAATCCAATTGCGATTTCATCATATCAAAATCACCGCTTTTCACCATTGGAAAATAAACCAATCGCTGGTTTTGGGCCGTCATTGTCCCGCCTCCCCAATTCCTGAAATCAGGTGTAAAATTCAAATCGGGATTGGTAAAAACAGGATCAACTGTAAACAAACCACCATTGAATTTCGTTGGATATTTTCCATAAGCATTGCAACCGAGCATATAGCGAAACAATTGGTAATTCTGCCCGATTTGATACACTGAATCTTTTGCCGAAACATTGCTTTCTTGGGTATAAATAAAACTGCGATTCCAAAATTCATTCCACCAAACCATCGTATTTTTTTCTGCTTGCTTTGCTCTACTCTTATTTGCAGCAATCAAAATTTTCAAACCGTTATTCCAAGTATTAAAATCAAATTGGCTCGTGTTTAAATAAATCTCTACCGACTGTTTCTTGGAAGGTTTTATGCTTGAAAGACTGAATCCCCTGAAATCCGTATCCTGATATTTTCCAAGATAATTACCGACCGGTATGAGATTGTCACCTTTCATAAATCCGCCGAACGTCAAATCCACAATCGGATTCATCATTTCATCTTCAACCGATTCCATTTTTTGCTGTTTTACCGCAACGTCAAAAACGGTATTTTCTCGGTTCCTATGATAAAATTGAACTCCATTGTTTTTAAAAGCAATCGAATCTTTAAAAGTAATAATTTCTCCCTGCGGAGCCCATTTATAGGAATTGGCATTATTCGCTTTTCCTTTTGACTCTCTGTTTTTATGTCGCCAACTTTCATAAGAAGCCGTCATTTGCAGCGGGTTTTCGCTTTCTAAATCCAAATGGATTATCGGCTTGAAAACATCGACCCAAAGCTTGATTTTCACATCCTTTTGAGCAATCGAAATGTATCCGTCTTTCAAAACCAATTCTTGGTGAAAGCCCTCATTATCTACAAACGGATTGGGAGTTAAACTCACTTTTACACGACCCAATTTCAATAAAGTATTGTGTTCGTCGAAAGTTCCGCTACGAGAAAAATAAAAATACAAATCGCCTTTTTCTACCCAGACATTCGCCCCAATATCACCGCCACCCAAAGGCATCGATTCGGATGAATTGTTGCTTTGAGTAGTCCAAATTGGATTGTAATTTTCGAGCACGGGAAGTTGCGCTTTAGCGGAAAGCGTTACGAATAGAAAAAATAAGATTATTGTGTTTTTCATTACAATCTTTTCAATTGCCTCCAGCTTTAGCTGGAGGGATTAAAATTATGTTCAATTGGCTTTAGCCAAATAACTATAAATTTTGGCTAAAGCCAATAAATGCTGTCATTTTTGTTCCCTCCAGCTAAAGCTGGAGGCAATTCATAAAATTACCAATCATCCGTCCTGAAAGATGAAACCGGCAAACCGCCCCCACTAAACAATTCTGCTTTTGCAAAATCTTTGAACAAATAACGAATCGCTACTGGCTTGGCAACTTTATCCGAAGTCAAAACCACCGATTTTCTGCGAACAACCGTTTTGGCTGGATAGAAAATCTTATCTTCTCCTGCCAATTCAAAACCTAAAACTGCTGCATCGTAGGATGTAATTCCGTTTTCAACATTGTCAAAAGAAACCGTTACCGCATTGTCTTTTATTTCCATCGATTTGTATTTTGGGCTTTCAAATTCAAAGCCTTCGATACCGTAGGTTTTCGCCAAAGCCTGAAACGCCAATCGGTTTCCACCTTTTTCCTTGTCCATTGGGTGGATATTATTTTCTTCGCCAACATCCATCAAAACCGCCATTCCCGAATTCGGAATTTCCTTTGATGCTTTCAATTGCGCTTCTCTCAAATAAGCAGAATTGTATTTCTCCAAATAATCTTTTGGATGAAATTGGGCATAATTAAACGGGGCGATTTGGGCATAGTAAAACGGAAAATCGCCTTGTTTCCACAAGCCTCTCCAACTGCTCACCATCTTTTTCATCAAAGCCGTATATTCCGAAGCTCTCTCGTAATTCGATTCTCCTTGATACCAGATACAGCCTTTGATTCCGTAACCAATAACGGGCGACAGCATCCCATTAAATAAAGTCGTCGGAACACGATTTGGATCTTTGGCCAGTTCTTCTTTTGTTGTTGGAATTTTGGCAGTTGCAAAGTCTTTGAGCATTTCTTGATTCATCCAAGCTTCCATACTCGAACCGCCGTACGAAACGTGAATCAATCCCACCGGAACATTTAAAACATCTTGTAAAAGCGAACCAAAATACCAAGCCGTTGCACTAAAATTTGCCGTTGATTTTGGAGAAGCTGTTTCCCATTTTCCTTCAAAATCATCTTTAGGTTCTAAAACAGTAGTGCGTGGAACCGTAATTAAGCGGATGTTATTATTTGTTGATCTTACAATGGTTTCATTGCCGTTTTTTACGGGTTGACCTTGAAATCCTTTCAAGGGCATTTCCATATTCGACTGACCGGAACACAGCCAAACTTCACCAATCAAAACGTTTTTTACGACTACTTTTTCGCTTCCTTCCGAAACTTCAATGGTAAATGGCCCGCCAAAAGATGGTGTCTGCAATTCAGTTTTCCATTTTCCTAAATTGTCTGCTTTTACTTTGTAGATTTTTGCGTTCCAAGATGTTTTTATTGTAACATTTGCATTGATTGAAGCCCAACCCCACATTGGCGCATTGGACTTTTGCTGTAGCATCATATTATCCGAAAACAAAGCCGGCAATTTGATTTTGGCACTGATTTGAAAGCTTGTTAAAAGCATTGCAATGACTATAAAAATGTGTCTTATTATTTTCATTTCTTCTTTTTTATTTTAATCTATGTTTTCTGCTTTTTCAATTGCCTCCAGCTTTAGCTGGAGGGTTTTAAATTATGTGCAATTGGCTATAGCCAAAATTTATAGTTATTTGGCTAAAGCCAACAAATACAATTATTATGTACCCCTCCAGCTAAAGCTGGAGGCAATTCAGCTAAAGCTGGAGGCAATTCAGATAAAACTATTTTTCTTTTACAATTACAACCGGCCCCAACAATCCCGCTTTTAGCAATGGTTCTCCTTCCAATCTAAAAGGAGCGGTTGTCCAAGTTAATCTTTGTTCTTTTGGTAATTTTTCATCACCAATTAATCGGTTTGCCCAAGTATTGGTTACTTTAATTTCAATCGTATTTTTACCTTTTTTTAATGCCTCCGAAATAGCCACTTTATAAGGAAAAGTCCAAAGAGTTCCGCAGTCTTTTCCGTTGATGCTTACTTCAGCAATATTGGCAATTGTCCCTAAATCGAGCCAGATTTTATCTTTGTTATTTCCTTTCCAGACAAAATCCTTTTTATAAATAACCGTTCCCGAATAATATTTAATTTGATCGTTTGTAGAAGTACTCCAATCGAAAAGTTTGTTCGTTTTAACCACTTCTTTTGGGCCTTTGAATTCTGGATCAAATTGCAATTCCCAGTTTTCATCTAAAGTCTGGACACTCTCAAATTCTATACCTTTTTGATAACCTTGAGCCAGAACTTCTTTTGTTTGGTCTTTAAAAATTACAAAACCGGATTCATTTGCCTCTAAATTTATCGAAACAATTGTTCTTCCGTTCTCCATCTTCCAATTGGCTAAAGTTGTAGTTTTATCATTTACAGGATTATACCATTGGGGAATTTTTCCAGTAACACGAAACGAAGCTTCAAATTGTCTTTTTTGTTCTTTTTGATTAGTCAAGAAATAAACATCTTCGGTTTCTGATTTTCGGTGTGTCCAAGCGATTGTTTCTGAATCGGCTCTGTTTAATTTAGGAAAATAAACATCTTGCTCGATTCCGATGGAAGCAAAATCATTTCCTAAATAAGGCAGTTTAATTATAGTTCCTTTTCCAATTTTCCAGGTTGATGAATTTGAATTGTTCCAAATTTCCCCAACTACATTCTGCCACTTTTTATGTTCTGCTTCTGATTGCATTCCCGGTTGTAAATTTGGTTTTTCATCAATAAAAACTGTCGCTCCTTCTTTTATCAATTCCAATATTTTTTCTGCTGAAGCCAAAGAAATCATTTTGTTCGGCGCCATTTTGTGACTTCCCGGAAACAATAAAGCACCATATTCTATGCTATTGCTGAAAACCACTTTTCCGTTTTCGACTTTGGCATTATTCAACAACACATCCGCATTGAAAGAATCGTATTGGTAACCATTCATTGCATTAACCCATTGTGATAAATCCGTTGAATTTTTAGTTGAACTTACTTCTTTCGGCATTTTAATGCTGGGCTGACCTTCATTTTTTAACCGAATAGCTTCACTTTCCAAACGTTCCTTCCCAAAAACATTCGGAATAAAAGGCACCAATCGATCGGGGAGAACCGAACGCGACGGCAAATCTTCGCCAATAAAGACTGCCAAATCAATAACCGGTTTTCCTTTTTGCAATTGAAACTGCACTCGCTGGCAATAATCTACCCAAGCTTTTCCGGGTTTCCACCATGTTTGGTCTCTTTGAAAATAAGAACCAACTCCGTCCAAAGTCAGACCGGGTTTTCTGTCCGTCCAAGGATTGTGTACAAAAACGTGATAGAAAAATCGGTTGATTCCGATTGCGTAATTTCTGTCGGCCAAAGTTTTCAAATTTCCGGGATGTTCATCCCAATCCATTTTCAACTCCGTGAAAGCTTCCGCCTGAATAATGTCTTTTCCGTAAATATGTCCACCCGAAATCGCATCAAGCATATCATTGGGTTTGTCGTGGGTTGGACTTTTCAGCCAAAATTCACCACTCGGATAATCGATGTGCTTGAAATGCAAAAGTCCGTCACTCATCATCGTTGGCGCCACATTTTCGGAACTGAATTTTACGTTGGCTTTTTTGGCTTCATCCGCCAAAGTGCCAAAGAAATTATCGACAATCAATTCTGAAATCGTTTTGCGCACATCGTACAATACTTTTTCGGAAGTTTCAATATCATTTAAAGGAATTCCCGCCATAACAGGCAAATAATCTACCAAATCATAACCTCTGCGCTTTTTAAATTCCTCCTGAAAAACAGGCGACCAGTTTTGACTTCCACATTCCCAACTGTCCATATGCAAGATCTTGACTACTTTGGATGCCAATTCAGGCCCTGCAGTTCGTAGCATTTCGCCAAACCAATGGTCCAGTTGAAAACGAACGGCTTCGGCATTGAATTTATCCACTTCCAACCCTCTTGCTGCGCCAGCGGTAGCATTTTCGTGACCAGTAGAAGTGTATCCCATTCGAATAATCCTCCATTTCCCTTTTGGCGAAAGCCAAGACAGCGTACCGTTGGCATCGACAAATTTGGAGATATTAATCATTTTTGATTGGTCAACACAATCCGATTTTCCAATTTGTTCTTCAGATGTTTGTGGACTCAAACGCCAAATCGCACCTGATTTTCCTTGGTAATTGTCAATCAGCGGTTCATTCGACAAATATATTTTGGCTACTTTCAATCCCTGATTCCATTTGGCAGGATCCAAATCTTCTGCTCCCGGTTCTGTTCCTTCGGGATTGTAAACAAAGCGGAAATATTTGGCTTTTGTTGGAACGATGCTATGGGTGTAAAACGCATCTGTATCTTGCCAGCCTTGGCGTGGCGTGGACAATCGACCGAGGCTTTTGAAATTCACACCATCATCACTTACCTCAATTAGTAAACGATGCGCTTGAAAATTGTTGCCTTTGGTTTCTATTTGAATCGATTTGCATAGAAATGGCTGGTCAAATTCATACTGGATCCATCCTTTTTCCTTTAATCGAAATTGATCATCTTTATTGGAATCACTTAAAAAAGAAGCGTCAAAATCGGCTAAAGTAGAAGTGATTTTTGGACGGTTTTGATTTGATGTAACGTAACTTTCCTTTACCGGAATGGCAAAAGTGGCAATATCTTTATAATAATCTTTGTAATGATTTGGAACCGGTAATTTCGTTTGAATTTTAGCTCCACCATTCACGAAAGTGTCCGCCCAAACGACTTTTTGCATCGACATTTCGGGAGTTATCCAAGGCCCTCCGGCTACGGCAAAACCATCGGCGGGATGGAACGCAATTTTCACGCCCAATCGGTCTGCTTCGGTTAATGCCCAATGCACCAAATTCCAAAATTCTGGACTTAATTGTAAAACGGGAGGATTCATTAACGGCGGATTTGCCGGACCTTTAATCGTCATCAAATAAGCACCTCCAATTCCGGCTTGTTTCATCGCTTCCAAATCGGCGGTGATGCCTTCTTTTGAATACGCACTTTGCATCCAATACCAATACACCCAAGGTCTTGAGGATGCGATGGTGGAAAACTCCGTTGTTTCTTTTTTAGGAACTTCCTGTGCGGAAACGAAACCCGCGAGGAGTAATATAAAAAAGAAGTTTTTTTTGTTGAACATTATTGTTGTTATTATCCGTTTGCTTTGTCATTCCGAAGGAATCTCACGTTAGTTGCTCCAGTTGCAGAGATTCGTACGGAATGACAAACTGTACTTATAAAAATTAATATTTGAACTTTTTCAAGTTACTTTCCAATTCATTATTTGACCCTGTAAAGGGTACCAAATAAAAACTATACTGATAATCTCCCGAAGGAATTTGGTATTTTTCTAAAGGTGCAGCCACTGGCGACCAAGAGTCATTTCCGCCCACTCCCATCTGAATTAAATCGATATTCAGGGTTAGAAAACCAGGGTTTTTCAAGTTGAAAGTGTGTTTGGCTTCGCTCAAATTTTCTTGGGTATAAGGCCAGGCACTTGTACTCAAAGGTTTTGTGTCATTCACAACCAATAATCCTTTGTTTTTTTGAGGGGTTGAAAAAGCCATCCATCTCACTTCGG
The DNA here is from genome assembly GCF_027111315.2 of Flavobacterium limnophilum. Lineage (GTDB taxonomy): Bacteria > Bacteroidota > Bacteroidia > Flavobacteriales > Flavobacteriaceae > Flavobacterium > Flavobacterium limnophilum. The sequence goes on along the minus strand of NZ_CP114289.2, from coordinate 4,236,746 downwards.
TTCTATTGGCATTTTCTTGTGGCATTTGGAATGGCTCGATGAATTTATCGATTGGCAACGAATAACGACCGATTGTAAACCCGAAACTGCGGTCGATATAATTCTCCGATTCTCCTTTTCCGTACCAAGAAATTTGCTCAAAATCTTTTTGAACGCCCATTTGCATTCCAATTTTCGGAATGTTCGGCAATTTATTTGACGCCTTCAAACTGTAATCTACTTTTATCGTTCCGTTGGGTTTGATGTTATACACGACACTTACATTGGCACTGTCTTTTATCATTTCATAATCACTAACGATTTTGATTTCGCCATTTGATTTATCCAAAGCCATATTGGTCAATTTAGGTTTGGTGGTGTACCATTGTTTCAAAATCTTGTTCGGTTTCCAACCTTTACGGTCGTTATCGGTAAGCGGTCTGGTAAAATTTGGCAACAAAGGAGCAAAAACCTGTTCTTGACCTTTAAAAATATAAGAACTTAATGCGCCATTTTTTTTGCTTATTGCAATTTCAAAAGATTGTCCTTTTAGTTTAAATTCTGAATCTGTTTCAGCAATAGCAATCTTGTTTGCACTTTCTTTTACAGCCGTATAAGCCGATTTTTTTTGCAACAAAAATTGATCTGTTGCTACAGCGTAACCTTTAGAAGCCCATTTTTTGTCTTTCGAAAGTTGGAATTCAATGTTCAAGAAATATTCGGCATCGGCTTTCATTTTTGGCAAATACGGACTCACATTTAGAACTGTAGATTTTCCCGCTTTTAATTGAAATGGCGGTAATTTTTGTGTTTTTACAACAATACCATTTTCTAAAATTTGCAAAACAGGTATGTATTCTTCCAACGATTTTTCGGCTTGGCGGTTTTTGATATTCAATTTGAAATTCGAATCCAAAGTTGCAATCACGGGTTGGTAAATCCATTTGTTTTCATACATCGCTGCTTTTGGCCTTCCATCGGCTGCGACCAATCCGTTGATGCTGAAATTTCCGTCGTGTTTCAATTCGCCAAAATCGCCTCCGTAAGCATAATATTCCTTTCCTGTTCTATAATCGGTCTTTAGAATTCCCTGATCTTTGAAATCCCAAATACAGCCACCGATAATTCGTGGAGTTGAACGGAATTCGTCCCATAATTCTTTTAAATTTCCGGTGGAATTCCCCATAGAATGCGAGTATTCTACAAACAGAATTGGGCGGGTGTCTTTCTTTTGATCTACCAAAAACTTGGGCGTGAAAACTCCTGGGTAAAAACGGCTCACCATATCGACATAAGGTTCGTCCTGTGGATTTTCATATCGGTGCGAATGATCAACTGTTTTTGGATATTTCGGATCAAGCGGGTCGATATAACCTTCCAATCTTGGATTTCCTTGTGCTGGTTCGTAATGCACGGGGCGAGTAATGTCAAAATCGTGTGTCCATCCTGCCATTGCCGCGTGATTTGGGCCTTTTCCTGCTTCGTTACCTAGACTCCACATCACCACCGATGGATGATTTTTGTCTCTTTCTACCATTCGACTCATACGCTCCAAATAGGCATTTGTCCATTTGGGTTCGTTGCTCAATTTTCCACCCAATCCGTGGGTTTCCAGATTGGCTTCGTCCATTACCATAATTCCGTATTCGTCACATAATTCATAAACATAAGGATCAAGCGGATAGTGGCTGGCGCGAATAAAATTGAAATTGAATTTCTTGATCGTAGTAATGTCTTCTTTCATATCGGCTCTAGTCAAGGCTTTTCCCCGAATGGGATGATGGTCTCCACGATTGACACCATACACATAAGTCTCTTTTCCATTGATGAGCATTTTGCCGTTTTCTTTCGAAAATTCTATCGAACGGAAACCTACTTTACAGGATTTGGATTCGGTTATAACCCCGTTGGCATCTTTGATAGACATCACCAAAGTATAGAGATTTGGTATTTCTGAACTCCATTTCAATGGATTTTTGATGGTTTCTTCGAACATTCCGAAACGCACATTATCCAGACGAGGATAACTTTCGTTCAGCATATCTATAACGGGTTTTTGAAGCGGTTCCTTGAATAAAGGCTGATTGTTGGCATCGTATAATTGTGCCTGAAAAGTATAATTTTTGATGTTGACACCCGTCAAGTTTTCGACTTTTGGACGCAATTGAAACACGGCATCTTTGTATTCTTTGTCCAATTTGGTTTGATAAAAGAAATCCTGGATGCGTAATTTTGGCTCAGCCATAATGAAAACTTCTCGTTGAATTCCGCTCATTCGCCAATGGTCTTGGTCTTCAAGATAAGTACCGTCAGCCCAACGAATCACTTGCACCGAAACCACATTTTCGCCTTCTTTCAAATAAGGCGTAATATCAAATTCCGACGGAAGAAAACTGTCTTCTCCATAACCCAAAAATTGACCGTTTAACCACACCTGAAAACCAGAACTTACTGCTCCAAAATGCAAAGTCACGGTCATTTCTTTCCAGTTGGCTGGAACGGTAAAACTGCGTTGATACGAACCAATTCCGTTGTAATCTTTGGGAACGAAAGGCGGATTTACAGGTCGGAACGGATAAACCGCACTTTTGTAAATCGGAATATCATAGCCTTTAAATTCCCAGTTGGAAGGCACTTCAATTTTGTCCCAACCGGATACATTTCCTTTATAAAAATCTTTGGAAGCTTCCTTAAAATTTACCGCATATTTAAAATTCCAATCACCGTTCAACATCTGGATTCGGCTCTTGGTTCGGTCGCCTTTTAGAGCGTCTTCCACATTGGAGTAAGAATATCCAGTCGCTCTGGCAGGCTGCCTGTTGATACTTGTAATAGTAGGGTCTTCCCAAGGAGTTGGGGTATATATTTTTGCAGGTTCGGGAATTCCCGCAGGCTCTCCTGTAACGAGTTGTGCCTGCGTAGTACTAGGAAGTATTAAGACTAGAGTATTAAGTATTAAGATTGATGCACGCAGACAAGCTGAATTTGAAAATTCAGGAAAATTTAAACCTATTTTAAATACTATCTTTTGAACAAAATTGACCATACTATTTTTGTTTTATACTTATAAAAACCTCACCCCGACCCTCTCCAAAGGAGAGGGAGTCGAAACTGGAAAACTTCCAACGTCTTAATTCTTAATACTTACTTCTTCTCTTTTTTCTCTGGTGGTGCCACAAAATTTATTTCGCTTTTACCTAAATCCTTGGAAGTTGCTACTGCAATTCCTCTTTGTTCTGCTTTGTTTACTGCACAATAGAAATGATAAACCACGCCATTGTGTTTTACCACGAATGATTTGTGTGCAAACATATTGTCATACGGTTCTGATGACTGAATTAAATTGTCGCCTTTCCAATCGTTCCAATGAATTAAATCGTTCGACACGGCAAAACGGTTGAAAGCTCCCTGATTCCAATCTCTCCAAAAAGCTCCGAAATAAAACATCACCCAAGTATCATTGATTCTTTGGATGTAAGCATCACCTGTGATTCCTTTATGGTTATTTAGCACCGGATTTTTCCCGAAACGTTTCCAGGTTTTCATATCATTTGAAACCGCCATCCCTATTCTTTCTGCACCTTTAGCAGGTTTCAAACTGTCGCCACGGGCATTGTAATACATCACAAAATTATGCCCCGTCAATTTATCTTTGTCACGAATGACACTGTTTTTGTACATCGTGCTGTTATCCCACCAACTTACATCTTTGTCTTTTGGTGTTAGAACTGGATTTTCTAATCTTTGAAATTCATGAGCTTTGGTTGGAGATTCCTTGGTATAAGCCATTCCAATTGACAATATTCCGGCTTCGTAACCTTTGCTGTCTCCACCAAAATAACTCATCCAGTATTTGTCATCATATTTTTCCCATTCGTAGCTTCCGCCCCAAGTTGGATCTTGCAACGAAATGTATCCCGCTTTTTGGTTCACGTCCCAATGCTTCTCGTTTTCCGAAAAAGACATTACTTTTCCTAAATGTTTCCAATGCAATAAATCGTCGCTTTCGGCCAGCCAGGTTTCGTAACCTCTTCCATCATAAATCAAATAGGTCATAAACCATTTTCCGTCTTTTCTGAAAACGCTCGGACAATCCATTTTATAGGAGTTGTCCGTTGGCACCATAACCAAACCGTATTTATAAGGCGTTTTGATTTCATTGTAAATCTCCTGCATTACGGTTTCGTTGATTTCTCTTTTTTTGAATTTGGTGGCGCAACTTGCTATTAGCAAAGTTGCAATTCCAAAAAAGAGATATTTCATTGTATTTTTCATTTATTTCCTTCAATTTTATTACATTCTTCTTTGGTCAGTCAAAGACTGAGAAACACATCCTCAAAGTCGGAGACTTTGCGGAGTACCATTACTTTTTTGAATTGCCTCCAGCTTTAGCTGGAGGTACAAATCAAGTATTTTGCTCATTGGCTTTAGCCAAATAAAAATTAATTTTGGCTAAAGCCCAGCCCATAAATCTATTTCATTTTTTCCCTCCAGCTAAAGCTGGAGGCAATTCAAAAACAGCCCTAAATTATTCTTTTTCCAATTCCTTCAATCGAGATTCCATTACTTCCTTATTCAATTTCAACTTTACCATTCCCGTAGGATGAAATCTTTTTTTCAGATCAATGGCATTATAAACGATAGTGTAAACATCGTTTCCTTCGGGAATCAGACAAAGCGGCGTTCTCATAATATCCCACCATTTATTGACCTTGGTTTCTATTGGCAAATAATGCGCCTCACTCCATTTATGACCATCTTTGGATAACGAATACGCCATCATATTAGGTAAATGATGTCCCCAACCGTCTGGGCCTCCATCAAAAACTGCTATATACATTCCGTTTGGAAGTTGGCTGACAATTGGATTCTCCACAAAAAATGGATGCATCGTTTTGATAGGATTGCTACCGTCTTTTATTCGTGACCAAGGTCCTTCCAAACTATTCGATTCTGCCAAACCAACAAACCAGCCTTTACTGGATTTCTTTGGATAATCTGCCCAAGATTGAAACGGAAATGCTCCACTATAAAATCCAAAATATTTATCGCCGACTTTATACGGAAAAAATGAAGCCACGCCTTGACGTCCTTCCCAAGGTTCTGAGTCCAATCCCGGTTCAATAATTATACCAGTATCTTTGTATGGGCCGGCAATTCCTGCAATTCCTTCCTTTTCGGATTCACAACGCCAAATTCTCCCAAAAGAATGATTGGGTTGGATTTCTTTGTGAACGGTGTAAGCCAAATAATAGCCATACCATTTGTTTGCTTTTTCGTTAAAAACAGGCATATACGACCAAATCGCAGCACGACGATCGTTCATCGGATTGTCATCTTCGGTAATTGCATATGTTCCGCTTGCCTGCAAAATCGTGGATTCTCTTTTCCAATGAATCGCATCCTTGCTTGTCCAATGTCCGATTTTGGTTTTTACACGGTCGTAATACATTTCTATACCAACTTCTCCCGCTCTCTCCGTTGGAAACATATGGTAGGTGTTACCGACTTTTACGACACGACCTCCTTCAAAACCACCTTGAATTCCTTCGGTTCCGGGAAATCCTTCATCAATTACGGGTTTGTTTTCTCCACCGATAATTTCAAAAAGTGGTTTTTCATCCGAGAATCCTTCAACGATAAAAGTGGGATTCCATAATTTTCCGTCTGGAAGTTCAGCGTTTCTGAATTCCAATTTTTGGGAAGCTTTTACAACTCCCAAAACGGCAAATAACCCTTTTCCTTCTGGATTAATGATATGCGCTCCCTTTGGAAAAGTAATTGCATACACATTAACCGGAGGCAAACCTGTTATGGTTACTCCATTTTCGAGAACCAATTTGGCATTGTTTAATTGGCGGTAATCTGAATTATTTTTTTCTTGAAAAATTCCAATAAGCACTTGAACTGGCTCCTTGAATTTTAGTTTTAATGGGGTATTCGTTCCGTTTTTATAACTTTCTAATGGAAGTTCGAGACCTGTTAATCCTTGCAATTCAGGAGCCAATCGAACAATATTATGTTTACTGCCCGAAAATACCTGTGCATATTGAGTCGTTTTGAAAGTTTTGTAATTCGAATTCACCACTTCAAAAGGAGCGGCTTGCCAACTGGTATTTTGAGCCAAAACTGAAAAGCCCACAAAAATCAGGAATAGGCAATAAATATGTTTAGATTTTTGAATCATTATTTAACTGCTTTATAACTTATTTGATATTCCACATTCGGTTGAACCGTCAATTGGTATTTGTTTTTAGACAATTCCGTAATTGTTCCCGAGTTGGTTTTTGGTTTTGATTGACTTTCGAAAATCAATTTTCCTTCTCCTTCGGCAGCTTTTACTTTGATTTCTTTAGTACTGCAATACACGCTTACTTCGCCTTTTGGTGTTGGCACTTTTCCTTCCATCCATTCCAAACCACCTAAATTCGGTTTGATTTCATATTCGGAATAACCCGGAGCAGTTGGTTTCACGCCTAAATAATATTTCCCTAACAAATAAATTGGACTAGAACCCCAGGCGTGGCAAAGGCTTTTTCCATAAGGGCGTCCGTACATCGCTAAATGTTCCGTTCCTTTTTTGTTTGGATTGTATTCTTCCCAGAAAGAAGTTGCGCCTTCTTTTAACATTCCGCCCCAATAGTCTTTCATTTCTTTCAAAACATAATTTTGCTCGCCCATCGCACACAAAGCTTCCAACTCATAAAAACGCATATATGGTGTTGTGATTTGAAGAATATCTTTATTGAGCAAAACCTTCTTTTTTATACTTTGTTTTTGTTCTTCATTAAAATAATTGAAAAAAATACCGAACATATTAGCGTATCTCGTTACAATATCTTGCATTTTACCATCAATACGCTGATGCTTCATCACGTTTTCTTTCTTATCCCAAAACACATCAAATAATTTTGTTTTTAAATCAGCAGCTAATTTTTGATATTGTTTTTGGTCTTCGTTTTTACCTGCAATTTCAGCACTAACAGCCATAGCTTCTAAACTTCTCGCTAAAAGCATTTGCTCAAAACTAACCTCGCCAGTTTTTGGTAATCCGTTCGCCCAATCAATAAAAACCCAATCACCTTCTAAAGGTTCCAGGAATCCGTTTTTGTTTCTTCTTTCCAAGCAGAATTCCATCAATGATTTCATTCGTGGATAAAAAGTTTTGATAAATTTCGTGTCGCCCGTGTGTAAATAGTAATCGTAAACACCCACAAACCAATACAGCGAATAATCCATTATGATATTAACGTGAGCCGTTACAGGTTCTTTGCCACGCAGCGCCAACAGCGTTCGTTCTACGGAAGCCGAATCAAAGAATAAATAATAATTCATTAAATAACTTTGATACGCGTCGCCAGACCAGACCCAACGGTCGCGTTTAATTCCGTCTATAAAAAATTCGCGAGAGGTCAAATGCATTGTATAAGCCGACACCTCCCAAATTTTATTCAATTCTTGGTCAGAAGATTTGAAAGCCCCACGATAGTCCAATGACAAATACTCATAAAGCATCGAAATAGAATCATATTTTACCGTTGGATCTGCTTGTACCCAAACATAGCGGAATGCTTTTGATCCATTGTGTGTGTAGGTTTCAGGCTGTTTTCCATCAAAATATAAGTGATCTAATGTTTCACATCGGGCAGTATCTATAGCTTCCTCACGAGATTCACCATAATAAAGTGCCACTTTGCCTTTTCCTTTTAAACCGTGAATTTTAATATAACCAAAAGTTTCTTTACCAAAATCCACCAACTTACCATCTCCTATTTTTTCTGTTTTTTTTGCGTTCCAAGGTGTAGTTGTTAGTTTAAAACCAGAAGGTTTACTCTCTGGTGAATTAAAATTCCAAGAGCCAACCGGTACCCAAGGTGTGCCAGATTGTTGTGCTTTTCCATTTTCGTCAATCCAAAGTTTATCTTCATTGGTAACCTTCCAAGATGCGTCAGATTTAACATGCTTACCGGCAATGTAAATAGCTGGCAACACTTCCTGATTATATACTTTAAAGGAAATTTTGTGTTTCCCGGCAGGAATTTTTATTGATTTTGGTTGGCCGTAAACCTGAACTCCATCTAAAAGCAATTGAAAAGTTCCTTCCGAGTAGATTTTCACTTCATCAGCTTCTGGAATATCCACTTCTGACTGAAAAGTTACCAAGGCATAAGGACTGTAATATTGCCAAAGCGGTGGAAATACCGCTTCACGTTCTGTACGTCTTACCTGCATTTTATTGCTTAACCACACTTCGAAATCGCCCGGATACCAAATCCAAGTTTGAGCCGAAGCCGCTTCTGACAAAAAGAATAAGGCAACAACGCAAACAATAGTTTTAAAACTCTGTCGTACAGAAGAAAATATTTTCATGTTAATTAAAATTAAAAATGAGGTATAAACTCAAAATAGTTAGTCCAAGCAAGGCGAATAAAATTTTCACTTTTTTGCTAGTTTTTGGCACATCGGTTTCGCTCACGAAATTGGTTTCTGGACTTTTATCTACCAATGAAATGATAATGGCTGCCAACATTAACACTGCAAAAATGTAAAAGGAAATCAACAAGAAATGGGGCCAAGCGGTGTAAACATCCGCAGGAAAAATCCACAAATACAATACTCCAATAAACAAACTAAAAGCCGAACCCCAAGATAAAATCCCATTTACCGCTTTTTTGGTCGTACGTTTCCAAAAAATACTCAACAAAAACACCACCGACAAAGAAGGTGCCAAAAAGCCCAAAACCGCCTGAAAAATGTTGAATAAATTTTGACCTTTGATGTTGTCTATCGCAATCGCAATAAGGATTGCAAACACGCAACCTGCCGCAACGGTAATGCGACCCATTTTTATTTGCTCTTTAATCGTCGCCGCTGGATTGATTTTCTTCACGTAAATATCATTGGTGTAAACCGTGCTCAAGGCATTCAAAGATGAGCCAATCGTTGCCACCAATACAGCAATCATCACACAAATTACCAAACCGTTCATTCCACTTGGAAATAAATTGGTTACCATCGTCATATAAGCCAAATCGGAATTTTCGCCTAACTCTGGATACAAAACGGAACACAGAATTCCTGGTAAAATAAACAATGGCAACGCCAATACTTTCAGCCAACCGATGAAGTTCACTCCCAATTGTCCTTGTTCCAAATTCTTTGCCCCCAAAACACTCTGGACCATCGATTGGTCCGTGCAAAAGAAAGCCACTGCGGCTACGGGATACCCCAATAAAATGGCAGGCCAAGGATAATGTGCGTCGTTTGCCGGTTGAACCAAATTCCAGAAATTGGAAGGTGTTTTGGCAATCAAGGCTTCGATTCCACCCACTTTTTGCAAACCTAAATAAGAAAGTGTAAGCGAAACGACAATTAATAAAATCATCTGAAAAACATTCACTTTGGCAATGGCTTTCAAACCTCCAGCGAAAGTAAAAATCCCTGAAAAAATGACTAAAACCGTCACGCTTTGCCACATCGGAATTCCTAAAATTTGGCGTACCAAAATTCCTCCGCTAAACAATCCCAAGGACAACCAACTTACCAAAATCTTGACCATTGCATACCAAGCCAAAATGGTTTGCGTACTGTCACCATAGCGTTTTCCCATATATTCGGGCATCGTGCTAACCTTGCTGGCAATATATTTTGGAGCAAAAACCATTGCCAAAAGCAATAAAAAAACAAAGGCATACCATTCGAAATTTCCCGCCACGATTCCCGTTGCATAACCAATACTGGCAAAAGCCAATAAAGACGAAGGCCCAACATTTGTCCCCCACATATTGAACCCGATGTTGTACCAATTCAAGGAATTTCCGGCCATAAAAAGCGTTTCGTTCTTCTTGCTTTGCTTCACGCTCACGACATAACCAATGACCAATAATATCACCAAGTAAATGGCAACAATTATAAAATCCAAGGCGGTTAATTTATCGTAGATACTGTTCATAATCCGTATTCGTTAAGAACATCAGCAATTTTTACTGGCATTCCGGTTTGTAAAGATTTGTCCATTGCCTGTAATAATGCCACGGTTCCAATCCCTTCTTTCATATCCGGATAAGCCATAAAATCTTGTTCGATACTATCCACGAAATATTCCAAATAATTTTGATATTCTCCCGCATGATGGCTTTGTCCTTCAAAACGGAAATAATGTTTTAAAGTACTGTCGCCCCAAGTCACGACTTTTTCTTCGCCGGTTTTGTCAGTAATGGCATAACGCAATTCATGATAATCGGCCTGGCTGGCTCCTTCGGTTGCTCGTAAAATTACGCTCATCCCACTATCCCTTTGTGTCGGCTGTGTTGGCGAAGTATAAACACCGCTCACTCTGGCAATTCTTCCATCGGTGGCTTTGAAAATAAAGTGCATAGTGTCTTCGTTTTTCAAACCTGCCACGCTTCCGTTGCTGCTGATCATTCCATAACCCATAACTTCTTCAATATCAGGTAAATACCATCTGATGAAATCCACGGGATGACTTAAACCGCCATACAACCATTTGAATGATTGCAACAACGACCATTCTTTTTCCAAAAACCAATGGTGATCTGCGTGGTAATGCGACTCAATCGTAATTAAATCTCCTATTAATCCGACTTCAAAATCGGCTCTTTGTCTTTTTGCCGGTTCGAAAAATCGAGAACTTTGGCCGATGAAAACTTTCTTTCCTGTTTTCTCGCTCAGTTCCAATAATGCTGCGGCATCCGAAAGATCGTCAATGAAAGGCTTGGTGCAAACCACGTGTTTTCCGGCCAACAAAGCTTGTTTTACGTGCTCGGCGTGCAAATGGTCTGGCGTATAAATAGCGATGATATCGATTGCACTGTCATTCAATAAATCATCATAATTGGTTGTGTGTGAATGAAAATCAAACTCCTTTGCTCTTTGTTGGCACAATTCCTCATTCCTGTCACATATTTTTACCAACTCCAATTTGGAACTTGCCAAAGCGGCTGACATCGTACTGCGTCCCTCTCCGAGACCTAAAATGGCTATTTTTAACATTTATTTATTTTTCCTCACCCCAGCCCTCTCCGAAGGAGAGGGAGCCGAAACTGGATTGAAAGACATTAAGTATTGGCATTATACTTTCTCTATTTTCCTTATTCTTTTCTCTCCTAAATCTTCTTCAAAAACATCCAAACTTCTCCGGGTTTTGTTCCTTCAATTCCCGTTTGATATTTTTTCATTAAAGCATTCCAATCGTCAACACGTGGATTATTTTCGGTGGTTTTTGGATTCAATTTATCCAAGCTTTCGCCTTTTGGAATACTGATGACCAACATTAATTGTCTTCCGTTTTTGAAAACCTGCAATTGTTGGAAATCGGCATTACAGAATCCTTTGGCAATTTCCGGCCATTTTTCGAATTGAGTTTTGTGATAATCAATATATTCTTTTTGCATTTTTTCGTCTTCGACCAAATTGGCAGTCAAAACGATATTTTCCCATTCGGATGCTACTTTTACATCCTTGCATCTTTCGAAATTTTGGAAATCGTAAACCGGGTTTTCATAGATTTTAATTTCCAATGCTGGAAAGGCCAAAGCCAGTTTTCTTTTGGTTCTTTCCGGTTGGTTCATCAAACCGTAAATCATCAAATGATTTTCCCATTGGTACAATTCTTCGCCCACGATTCGGAAACCTTTTATGGTCGATTTAATTTTTTCGACATCCAAATCTTTTCCGATTACTTCAATGGCAACCGATTTTGGCATTTCTTGCAAACCCCAAGCTTCGTCAACAACCACTTCTTTAGCCAATAAATTGCTGTATGGAGTTCTAATACCGGCATTTTCCTTGATTTTAGAATCTACAAACGCATAATTGTCTTGCCAAACATTTCCAACTGGACCATTATGGTTTTTCAATGTTTTTTGAATCGGAATCCAGTTATTTTTGATGGTAAAACCCTGCGTTCCTTCATCAGTGTACAAGTACAACCACAAAAACGGGTCGTGTGCATACGGACTATTGTAAACTTTGTCGATGTAATTTTCTTCTATCCTGCTTACTGGCTGCGATGAAAGCGTGTAAATTCCGGCCACATCATGCAGATTTTTCGCATAATGATGAATTTTGTTCGCTATAATTTTGTTGTTTTTCATCACATTTTCGGTGTGTGTCCAGCCCCAGCCCATCGAAATGCCGCTGTAAGCCACATCCGAAATTTCGTTGTGTTCGATGGTGATATTTTTTATAAAACCAGCCGCGATTCCCAGACATCCCCAATCTTCGTTGGCTACATTGGTAATCAGATTATCGGCAACCAATTCATCCGAGCAAACGATTCGGTCGTCTTTCACGGTATAAGGCAAATGCGCCTCGAAAGGTTCTTCGGAAAAAACACCCAAATTGATTCCGTTTCCACCAATGTCCTTGAATAAATTTCCTTTGATGGTATTATGATTGGTTCCTCTATGCAAATCCAATCCCGTGGAAGATAAATGTTCAAAAGTGCAGGATTCGAACAAAGTATTGTTGGCATAATTTACTTCAACGGCGGCTCTTGGTCGGCCTACCCAACCTTGATTTTCTAAACTCGCTTGATTTGGAGTTCCGGGCGTTTTCAATTTATAGGCATCCAACAAATACATTCCGGCTTGCAACGGGACGTGACCTTGCTGAGAAGGACGAAGCCAATTGCTGTACTGAAACGAAATTCCCTTGAAATTAAAATGAAGCACTGGCGAATCCAAAGTTCCTTCTACTTTTACCAAATTTTCCAAAACTGGAACTGATACTTTGGCTGTAGCCAAATTTTCTCCCGTTCTTGGAATATAATAAATTTTGGCTTTTTTTCTGTCCAAAAACCATTCTCCAGGTTCGTTCAGCATCGAAATTCCGTTGTTTAAATAGAAAGCCGAGTTTCCGTTGTTTTTAGAAATCCAAGGTGCCGGCCAAGGATGTTCGCTTTGGATGCGACTTTCAGGTTGTTCGAATGAAAGTCTGGCGCTGTCTTTTACAACTTCAATATTTTTAATTCGCAAATTAGCAATCGCCCACCATTGCACGATGAACATTTCCATTCCCGGCTCAAACTTAACGGATTTGTCTTTGAAAGGAATCCAGCAGGTTTCGGTGGCAGCATCCCATGACAGAATTCTATCCATTTTGGTTCCGGCAGTGCTTTTGGCTCTAACAGCTTTTTTTCCGTTGACCCATAATTGTCGGTAATTGATGATTTCTCCTGCTTTTTCAGGTGCATTGGCTTCCCAAACGATTCCTTTTTTTCCGTTTATCGCAATAGTAGATTTTTTCCAGTTTTTTATTTCGAATCCACCGCTTAAGATTGGTTTGGCATTGGCATCAGCTTCAATAGTGGTTGGACTTTCGGCCGTTCCGGAATCTTCGGGTCTAACAAATAAAGGCTCGTTCAAATAATAAGTTCCATCCATAACAATAATATGGATACCGTCTTTTATGGAGGAATCTTTCAGGCGACGCAGTTCTCTGGCTTTTCTTACCGCCATCTGAACGGTTGCCACCGGACTTGATTTTGTTCCTTGATTTGCATCATTGCCTTTAGGCGAAACCCAAATTTCAGCAGCACTGGCTGAAAATAACATTCCTATCAGAAGAAAAACCAAAAATAGTTTACGTTGTTGCTTTAAATTCATTTTAAATTGTAATTGTTTATTTGACAAATATATATTTTTTCACACTCTGAATGTGTCTGTGTATTTGCGCTTTTATTTATTAATCTTATTTATAGTAATCTATTTCTGAGAATATTGTATTTAATCCAAGAAATAATTAATTAAAAGTTAAAAGTAGCATTTATATAATTATTCTGTGTTATTTTTAGACAACGAACAATTATATAATTTTTTTTGTACTTTAACCCCTTAAAAAAAATCACGACTTCCTTTATAATTATGGACAATATAAATTCGAACAGCGTATCAAAAAACAGTGCAGGAAATTCGGGCGTCTGGTGGCACGAAAACAATCCTGGCCCTTTGGCAAGTCTTCCGTTTATAAAACAATTTGGAAGTATGCGTTTTACCAAAGTGCAGATGGATGAAAATATGCGACCGCACTTAAATGATGGCATTGAAATTCATTTTGTGACCAGCGGCAAATACGATTGGGTGGTCGAAGGGAACCAAATTGAATTATTGCCCGGCAATTTATCGGTTACCGCGCCTTGGCATTGGAACGGAAGCCCTAATGGCAAAATGGACATTGGATACATCAATTGGATTATATTAAAACCGCAAGAATATGGTCAAAAAAAGAAATTAAATCTAGGAAACTGGACTAAATTATCCAAAAGTATTCAAGAAAACCTGGGCAACTTGATTGCGGACAACAGCAATGTAGTTTTGGAAAAAGCCAAAACTTTTGAAAAATATTTTATTGATATCCGAGAAGAATTAGCAAACCAAGAGGAAGGTTATGAAATAATGGTGGGCAATATTCTAGAAAACTTGCTAATAGATTTATACAGACAACTTTCGAGCAAGGGTCTAAAAACGGTAGAAGAAACCAATTTTATCGACAAGTTCACCAAAATTGTTTCTGAAGACATCAGCAAGAAATGGAATATTGACGACTTGGCACATCGATTTGGAATGGGGAAAACAAAATTCACTTATGAAGTAAAAAAGCTTACCGGGTATCCTCCCAACAGCTACATCATTAATCTAAAAATCGAAAAAGCCATTGAATTGATTCTAAATCCAAAAAACAAGTCGATGTCAGACATTGCTTATTCTTGCGGATTTTCGTCGATACAACATTTTACCTCTTCTTTTTTGCAAAGAACAGGAACGACACCCGGTAGATATAGAAACCAGGAAACCAGGAATAATTAGAATTTGCCTCAGCCCAATACACCTCTTTTGGAGAGCAGGATAAACTTGGTGTAGATTTTCAACTATTTGGGCAAACTATTCAATTCTAAAACACTTATCATCGTTGGGGCTGATTTTGCCAGTCCCTCTCCGTCAATTTGAGTGACATTTTGCAAAAAAACATGTAATTTATGTTGCTTTTTCCAAAGGGAAATATCATAGTTGGGTTCCCATTGACCTACGGAAGTATTGGTCAAATCAACTACTTTCCAATTTTCAATACTGGTCAAATTATTATAGGCCAACGAGATTTTGTTCCCTCTTTCTTCATCCCTGAAAAGAACATACAACATTGGATTGTCATCATTATTCTTGACAATTATATCCGGTCTTGAAACAGGAATTTGCTTGGTACCACCACCTCCGAGATAGAAAGAAGTTTTCCTGAATCCCGTATTTATTTTTTTCCAATTGCCTTTGTCCAAATACACGATTTGATATTGGGGAATTCCCTTTTCACTCCAATAGGTTACAATATAAGGATTACCGTTTTCATCCGTAGCCATTGCCGTTTGGTTGATCAAGCTGCTTTTCTGGGGAATTTTCCAAGCGTATTCAGATGACGAAGCCGTTATTGGCAAATTATACTTTTCTCCTGTAGATTTTTCCCAAGTTACGCCTCCGTCTTTTGAGCGGGCATAACACAAATCATGATTCGTGGACACATCCCAACTTTCCCGCCATACCCACGAAAGATGAATAACTCCTTGTTGGTCAACACAAGCCTGCCAATAAGCACTTCGTTGCCCTTCACCATTAAGCAAATTCTGCTGTAATTGCGTCCACTTTCTGGTTTTCAAATCATAGGAATTAATCACCATATTGCCTCTTCCAGATGCACCTGACCTATAAAAAAAGAGCAGATTTCCGTTCGGCAAATTATAAAATTCGGGATAAGTCACCTTCTTTTCTTCCATTCCCGTCATGGGTTGTTCCTCGCCAACTTCCAAACTTAAAGGATATTTGCTTTTTGCATATCGAAGCTTCGTGTCATGATGATCCCAACTTACATGCAAATAGCCTTCCCCGTCAACAACTATGCTAATATCATTATGGGCATCTTTTGTATTTCCTTTATAAGGAGTCTTTACTATTTCCCAATGTGAGGTGTTTATTTTTCGCTTTCCTAGAACAAGATTGCTATTTTCGTCGTAATAGGCCGTAAATTGGTATTGATCGTGCGTCGTTAAAGCATTTTTTCTGAATTTGACCGTATTCACAGAATTATTGTTCCAACCATATCCAATGTTTGTTTGGACAATTTTTCCTGTAGAACATCCTGATAAACAAATCATCAGTCCACCCAAAAGCCCTTTTATTATTTTATTGATTTTCATTGATTCAACAGCCAATTTTAGTTTTTCCAAAGTAATAGTAAACCCAAATGTAAAACAACCCATAAAATATACAAACCAGACCCTACCAGTTTTTATGTTGCAAAAAAAATTGTTCAAAATTTCGAAATGGAAATTATTCAAATGTTTCGCAATATTGGAAAAGAATACAAAAACAAAAAACCCGCTTCTCACGAAACGGGTTTTGTAAAAAATAGAATCTTGATGATTATGCTTCGAATGGAAGTATAGATACATAAGATTTATTATCTCTTTTCTTTTGGAACTGAACAACTCCATCTACTCTTGCGTGTAGTGTGTGATCTTTACTAATGTAAACGTTTTCACCTGGATTATGTTTTGAACCTCTTTGTCTTACGATGATGTTCCCAGCAATTGCAGCTTGTCCACCAAAAATCTTAACGCCTAAACGTTTTGATTCTGATTCTCTACCATTCTTGGAACTACCGACACCTTTCTTGTGAGCCATGACGTATTAGTTTTATATTGTTATTATTCTTGTGTGTCTTCTTTTTTAGCTTTTGGAGCTTTTTTTACTTTTGGAGCTGCTTCCACAACTTCTTCAGTAGCTACTTCGGCTGCTGCTTTTTTAGGAGCTGCTTTTTTAGAACCTGAAGTTGTAATACCTTCGATTACAATTTGAGTAAGATATTGACGGTGACCGTTTCTCTTTTTGTACCCTTTTCTTCTTTTCTTTTTGAAAACGATTACTTTATCTCCTTTTAAGTGTTGTAACACTTTGGCTTCTACTGAAGCACCTTCTATAGCTGGGGCGCCTATCGTGATTGTACCGTTGTCGTCTAACAAATAAACTTTGTCGAAAGAAACTTTAGTTCCTTCTTCATTTGCCAAACGGTGAACGTAAACCTTTAGGTCTTTGCTAACTTTAAACTGTTGCCCTGCTATCTCTACGATTGCATACATAACAAATTGTTTTATAATTTTTAAGGTTGCAAATATACAATTAAATATTTATCCTGCAATTAGTTCCTGCAAAAAAATAGTTTCTTTACATAGCGACCTGTTTTTTAAGGTTTTTCGATAATTCAAAAGCGTTTTTTTGACCTGAAAATGTTAATTTTATTGTAAAGTAAGAAAAATTTGTCATTATTCGCTAAAAAAAAGTAATTTTGATGTAACAATAATACGTATTTGATTACCAACTGTAAATAAAAAAATTATTAATCCTTATGAAAAAATCAATAATGGCGTTAAGTGCTGCACTTTTGCTTGGAGGAATCGCTTCTGCCCAGAAAGTGGATTTCGTAGAGTACAACTTAGACAATGGGCTACATGTAATTTTACACAACGACCCTTCTGCTCCAGTAGTCGTAACCTCGGTGATGTATCACGTGGGCGCAAAAGACGAAAATCCGGAAAGAACCGGTTTTGCCCACTTTTTTGAACACTTATTGTTCGAAGGAACAGAAAACATCAAACGTGGCGAATGGTTCAAGATCGTGACTTCAAATGGAGGAATGAACAATGCAAACACTTCGGACGATAGAACTTATTACTATGAGGTCTTCCCTTCCAACAATCTGGAATTGGGACTTTGGATGGAATCCGAAAGAATGATGCACCCTGTCATTAACCAAATTGGCGTTGACACCCAAAACGAGGTCGTAAAGGAAGAAAAAAGAACCAGTTTCGACAATCGTCCTTATGGAAACATCCTTACGGCGGTAAAAGAAAACATGTTCAAGGTTCATCCCTATCGATGGAACACCATTGGTTCGATGAAACATTTAGATGCTGCCACTTTGGAAGAATTTCAAGCTTTCAACAAAAAATTCTATACGCCAAACAATGCCGTTTTGGTTGTTGCCGGCCAAATTGATTTTGCCCAAACCAAAGAATGGATCCAAAAATATTTTGGCCCAATCAAAAAAGGAGAAGTATTTAAAAAACAGACTTTCGCCGAAGAACCGATAACGCAAACCATCAAAGCGACTTATCAAGACTCGAACATCCAAATCCCAATGCTGGTAACTTCTTATAGAACACCATCAATGAAAACGAGAGATGCCAGAGTTCTGGACTTAATTTCTTCCTACTTAAGTGACGGGAAAAGTTCTAAATTATATAAAAAAATAGTGGACCAGAAAAAAATGGCATTACAAATCGGAGCTGTCGGCTTTAGTCAAGAAGATTATGGAATGTACATTATATACGGATTACCAATGGGGACTTTCACATTGGCAGATTTACAAAAAGAAATTGATGAGGAAATCGTGAAAATCCAAACCAACTTGATTTCAGAGAAAGACTATCAAAAATTGCAAAACACTTTCGACAATCAATTTGTAAATGCCAATACAAACGTGGAAGGAATTGCCGAAAACTTGGCAAAATACCACATGCTTTACGGCGACATCAATTTGATTAATTCGGAGATTGATTTATATCATTCCATTACCCGAGAAGAAATTAGAGAAGTTGCCAAAAAATATTTAAACCCAAATCAAAGATTGATTTTGGATTACGTCCCTTCCACTGAACAAGCT
Organism: Flavobacterium limnophilum; assembly: GCF_027111315.2. Classification (GTDB taxonomy): domain Bacteria; phylum Bacteroidota; class Bacteroidia; order Flavobacteriales; family Flavobacteriaceae; genus Flavobacterium; species Flavobacterium limnophilum. The sequence continues at coordinate 4,218,038 of NZ_CP114289.2, read as the reverse complement.
CAAAACTAAGACATTCCCTATCATGAAAAAAACAAGTATATTATTATTCATTTTGTTCTTAACCGGAATTATGCAAGCACAAGACCGTCCGCAACCCAAACCCGGCAAAGCCCCGGTGGTAAACATCAAGAAACCGCAAACCTTTATTTTGGCAAATGGCTTGAAAGTGATGGTTGTCGAAGACCATAAATTACCGCGAGTAACCTACAATCTTACTCTGGACAATGCTCCTTTTGCAGAAGGCAAAATAAAAGGTGTCGATGAATTAACCAGTAGTTTAATTGGAAACGGTTCCAAAAAAATAACCAAAGACATTTTTAACGAAGAAATCGACTTTTTTGGTGCCAGCGTCAACTTTAGTTCCAATGGAGCTTATGCAAGCGCCCTTTCCAAATATGCCGACCGTATCCTGGAATTGATGGCTGATGGCGCCTTGAACCCCAACTTTACCCAAGTAGAATTTGACAAGGAAAAAGCCAAAATGCTTGAAGGCCTGAAAGCCGAAGAAAAAAGCGTTCCTGCCATTGCAGATAGAGTTGTTGATGCTTTAGCTTTTGGCAAAAGCCATCCTTCCGGGGAATTTGTAACCGTAGAAACCTTGAACAACGTTACACTTGCCGATGTTCAAGCGAATTATCAAAACTATTTTGTACCCGAAAACGCTTATTTAGTAATCATTGGCGACGTAAAATACAAAAAAATCAAACCTTTTGTAGAAAAATTATTCGGCACTTGGCAAAAAAGAAGCACTCCAAAATTGACTTATGACGAGCCAAAAAATGTACCGTTCACACAAATTAATTTCGTGGATATGCCCAATGCCGTACAATCTGAAATTGCATTGGTAAACACCTTGAATTTAAAAATGAACGACCCCGACTTTTTTCCGGCTGCACTGGCAACCCATATTTTGGGCGGTGACTTCAACAGCTATTTGAACATGAATTTAAGGGAAGCCCACGGTTGGACTTATGGTGCCAATGCCATCATCGGTAGCGGAAAATATGTAACCAAACTAAAATCAAAATCGGCCGTAAGAAACGTGGTTACCGACAGCGCCGTAGTGGAATTTATCAAGGAAATCAAAAAAATCAGGACCGAAAAAGTAAGCGACGAATTACTTAACAGCGTCAAAGCTTCTTTCATCGGAAAATTTGTAATGCAGGTGCAGCAACCTCAAGCCGTGGCGCGATATGCTTTGAGAATCGAGACAGAAAATCTTCCCGAAGATTTTTACGAGAACTACATCAAAAGCTTGAATGCCGTAACTCCGGAACAAATACAGGCTGCAGCCAACAAATATTTCTTGATTGACAACACCCGAATCGTCATTGCCGGAAAAGGTGCCGACGTGATTCCAGGTTTGGAAAGTCTAAAAATCCCGATGTTTTATTTTGACAAATACGGCAATCCAGTAGAAAAACCGGTTCTTAAAAAAGAAGTTCCTGCTGGCGTAACCGCCAAAATTGTTTTGGATAATTACATCAAGGCCATTGGTGGCGAAAAAGCTGTTGCCTCGGTAAAAACAATTTCAATGCTGGGTTCTACAACCATTCCGCAAGCGCCGTCTCCTTTGACCTTTACCAACAAAGTCGATAGCAAAGGCAAATTGATGGTGGAAATCGCGATGGGACCAATGAGTTTGATGAAACAAGTGGTCAACGAAAAAGGGGCTTATGTGGTGCAACAAGGGCAAAGAAAAAACATTGAAGGCGCCGATTTAGCCGAGATGAAAGCAAGTGCCGTTCCTTTTGAAGAAGTGCAATTGGCCAAGAAAGCAGGAATTACTCTAACTGGAATCGAATCCTTTGAAGGAAATGATGCTTACGTAATCCTAAACGGAAAAACCACTTTGTATTATGATGTTAAATCCGGTCTAAAAGTTGCCGACTCCAAAACTCAAGAACAAGGAGGAAACAAAGTAACCACAACAACTTATTACAAAGATTACAGAATTGTAAAAGGCGTCAAAATCCCTTTCAACATCGTTCAAAATGTAGGTTTTGAATTGGACATAAAAATGTCCGACGTAAAAATCAACGAAGGTGTTACCGATGCTGATTTCCAATAAATTAGTTAGCAGTTAGCAAAAAAAAACGAAAACCTCCTGAGAAATCAAGAGGTTTTCGTTTTTTTATACATAGATGTTTAACATTCTTAATCTGAAATCTGAAACCCAACTACTCCTTCTTTGCCGACAAATAAACCCCGAACAAAATAATGAAAGCTCCCAAAAACTGGACAGGCGTCAACATTTCATTATCCAATAATCCCCAACCAAAAGCCACAACAGGAATCAAATAAGTCACCGAAGTGGCAAAAACAGGCGATGAAATCTGGATGGTCTTGAAGAAAATGATGTTGGCGATTCCTGTTCCCATCACCCCTAAAATCATTACAAAAAGCACCGAATGCTGAACACTTTCAACGGCAATCACCTCAAAAAAACCGGAGAAAAACAAAACGATTAGTGCTGGCAAAAGCAGCACCAAAAAATTTCCTGTCGTGATGCTCACCGGACTCAAATCCGACAAATATTTCTTGATTAAATTCACGTTTATTGCATAACAAACAGAAGCAATCAAAACCAAAATAGCATAATAATAGTTTTGTTCGGGATGATGCAAGGCTCCGTTTATAATTAACAAAAAAGTTCCCACCAAACCGATAATCACCCCTAAAACTTGGGCTCTCCTGAAAGTCAATCCAAAAGATAAAACACCAAAAATCAAGGTGTTTAATGGCGTCAAGGAATTTAAAATAGAACTTACTGAACTGTCGATTTGGGTTTGTGCCATCGCAAAAAGATAGGCCGGAAAAAAAGTGCCCAAAGTTGCCGTCAAGGCTATGTATTTCCATTGATGTTGAGGGATTTTTGCTAAACTTTTAAACCCTATCAACAACAGAAAAATGGCAGCAAAGATGATTCTCAATGATCCGAGTTGCATTGGCGTCAAGCCAACCAAACCTTTTTTTATGAGAATAAATGAACTTCCCCAAATAAGTGCCAGCGTTATCAAATAAACCCATTTCAGCCGTTTCGAATCCATAAACTAAATTTTGGCTCAAATTTGTAATTATTTTATGAATTAACAGTGCTTTTTTTTGCTAATTTTGTCCTCAACAACAACACAATTAAACTATTAAAACCCCAATTATAATGAATTTCTCAAAATCAATATTGGCAATAACACTCGCAAGCCTTTTGTTTGTGGGTTGTAAAGAAAAAACGGGCGAAGCTGCAACAGATACAGCAACCGAAAATAGCACTCCAAAAGTGAAGAAAGAAATTGCCGCCACAAATCTGCAAACGGCAAGTTTCAACATAAAAGGAATGACTTGTGCCATTGGTTGTGCCAAAACAATTCAGGAAGAACTTAATGGACTGGATGGCGTTCAAACGGCATCGGTAGATTTCGACAAAGAACTGGCAACGGTATCTTTTGACAAAACCATATTAACTCCTAAAAAACTAACTAAGGTTGTCGAAGCGGCCGCCGACGGAAAAACATACAAGGTTTCGAACATGAAGTTGTAACACATTCCAAAAAATTTAAACACAAAAAAAGTTTCTCGAATGAGAAACTTTTTTTGTGGAAATTAACGAAAGATTATAACTCAATTATATCCCCAATTTCTGGCAGAATAGAATCAATTTCATATTTTTTTTTGACAAGGGAAGCCAAGGTTTTTCTCTGCAAGTCTTCACCATGAGTGATGACTACTTTAGGTCTGGAAGAAGCCAAATAGGAAAACCAATTCAACAAATCCGTTTGTCCTGCATGCGCACTGAAACCACTCAAGGTATGCACTTGTGCCCGAAGTCTTTTTTCGTCTCCAAAAATTCGCACCACGGCTTGTTTTTCAACCAATTTTCTCCCCAAAGAAGCGTGCGATTGGTAACCGACAATCAACACATGCGTATTCGGATTTTCGATATTGTGATATAAATGATGCATAATTCGACCACCATTACACATTCCGGCTCCTGCCAAAATCAAGCATGGCCCGTTGACTTCATTCAACTTTTTTGATTCTTCCATTGACGTGCAAGGGATAAAATATTCCGTATCCAAAGGAAAAGCTCCCCTGCGTTTCAAATCTTGAAATTCTTCGTCCAACAAATCTTGATGGTCTCTATAAATCGTCAATGCTTTTATAGCCATGGGACTATCCAAATAAATAGGAAAAGGCGGCACTTTGCCCAAATGAAAAAGCTCGGCCAAATGATAAATGATTTGCTGTGCTCGCCCAATGGCAAAGGTAGGTACCAAAATTTTTGCGCCCGACTTATAAGCTTCAATAATAATTTTTTCGAACTCCACCATCGTGTCATCAAAAGATTTATGGTCGCGATCACCATAAGTAGATTCCAAAAACACCAAATCGGCATGATTGAAATGATCGAAAGGTTTCAACAACGGCAAGGTAAGAGGTCCTAAATCCCCAGAAAAAACAATCGTTTTGGCTTTACCGTTTTCGGTAACGGTCACTTCAATACTGCCGGAACCCAACATATGTCCCGCTTCAATCCATTTGGCAGTAATTCCTTCCGCCACTTCAATGGCCGTATTGTATTCAACAGCCCTGCCCAGTTCTTCCATATACTCGACATGTTCGGTATTGTAAAGTGGTTCGGCAATAGGCGCTCCTTCTTTCCATTGTTTTCTGTTTTTTCGCATCGCATCAGCCACTTGCAAACGAGCAGAATCCTGCAAAATGATTTGTGCCATTTTCAAGGTTTCTTCCGTACTGTAAATAGGTCCGTTATAACCATACTTGATTAACAAAGGCACTCGTCCGGTATGGTCCAAATGTGCGTGGGTCAACAGCAATGCATCTATTTTACTGGGAGTGGCGCCTTCGGGCAGTTTGTTTTTTGCCTCCGATTCTTTTCCACCTTGAAACATTCCTGCGTCAACCAATACGATTGCTTTGTCTGTTTTAATCAAATAGGACGAGCCTGTTACCTCACCACCTGCAGCACCAAATACTTTTATTTCCATCAATGTTTTTGTTTTAGACTATAGAAAATTATTTCAAGGGTTTCAATGTATTTTTAAAATCTTGTGGCAATCCAGCCAAAACCATTTCAATGGCTTCTTGGGGAGTTTCAACAATTCGAGAAAATCCAATTTCTTCGGGAGAGAAAACCCCTTCCTCGGCCATAAAAGCCACAAAATCACGCAATCCTTTCCAAAACTTTCCTCCAACCAAGATCAGTGGAAATGGCCCGATTTTGTTACATTGGATTAAAGTGGCCGCTTCAAACAATTCGTCCAAAGTTCCCAGTCCGCCCGGCATGACAATGTAGGCACATGAATATTTAACGAGCATCACTTTTCTAACAAAGAAATAATTAAACTCGAAACTTTCGGTTACATAAGGATTCGGTGCTTGCTCTTTCGGCAAAATGATATTGAGTCCATAATTGGGTCCGCCAGCTTCATTTGCCCCACGATTTGCCGCTTCCATGGCGCCTGGCCCACCTCCGGTCAAAACCGTGAAACCGGCCTTGGCAAAAGCTTTACCAGTTTCCCTCGACAATTCATAATAAGGTTCTCCGGGCTTAAATCTTGCAGATCCAAAAATGGTGACGGCTGGCCCCAATTTTCCCAATTTTTTAAAACCCATTTCGAATTCTTGGTTTATTCTTTCCAATCGTTCTTTTTCTTTTTCGGCGGTTCTTCGTTCCGATAAAAACTGGTGTTCTTCTGATTCGTCTATTGGCAATTCGTAGTCCAATTGGGCTTTTTTCCAATGTTGTTGCCATGCGTTCTCCCATTCTTCGGGAGTTAAACGTTTGAAGTTGGTTGATTCTTTTGCACACATGAGATTTGTCAATTAATAGGATAATATTTATCTAAGATAGAAAATATTGAAGATAATCCACAAATTTTGAGGGAATTTTTAGCACGCAAAAGAATTTGGGTGGAGATTCGAAGATGGATTCCTCAAAATGTCAAAAATGAAAAATGGATTCATCAAGAAAACAGCAGAAATAAAAAAAGCTTCCCGTTTGGAGAAGCTTTTTTGTGCGGGTAATAGGACTCGAACCTACACGCCTTGCGGCACCAGATCCTAAGTCTGGCATGTCTACCAATTTCACCATACCCGCAAAATTGTGAGTGCAAATATAAACATAACTTCTAACTTTCAAAGGAATTTATTCAAAAATATTTACGCTCTTTTTTGTACTTTTGAAAGTATAAAATTTAAACCCATTATGGAAACCATAAAATCCTACGTTCAACAACACAAAGACCGCTTCATTAACGAGTTAATCGAATTGTTAAAAATCCCTTCTGTAAGCGCCGATCCCGCTTACCACCAAGATGTTATCAATACTGCCGATGCCGTAAAAGGCAGCCTGGAAAAAGCAGGTTGCGATTTTGTCGAAATTTGTGACACGCCCGGAAACCCAATCGTCTATGGCGAAAAAATAATTGATAAAACTTTACCAACCGTTCTAGTTTATGGACATTATGACGTTCAACCGGCTGATCCAATCGAATTATGGACTTCTCCTCCATTCGAACCCGTTATTAAAAAAACCGAAATTCATCCCGAAGGCGCCATTTTTGCCCGTGGCTCTTGCGACGACAAAGGCCAAATGTACATGCACGTAAAAGCATTGGAATACATGATTCAATCGAACACTTTGCCTTGCAATGTAAAATTTATGATTGAAGGTGAAGAGGAAATTGGTTCCAAAAGTTTAGGATGGTTTGTGGAACGCAACCAAGAAAAGCTGAAATGTGACGTAATTTTAATTTCGGACACAGGAATGATTTCCAACCAACAGCCTTCCATCACAACGGGATTGCGCGGTTTGAGTTATGTGGAAGTGGAAGTTACTGGGCCAAATCGCGATTTGCATTCTGGATTGTATGGTGGTGCTGTTGCCAATCCCATCAACGTTTTGGCAAAGATGATTGCTTCGCTTCACGACGAAAATAATCACATTACCATTCCTGGTTTTTACGACAATGTACAAGAATTGTCTCTTGAAGAAAGAGCCGAAATGGCCAAAGCGCCTTTCAATTTGGAAGATTACAAAAAAGCTTTGGACTTAAATGACATCTATGGCGAAAAAGGCTACACAACCAATGAAAGAAATTCCATTCGACCAACGCTTGACGTCAACGGAATTTGGGGTGGATATACTGGAGAAGGAGCCAAAACGGTTATTGCAAGTCAGGCTTTCGCCAAAATTTCGATGCGATTGGTTCCGAATCAGGATTGGGAAGAAATCACGGAATTGTTTACCAAACATTTCATCAATATAGCTCCAGCCGGAGTGAAAGTAAAAGTAAAACCGCATCACGGCGGACAAGGTTATGTGACGCCAACGGATAGCATTGGCTACAAAGCCGCCAACAAAGCTTATACCGAAACCTTTGGAGTTCCTGCCATTCCAGTTCGTTCCGGCGGAAGTATTCCAATAGTCGCCTTGTTTGAAAAAGAACTAAAAAGTAAAACCATCTTGATGGGATTTGGCTTGGACAGCGATGCCATTCACTCGCCAAACGAACATTTCGGAATTTTTAATTACCTGAAAGGAATTGAAACAATTCCTTTGTTTTACAAGTATTTTGTGGAAATGTCGAAATAGGTTTTTGCCACAAAGGCTCGAAGTCACAAAGAAAAAAATTTTTAATCCGTTCATTCTAAACCGAGTGAATGGATTTTTTTTGCAAAAAATTTGGATATTAAATTTTTTATTCTACATTTGTAGAGTTAATTCTAAAAACATGGAGCAAATGTCATTATCCAATTCAGAAGAACAATTAATGGAACACCTATGGAAACTAGAAAAAGCTTTTATGAAAGACTTACTCGAAGCTTTTCCAGAACCAAAACCAGCAACCACGACCGTGGCCACTTTATTGAAAAGAATGATTGATAAAAAGTTTGTGGCTTACAACGAATTTGGGAACTCAAGGGAGTATTATCCATTGGTTAAAAAAACCGATTATTTCTCGAAACACGTAAACGGATTAATTAGCAATTTCTTCAACAATTCGGCTTCCCAATTTGCTTCTTTCTTTACCAAAGAGACCAACCTCTCGGCATCGGAACTGGAAGAACTCAAGAAAATAATTGACAGTGAAATTCAAAAAAAGAAAAAATGATTGACTTCCTTTATAAATCATCCCTAAGTTTATTTCTTCTTTTAATTTTTTACCACTTGGTATTGGAAAAAGAAAAAATGCATCAGTTTAACAGGTTTTACTTGCTGTTCAGTCTTGTCTTTTCATTGGCAATTCCTTTCATGACTATTGAAATAGTTACAGAGACCATTGCACCGGTACAGCAAACCCATGATTATGTGATTCAAGACAGTTCGAATAAAATAATTTTAGAGCAATCCATCGATTACAAATCGATAATCCTTTGGATTCTTTATGGTTTGGTTGCTTCAATACTATTGTTTCGGTACATTGGAAACATTTTGAAAATAATATCCAATATTAAGTCGAACCCAGTTGTTGTGTACAAAAACGCTAAATTAGTTTTATTAGAGGAACAAGTCCCTCCACATACGTTTCTAAACTACATCTTCCTCAATAAAGGAGATTATCAAAACCGAAAAATAAATGAAGAATTATACACGCATGAATTGATACACGTAAACGAAAAACACACTTTGGACATATTGCTGGTCGAAGCCTTGAAAACAGTACTTTGGTTCAATCCCATTTTTATTTTTTACAAAAAAGCAATTCAACTCAATCATGAATTCCTGGCTGATGAAAAAGTGGTGACCATCTACAACAATATTCCATTCTATCAAAATCTTTTGCTTGCTTATGCAAACACAAACCCAACATTCGGATTAACCAGTAATTTAAACTATTCCATAACTAAAAAAAGATTCATTATGATGACAAAAACCGTTTCCAAAACAAGAATACTGCTTTCTAAAATCGTTCTTTTACCCTTATTCTCAGGACTTATTTTCTTTATTTGCACAGAAAGTGTTGCACAAGTTAAAACAGCAACAAACTCTAATGACAAGAATAATCAAATTGCCGAAAATACTGATTCAGTGAACTTTAATGCTTCTGTAAAAACTGCAGTTGGTTTCTTTTGCATACCAGGAACTTATCCTCTACATGAAGTTGATGTCAAACCGGAATTTCCAGAAGGAATTGATAAGTTAAACAATTCTATCGCTGAGAATTTTATAATTCCAAAAGATTGTTTGGAAGTTAAACTTCATATTGGTTTTGTCGTGGAAACTGATGGCTCGCTGTCTAATTTTAGTCCTATAAACGACAACTGTCCGGGTTCTAGTGATGAAGCAATTCGAGTATTAAAAAATTTACCTAAATGGAAACCAGGAACAAAAGACGGAAAAGCAGTCAGAACATCCTATGATCTTCCAATAACAATTTTAGCTAACAAATAATAATTAGCTTCAATAAAAATTATAATAGAGGCAGTCAAAAGTTTTAGACTGCCTCTATTATTTAAAACAAAATCCGCTTCTCTCGAAGCGGATCTTATCAAAAAAAAAAACTAAAATTAAAAAGGCCTTAACTAAAAACCTTATCAGGATTATACCCCAAATAAGGCACAATTTGTTCCTTGAAAACAACTCCATATTCTTCCAATTCTTTCAAAATGGGCAAATACACTTCTTCTTTAATGGGAAGTTGCACTCCGGGAGTTTTTATCTTTCCGTTCAGGATTAACAAGGTTGCCATTGCCACTGGCAAGCCAACGGTTTTCGCCATTGCGGTATAGGTTTGGTCTTCGCCAATGCAAACCATTTTGGAATCTATTTGTTCTTTTTTGCCATTCAATTCGTAGCCAAATTTGTGATACATCACAATCATGTCTTTGTCTTTGGGCTGCAATGTCCAGCTATCGGTCAGGATTTTTTCTAGAATTTGAGCTGGTGTGGCGTCTTTCAAACCCACTTTTTTGTTGGGATTGAACAAATCCAATTCCAGCAACTTGTCCCACATAATGTCGTCTTGGTCAATTTTTAAAATCAAACGCATCTTGATTTCGACAGAATCCGTTGGATGATACGGCAAGAAAGAATTCACGAATTGACGGTAGCTCATATTTTCGGAATCTTCCATTATGTAACTGTCATCAGTCATTCCGAGTTGAACGAACACATTCCAAGCTTTGGAAAAACCGACTTTTCGAATAGTTCCCCGGTACAAAGTCAACACATCATCCAAACCGTAAACATCGAGATATTTCAGGGAATCTCTATTGGAATAAGCCTCAAATCGACCGTAACCTTCCACTTCCAGAAATTCGGTTCTGCGGAATAGATTCCAATACGGAATGTATTTATAAGTTCCTTCCTGAATGAATTTTGCCGCACCACCTTGACCGGCCAGCACCACGTTTCGAGGTGCCCAAGTAAACTTGTAATTCCACAAATTCGTGTCAGATTCCGGCGCGACAAGACCGCCGCAGAAGGATTCGAACAAAAGCATTTTTCCTCCTTTGGCCTTGATTTCGTGAATGACTTTCATCGCGCTCATATGGTCAATCCCGGGATCAAGACCCACTTCATTCATAAAAATCAAATTGTTTTCCTTGGCTGCGGCATCCAATTCCTGCATGTCATCGCTAACGTAGGAGGCTGTCACCAAATGTTTTTTATGGGCAATACAATCCTTGGCCACTTCAATATGAAGATGTGCCGGCAACATCGAAATCACGATATCCGCTTTTTGGACAAATTCCTTTCTTTGATTTTTGTCAAAAATATCCAATGCGATTGCGGTTGCATTGGGATGATTGTTGGTTTTCTTTTGAGCCGAAGCCAATGACAAATCCCCAATAATAAGGTGCAACTTTTCCTCATCGGATTTGTTTAAAAGATATTGAATCAAGGACGAAGCCGATCTTCCCGCCCCGATGATAAGAATGGTTCTCATAACTGTGATTGTTAAGACAAACGTAAGTTAATCAATAAGTACCCAACTTAACAAAAAAGTTGACGCGAATTTCACGAATTTGCACAAATTCAGGATTCGATAGAATTTCACAAAAAACAATACCAACAGAAAGTATCGTTAAAATTGATTTTGTTTGACGGGAAAGCGATATTTTTGCAATCAAAATTTACACGAAATGGACAAAAAAATAATTTCCACGGGAGCAATTTTCGGAATGCTGGCCATCATTTTAGGAGCTTTTGGAGCGCACGCTCTTAAAAAAGTTTTATCTCTCGAACAGCTTACTACTTTTGAAACCGGAGTGAAATACCAAATGTATCACGCGCTATTTTTATTGTTTGTTGGCTTGGCTTCAATTTCTCAAAAAGCTAAGAAAACAATCTATTATTTAGTTGTTATTGGAATAATCTTCTTTTCAGGTTCCATCTATTTATTGGCCACAAACAGTCTTTTTATTCCTTTTGATTTTAAAACAATTGGGTTCATCACTCCTATTGGCGGATTATTATTGATTTCGTCTTGGGGCGTATTATTGGCAAACCTTCTTAAAAAAATACCTCAACAATAATTTTCTCCTCACCCCAGCCATCTCCAGAGGAGAGGGAGCCGAAAACTGGATTAATGTAATAAAACAAAAGAGCTATTCATTTCGAACAGCTCTTTTTTTATTTATGCGAAGAATTGAAATTTACTTTTTAGCAGCATCAATTCGTTTTTGAAAATCTTCCCAATTGTAAAAATGAAAAGTCATTCCGTTGCTCATTGCCACAAACATTCCTTTTTGAAATGCTCCACCAAGATTGATTGCCGTAACATCAGCTCCATCACATTCTATCGTGGAAGTTGGAATTTCGGCTAACAACGGATATTCATTGGCATTGCCATTCGCTCCTTCTCTTGGATAAACCATAAAAGTATTCGCTTGCTGATTGGATACCAAAATATAACCGGTTGTTGCCGTGGTTTTGTAAATAGCAATTCCCTCGTTATCGGCTTTGAAATCATTTTGACCAAAAAGAGCTAGTTCCGAATTGTCATTTAAAGCGGGATCGGCTTTATATTTTCTGATTCCGAATTGTTCGTCACAATAATAAACAACTCCCAATTCATTATCCACGGCGATGGCTTCGATTTCTTTTTTGCCACTATATTTTCCAAATTTTCGAACCACATTCGCTCCCACTTTTCCATTGCCTGCATCGGTCAATTGGTATTGCCATAAATAAGTTTCGGAAGGACCGCTTTTTCTGCCGACGATGGCAAAAATGGCATTATCAGTACTGCGAGTGTATAAAGCAATTCCCATTGGGTCACGTTCTAATTTCCCATCAAAAACGGAAATTCCTCCATTGTCAATTGGTTTTAAATCAGGCAAACTGAAAATTCTGATGCTGTTATTTTCACGTTCTGTAGTTACGGCAACATCCACTTTTTTGCCATCAATTATTAAACCATAAGCGATATCCACATTATTTGGTCGTTTCAACACTTCAGATTTTGAAATGATTTTTCCATTCAAATCAAAAGCATACAACCCACCATCGGTATCTTTGTCGGTACCGATAATAATGCTTTTTGTGGCATCGGCAGGATTAATCCAGATAGCTGGATCGTCGGTATCGTGCGGTAATACTTGGGTTACTATGACTGGTTTGACAGCGTCTTTGCGAATGGGAGCCAGCTTATTGCTGCAGGAAATTAAGGAAACTATTCCGAATGCAACTACTATTTTATTTATGTTTTTCATTTTTGTTTTTTTCTATTTGAGTCGTAAATAAAACTTTGCCATCTCCATCAACCACTTGTGCAAGCAATCTTGAATTTGTAATGGAAAAGGTCATAAATCCTGGTTTTTCGGCAAAAAACGATGTTCCTTCTCTTTCGCCGCTGGGACGGACAGTACAAGCTGCCCCAGACAGAAACTGAGTTGTATAATGCCCTTTCGGTTTTATAATCTGTAAATCGTGTTCGTGTCCGCAGAAATAAGCATCTACCTTTTGATTATCAAAAATCTCGGCAAACTTTTTTTCGAAACTTATGGTTTCAGAACTGGTTTTTCGCTTTCCTCCGCTATACAAAGGATGGTGTCCTACTACAATTTTCCAAGTCACCTTTTTGTCTGTTGTGACTAATTCTTTGAGCAGCCACTTTTTTTGAGCTGTGGTATCCTGTGCTTTGATTGCCTCGCTCATACCCGAATCCGCATCGTAATATTTATCTATAAACGGCGAAGTATCCATAAACAAAACTAAAACTTTATTGCCGTCTTCTAAATTAAACTCCTTTTTAAAATAAGATGAAGGCATGTGCCAACGGCGACTTTTAGCGGAATAATCGATTTGCGCCTGAACATTTCCTCTATAATCATGATTTCCCAAAGCTACATACCAATCGTTCTGCAGACTATAATCGGTATAAACATTTTCAAAAGAAGCGACCCACGAATGATCCGTGGTGCTTTGTACTCCATTTGGATAAAAATTATCTCCCACACTAATCACGAATTCAGAACCAATTGTAGCGGCTGCTTTTCCCATTTGCACAGCCACTTCCTTTTGATAAAATTGACCATAACGCCCAAAATCCCCCATCAATAAAAAATTCAAACTGTTGTCTATTTTCTGCAGTTCTGGAATATAGCCTTCTGTATAGCCCGACAATTCTCTTTTTTCTGCTTGTTGTGCAAACGATAATTGAAAAACCAATACTGATAAAAAAAAGTAAATTATTTGTTTCATTTTGTATTTACTATAAAAAAAGGGAACAGGAGATTACATCCTGTTGCCTTTATAATTATTTAAAAGATTCTTTTAAAAATCAAACTTCAATCCCAAATTGTATCGAGCTTGATAGTATTCTACTTGTTTAGTATGCGATTCAACACCTTGATAATAACGCAACGGTTGATTGGTCAAGTTATTGGCTTCAGCAAAAACTCGGATATTCTTTGTTATTTTATAAGCTGCATTGGCATCCACAAAAAACTGTTTGTCGTAATAGCTGTCGTTGTATTCTTCTGACCCCAATTCGTCTAAATAATCCGAAGTGAAATTAGTGGAAACTCTAGCCGAAAAACGTTTGTTTTCCCAAGACAACGAACCGTTGAACATGTGTGGAGCCGTTCCTGGAAGGCTGATGTTTTTTCTCTCGTTTCCGTCTTCATCGGCGATTCCTTTGGCTTCGGATTTGGTAAAAGTATAATTTAAATAAACTCCGAATCCTTTCAAGAATTTATTTTCGAAGAAATCCAACTGACGTTGAAAAGCGACTTCAAAACCATACACATCAACGGTATCCCCGTTTTTCGGCTGAACAAATGTCCAATTTTCTCCCACTGGGATTGGATTGTCCTGCGTTGGAAAATCAGCGGCAAATTTTTCTGTTGTATAATTGCTGTCGCTGTAATTATAAATGAAATCGTGCAGTTTTTTATAGAAAACACCTCCAGAAATCAAACCAACCGACTTGAAATAATTCTCGGCCATGAAATCATAGTTATACGAATAAGTGGCGTCAAGGTCTGGATTTCCAGCCATGATTTCCATATCCGAGGCAATGTTGTTTACATAAGGTGCCAGTGCATAGTAATTCGGTCTAGCCAAGGCGGTAGTCGCCGCAGCTCTTAAAATCAAATCTTTGGTAGCGTTGTATTGAACCGTAAGACTTGGCAAAACATTGGTATAAGTGTTGGTTGTATTGATTTCGCCTTCCAATTCTTCTTCGTCCAAAACGCGGTTTCCGGTGTAATCAATGTGGGTATTTTCGACACGGAAACCTACCACCATCGACCATTTGTCGTTAAAATCCTGATCCCATCTTAGGTAGGCCGCATAAATATTTTCTTTGGCGTTATAATTTACCGCCAAAAACTCTGAAGGATCCGATTCCTTATCGAATAAAGAAGCATTATTCAAATCAAGATTTCCTAAAAAGTTGGCCGAAGCAAAAGTTCCTGGCACAAATTGACTTCCCGGATTGAAATCTTTACCGTCAAAATAATTGGCTGGAATCTGGGACAATAAATTCATGTCGGCGTTGATTGGTTCATAAGCAAAGAAATTATTGTTTCTTGATTTTTCTTTCATTCGAAGACGAAGACCCGTTCTGATTCTTCCTTTTTCTGCCGGAATAATGGTGAAAGGAATTCGAATATTTACTTTGGCTCCAAATTCACTTTCTTCTGTATCATTAGTATTTTCAGTAACAGAATTAAACTTGAATTTATTTAATGCTTCACCCGTGGTTGTTACCAAAGGGAATCTGGTATCCGACAAATCTTGCGTCATGTCCAAGCCTTTTTGACGGTATTCGATATAACGTTCGCCCGGACGGTATTCTCTTGCAGTAGAATAATTGGTTGACCAATCCAAGTCTAATTTGGAACTGATTAAATGTTCTCCACGAAGCGAATAATTTTGCACTCGTTGATCTTCGAGTCTTCTGCTTTTGTTCCTATCGTTATCGATACCTCCCTTGGTTTGACGTTTTACACGACCTTCAAAACCAACTATTTTTTCATCATCAACAGCGTCATAAACAGCTTCGATATCGTCGTAAGTAGTCCTGAAACGGTTTTCTCTATCGTCTCTCCAATTGTAAATAGCATTGGCAAAAAGGGTATTGTTTTCGTTGAATTTATAATCCAATGCCAACGAAGCACTTCTGCGAATACGTTGCACATCGTATTTTCTAATTTCAGATTTCTGAATAAATTCGTTTCCAAAATCATCCTTTACCCATTCGTTTTCCACATTGTCCGAACCGTAATCCACATTATTGTAGGAACCACTCAATACAGCTCCGAATTTGTCGCTGAAAAAACGATTTCCATACACCAAACCGGCTGTGTAAGACGCTTTATCCCTTATAGGCAAATAACCTCCTCCAATAGTTGCCGAGATTCTTTCGCCGTTTGGAGTTGGACGAGTAACCAAATTTACCGATCCACCAATGGCATCTGCATCCATATCAGGAGTTAATGTTTTGCTTACTTCGATGGTCGAAATCATGTCCGACGGAATCAAATCCATTTGTACATTTCGGTTGTCACCTTCGGCAGACGGAATTCTGTCGCCGTTCAAAGTAACCGAATTTAATGACGGAGCCAAACCCCTGATAATGATATTTCTGGCCTCGCCTTGGTCATTTTGCATCGTAACACCGGGAACCCTTTTCAAGGCATCTCCAATATTGGCATCTGGAAAACGCCCCACTTGGTCAGAAGAAATTACGTTACCAATGTTCTTGTTGTGTTTTTGTTGGCTTAGCGCTTTGGCTTGTCCTTTTAAAATATCACCTATCACCACTTCTTTCAATTCAGTACCCGAAGCCACTAATTCAAAATTGCAAACGGCATTGGCACCCTCTTTTACCGTCAAATCTCCTTTTGCAGCAGCGTACCCCATATATTTCACCTGAACCGTATAAGAATCTGCAAGAATATTAAGAAATTCATATCGCCCATTTTGATCGGAAATGGTGTATTTGTTCATTCCAACAATTTCGACCATTGCACCTGGCAAAGGCATTTTGTCCTCAGCGTCCAATACTTTTCCAGAGATAACTCCTTTTTGCGCATAACCAACTAGTGCAAGAAAAAAGAACATCACGATTAAATAATTTTTCTTCATTGTTTTTTGTTTAAATAATTTTGATGCAAAACTAGAAACCAAACATTAATTTAAACCCTGAAAAAAATTAAGCTATCGTTATGAATCTTGCTAAAGAAAAAAGCATTGGTTACATTAAAACAACATTGAACCAAAAGAAAAACCGACAATCAAATATATATCAGCCGTTTATACCAATATCCGTTTTTTGGCGTTAAATTTGCAATCATCAATCATCAAATCAAAATCAATCATGTTAAAACAATTCTTTATTCTCTGTTCCGGAGCCGACAAATCCTTGCTGGAAGGTTGCTCCGAAGGCGAACAAACCAAATATGTGGGTATTGGCGCCACTGTTTTCTTTACCGCCGTCATGGCTTTCATTGCCAGTTCTTATGCCCTTTTCACGGTTTTTGACAACCCTTTTATTGCTATGGGATTTGGAGTCGTTTGGGGATTGCTTATTTTCAATTTGGATCGGTTCATCGTTTCCACCATTCGAAAAAGAGACAAATTCAAAAGTGAATTCTTGCAGGCCAGTCCGCGAATTATTTTGGCTGTAATCATTGCCATCGTGATTTCGAAACCTTTGGAAATCAAGATTTTTGAAAAGGAAATCAACACCATTTTGTTGAAGGAAAAAAACGCAATGGCTTTGACCAATAAAAAGGAAGTTGCCAATTATTTCAAATCGGATGTGGAGAAGAATAAAGCCGAAACCGACAATCTGAAAGCGGAAATTGCGAAGAAAGAAAAAGAAGTAAATGCTCTTTACGAAACTTATATTACCGAAGCCGAAGGAACAAAAGGCACAATGAAACTGGGAAAGGGCCCGGTTTTCAAGGAGAAAATTGCCAAGCACAATTTGGCTTCCGCGGAACTGGATTCCATTAGAAAAACCAATTTGGCCAAAATTGCCGTCAACGACAAAAAAGCCATAACGCTACAAGCCGATTTAGACAAAAAAGTAACCGAAACACAACCCATAATAGAGGGTTTTGATGGTTTGATGGCGCGAATAAACGCCCTGAACAAACTACCCTTGATTCCTTCCTTGTTTATAATGTTGTTGTTTTTGGCTATCGAAACTTCGCCGATCATCGCCAAATTATTGTCCCCAAAAGGCGAATACGATTATAAATTGGAGGATTTGGAAACGGCTTTGAAAGCCACTTTGACACAAGACAAATACCAGCGCGATTTATTGGTGAGAACCAGCGCATCAATGCACGACAAAGTCTATGACGATATTGCCCAAGACAAGAAACTCTATGATTTGCAACGCCAAAAGGCCACCGAATTATTGGAACTTCAAGCCCATAATTTCGTGGAAAAACAGAAGAAAACGATGTGATTTAAAACAACAAAAAAGGCAATGTGAAATTCCATCCATTGCCTTTTTTATTTAATAACATTAAAAAACTAAGTGAAAATGATTTGGGTTCTGTCTCCATCACATAATTCATAAAATTCTCCAATTGTGATAATGTCTTTAACTTCATCCGATAAATCAGCTTTGGTCAATTTAAACATGTCAACTGCCAGTTTACATGCATAAATATTTCCGCGACCTGCCGTAATCATTTCTAAAAACTCGTCAACAGGAGGCATTCCCAATTCATCCATTTGTTTTCTCATCATGCCGGAAACTGCAGCTTCCACTCCGGGAAGCCCCCCAAGCATTGTTGGAAAAGGCAATCCTCCGGGCATTTTCATCGCGGGATTACCAGTTGTTGCTGTATGGAGATGATTCATTGACTTTTTGGTAATTCCTTCAAGACCAAAGAACGTGAAAAACAGATTGGTTTCGATACCTTCCATTACGGCTCCATTTGCCATAACTAGCGAAGCATATACGTCTTCTAAATTTCCTTTAGCGCAAATAATGCAAACTTTCTCTAAAGGTTTTTTTTCTTTTGTTTCCATTTTAAAAACTTTAAATTAAATACAACTTTTTGGTCTAGGGATTCCAGCCATTTTACTTGAAATTTTTAATGGTCCTTTCGGAAACAAATCATATAATTGCTTGATATCGACTATGCCGCTTTTTCCAACACCTCTTATGGTTAAAGCTACTTCTTTTCTTTGTTGGTCCTGCAAATAAGCCAACACTTCAAAATGTTTGTCCGTCACTTCATTTATCCCCTCTTCTTTTCCAATTTCTATGGCAATTTCTTTATTCCATTGGGACAAATCTGTTAAATAACCATTATTGTCAACGCTAACAGTTTTCCCTGCATATACTTTTTCCATCTTTTTATTATTTTATATTAAACTTTATTTTAGTCAAAATTCTTTCCTGATTTGCTCATTTTTGCCGTTACAAACGGTAATTTTCTTGCCGGCAACAGCATATTCCAATAAATCCATCTAAAGGCCAATTTACCCCAATGGTTCAATCGAGACTCCGTAAGCAAATTCAACGGTCCAATTCCGGCGAAGGGAAATTTTCCTTTAACGGGTTCATAATCGTAATTGAAATCTATCAATAGTGCTTTCCCGTGACCTGTTTCGATAAAACAATTGGCATGACCGTCAAAATCAGGTTCTAATTCCTTGCCATCGATATATTTCAAAATATTTTCAGTTAAAATTTCTGCCTGAAAGTGCGCAACAGAACCCGCTTTTGAAGCTGGAACATTAGTGCAATCGCCCAAAGCAAAAATATTTTCCTTTATGGTAGTCTGTAAGGTGTTTTTATTGGTAGGCACATAGTTTAGGTCATCGCCAAAACCAGATCGTGCCATCAAGTCGTCACCCATATTTGTCGGTATGGTCACCAATAAATCAAACGGGACTTCATCTCCTCCATAATCCACAATTACACCTTTCTCGCCATCAATGTGTTCTACAGCAAAATCTGGCACAATTTTGATATTTTTATCATGCAATAAATACGTCAATGCCGTAGTACATTTTTCTTTGGTAAAAGCCCCGGAAAGTGGCGTAACATAAGTGATGTCGACTTTTTCGCGCATCCCTTTTTTAATAAAGAATGAATCGGCAAGAAAGGCAAATTCTAATGGGGCAACAGGACATTTGATGGGCATTTCCGTGATATGAACCACTAATTTTCCGCCTTCCCAATCTCTTAATTTGTCTCTCAATGCCAATGCTCCTTCGAAGGTGTAAAAGTCAAAAATGGTTTTGTACCAATAATCCCCCAACATTCCTTCGACTTCTCCTGGAGCCGTTTTGGTTCCCGTGGCCAGTATCAAAATATCGTATTTTAATTTTTCTCCACCTTCTAATACAACCGTATCAGAGTCTTTGTCGATTACATCAATTTTTTTTCGAAATAATTTTACTCCTTTGGGAATAAATTCATCGATGGATTTTTTAACGTCTTCTGGCTTATAAGTGTCAAAAGGCAAAAACAGAAATCCCGGCTGGTAATAATGTGTTTTATGTTGATCTACAATCGTGATTTCCCAATCTGATTTATTTAATTTTTTCGTTAGGTGACTTGCCATCATTGTTCCGGCTGTTCCAGCACCAAGTATTACTAAGTTTTTCATATTATTATAAATTATACTGTCTTAATTCTTGGTTAAAATTACGAGTCAATTACCATAAATTATGTAACAATTGTTGCATAAAAAGAATAAAAAAGGACTTATAATTTATTTGTTGGCCTTGTTAAACTTATAGGAAATCCCAACCATCACCATATCGGTTGTCATGTCATAAGCCACATAAGATGCTGGTATGGCACCATTAGGATTTGAAGGCGAAACCGCCATTGGGTTCAGTATTTGCCCAAAAGTTTTTCCGTCACTTGCTCCGTGGTGATAAACTGCATCCAAAGAAATATTTTTGCCTGCCAAATAACTAAAACCAAATTGAAAAGCATTTGCGATAATGGCTGTTGCTGGAATATTAAAAAATGCAACATCATAGCTTATTGGATTTGAACTATATGTATATCCAAGTCTTAAAGGGAATTTTTCGATTCCTTTGTATTGAATTCCTGCTGAAAAAATTGAAATATTGTCCCATCCAAAACCTTTTACGGATGCTGTAGGAGTCCATCCTGTTTCAGAAAATCCGTCTGTGTTTTCATAATCCACCATTCTATAATCTAAAGCGATATCAAAATCACTTTTGGAATATCCCAATCCAAATGAAAGAATGGCTGGATAATCCATATCGAATTCACTTGTATCTGTAGAATTATCCAAATATGTGTTTTTGAATTCAAATTTGCTCATGTCTTGGGTTGTTTTATAAGAAACCCCAGCTTTAAATCCAGTTTTTGAATCGAAAAACAAACCAAATTGTGCCCCAAAACCAGTAGTCGAAGCCCTGTTGGTAGATGGATAACCCGCTGCCGATGGATTTGCTGTTGGGTTTGGCATTAATTCTAAAGTTCCATAATTATAGGTAGGTTCAACGCCCACGGAAAGTTTATCGGTTATTTCATAAGCCCATGTTAATCCTACCTGCAATAACATATAATCTGATTCTACACGGCCAAAACCACCCGCTTGTTGAGGATAATTTACAGGATTAGAATTTAATGCAGGGTTAAAACTGGAACTCAATGGATTATTTGCTTCTTCTGGAAATGTCACTCCAAATCCACTAATACCAAAAGCAGAAACTCCAAAAGTGTGTTTACTTCCTTCTTTGCCCCAAACCATTGCTAGTGCAGGCATTGGCGAAACACCTCTATCGTCTTTAGTAACACCCGAAACTGCAGGAGAACCTGGCTCCATCATTCCTGCTGGCAAGCTTGAACTCAATTCAGGGGAGGAAAAAAATAGCCCTAAATCAAACTTGATGATTTTCTCGTCAAAAGCCGAAATAGATGCCGGATTCCATTGCAATGCGCCCGATATATCAAGAGGTTGCGCCGTAGATGCACCTCCCATTGACATATTAATAGCGCCAACGCCTTGCATAATATGACCTGCTTGTGAAAAAGAAAAGGTTGAAAAGATTAAAAAACCAACTTGTAAAATAATTTTTTTCATGATCGTGAAGTGTTTATGAATACTTTAAATTAATTAGAGATTTTTTTATTTAGCCAAATAATTACTTCCTGTTTTGCCAAAACTTGATGTGTTGATTTGACAGACTAAATCTACTTCCAAAAAAAATCTTTTGTGTAACAATTGTTACACAAGAAGGCGGAGACACAATAGTCACAATAAATTGATTTACTGCTGTTTATGCGTTAATATTTTTCGCCTAATATAGTTAAAAAAACTACATATTTATATGATGAAAATCAGGTTAGCCGTAATTTTTCAGCTAAAATTTACCCACAAAAAAACCCGACAAATTGAAACTTGTCGGGTCTATAATTTTAAAATGAGAGATTACATCAAACTCAAAATTTCTTTTTTGAAAGCGTCGTATTCGCCCTGTAAAATCAATCCGTTGTCAAGAAGTTTTTTATAGTTTTGAAGTTTGGCAAAAAGTTCGTCTTGGGTCAAGTCGCTTGAAATTTTCTCGGCTGAAGCAGCCGTGTTTTCCACAACAGGTTCAGCATAATTGGAAACTACAGGCATAATTTCGGCATAATTGACCACTTCTTCCGTTTCGACTTCTTCCACGATTTCTTCGGGAATATATTCTGGAATTTGGGTTTTTACTTCTTCTGATACAACGGGGTTTTTCAACAAATCCAATTGTTCTTTGGCGTAAGTAGAAATTTTTCTGGCCTGAATTTTCGGAATATAATCAATAGAAACCTGAATCTGTGTTTTGGTCGAAAACGAAAATTCCGAACCTAAAATATTTTCTTTCATGAAAGTTCCTTCAATTTCGTCCCAAGTAAAATCGGTGAAATTCATCGAAAGCCCCATATTTTTG
This sequence comes from Flavobacterium limnophilum, assembly GCF_027111315.2. GTDB lineage: Bacteria > Bacteroidota > Bacteroidia > Flavobacteriales > Flavobacteriaceae > Flavobacterium > Flavobacterium limnophilum. The sequence continues at coordinate 4,195,675 of NZ_CP114289.2, read as the reverse complement.
GGCTGACAAATGATGATTCTTTTATTGGTTACCACAATACTGTCTGGAAAAACGGTAATAGCTGGTTTTTTTTGAACGGCGATATAGCCAATTTCTTCGTTTTTCATCAATAAATCATTCAGTTTTGAAGTGATTTTTTCGATGGCTTTAGGGTCTTGTTCCTCGTTCAGGAATTTTTTTATATTGTCAATCATAGTGTTTTATTTGAAAGTGTTCTGAAATGTTTCGCAAAAGTAATGCCTAATTTTCTAATTGAAGAATTTCGCTTTGGTTTTTTTTGGTTAAACTTTTGAAAACCAATTGGTATGAATCATCAATCAATTCCTTCACCAATTTATCCGAAACATCGCTGTTGATCGCAACGGTGTTCCAATGTACTTTGCTCATGTGAAACGCCGGCTGGATATCGTCATATTGGGCTCGCAATTCCTGTGCATAATCGGGATTGCACTTCAAATTTACTTTGGGTGCGCCATTTTCCCATTGCAATAAAGAAGACAAAGCAAACATTTTTCCGCCCACTTTAAACACCAAAGTGTCTTTGTCAAACGGAAAATGTTCGGTTACACCTTTCTTGGACAGACAATATTCGTAGTAGGTTTCTAAATTCATAATGTTACTTTTTCCATCATTTTTTCTGGGTGTGCCAATGCCTTAAAACCGAATTTCTCGTATAAATAATGAGCATCCGATGTGGCCAATCGCCATATTTTAACCTCTTTTAAAACTGGTTCGTTCATCATCGCCGAAATTAAAATAGACGAATAGCCGTTTCCTCTATGTTCTTCGGCAATAAAAACATCCATCAAATAGGCAAAAACCACATAATCCGTAATCACTCTGGCAAAGCCTATTTGAACATCATCCAAATAAACTCCGAAACAAACCGAACTGTTAATCGTGGTTTGCACTTCATCGATAGTTCTTCCTGCCGCCCAATAAATATCTTTCAAAAAATCTTGAATAAAAGGAACGTTGAGTTTTGTTTTATCTGTTGAAACGGTTATCATACTTTTTTATTTTAAATCTAAATAAAACAAATCGCTGGCAATTCCGTCGGTTAAGAATTTTCCTTTTGGAGTAGGTTTTAGGATTTTATTTTCTGCTGAAAGCAAGTCATCATTTATAAATTTCTGGGATTGTTTTTGCAAATAGTCTAAATATTCGCTTCCAAATTCTTGCTCGATTCTATCCAAGGAAACGCCCCAAATGGTTCGCAAACCCGTCATTATATATTCGTTGTAACGGTCGGACTTGGACAAAATTTCAATTTCGTTGGGCAATTTATTTTCTTCCAATGATTTCAAATAAATGGAATTATTCGAAACATTCCAACTTCTGGAAATGCCGTCATAACTATGCGCCGAAGGACCAATTCCAATATATTTTTTTCCCAACCAATAAGCCGAATTGTTCTTCGAAAAATAATTTTCTTTCCCGAAATTCGACAACTCATAATGTACAAACCCATTCGCTTCAAGCGTTTCGACCAAAATCTGAAAATGTGCTTCGGCAACTTCGTCTTTGGGTTGGGCAATTTTTCCGGTTTGGATCAGTTTATTCAAAGCCGTTTTGGGTTCGACCGTCAAGGCATAACTCGAAATGTGCGGAATGCCGAAAGACAAAGCAGTTTCGATATTTTGTTTCCACTTTTCGTTGCTCATTCCAGGAATTCCATAAATCAAGTCGAGAGAAATATTGTCGAAATATTTTGTCGCTTCTTCCAAACATTTTTGGGCTTCCGCCGAATTGTGGGCGCGATTCATCATCGTTAAATCGTCTTCAAAAAAAGATTGAATCCCTATGCTTAATCGGTTGATTGGAGTTTTCGACAATTCGATTATTCTCTCGTTCGATAAATCATCGGGATTGGCTTCGAGTGTAATTTCAGGGTTGTCAGCAACTATAAAATTTTTATAAACAGCATCAATCAAAAATTGAATTTCGTCCGTTTTCAAAACACTTGGAGTGCCACCGCCGAAATATATCGTCTCAACAATTTCATCTTTGAACTCACTTTTGCGTATTTGAATTTCTTTGGCCAAAGCCAAAACCATCTCGCCTTTCTTCTTCATCGAAGTCGAAAAATGGAAGTCGCAGTAATGACAAGCCTGCTTGCAAAAAGGGATGTGGATGTAGATTCCTGACATAATTTAGTGTTCAGTCGCAGTCGCAGTTTCCAGCCACCGAGACTGAAAACTGAGACTGAAAACTATTTCTTAACTCGATTTTCATTATTTTTCACAAAAGCATCCCAACCCGAGTAACTTTTCTCGCCAACCACTTTTCCGGAATTGAAAAAATGACAAACTGCGGCGGCCAAACCATCTGTGGAATCGAGATTTTTGGGTAATGTTTTTAGTCCGAGAAGTTGCTGCAACATTTTGGCCACCTGTTCCTTGCTGGCGTTTCCGTTGCCGGTGATGGCCATTTTTATTTTCTTGGGTTCGTATTCGGTGATGGGAATATCTCTCGAAAGTCCCGCCGCCATTGCCACACCTTGTGCTCTCCCCAATTTCAACATCGATTGCACGTTCTTTCCGAAGAAAGGTGCTTCAATGGCAATTTCGTCCGGATTGTGGGTATCAATGAGTTCGATGGTGCGTTCAAAAATGATTTTTAGTTTCTGGTAATGGTTGTCGTATTTAGACAATTGCAGTTCGTTGAGTTGCAAGAATTCCATTTTCTTGTTGACAACTTTTATCAATCCAAAACCCATAATTGTGGTTCCAGGATCAATTCCCAATATGATGCGTTCGTTTGCCATAATTATTTAGCCAGTGCAGTAGCGTTAGCTTTTCATTCAATTTCTAATGCTGTTTTATTCTCATACAAATCTAATTCTTTTGTGGCAGTTCCTCCAATAATTATTTTAAGACTATTTGTGAAGATTTCTAAAGAAAAATAGTCACTAATTTTAAATTTCAGCACAGGACAGGACAGCATAGGATGGATTAGTTTGGAAAAAGAATTATATTGCCCTGTCATTTCTGTAATTCAGCCAATTAAAAAATTAAACTGCCGAGATACTTCTTTCAATTCTTATGAGAACTAAAAAAACACTTATTCAGATTTTTGGAAATCTATTACTTTTATTTCCGCTTCTTTTAATAAGCCAAGAAAAAGGAACTTCACCATTGGTTCGCAAAATCCATTATGCTCCAGAAGGAAATAGTTTTGTCTTGAAAAACGGTACTCGAAAATTCAACCGGGCACTTTATGGAACCAACACGGCTTTCAGGGTTGAAACAGGGGATTTGCCAGAATTTGCACTATATATGCCTGGAATGGGTGGAAATTTCAAACTGGGAATCCAAAAAGGTGACAAAAGCAAATGGATTACCGAAGCCAAAATCATCGATACCCGATACACTTTGGGCATTATGTATTACAAAATCCAAGATCCCATTTTAGGAAATGGCGAACTGCTTTTGGAAGTAATCGCATTAAAAAACACAGAAGGGTTTGCCTTAAAAGTCATTGGCAACAATATGCCGAAAGACGTTTCCTTGATTTGGGCTTTTGGCGGTGCGAGTGGCAAAAAATTCAGTCGTGATGGCGATATTGGTGCCGATCCTGAATCGGTGTTTTATCTGCAACCTAATTATTGTATCAATAATAAATTTATGGTACAAAAGGAATCTTTCTTCTTGGAATACGGTTCTGAAATTAACAAACAAAAAACGGGAAACAACAAGAACTTAATTGGTTTTTATCCAAAATCGGAAATCCATTTGGCGAATGCCAACAAACAAAATTCGCCTACGGAATTGTATCGTTCCAAACCAGATTCCTTAACTGTAATTACTGGAAAAATAAATTCGATTCCTAAAAACGGTTTATTTTGGATGATAGAAACCGATGCCAAAACCAAGCTCAAAAATCAAAAAGAATTGGCTGACGTTTTTGAAAATTCCGTTCGAGAAACCCAACTTTTGGCCAATCGCGTTAAAGTAGTAACTCCCGATCCATACATCAATACTTTGGGCTCAGCCTTATCCATTGCAGCGGACGGAATTTGGGAAAGTCCCGCTTATTTGCACGGCGCCATCGCTTGGCGAATGTATTTGAATGCTTGGCGAGGTGCCTACACTGCAGATCCTTTGGGTTGGCACGACAGGGCAAAAACCCATTTTACGAGTTACAGTCATTCGCAAGTTACGGAACCTTTGAGCGGTCCAGTCACTCCTGACGTTAGCCGAAATTTAGCCCGTGAAAAAGAAGAAATGGGAACGGCATTGTTCACTAGCGGTTACATTTCTCGAAATCCAAACAACAATACCAAAGCCCATCATTATGATATGAATTTGGTTTTTTTCGACCAAATGTTGCGTCATTTTAAATGGACTGGCGATACTACTTTTATGAAGGAAATGTGGCCTGTAATTCAAAGACATTTGGCTTGGGAAAAAAGAAATTTCGACACCAACAACGATGGATTGTATGATGCTTATGCTGCCATTTGGGCGAGTGATGCCTTGCAATACAGTGGAGGTGCGGTAACCCATTCTTCGGCTTATAATTTTTATGCGAACAAAGAAGTGGCGGCTGTTGCAAAATTTTTAAATGTGGATAATTCGCCTTTTTTGAACGAATCCAAAACCATTTCTGATGCTGCCAATGCCCAACTTTGGTTGCCTAAAAAAGGTGTTTTTGCAGAATACAAAGATGGTCTTGGTAATCAATTGGTACATGATTCACCGGGAGTTTGGAGCATTTACCACACCATCGATTCGGAATTGTCGAATCCGTTTCAATCCTATCAAATGCTTAATTATGTGGACACCAAAATTCCCCACATTCCAATTGCTGCTGAAGGATTGGACAAAAAAGATTTGTATGTGATCAGCACCACCAATTGGCAACCTTACGATTGGTCGATTAACAATGTGGCACTTGGCGAACAATTACACACTGCGTTGGCTTTTTGGCAAGGCGGACAATCCGAAACAGCTTTCAAAATGTGGGAAAGTGCCTTGGTGGGAAGTATGTATTTGGGTGCTTCGCCGGGTGGATTTGAGCAACTTTCGTTTTATGATGCGATGCGTGGGGAACTCTACCGTGATTTTGCCGACCCGATTGGAATGACGGCACGAACCTTAGTCGAAGGCCTTTTTGGAATTCAACCCAATGCGCTTGAAAACAGCTTGACCATTCGTCCCGGATTTCCAGCGAAATGGGATACTGCGGCTATAGAAATTCCCGATGTTTCCTTTTCGTTTAACAGAAATAACAACACCGATTCTTATCAAATTAAACCCAATTTCACAACAAAAATGGATTTTAAATTGGTTGTAAATATTCCTTTCGACAACATAAAAACGGTTACTATCAACGGAGAAAAAGCGATCTGGAAAACCAATTCAGATGCTGTTGGAAATCCTCAACTTATTGTCGAAAGTCCGTTTAAAGATAATTACAACATAGACATTACTTGGGATGGCGAAAAGTTGGAACAACTTAAAATTGAAAAATCCTATTGCATAGGCGGAAGCATTCATTTGGAAACTACAAAAGCCAAAATTCTTGAAGTTTACGATCCACAAACTGCTTTAGGCGAAATTTCGAAAACAAATTCCGTGTTAAAAGCCAATTTTAAAGCAAAAGAGAACGCCACATTTTTCATAAAATTACAGCAAGGAAATACAACTTGGTGGAGTCCCATCAACTTGGTTGTAAAACCAGAAATCGAAGCAATAACCAACCGAACAGAAAACAACAACTTGCTTTTTGTTGTAAAAAACAACAGTCAAAAAAACATTGAAGGCAACTTGATTTTCAATTCTTTTGGGGCGGCAATTTTGCAAAAAGTTAGTTTAAATAAAGATTCAGAAACGACTATTTCCATTCCTTTAGAGAATTTGATTTCGGGAACGAATGCTTTGGTTTTAAAAACTATCGAAGGAAAAACATTTCCGATTTCTTTTACCAATTGGGACATTGCTTTACCCAAAAAAACAAAACTGGAAACGGTTTCGCTGACCGAGAATTTCAATTCCAAAGTGGCGGATATTTTTAATCTAGAATACCTTTCGCCTAGACCCAAATCGCCAACTTTGCAATTGCCAAAACAAGGAATCGGGAATTGGTGTTATCCTAATTTAGATGTAAGAATCGATGATTCTGGCTTGCGCCAAAATGCTAAAAACAACAACCAAATTAGCAGTCCTCAAGGCATTTTGTTTCAAACGCCTTCGGATTCTAGTTCTAAAAATATTGCGTTTACTTCAATGTGGGATAATTTTCCGGACAGTATTTCCATTCCCCTTTCGGGCAAAGCATCACACCTGTATTTAATGATGGCGGGAACCACCAACCCAATGCAAAGCCGAATGGTAAATGGAGAAGTAGTCGTTAATTATACCGATGGAACCTCGGAAGTTTTACAACTTAAAAACCCCGAAAATTGGTGGCCGATAGAACAAGATTATTTTACAAACGGTCTGGCTTTCACGACCGATGCGCCAAAACCGCCAAGAGTTTATCTAAAATCGGGAACGATTTCCAGAACTTTTAAAGACTTTAGTAGCATAAAAGGATTCAGTAGTTATGCTGTTGATGGCGGTGCAGCTACCATTTTAGATTTACCTTTAAATATAAATAAAACATTAAAAAATCTCACTTTAAAATCTATTACCAATGACGTGGTGATTGGGTTGATGAGTGCGACTTTGGTTCGATAAAATAAATTCAATGACAATAGCAATTTCAATGGCAATAACAATCAATACTAATAAAAATTATACCTTTCTATAAATTAACAACTGATGAAAAAAAACCTGCTACTTACCGCTTTCCTATTCTCCATCGCAATGATAGGACAGCAAAAAATCGACCGAAAAGCATTGGTCAGTCGTCATAATGTGAAAGTTTCCGCAATCGACACCTTGGCTTCTTTGTCTGTTGGAAACGGAGCTTTCGCTTTTACCGTTGATGCAACTGGATTGCAAACTTTCCCTGAAAAATATCAAAAAGGAGTTCCGTTGGGAACGCAATCCGAATGGGGCTGGGATAGTTATCCGAATACCAATAAGTACAAATTTTCGGAAACTTTGAAAGACTACAATCAATACGGAAGAACGATTACGTATAGTGTTCAAGAAAAAGCAACCCCACGAAAAAACGAAGCCGTAAACTGGTTTCGACAAAATTCGCATTTATTGCAATTGGGAAATCTGGGATTTGAAATCACCAAAAAAAACGGGACTTTGGCGAAGGCCGAAGACATCGAATCTATTGATCAAACTTTGAACCTTTGGACTGGTGAAATAGAAAGTTCGTTCAAAGTGGAAGGGGTTGCCGTTAAAGTGAAAACACTTTCGCACCAAGAAAAAGATGCTATTGGAGTAAAAGTCGAATCGGATTTGTTGCAACAAGGACGATTGAAAATTCGATTAAAAATTCCGTTCCCAACTGGCGAATGGTCCGATTTTGGAACCAAATGGGAAGGATCCCAAAATTACAAAAGTGACATTAGAAAAAATGGCAAGACATCGGCCGTTGTTACCCACGTGATGGACAGTATTTCGTATGACATTAATCTAAAATGGAAAGGAAATGCCGTTTTCAAGAAAAAGGCAAACCACTATTTCTTGGTGGAACCTTCCAAAACAAATACGCTCGAATTGAGTTGTTTGTTTGTAATAACTCCAGAAAAAGGAGCTGCAATTCCAGCATTTAGTGACATCGAAAAAAGCAGTATTTCAGGTTGGAAAAAATTCTGGGAAAGTGGCGCAGCTGTTGATTTTTCGGGAAGTACTGACCCAAGAGCCAACGAATTGGAACGAAGAGTTATTCTTTCGCAATATCTTACTAAAATTCAATGTACGGGTAAAAATCCACCGCAAGAAACAGGTTTGACGTATAACAGTTGGTACGGAAAACCCCATTTGGAAATGCACTGGTGGCACGGAGTTCATTTTGCACTTTGGGGAAGACCTGAATTATTGGAAAAAAGTATGCCTTGGTACCAAAACGCATTCGATAAAGCTAAAAAACTAGCCGAAAGACAGGGATTCAAAGGCGCAAGATGGCAAAAAATGACCGATGTGGAAGGCAATGAAAGTCCTTCGTCGATTGGTGCCTTTTTGATTTGGCAACAGCCGCATTTCATCACCTATGCAGAATTATTGTATCGCGATTCGCCTACTCCGGCAACCTTGGAAAAATACAAAGAACGCGTTTTCGCCACTGCCGATTTTATGGCTTCGTTCGCTCATTATGATGCCGAAAAAAAGAGATATATGTTAGGACCTGGCGTAATTCCGGCGCAAGAACGTTTCAAGGCGATGCAAACATTTAATCCAACCTACGAATTGGCGTATTGGGATTGGGCATTGAACACCGCTTTGGCTTGGAAAAAAAGATTGAACGAGCCAGCTCCAAAAGAATGGCAGGATGTTTTGAACAAATTATCGCCATTGCCAGTTGCCGACAACGTGTATTTGGCTACCGAAAGTGCCAAGGATTCGTATACCAATCCCGAATTCAAAACCGACCATCCATCCGTTTTGGGAACTTTTGGAATGTTGCCGGAAACGACTCTTTTGGACAAGAAAATTATGAAAAACACCTTTGATTTAGTTTGGAATACTTGGTCTTGGGACAAAACTTGGGGTTGGGATTTCCCGATGACGGCGATGAGTGCTGCTCGTTTGCAAATGCCCGAGAAAGCCATCGACGCCTTGTTTATGAATGTAGTGACCAATACCTATTTGAAAAACGGACACAATTATCAATCGGAAAGATTGACTTTGTACTTGCCTGGCAATGGAGGTTTATTGACCACTGTTGCGATGATGTGCGCCGGTTGGGATGGAACAACAGAAAACAATCCAGGTTTTCCAAAAGACGGAACTTGGAACGTGCAATGGGAAGGATTTAAACCAATGTTTTAATCTTAAATACAATAAATCATAAACTGTTCTAATACAAAATTGACTTATTCGAAACCAATTGAATAAGTCAATTTTAATATAAGCTTAAACCATTTATAGAATTTTAAGTCATAAGTAGCAATACCTATCTAACAGAAAATTATCAGAAAAACCACTATGATACCACAAACAAAAAAACTTCTTTTACTCCTTATTTTAATTAATTTCTCAAGTTCGTTATTTTTTGGACAACGCCAAATGGAAACTTTAGACCGAGGAGTTATTGCTGTTAAAGAGAATGGTCATTTTTATATTGGATGGCGTGTTTTGGGAACGGATCCAGATAATTTAGCTTTTAATTTGTATCGAAAAAGCGGCAATGAGAAAGCGGTTAAAATTAATGACCAAATCATTACGGGAGCCACAAATTTTATTGATGCTAAAGCAAATGTTCAAGAGAATAATACTTGGTTTGTAAAAACGGTTTTGAATGGGGTTGAGGAAGAAGCGCCAGGAAGTTTTACGATTGCTTCAGAAAGCACTGACAAACAATATTTGTCCATTCCCATAAAACAAAGAGAAGGTTATATCCCAAACGATGTTTCGACAGGCGATTTGGATGGTGATGGTCAATATGATTTACTAGTTCATATGACAAGAAACGGTAAAGATAATTCTTTTAAAGGGCTAACAGATCCACCGATATTTCAAGCCTATTCATTAGACGGGAAATTTTTATGGGAAATAAATCTGGGCAAGAACATTCGAGAAGGGGCACATTATACCCAATTTATGGTCTATGATTTAGACGGTGATGGTTTTGCTGAATTGGTTTGCAAAACCGCCGATGGCACTACCGATAGCGAAAACAATGTGATTGGCGATGCTTCGAAAGATTGGCGAGATACCAATCCCAAATCACCTACTTATGGTAAAATTTTGCAAGGGCCTGAATATCTTTCCGTTTTTGATGGTAGAACTGGTAAAGTAATCACCACAACAGATTATATTTCCGAAAGAGGCAATATTGGCGCTTGGGGAGGAAAAGGAGGCAACGGAAAAAATGACAATACAGGAAACAGGGTGGATCGTTTCACGGCTTGCATCGCTTATTTAGACGGGATTCATCCGAGTGTGGTGATGTGCAGAGGATATTATGGAAAAACTGTATTGGCTGCTTGGGATTTCAAAGATAAAAAACTAACCTCACGATGGGTATTCGACACTAAAAACGGTAATAATCCTTTTTCTGGAATGGGAAATCATGGGCTTTCGGTTGCAGACGTTGATAACGATGGAAAAGATGAAATTGTTTTTGGTTCGATGGTAGTTGATGATGATGGCAAAGGATTGTACACCACTGGATTTAGGCATGGCGATGCGTTGCATGTTTCCGATCTTGATCCTGACGTTCCAGGATTAGAAGTTTTTGGTGTACACGAAATCGAAGAAGGAACTAAAGGCCCTGGCGTAGCTTTGTTTTCTGCTGCGACAGGAAAGGTTTTATTTACTGATGCACTGGATGCAGATGTGGGTCGTGGTGTTGCCGATAATATTGATGCAACAAGAAAAGGAGCTCAAATGTGGTGGTCTGGCTCTCGTTTTTTATATGACATAAAAGGAAATAAAATAGGCGACGCACCAAGATCAGCCAATTTTTTAATTTATTGGGATGAAGACACTTCTAGAGAACTCCTCAATTCTAATTATATTGATAAATATGTAAAAGGGAGATTGTTTACGGCAGATGGAGCAGTGTCTAATAATGGAACCAAATCAACACCGGCATTATCGGCAGATATTCTTGGAGATTGGAGGGAAGAACTCATCCTTAGAAGTGCCGACAATAAAGAATTACGTATTTATTCAACTACAATCCCAACAACTACAAGACAATATACATTAATGCACGATCCCCAATACCGATTGAGCATCGCTTGGCAAAATGTGGGCTACAATCAACCACCACACACTAGTTTTTATATGGGAAAAGAGATGAAACCAGCTCCAAAGCCTAACATTGAACTGGTTCCTTTGCCAATAGCTTTTAAAAAATAAACAGCTTTAAATCAATTGGTTAATTAGCAATTAATCTAAATGGAATTTCTGTTTCGAACACTAAAGAATTCTATTGAAATTAGAAATCTTGGAAGTATTTTTTACATTAAATAATAGATATCAAATATATTTTCATAATATTGTGCAATCGATTACAATTCGGTATAGTTTTTGTAAATAAAGTTTGTAATTTATTAACTAACAACCATTAACCACAATTTCATGAATCAGCTTAAAAAATTAACCCTTTTTGTCGGCATCCTTTTTTTATCAGCCTGCAGTAGCGATAAAAGCATTGCAGACGAACAAGTAAAATCTATTGCCATCCTGAATGCAACAGCCATTTCAGATGGACTTGCAAAACAATTATCAGTCACGGTACTTCCTAGCACTGCAGCAAACAAAGCCGTTACTTGGTCTGTTTCGGATGCAACCATAGCAGTAATTTCGGAATCGGGACTTTTGACTCCCTTAAAAAATGGCACAGTAACAGTAACCGCCACGGCAAAAGACGGATCGGGAATTTCAAAACAAACCACAATTACCATAACAGGAGTAACAGGACCAGTTATTCTAGCCACAAGTGTAACTGTTGGAGGAACAAATAGTACGAACGGTCAACCGCAACAACTTACTTTAGCGGTATTGCCAGCAGATGCAACCAACAAAACAGTTACTTGGTCGGCCTCATCAGCTATCGCAACTATCTCGGCCGATGGAATTTTGACCCCAAAATTGAACGGTACGGTTACCATTTATGCCACGGCAAATGACGGCAGTGGAAAAGTGGGGCAAATCACCCTTGCCATTTCCGGAGTAACAACCGTGTATGCAACCAAAGTAAGATCAGAAAGCATCTTGATTTGGCAAAGAAGCAATGGTGGATGGGGAAAAGCAGTTCCTGATTTATCACAATATGACAGAGAACAAACCAGTACAGAAAAAGCAACTGCAGCAAGCACTAAAAACAGCACTGACACCACTATAGACAACGGCCACGTAACTACAGAACTTAGATATTTACTCGCCGATTACAAGGCTACCAACAACCCCAATTATTTAGTGGCAGCAGAAAAAGCCATTGACTATTTATTTTTGGCACAATATGCCAATGGTGGATGGCCGCAATATTATCCAGACAAAAGTGGATACAGACATCAAATTACCTACAATGACGATGCTATTGTTAAAGTAATGAACGTAATGTGGGACATTTCAAAAAGCAAAAATAATTTAGAATTGGTTAATCCATCCTACAAAAGCAAGGCAGTTACAGCTTTCAACAAAGGAATTGACATTATATTGAAAACACAAATCACATCTCCTGCCGGCAAAAAAACAGCTTGGTGTGCACAACATGATGAAGTAACTTTATTGCCAGCATTGGCTAGAGCTTACGAATTACCTTCATTAAGCGGATCAGAATCAGTAGGCATTACAAGAACTTTAATGATGGTTGAAAACCCTTCAGCTGAAGTAAAACAAGCGATAAAAGATGCCGTAGATTGGTTTAATGCAGCAAAAATCGTTGGATATACAACCCAAAAAGTTACTTTAGCAGGTAGTCCTGATGGTTTTGATGTTGTAGTTGTTCCTGCTGCAGGAAATATAATGTGGGCTAGATTTTACGATTTGAGTACAGGACTTCCTTTTTTCTGCGGAAGAGATGGAATCAAGAAAGCTACCTTAGCCGAAATTGAAATCGAAAGAAGATCTGGATATTCTTGGTATGGCAATTGGCCTGCAGGTTTAATCAGTACTGAATACAATGCTTGGAAAACTAAAAACGGATTATAAAATAGTTTAAAATACTAGTATTAAAACAGCTCGAAGCACATTGTTTCGAGCTGTTTTTTTTATAGCAAATGGACAATAAATCATTAAACACAAATTCCACGAATTATCACGGATTAATTTGTTATTTTGCCAACATGATATCCATTTCTCCCAAAACGAAGCAGTTTCTCTTTTTTATAATCAAAGTATTGATTGTTGGCGGAGCGTTTTATTTTATATACAGCCAGCTCGCCAATAACGACAAGCTGGATTGGCAAAAGTTCCTAGTTTTGTTCCAGAAAAATTATTCCCTTGGCGGAATTGCTTTTCTCTTGTTTTTGAGCGTTTTGAATCGTTTTTTTGAAATTTTGAAATGGCAAAATTTGGTTCTGCATCTCCATAAAATCTCTTTGCCGGAAGCCACCAAACAAGTTCTTGGCGCACTTACAGCGGGATTATTCACGCCAAACGGAGTTGGCGAATATGCCGGCAAAGCCTTGTTTTTCGAAAAATCGAAAGCCAAAAAAATTGTCTTTCTGAATTTGATTTGCAATGGAATCCAGATGATTTTGTCAGTGATTTTTGGAATATTTGGCTTATTGTATTTCAATGCCAATTATAACATCATCACTCCAAAAACAATTTTAATCCTGTTTGGAATCTGTTTTTTGCTTTGTGGAATTTTATTTGTTTCAAAAAAAATAAATATCAAAGGCTATTCCATCGAAAAACTGATTCACAAAATCAACGAAATTCCGAAATCCATTCACCAAAAAAATATTGTTTTGGCCATTTGTCGCTACTTGGTTTTTTCGCACCAATATTATTTCTTGTTTCTGGCTTTTGATGTCAATCTGCCCTATTTCACTTTGATGGCAACCATTGCAAGCGTTTATTTTTTGGCTTCCTCCTTACCTACTTTCCAGTTTTTGGACTTTGCCGTAAAAGGAAGTGTTGCTGTTTATTTCTTCGGAATGCTGGGCGTCAACGAATGGATTGTGGTTTTCATCAGCACCTTGATGTGGTTTTTGAATGTGGTTTTACCCGTTCTCATTGGCAGTTATTACGTGATGAATTTCAAAATCCTCACCCCGACCCTCTCCAAGGGAGAGGGAGACGAAACTAAATAAATGATGATTACAATTGTTTTATACTTCATAATCCCCTGTTATTGCTTGACAATAATTGCCTTGATATATGGATTTACCAAAGTCAATTCCTTTGATTATCTTGGGCTGGAGCCAAAAACAAAATTCTCGATTGTGGTTCCTTTTCGAAATGAAGCCGAGAATCTTCCCAAGCTTTTGAATAGCTTTTCGAAATTAAATTATCCTGCCGATTTATTTGAAGTTATTTTGGTTGATGATGATTCAGAAGCAGTGTTCAGTTTTCAGTGTTCGGTGTTCAGTGTTCAAATAATAAAGAATATTCGGGTTTCGAATTCTCCAAAGAAAGACGCTATTTCAACAGCAATTCGAGTCGTAAAAAACGATTGGGTTATCACGACCGATGCGGATTGCGTGGTCAACGAAAACTGGCTTTCGGCATTGGATAATCACATTCAATTGCACAAGGTTTCGATGATTGCCGGAGCGGTGACTTATCATTGCGAAAATTCCTTTTTGCATCATTTCCAGCAATTGGATTTGGCCAGTTTGCAAGGCGCAACGATAGGAAGTTTTGGATTGCGAAAGGGTTTTATGTGTAATGGTGCTAATTTTGCGTACACCAAATCATTTTTTCAAGACTTAAATGGTTTCGACGGGAATGACGGCATTGCCAGCGGTGACGACGTTTTTTTGCTGCAAAAAGCCATTGCCAGATTCCCCGAAAAAGTCCACTATTTGAAATCTAGAAACAATATCGTCATCACCAAACCAGTGAACGACTGGAAATCCTTGTTCCATCAAAGAGTGCGTTGGGCTTCGAAAACGGGGTCTTATCAAAGCAAGTTTGGAATTGGTTTGGGATTGATTGTTTTTGGAGGGAATGTCAGTTTGTGGTTTGTGGCTTGTTGTTTATTGTTTGGAAAAGGAAACTTTTTTTTAATGTGTTTTTTGCTGTTGGCTAAGTTTTCAGTTGACTTTGTTTTAATCAACAAAACAAACGTATTCTTAAAAAACAAAACGCAATTCTTTTTAACAAGCAGCTTACTGTACCCTTTTTTCAGCGTCATTGTGGCATTATATTCCTTGTTTGGGAAATATGAATGGAAAGGGCGACGCTTTTAGAGATTCTGAATCCTAGCCCAGATAGAAACGGCATCCTTTTTCTTTTTTCTTTAAAAAGAAAAAGATATAGTGGACAGCTGGACACGAGCAAAGCAAACTAACGAAGTAAATAGCTCCTCGAAAAACTATTCTACCTTTAGGATAACCGGAAGAATAAATTGTGTTTTTACCGGGATTCCTCGTTTTATGGCTGGATTTATTTTGGGGAATCCAACCAAACGTGCTTTGAGAATACTGTCGATTTTTACGGTATCATAAGCCACGGAATCTTTGGGAAATAGGGGTTCAAATATAAGTCTTGAGTTTGGGCAAACGGTAACTTTTACTTCTATTGTGTCCAATTCTGGATAAAGAATCGACAGGGTGTCAACACTTAATTTTTGCTGGATTAGCTGCGTCATGTATTCGAAAAAGCATTGTTGGCGCAGGGTTTTATCCTCTATTTTTTCGCAACCGGCAACCGACGGAAATTCATCGACTTCTTTCCAATTGATGGCTTTCAATTCCTTTTGCAACAACTCCTTTTCAGAAGGCACTTGCTTGTCGAAATATTGACAGGAACTAAAAAGTTGTGACAAAAAAAATAATATTAGAATAATTTTCCTCATATTCGTTAACGGAACAAATGCTGTTTTAATTTGGTTTAAAAGTACTGCTTTAATTTTCAAAAATACTAAAAAAATATGTTATGGATTTACTGCTCCTGATTATTGGTTTTGCACTTATGGTTCTGGGTATTTTCGGAAGCTTTTTGCCTGTTTTGCCTGGACCAAGTTTGAGTTGGATTGGATTGGTATTGCTTTATTTCACGAATGCCGTCCCTGCCAATTATTGGATTCTGGGAATTAGCTTCTTGATTACTGCGGCAATTACGGTCTTGGATTATGTGATTCCGGCCAAGGGAACCCAGAAATTTGGAGGAAGTTCTTATGGTATTTGGGGGACCAACATTGGTTTGATAGTGGGAATTTTTGCTCCCATCCCATTCGGATTTATTATCGGCCCTTTTATTGGCGCTTTTGTCGGCGAACTTATTTACGACAACAAAGACCATCACCGCGCATTCAAGGCTGCCACAGGCTCCTTTATAGGTTTTCTGGCTGGCACTTTTATGAAGTTTGTAATCTGCATGATATATTTGGGAATGTTCTTTTGGATTGCTTGGGAATATAAATCCGAATTGTTTTAAAAAACAGAACCAAGCTTAAAATCAAAAAAGCTGTCCACAAAGTGGAAAGCTTTTCATTGGTCTAACTACTAAACCGGCCACGCTTTACAAGGGCGTGACGAAAACAACACAACTATTTTAGATGCTTTTATTGGGCAAAAAAGCGATTCATCTCTGAATCGCTTTTACCCAATTTAGCGGTCTGGACGGGACTCGAACCCGCGACCCCATGCGTGACAGGCATGTATTCTAACCAACTGAACTACCAAACCTCTGCTTTATTGCGGTGGCAAAGATACAATAGATTTTCGTTTACGCAAGCCTTTCTGCAGAGAATTTTAAATATTTTTTCGAACCTTTATCCAAAGTTTTGTTTTTCAACTAAATATGTAGTCAAAATTTTTTCAAAATTTTCCCCAACACCCACAGGAATGTACTTGATTTTGTTCTGGGCACAGGTCAATGCCAGTTTTTTGAAGTATGAATTGACTCCTTTTTCATATTCTTGCTTCACATTTTCGGCAAAAAGATTGACTTCATCACCAGTTTCTATATCGATAAACTTCCTTGGAGCATTGTCAAAGTCAAAATTCAATTCGGTTTTGTTGTCAATAACGTGAAACAAGACTACTTTGTTCTTGTTGTGTTTTAAATGCTGCAAGGCGTCAAACAAGGCTTCTTCATTGCCAGATTGAAACATGTCCGTAAACAAGATGATCATCGAACGACGGTGGATTTTTTCGGCTATTTGATGCAGGAATGTTATGGTGTCCGTGCTTTTTTGAACTTTCGGTTTTTCCAAAAGATTTTCCAGGGCGTTCAAAACCATTCGATGATGACGATCGCTTCCTTTGTCGGGAGCATAATATTCGTAAGTATTCGAAAAAACACTCAAACCAACGGCATCGCGTTGTTTTTTTAGAATATTCATCAAAACAGCTGACGCTAAAACTGAAAATCCAATCTTGTTATGAAAAAACTTCTCCGGGTTTTCCAATTTGGGATAATGCATCGACGAGGAATTGTCGATGATGATGTGGCAGCGCAAATTGGTGTCTTCCTCGAATTTCTTGGTGTACAGCCGATCAGTTTTGGCAAACAATTTCCAATCGATGTGTTTGGTGCTTTCGCCGGTGTTATAGACTTTATGCTCGGCAAATTCGGCTGAAAAACCGTGAAAAGGACTCTTGTGCATACCCGAAATAAAACCTTCCACAATTTGGTTGGCCAACATTTCGAGGTGCTGAAAACTGGAAATTTTTTCTATCTGTGATTCTATCTTCATCTTTCAAATGTATTAAAAGATTGAATAATTTAAAAATTAAAAGATTAAACCTCAGCTTAGTTTATCTTTTAACCTTTTTGAAATAAAAAAGGCTTGACTTTCGTCAAACCTTTCCATATATAAATCATAATCTTACAGATTACAACAATGCATCCAAACTGTCTGAGTAGGTTTGTTTTGGAGCCACACCCACTTGTTTTCCCACTACTTCTCCGTTATGAAAAACCAATACTGTAGGTATGTTTCTCACGCCGTATTTTGCGGCAAATTCTTGATTGGCGTCAACATCCACTTTACCAACGACTACTTTACCAGCATATTCTTCGCTGATTTGGTCGATGATTGGACCTACCATTCTACACGGACCGCACCATGCTGCCCAAAAATCTACCATTACTGGTTTATCTGACTTCAAAACCACTTCCTCGAAAGTAGCGTCTGTTATTGCTAATGCCATAATATCTTTGTTTAAGGTTTAAAGCTTGAATTTTTACGTTTTCAAACTGGGTACAAATTTAGAAATTTAAACCAAACCAAACACTATTTATAAATTAGTTTTAGCTATGAATGTATTGCCAATTGTTATTTTAAATCAAGCTGCTGTTTCTTTTTTCCAACACAAATAAGAACAATCGAAAATTGAGACACAAATAGACCATTTCATTGATCTTTTTTTGGAAAGAAACAAGACTTAAACACAAAGCAAATCGAAGCAAACATATAAGAGATATTTTGTCATATTTAAAAGGTTAAGCCAATAGTTTAATTAATCTTAGTATATTTGTAAGTGTAATTTAAACATTTATTTTTAAAGGATTTTCATTAGTCGATTTACTGAACATATCACTAATTACATTTATCACAAAATAAAATTCTTGACCATAAAAGTCTATTACTGAATACAAAATTTAAAAAACAATTAATAAATAGATTAAAATGAAATACATAGTTTGTGAAAAACCGCACGAGTTTTTGATGAAAGAAAGAGAAATGCCTGTTCGAAAAGAAGGAGAAGTGCTCCTGAAAATACGCAAAATTGGAGTTTGCGGAACAGATATTCATGCATACGGAGGGACACAACCTTATTTTGAGTACCCTCGAGTTTTAGGCCACGAACTTGCCGCAGAATACATTGAAGGCGAGGTTGAAGGATTTAAAAAAGGCGATAAAGTAACTTTTATTCCTTATTTCCACTGTGGAAAATGCATCGCTTGCACCAATGGATTAACCAATTGCTGCGCCAATATCAAGGTTTTTGGCGTTCACATCGATGGCGGAATGACGGAATATATTACTATTCCACAACAATATTTACTTGACGGACAAGGATTGGATTACGACCAATTGGCATTGGTTGAACCCTTGGCCATCGCAGCCCACGGTGTT
The DNA here is from genome assembly GCF_027111315.2 of Flavobacterium limnophilum. Lineage (GTDB taxonomy): Bacteria > Bacteroidota > Bacteroidia > Flavobacteriales > Flavobacteriaceae > Flavobacterium > Flavobacterium limnophilum. The sequence goes on along the minus strand of NZ_CP114289.2, from coordinate 4,176,895 downwards.
CGCAGAGCAGACGTAAAAGCAAAAGACACCGTCTTGGTAATGGGCGTTGGTCCTATTGGAATTGGATTAATCAATTTTGCTAAAATTGCCGGAGCCAAAGTAATCGCCATGGACATAAACCAATACCGATTGAATTTTTGCAAAGAAGAATTGGGTGCCGATGAAATTATCAACCCGATGAACGAAGACGTGGTGGAAAAACTAAAAGAATTCACCAACGGCAATATGCCAACTGTCGTGATTGACGCCACAGGGAACCGCAACGTGATGAATTCCGCTTTCAATTATATGTCTCACGGAGGACGTTTCGTTTTGGTTGGTTTACAAAAAGGAGAATTGGCGTTTAGTCATCCCGAATTCCACAAACGCGAATCCACTTTGATGAGCAGTAGAAATGCCACCACGGACGATTTCAACTACGTAATGGAATGTTTGAAATCCGGAAAAATTGACCCAAGCAAATACATCACCCACAGAGCTAGTTTTGAAGATATGATTGGCGAATTTGATAAATGGATTGACCCAAAAAACAATGTCATCAAAGCTATTATTGAGCTAGACTAACATTTTGACAAACCACAGATTACAAATATTTTAAAAAATTAATCTGCGTAATCTACGGCAAAATAAATACATTTAGTCCGCCAAAAATTAAATGGTGATAATTAAACTAAATAAAAAAAACTTTTTATGGACTTAGGATTAAAAGGAAAAATTATAGTGGTTTCAGGTTCTGCCGGAAAAGCGGGAAGCATTGGCGAAACCATAATCAATAGGCTGGCCGACGAAGGAGCAATTCCTGTTTTGGTGGACAGAAATGACCGCGGACACGAATATGTTGCCAATCTTCAAAAAAGAGGAATCGATTCCCTTTTTGCGCAAACCAACGTGACTGACCCAATTCAAATGGAAAATGCGGTCAAAAAAATCGTGGAGAAATACGGGAGAATTGATGCCGTTATCAACAATGTTGGCGTTAACGATGGCGCAGGTCTTGATGCCTCTTACGAGCAATTTATGGACTCGTTGAAATTGAACGTCGTGAGTTATTTTTTACTAACGAAATTTGCGCTTCCTTATCTTAAAGAATCCAAAGGAAACATTCTTAACATCGGTTCCAAAGTAGCTTTAACCGGCCAAGGAGGAACTTCAGGTTATGCTGCTGCCAAAGGTGGAGTTTTGGGATTAACCAGAGAATGGGCAGTGGACTTGATTAAATTTGGTATTCGTTCGAATGCATTAATCATTGCCGAAAGTTACACTCCTGCCTACGAAGATTGGATAAAAACCCTTGAAGATGGCGAAGCTACTTTGGCAAAAATCAACAAAAGTATTCCGTTTGAAGGCCGAATGACCAAAACCGTGGAACTTGCTGACACAGCTCTTTTCATCATTTCCGAACGTTCTTCTCACACTACGGGACAATTTGTTTTTGTCGATGGTGGTTACGTGCATTTGGATCGTTCCTTAATTAATGATTTAGAATAAAACATGTCCCAAAGAATAGATTCCCACCAACATTTCTGGATATTTGATCCCGTTCGCGACAGCTGGATTGACGAAAGTATGCAACGAATTCAAAGGGATTTTTTACCTAAAGACCTTTCGCCGGTTTTGGAGAAAAACAACTTCAAAGGTTGTGTTGCCGTTCAAGCAGACCAAACCGAAGCACAAACCCATTTCCTATTGGATTTGGCAAAGCAAAATGATTTCATCAAAGGCGTTGTGGGTTGGGTGGATTTGTTGGATAAAAACGTGGCCGATCGTTTGGATTTTTTCACAACTGAAAAGAAACTGAAAGGTTTCCGACACGTGGTGCAAGGAGAAGCCGATGATTTTATGCTTCGTGACGATTTCAGGCGAGGAATTGCCGCTTTAAAAGCTCATAATTACACTTACGACATTCTTGTTTTCCATCGTCAATTACCCGCAGCCATTGATTTGGCAAACCGATTCCCGAACCAAGCTTTTGTTTTGGATCATATTGCCAAACCTGACATCAAATCAGGAGAAATCCAATCTTGGAAAGAAAACATTATTGAATTGGCGAAAGCCGAAAATGTACTCTGCAAAATCTCAGGAATGGTCACCGAAGCCAATTGGAAAACCTGGACTCCCGATGATTTAAAACCATACCTAGACGTGGTTTTCGAAAACTTCACTCCCGAAAGATTGATGTTCGGTTCCGACTGGCCAGTTTGTTTAGTCGCTTCCGAATATGATTTAGTTGTAAAAACCCTAGAAGATTACATCGCCCAATTGCCGATTGCCCAACAGGAACTGATTTGGTTCAGGAATGCAGAGCGGTTTTATGGACTTGACCTTTAATTCGTTTTAAAAAATAATTCTTTATAATCCTGCCTGCATTTAAAACGCTGGCAGGTTTTTTTTTATTAAAATTAAATTTGATTCTTACGTTTCAATTCGACAAATGAAACTTAAAAAACAGCAACCCAACAAAGCAATTTAATAAAAAAACATAATAATTTTGGAATCAAATCCAATAAAAACATAATAATTTTGGAATCAAATCCAATAAAAACATAATAATTTTGGAATCATAATCGATTTGACTATATTTGTTTCTTCAAAATCAATTCGTTATGGTAAGAAGAGAACAAACCAATTACGCCAAAGCACGATTATTCAAAGGGAAAGCATTACTGGTTTTTGGACCAAGGCAAGTAGGAAAAACTACTTTTGTCCAAAACTTGATTGCCGACTTAAATAAAAAAACACTTTTCCTAAACGGAGACGAGTCGGATGTGCTTGTTTTATTCGAAAGTCCAAACGTTACCAAACTAAAAAATATCATTGGCGACAACGAAATTCTAGTAATAGACGAAGCGCAACGCATCACCAATATTGGCATTGTACTCAAAATAATTGTCGATCAAATTAAATCAGTGCAAGTTATTGCTACGGGTTCTTCCAGTTTTGAATTGGCAAACAAACTCAACGAACCTTTAACAGGAAGAAAGTACGAAATGTTTTTGTATCCAATAACCTTTTCAGAAATGGTGGCCCATAGCGGATTATTGGAAGAAAAAAGAGCTTTGGAACAACGTCTTATCTATGGTAATTATCCCGAAATAATAACCAATCCTATAGACGCCAAAGAACACATAAAGCTCATCGCCAACAGTTATTTGTATAAAGATTTGTTCTTGCTGGATCAAATTTCAAAACCGGTATTACTTCAAAAAATTGTCAAAGCATTGGCATTGCAAGTGGGTAGTGAAGTCAACTACAATGAATTGAGCAAACTGATTCAAATTGACAACAAAACGGTTGAAAAATACATTGATTTGCTCGAAAAAGCTTTCGTGGTTTTTAAACTTCCTGCTTTATCCAACAATGTTCGAAATGAAATCAAGAAAGGCAAAAAAATCTATTTTTATGACAACGGAATTATCAATGCGGTTACGGGAAATTTCAATCCTTTGACGCAAAGAACCGATGTTGGAAGTTTGTGGGAGAACTATATTATAAGCGAACGCATCAAACATTTGAATATTCAACAAAATGAAGCCAGTCCTTATTTTTGGAGAACCACGCAACAACAAGAAATAGATTATATTGAAAAAAACGAAGACCAGATTTTGGCTTGCGAAATAAAATGGAATGCTAAAACTAGGTATAAAATCCCAGTCACTTTTTCGACAAATTATGCCAATGTAACCTCCAGAATAGTTTCGCCTGAAAATTATGAGGAGTTTTTGTTGTAATCCGTGCTAAAAATATCTCAATAGTGGGGTTAAAAAACAAATGCTGGCAGAAATAAGTTTTCTGCCAGCATTTTTATTATTTGAAATTATGTGAATCGCTTTAATTCAACTTAAAGTTAAGCTGCATTTTTTCCAATTCCACCAACAATTCATTTGAAATCTTGATTTTTAATTTTCGGCTTGGCATTGATAATTTTGTGATTACTTTAATTTCGTCCACTTCATTTGTCACAATGGTTGCGGCATTTCCGTTTTCTAAAATATCTCCGTCTTCGTCCATAACAATTTCGTCCACATCAATTTCTACTGGTGCCAACTCCACTTGCTTTTTGACTGTTTCCAATTCCATCACTTCAAACGTGACTTGATTGTCACCTTTGTTTTCTTGAAAAACAGAATGTAATTTGTGAATTAAATCCGTCTGCAAGTCTTTTATATTCAAGTGAATGATTAGTTTTTTGGCAAAAATACCCAATATGTCTTGCAATTGTTTTGCATCAGTAAACTGAATTCTTGGATCCGATTTTTTGCCTGTATCTTTATTGACCCAACCTTCTTTGATTAGAATTTTGAAATAAACAAAATTATTGGGAAGCAAGTAGCGATGAAAATTCAAATAGTCTTCATTGAAAATTTTAAACTCAAAACTTTCATCATAGCCTTCCAAGTTAAAAATCGCCCATTCCTTGCCGTTCTTGGCAATTCTCCTTTGAACGTTGGAAACAATACCCCCAAAAGCAAGCGTTTTTCCAACATTAAGCTCCAAATTTTTCAAGCTTTCCAATTTAGAATTACAGAAATATTTCATCTCAAACTTGAAATCATCCAATGGATGTCCTGAAATATAAATCCCGACTACTTCTTTTTCCTTGGCGAGTTTTTCCATCGTGCTCCAATCCTCGCAAGGCGGCACAACAGGTTCGGCAATTTGGACATCACTGCTTTCGCCAAACAAACTCACTTGTGATGAGTTTTCGTTTTCCTGAAACTTGGCTCCATAACGAATGGCTTTTTCGTAGAACGTAATTCCGTCGCCATCATCGTGAAAATATTGGGCTCGTATTGTTCCAGTAAAGGAATCAAAACCTCCCGCCAAGGCCAAGTTTTCGAATGCTTTTTTGTTGGCTGCACGCAAATCGATACGTTTCGCCAAATCAAAAATCGATTTATATTTTCCGTCTTTTCTGTTTTCGACAATAGTCGCCACGGCTCCAGAACCAACGCCTTTTATGGCTCCCATTCCGAAACGAACGGCATATTCATCATTTACGGTAAATTTATAGAAAGACTCATTCACGTCGGGACCCAAAACCTGCAATCCCATGCGTTTACATTCTTCCATAAAAAAGGAAACCTGCTTGATGTCACTCATATTATTCGAAAGTACCGCCGCCATATATTCGGCAGGATAATGCGCTTTGAGATAAGCCGTTTGATAAGCAATCCAGGCATAGCAAGTAGAGTGCGATTTATTAAAAGCGTAACTCGCAAAAGCTTCCCAGTCTTTCCATATTTTCTCCAAAACTGTGGCGTCATGTCCTTTTGCCGAAGCTTGTTCCACAAACTTGGGTTTCATCTTTGCCAAGACATCTATCAGTTTTTTACCCATCGCCTTACGCAAAACGTCTGCTTCACCTTTGGTAAAACCAGCCAACGATTGGGACAAAAGCATTACCTGCTCTTGATACACCGTAATACCGTAGGTTTCTGCCAAATACTCTTCGCAAGCATCCAAGTCATACACGATAGGTTCTTCCCCGTTTTTCCTTCGAACGAAAGACGGAATATATTCCAACGGACCTGGTCGATACAAGGCATTCATCGCAATCAAATCCCCAAAAACCGTGGGCTTCAAATCCTTCATGTACTTTTGCATTCCGGGGGACTCGTATTGGAAGATTCCAACGGTTTCTCCTCTTTGGAAAAGTTCATACGTTTTGACATCGTCAATCGGGAAAGTATCGGGATCGAGTTCGATTCCAGTACGATATTTAACCAGTTTTACGGTATCTTTTATCAAAGTCAGGGTCTTCAAACCCAAGAAGTCCATCTTCAACAATCCGGCACTTTCGGCAACGGAGTTGTCAAATTGGGTGACATATAAATCCGAATCCTTGGCGGTAGTTACGGGAACAAAATTCGTAATATCCGAGGGCGTGATGATTACTCCACAGGCGTGAATACCCGTGTTTCGCATTGAACCTTCGAGTATTTTGGCTTGTTGGATGGTTTCTCCAGCCAAGTCACCTCCGTTGGCGATGGCAATCAATTCTTTCACGCTTTCGAATTCATCCGAACGCAACGCTTTCTTGACATCGTCTTCTTTTTCGGAAATAAAACGAGCCAAATTCCATTTGGACGGCATCATTCCCGGAATTAATTTGGCAATTCTATCGGCTTCAAAAAGCGGCAAATCGAGTACACGAGCCGTATCGCGAATGGCTGATTTGGTTGCCATTTTACCATAAGTGATGATTTGTGCTACTTGCTTTTTGCCGTATTTTTGGATTACATAATCCATTACGCGACTTCGGCCTTCATCATCAAAATCAATATCAATATCGGGCATCGACACACGATCCGGATTCAGGAAACGCTCAAAAAGCAAATCATACTTAATCGGGTCAATATTCGTGATTCCTAAACAATACGCCACAGCTGAACCCGCCGCCGAACCACGACCGGGACCAACGGAAACATCCATTTTCCGGGCTTCGGCGATGAAATCCTGAACAATCAAGAAATAACCAGGATAACCCGAATTTGAAATAGTCAGTAATTCAAAATCCAAACGTTCCTGAATGTCGGGTGTAATCTCGCCATAGCGTCTTTTTGCCCCGTCCATTGTCAGCTGACGCAAATATTTATTTTCACCTCGAACGCCACCATCGGTTTCATCTTCGGGAACTACAAACTCGGCGGGAATATCATATTTAGGCAACAACACATCACGGTAAAGTGAGTATATTTCGATTTTATCTACTATTTCTTGAATGTTGGTAATGGCTTCGGGCAAATCGGCGAAGAGTTTTTTCATCTCCTCTTCCGACTTGTAATAATATTCCTGATTGGGCAAACCATAACGGTAGCCACGACCACGACCAATAGGTGTGGCTTGCTTTTCACCGTCTTTTACACACAACAAAATATCGTGTGCGTTGGCATCTTGCTTGTTTAAATAATAGGTGTTATTGGTGGCAATTAACTTGACATCGTGCTTTTTGGAAAATTCAATCAAGGTTTGATTTACCCGATTTTCATCCTCCTGATTGTGGCGCATAATTTCAAGATAAAAATCCGCTCCAAATTGTGCTTTCCACCAAATCAAGGCTTCCTCTGCTTGATTTTCACCAACATTCAGGATTTTACCCGGAATTTCTCCGTATAAATTTCCCGACAAAACCATAATGTCTTCCTTGTATTTTTCGACGATGATTCGGTCAATTCTAGGCACATAATAAAAACCATCCGTGTAAGCGATGGAAGCCATTTTGGCCAAATTATGATAGCCTTTTTTGTTTTTGGCCAACAAAACCACTTGATAACCATTGTCTTTTTTGGTTTTGTCCAAATGATTGTCGCAAATATTGAATTCGCAACCCACAATGGGTTTGATTTCGGTTTCGGTGGCTTCTTCGCCGCTTTCGACCAACGCTTTGTTTTTGGTTGAAGCCGCTTTGTTGTGGTTCATCACCGCACTCACAAAATGGAAGGCACCCATCATGTTTCCCGTATCGGTCATTGCTACGGCGGGAAATTTATTCTTGGCTGTTGCCGAAACCAAGCCTCCAATGGCAATGGTCGATTGTAAAACCGAAAACTGGGTATGATTGTGCAAATGCGCAAACTTGGTATCAACTAATAGTTGTTTGTTATCAGAAAGCTCTTGTTTGGATATTGAAGTTGCCTGTTGCCCACCAAGTTGCTGACGAATTTTATCCGAAGCTTCCTTTAAATTAATGTGTTTTAATCCAATAAGCTGAATTTCTCTTGGATTTTTTAATTGGAAATCCTCGAAATATTCCTGCTCAACTTCCAGTTCCTGTTTGGTGAAAACTTCGGTACGAATCAATTCGAAAAAACAACGCGTGGTTGCCTCAACATCGGCGGTGGCATTGTGCGCTTCCGCAAAAGGTTGGTTGAAAAGATATTGGTGTAATTCGGTTAACGTAGGCAGTTTAAATTTCCCACCACGACCTCCCGGCAATTTCAATAATGAGGCGGTAATTTCGGTACAGGTATCGAGAATCGGCATCGAACTCATCGCACTTTCGACACCCATTCTGTAAAATTCACAACCCATAATATTGACGTCAAAACCTAGATTTTGACCCACAATAAACTTGGCTTTGCCTAAAGCTATGTTGAATTTCTCCAAAACTTCGGCCAAAGGAATTCCTTCGGCTTCGGCAAGTTCTGTTGAAATACCGTGAATTCTCTCGGCATCATACGGAATATTGAATCCTTCCGGCTTGACCAAATAGTCCTGATGTTCGATGACTTTTCCCATATCATCGTGGAGCTGCCAAGCGATTTGAATACATCTTGGCCAGTTGTCCGTATCGGAAATGGGAGCGCCCCAACGCTTGGGTAAACCTGTGGTTTCGGTATCGAATATTAAGTACATAGTTGGATTTTAATGCTTTGCAATTGCCTAAAATTGTATTTAGCAGTTTCCAAATTTAGAATTTTTTAGCCGAAAAAAGCATCTAAGTTATCAACAAAAAAGTGACTTTAAACTCGGAACGCTGATTATTGTTTTTAGCAAATATTCATTCCATAATTCACAAAAAATTCCAAAAATCTATTTTTTGGATGTCGTAGTATTTTATCAAAAAAATATCGTTTGCGATAGCCAAAACAATTCTGGTTTGAAGACTTCAAAAGCAGGATCCGTGTTTTATTCGATAATAAACACAAGTCTTAAACTTTGCAAATTATTACTATTTTCATACGTTTTGTTACATTTTACAACCACAAACTTGCTTATTTACACCAAAATAGCGATAAATTTGCAAAAATTTAAAAACAACACTATCGCATTAGAAACAACATCAAAAAGAGAATTAAAGTCAAAATAAAAGACGACATCCGAGCCATCAATAAATATCAGAAGTAGTTCGCCGTTGTAAAAATGACTTTGGGTATCGTATATAAGTAAATACTATAATTGACACTTTTAATTCTTTTTATAAATTTGCTGCCATTGTTATAATTATGGGCTAATGCCAAAATTGTAAAAAAGAGAAATACACTAAAAAATATTAAAAATGAGTAAGACATTATTTGACAAAGTATGGGATGCGCACGTAATACGTAAAATTGAAGATGGACCAGACGTGTTTTTTATTGACCGTCATTTCATTCATGAAGTTACAAGTCCTGTTGCTTTTCTAGGTTTAAAAGGAAGAGGTATCAAGGTTTTATATCCTGAGCGTACTTTTGCAACTGCCGATCACAACACTCCAACTATAAACCAACATTTACCTGTTGCTGACGCTTTGTCCGCCAATCAATTAAAAGCATTGGAAGATAATGCTGCAGAATATGGCATTTCCCACTGGGGATTAGGTCACCAAAAAAATGGAATTGTACACGTAGTAGGTCCTGAAAACGGAATTACTTTGCCGGGTGCGACTATCGTTTGTGGAGATTCCCACACTTCTACTCACGGTGCTTTTGGAGCGATTGCTTTTGGTATTGGAACTTCTGAAGTGGAAATGGTTATGGCTACTCAATGTATTATGCAGCCAAAACCAAAGAAAATGCGTATCAACGTAAACGGAACTTTGAGCAAAGGTGTTGGGCCAAAAGATGTGGCTTTGTACATCATTTCAAAATTGACTACTTCTGGAGGCACAGGATATTTTGCCGAGTACGCTGGAAATGTTTTTGAAGATATGTCTATGGAAGGTCGTATGACTGTGTGTAACCTTTCTATCGAAATGGGTGCTCGTGGTGGTATGATTGCTCCGGATCAAAAAACTTTCGACTTCTTGGAAGGAAGATTATATGCTCCAAAAGGAGAAGCTTGGACAAAAGCTGTTGAATATTGGAAAACTTTAAAAACCGATACTGACGCGGTTTTCGATGCAGAATTAAACATCGATGCTGCTGATATCGAACCAATGATTACTTATGGTACTAACCCTGGAATGGGAATTGGTATCTCTAAACATATTCCAAGTGCTGACCAAGTAGAAGGTGGCGAGGAAACTTATAAAAAATCTTTGGCTTATATGGGCTTCAACGAAGATGATGTGATGATTGGAAAACCAATTGATTATGTTTTCTTGGGAAGTTGTACCAATGGTCGTATCGAAGATTTTAGAGCTTTTACAGAAATCGTGAAAGGTCGCAAAAAAGCAGACAACGTAACCGCTTGGTTAGTCCCGGGTTCACACGTTGTTGAAGCACAAATCAAAGAAGAAGGATTGTTAGATATTCTTACTGAAGCTGGTTTCGTATTGCGTCAGCCAGGTTGTTCTGCTTGTTTGGCAATGAACGATGATAAAGTTCCAGCTGGAAAATATGCAGTAAGTACATCCAACAGAAACTTCGAAGGTCGTCAAGGTCCAGGTTCAAGAACTTTGTTAGCTTCTCCAATTATGGCAGCAGCAGCAGCGGTTACCGGGAAATTAACTGACCCTAGAGATTTATTCTAGAAAACTGTTTCAAAAAAACACAATTTAAAACTACCGTAAAAAAGGCACAACCTTACTATTACAGTATAAATAAAATAAAAAATGGCATACGATAAATTTAATATCCTTACGAGTAGCGCAGTGCCGCTACCAATAGAAAACGTAGATACCGATCAAATCATCCCAGCTCGTTTCTTGAAAGCCACGAAACGTGAAGGCTTTGGAGACAATCTTTTCAGAGACTGGAGATACAATGGAGACGACACTCCCAAAGCTGATTTCGTTTTAAACGACAAAACTTACAGCGGGAAAATTCTTGTTGGAGGAAAAAACTTCGGTTCAGGTTCTTCGAGAGAGCACGCTGCTTGGGCAGTTTACGATTACGGCTTTAGAGCTATAGTTTCTTCTTTCTTTGCAGACATCTTCAAAGGAAACTGTTTGAATATTGGTGTTTTGCCAGTACAAATTAGTCCTGAATTTTCAGAAACTATTTTCAAAGCAATCGAAGCTGATCCAAACACACAATTGGAAATCAATTTGCCGGAACAAACCATTACTTTATTGGCTACCGGTCAAAAAGAATCTTTCGATATCAACGGATACAAAAAGAATAATATGATCAATGGTTTTGATGATATTGATTATTTGCAAAATATTAAAGGAGATATTGTAGCATTTGCTGACAAGCTTCCTTTCTAATAAAAATCTAAAAAAATGCAGTTACGGAAGCATTCCCTTTTGGGTTTTGCCGAAGTAACTGCTTTTAGTGTTTTATACAAATACAGTATTCTGATTTCAAATTAGTGAAATTACACTAGCATCAAATTAAAATGAAAAAAAGAAAAATTGAAATAATGGACACGACGCTCCGTGATGGTGAACAAACCTCAGGAGTATCTTTTTCTGCTGCAGAAAAATTAACCATTGCGCAATTATTGCTAGAAGAATTAAACATTGACCGTATCGAAATTGCCTCAGCTCGTGTAAGCGAAGGCGAATTCGAAGGCGTCAAAGGCATCATGGTTTGGGCCAAGGAAAAAGGATATGAAAATCGTGTTGAAGTATTGACCTTTGTTGACGGAGGACTTTCCATCGAATGGATGAAAAAAGCGGGAGCCAAAGTTCAAAACTTGTTGACCAAAGGTTCTTTAAACCATTTGACCCACCAATTAAAAAAAACACCGGAACAGCATTTTTCAGAAATTGCACAAGCTATTGCTTTGGCCAATGAAAACGGAATTGCAACCAATGTTTATCTCGAAGATTGGAGTAACGGTATGCGTAATTCTCCGGATTATGTTTTTCAATATTTGGATTTTTTAGTAACCCAACCCGTAAAAAGGATATTATTGCCTGATACTTTGGGCGTGCTTATTCCGTCTGATACTTTTGAATTTATTTCCAAGATTACCGCAAAATATCCAGGAATTCATTTTGATTTTCACGCACACAACGATTACGATTTAAGCATCGCCAACGTGATGGAAGCCGTAAAAGCAGGCATCAACGGATTACACGTTACGGTAAATGGAATGGGAGAACGTGCTGGAAACGCGCCACTTGAAAGTACCGTTGCCGTGATTAATGATTTTATACCAGAAGTAAAAATCAACATCAAGGAATCTTCATTATACTCGGTAAGTAAATTGGTCGAAACCTTCACGGGTTATAGAATTCCGGCAAACAAACCTATCGTAGGAGACAACGTGTTTACCCAAACGGCAGGAATCCATGCCGATGGCGACAACAAGAACAATTTGTATTTCAACAATTTACTTCCAGAACGTTTTGGAAGAAAACGAAAATATGCTTTAGGAAAAACTTCGGGCAAAGCCAATATCGAAAAAAATCTACAGGAATTAGGATTGCAACTCAATCAAGAAGATTTGAAATTGGTAACCCAACGCATCATCGAATTGGGCGACAAAAAAGAAACGGTTACCAAAGAAGACTTGCCTTATATCATTTCCGATGTATTAGACAGTCAGACTTACGAAGACAAAATCGTTATTCAATCCTATGTTTTGGTTCATTCCAAAGGATTTCAACCTTCGACTTCATTGCAATTGAAAATAGATGGCGAAATTATCGAAGAACATGCTCAAGGTGACGGTCAATTTGACGCTTTCATGAACGCCTTGACCAAAATATACAAGAGAAAGAAACTCACGTTGCCAAAACTAATTGATTATGCAGTTCGTATTCCTCCAGGCAGTAGCTCGGATGCGTTGTGCGAAACTATTATTACATGGACCAACAACGGAAAAGAATTCAAAACCCGCGGTCTTGATTCAGACCAAACGGTAGCAGCCATCAAGGCAACACAAAAAATGCTGAATTTGGTTTCTAATTAAAAAATGAAATGATTTAAAGATTGAAAAATTAAAACTCCAATCTTTAAATCTTTAAATAATTCAATCTTTAAATAAAAATAATTTATAATGAAATTTAACATCGCCCTTTTAGCCGGAGACGGAATCGGACCAGAAGTAATTGATCAAGCAGTAAAAGTATCAGATGCCGTTGCACAAAAATTTGGACATGAAATCATATGGAAACCAGCTTTAACTGGCGCTGCTGCTATTGATGCAGTAGGCGAACCTTATCCAGATTCAACACACGAAATTTGTAAAAACGCTGATGCTGTTTTGTTTGGTGCTATTGGTCACCCAAAATATGATAACGATCCTTCTGCGCCAGTACGTCCAGAGCAAGGCTTGTTAAAAATGCGTAAAGCCTTAGGTTTGTTTGCAAACGTAAGACCTACATTTACATTCCCATCTTTATTGGATAAATCACCATTAAAAAGAGAAAGAATCGAAGGAACAGATTTAGTTTTCTTGAGAGAATTGACTGGAGGAATTTATTTTGGTGAAAAAGGAAGAAGAGACAACGGAGATACTGCTTTTGACAACTGTGTGTACACAAGAGCTGAAGTACAACGTCTTGCTAAAAAAGGTTTTGAATTAGCAATGACACGTTCCAAGAAATTGTGCTGTGTAGATAAAGCCAACGTTTTGGAAACATCGCGTTTGTGGAGAGAAACTGTTCAAGCTATGGAAAAAGATTATCCAGAAGTAACCGTTTCTTACGAATTTGTTGATGCCGTTGCGATGCGTTTGGTTCAATGGCCAAACTCTTATGATGTATTGATTACCGAAAACTTATTTGGAGACATCTTAACAGACGAAGCCTCTGTGATTTCTGGATCTATGGGGTTAATGCCATCAGCATCTATGGGGGCTGAGGTTTCTTTGTTTGAGCCAATTCACGGTTCGTATCCACAAGCAACTGGTTTAAATATCGCTAACCCAATGGCTACTGTTTTATCTGCTGCCATGATGTTTGAAAACTTTGGTTTAATGGAAGAAGGAAAAGCAATGAGAGATGCTGTTAACAAAGCTTTAGAGGCAGGAATTGTCACAGAAGATTTAGCAGATGGTGGCAAAGCTTATGGCACAAAAGAAGTTGGAGATTGGTTAGCAGCTAATATATAATATAATTAATGGTAGGGACGTTGCAATGCAACGTCCCTACCATAATAAATCCAAAATAGGATATAACAAAAAAGGTGTCAATTTTCATTGACACCTTTTTTTATGTTTTTAAAAGAAAATGTTAGTATCTTCCTCTATCTCCACCACCACGGTTATCTCCACCACGGCTGTTTCCGTAACCTCCGCGTGAATCTCCACCACGGCTGTTGCTGTTAAAACTTCTTCTTTCGCCTTCTGGTTTTGGCTCAGATTTATTTACTACGATAGCACGACCTTGAACAGTCGCTCCGTTTAACTCATCAATTGCTTTTTGAGCCTCGTCATCATTTGGCATTTCAACAAAACCGAATCCTTTACTTCTTCCAGTAAATTTATCAGTAATAATTTTTACAGAATCAACTGCTCCGTAAGCCTCGAAAGACTCTCTTAAATCTGCTTCCTCAATACTGAATGGAAGGCTTCCAACAAAAATATTCATATGTACTTATTTATAATATGTGACAAATGTAGTCTTATTTTTCTCTAATCTACTATGTATTAGTTAATTTATGATTTATATTTTTGAGAAAAATTCAAAACAGAAAGACAAAACCCCTGATTACAAGAGTTTTTTATAATGTTTACACTAATTAATAAACTCGGTTGTTACAGGAATTTTATAAAAATGACCATATTGAAAATTCAAAACTGGCCCAGCTAACGGATTATTGTAAATGTTCTCCGCATTAAATTTAAAAGTTCCCGAAACTGTCTTGTTTACGGAATCATATTCTGAGATGACTATTTGTCCTTCACCAATTCCAAATCCTGTGGAGAAAGTAATTGTACCGTTGGCATCCTTCAAAACATAAGTAGCTTTTTTGGAATCGCTTGTTCCTAAAGGATAGGTTTGTGCCGCTGTAGAAGTAGTTTTCAAAGTTAACACCTCGTTTCTGGTATATCCTTCAATGCTCAAGGAACCATCGGCAGCAATAAATGCTTTATAATCAACTGCCCTCCAAAACACATTGTCTTTCTGCCCCTCAAATGAAGGATTATTAAACTTTACCTCATCGGTGCAAGAAATAAAAGCGAAGAACAAGAATATATATAAAAACTGTTTTTTCATAATAAGGGACTTTTATCTACACAAAAGTATATTATTTTGACTTAAAAACAGAAATAGAAGTGAAAATTAACGCACAAAATCATCCTAACAAAGTGTCAATCATTAAAATACAAATGGAATTAGTATTTATTGATAAAAAGTGTATCTTTGCACCCTTAATTAATCGAGGTCGAGTACCTCAAAATTTAATCATTAGATTATGTCAGTAAAAATTAGATTACAAAGACACGGTAAAAAACAAAAACCGTTTTACTGGGTTGTAGCAGCAGATGCTCGCTCAAAAAGAGATGGTAAATACCTAGAAAAAATTGGTACTTACAATCCAAACACAAACCCTGCAACTATCGAATTGAACTTGGATAGCGCAGTAAAATGGTTGCACAATGGTGCTCAACCAACTGATACAGCAAAAGCAATTCTTTCTTACAAAGGAGCTTTATTGAAACACCACCTTGATGGAGGTATCCGTAAAGGAGCTTTGACTCAAGAACAAGCTGATGCAAAATTAGCTGCTTGGTTAGAGGCTAAAGCTGGAAAAGTAGATGCCAAAAAAGAAGGTTTAACAAAAGCGCAAGCTGATGCTAAAGCCAAAGCTTTCAAAGCAGAACAAGATGTAAATGCAAAACGTTTAGCTGCTGCTGCACAAGCCGAAGCTGATGCTATTGCTGCTGCAACTCCTGCTGTTGAAGAAGAAGTTGTTGCCGAAGCTGAAGAAGCTCCTGCTGCTGAAGAAACTCCAGAAGCATAATTTTAGAAGGCGAAAATGCGTAAAGAAGATTGTTTCTATTTAGGTAAAATTGCCAAAAAATTTAGTTTCAAAGGGGAAGTCCTAGCCTATCTAGACACGGACGAACCTGAGTTATACGAAAACTTGGAATCAGTGTTTGTTGAATGTAACAAACACTTGGTTCCTTTTTTTATTGAAAGTAGCTCGCTACACAAAAACGATTTCCTCAGAATTCGTTTCGAAGATGTAAACACCGAAGAAGAAGCCGATGCCTTGCTTGGAAATGATTTATATCTTCCACTAAAAATGTTGCCCAAACTTACAGGCAACAAATTCTATTTCCATGAAGTAATTGGTTTTGAAGTAGAAGACAAACGTCTGGGATATGTCGGAGAAATCCAATCCATCAACGACACCACGGCCCAACCGCTTTTTGAAGTGTTGAAAGACGGAGCTGAGATTCTTATTCCAATGATTGACCATTTCTTGGTTAAAGTGGATCGCGAAAACAAAAAAATCATCATGGATTTACCGGAAGGTTTGATTGAAATGTACCTTTAAGAAAGTGTTCAGTATTCAATCGCAGTTTTCAGTTGCTAAGAAATTTGAAATCAGCATTCGTTAATCTACTATCTGAAATCTCTATGTCCAAATTCCAATTCAAACAATTTTCCCTCGAACAAGATCGTTGTGCCATGAAAATTGGAACCGATGGTGTTTTGCTTGGCGCTTGGACTACTGTTGAAAATAATCCTTTTAGCATTTTAGACATTGGAACGGGAACCGGAATCATTGCTTTGATGTTGGCGCAAAGAAGTTCAGCAGAACAAATCGATGCTTTGGAAATTGACGAAGATGCCTACGAACAAGCTACGGATAATTTCGAAAATTCCCCTTGGAACGACCGTTTGTTTTGTTTTCACGCCGGCTTGGACGAATTTGTAGAAGAACCCGAAGACGAGTACGATTTAATTGTTTCCAATCCTCCTTTTTATAGCGAAGATTACAAATCCAGTAACGACCAGCGAGACTTGGCGCGTTTTCAAGATGCAATGCCTTTTGAGGATTTGATGGAAGCCGCCGCTTTATTACTTTCTGAAAACGGAATCTTCTCCGTTATTATTCCTTTCAAGGAAGAAGAATCTTTTCTGGCTTTGGCCAAAGAGTACGAATTATTTCCCCTAAAAATTACCCGCGTAAAAGGAACCCCAACCACCGAAATTAAACGCAGTCTTTTAGCTTTTAGCCGAAATGAAACTCCAAATTTCCCTATTGATGAATTAGTCATCGAAAACGCGCGACACCTTTATACTCCAGAATATATCGCCTTGACAAAGGATTTTTATTTGAAGATGTAGTTCTGATTTAGAACAGTTCTTTTTTAAATAAATCCGTTTATACTTATAAATATTTTCTTAAATTTGAATGGTTAGTTTATTTGCTACAAAAACAATAATTATGGAAAATCATTTTTTTAAGAAAACCTATAAAGATGATATATCTGAATTTAATTTAGAAGAGACTAGAGGTTGGATAATTGATAGTATGAATTTTATTGAAAAAAAAATTGATGTAGTTATTGTTGAATATTTTAATCCTCAAGACTCAAAAGAATTTACCAAAATCTTATTAAATTCTTCAATAATTTCAACGGGCGCAAAACTTAAAGTACTACGAAATATTAATGACTTTGATAAAAAAATAATTTCTAAAATACAAGAAATGTCTTCAATTAGAAATTCTTTTGCACATATTCCAATAGTCCCTCTTTATAAAATGGAAAAAATTGAAGGGAAAACATCTTTTACAAGACTGCCTGATAGGCTTGAAGTTATGAATTCTTCTGGCGATATTAAAACCAAAAATGCAAAAGAAGAGCTTCATAAATTTTATGAACTAAAAGAAGAAGTTTTAGTATATTTCAAAACACACCCAAATAAAAACATAAATGGAAATAAATAAAGAACCTGAAAAAATTGCTGAGAAAGCAAATGAATATATAAAAGAACTTTATAAAAGAAGTCGAGAAGACCACGGAACCTCTCAAAAACGATTTGACTATCTTATTGTTACCGTTTGTGGAGCAGGAATTTATATAGTTTTAGAATTAATGAAGTTTTTATATGAACAGAAACTTACAATTACTACCTCTTTAAAGCTATCAGGTCTATTTCTTGCAACATCATTAATCTTTAATTTCACTTCACAGTTTTTCACTTTTAACGTTTTTAATAGTGTTCTTAAAATGGAACAAATAGAAGCCCTAGACCTTCCAATTGATATTAAAACTGTTGCAGTAAAAATTAAAAAATATGATTTACTTGCAAGACTTTTTATTCTTCTAAGTATACTTTTAATGATTTTAGGTATAATTGGAATAATAGCTTTTTTATTTATCACTTTTTAAAATAAATAACAACCAATAACCAAGTCTTTAAGTAAATAGTTTTTTTTTGAAAAAATATCTATTCAAAACCAACATGACATAAAAAAAACACCAACAAAAACCTCTTAACACATCATCAAAAAGTAAAAAAAAATACAGAATTTCTTCTATTTCTTTCCGTAGCTTTGTTAGACCTTCAATTCTCAAATTATGAAACCAGACTTATTTCAAACTAGATAACATAATAAAAACTAACCCATCATCAAGAATATGAAAACAAATTTTACCCTCTTTTTGACCTTGTTTTTAACACTGGAATTGTTGGCTCAAGCTCCGGTTATTTCCAACAAAAATTTTTCTTTTGGCACGTATGGCCGAGCTGGAATAGGTTATGGACTGGGAACGGAAGCCGCCTTTCCGCAATCGCTCAATTTAAACGGAATGGGTTCCATAGGAGGACGATTTGAAGAAAATGACTATCTGGAATTGGCCACCGCAATGCACTTCAAACCCACAAATACCGGCAAAGACACCACCAAAATCAATGTTCAGGCACGATTTGCCTTTTATACCACCCAAGGACAATTAATCGGCAATGTATCCAACAAATCCATTGGCGGCATCACGACTGCTTTGCCCGAATTATTTGCCGAAGCCAAAAACATAATGGGCAGCGATTGGAGTGTTTGGATTGGAGCCCGATTATTCCGCAACGACGACATTCATATCATTGACCATTTTTATTTTGATGATCATTCAGGTCAAGGTGTGGGAATACAACACAAAAACACCAAATTTTCGGTAATTTTTACGGGTTCCATTGATACAACCTCGACATTGCCTCCCAATTTTTACCTAAATATTGTCAACGGAACGCCTACTTTGGGATTGCGTAACAGGTATGTTTCTATTTTGGAACATACTTTAAATATTCGCAAAGGTTATGTAAAATTAATGGGGGAATTTCAACGACTTCCAGCGGGAATCGCCAAAGACAACACCACACAATACAGTTATCCAGCCGATTATGGATTTGTTCTTGGTGCAAAATACAACAAAAGCATTTCTACCAAACTTCCCGGTTCATTTAATGCTGTAAGTGCTCGAATTGGAACAGGAATTGCCAATGGTGGAGACGGAGGAAGTAGCCGAACTTATATGACTTATGGCGCGCCAAACCTCGAAACCAACAGTTTCAAGAAAGCCTATTCAATCGCCCTTACCGAAACTTTTTTGTTGAACCTCAACGAAAAATATTCGCTTAACGGCTATGCCATTTATACGAAAAGCAAAGGTGCCAGCGACAGCGACGACAAAGCACCCGATTATCTGGGAAAACAAATGTTGTTCAACCAGAAACAGGACATCGCTTTTGGCGCAAGAGGAACGTATTACATCAATAACTGGCTTCATTTATTGCACGAACTCGATTTTGCTTGGCGAAAAGACGGTACGCAAGATTTTGCGCAAATGACCAAATTCACCATCGCCCCCACATTGGTTCCAACCGCCAAAAGAGATGTATGGGAAAGACCTCATTTTAGATTCGTCTATAGTGTGGCACATTATAACCAATTTGCGGCCGACAATCTCTACTCTCCATATCTCGCCCAAAGTGGGACAAAAAGTTGGGGACAATATATAGGCGTTAAAATGGAATGGTGGATTTGGTAAAAACACACTACTTTCCCTATTTGTTCTGTTTCTTTATGTAGCTTTGTTAGACTCAATTTTCCAATTATGAAACCAGACTTATTTCAAGCTCCAGATTATTATAACCTTGACGAATTATTGACGGACGAGCATAAATTGGTTCGCCAAGCGGCACGTGAATGGGTCAAACGAGAGATTTCGCCCATCATCGAAGACTATGCGCAAAAGGCGGAATTTCCGAAACAAATCATCAAGGGTTTGGCTGAGATTGGCGCTTTTGGCCCTTATATTCCTGAAGAATACGGTGGAGCTGGATTGGATCAAATTTCATACGGTTTGATTATGCAAGAAATAGAAAGAGGCGATTCTGGCGTTCGATCCACGGCTTCGGTGCAATCATCTTTGGTGATGTACCCCATTTGGAAATACGGAAACGAGGAACAACGAATGAAATATTTACCCAAACTGGCTTCGGGAGAATTGATGGGATGCTTTGGCTTGACCGAACCCAATTATGGCTCTGATCCAGGCAGTATGATTACCCATTTCAAAGATATGGGTGACCATTATTTATTAAATGGTGCCAAAATGTGGATTTCGAATGCGCCTTTTGCCGACATTGCCATCGTTTGGGCAAAAGACGAAACAGGAAGAATTCACGGTTTAATTGTAGAACGTGGAATGCAAGGTTTTACAACTCCAGAAACGCATAATAAATGGTCACTTCGTGCATCGGCAACAGGAGAACTGATTTTTGATAACGTGAAAGTGCCAAAAAAAAATTTATTACCAAACAAATCAGGATTGGGAGCGCCTTTGGGTTGCTTAGATTCGGCTCGTTATGGTATTGCTTGGGGAGCGATTGGCGCTGCGATGGATTGTTACGACACGGCTTTGCGTTATGCCAAGGAAAGAATCCAATTTGACAAACCCATTGCAGGAACACAATTGCAACAAAAGAAATTGGCCGAAATGATTACCGAAATCACCAAAGCTCAATTATTGACTTGGCGATTGGGTGTTTTGCGAAACGAAGGAAAAGCCACCACTGCACAAATATCAATGGCCAAAAGAAACAACGTGAACATGGCGATTCAAATTGCCCGTGAAGCCAGACAAATACTGGGAGGAATGGGAATAACAGGCGAATATTCGATTATGCGTCACATGATGAATTTAGAATCGGTGATAACTTATGAAGGGACACACGACATTCATTTATTGATTACCGGAATGGACATCACGGGAATTTCTGCTTTCAAGTAGCATAAAACTATTAAACTATTCATAAATTCGATAGTAAATGCTTCTTGGAAACGAGAAGCTTTTTTATATTTATAAAAAATTAAAATATGAAGATTGCAACAATAAACCGTAGAATCCAACCGCAAAAAAAACTGCTACTACAACATTCCTTGTACGGAAAGGTGAAAAATATCGAGTCTTTAAACTGCTTTTTAGAAAATCACGTTTATGCCGTTTGGGATTTTATGTCATTGTTAAAAGCTTTGCAAGCCAAATTGACCTGCACGACTACCCCTTGGTTTGCCACAGAAAATCCAGAAATCAGGTATTTGATAAATGAAATTGTGCTTGCCGAAGAATCCGACTTGACGATTGATGGTCGCCACCTAAGTCATTATGAAATGTATATTGAAGCAATGCAAGCTTGTGGCGCAGACACCGCCGGCATTGA
Organism: Flavobacterium limnophilum; assembly: GCF_027111315.2. Classification (GTDB taxonomy): domain Bacteria; phylum Bacteroidota; class Bacteroidia; order Flavobacteriales; family Flavobacteriaceae; genus Flavobacterium; species Flavobacterium limnophilum. The sequence continues at coordinate 4,155,456 of NZ_CP114289.2, read as the reverse complement.
GCATTTTTTATCAGAACTTAATTCGCTTCACAATATATTTGTTGCCATCAAAAAAAGCAACTTGCACCCCAATATTAAAACTTTTTTAGACTTTACTTTTAGAATTATTGACGAAGGCAAAACACATGAAATTGCGGCCGCCTTCACCTTTGGAAGAGAGGATTTGATTCCCAGTATGTTTACCGTAATCTTGAAAAACTTTCAGGAAAATTTTCCCGAAACCGATTTAAGCAAATTAATTTATTATTTTGAAAGACATATAGAATTGGACGCTGATGAACATGGCCCAATGGCAATGAAAATGATTTCGGAACTTTGCGGAACCGATGCGCAAAAATGGGCAGAAGCGGAAGCTGTTTCCGTATTGGCTCTAGAAAAACGCATCGGGCTTTGGAATGCCATTGAAGAGCAAATCATGATGAAGATGGAAATGGCTTAATCCATTGAAAATAAACAAAAAAAGGCTTTTCATCTCTGAAAAGCCTTTTTTTATGAATTTTTGCTACCTAAAACAACGGTGCCAGTTCTATTTCTATTCCGTCCAATTCTTTGGTAACGGGAATCTGGCAACTCAAACGACTATTGGATTTCACGTGCAATAATCTGGAAAGTGTGCCCAATTCTTCTTCTCTTTTTTCCGGTAAGTTAACCTCGTTTTGAACGTAACATTGGCAGGTAGGACACATTAGCTTTCCTCCACACATCCCAACGGTTCCAAATGGCTCCAGTTCATAAGCTTGAACCACTTGCATCATGTTCAGCCCCATATCTGTTGGAACTTTTACTTCGTGAGTTTGACCTCTTCGGTCTGTGATTTTTACTGATATATCCATATCGAAATATTGGCTTGGAATTAAAATAGTCTAGGTTTTGGATTTTTTGGCAAAAAACTGCAAGATTCAGAAAAACTAATTTCTTAAAACAAGCGTTTTATTATTCAGGTGCCAATTCTAATTCTAGACCTTCCAAATCCATGGTAATAGGGATTTGACAACCCAAACGGCTATTTGGTTTCACATGGAAAGCTTCTGAAAGCATGGCTTCTTCATCGTCACCCATTGAAGGCAACTCCACTTTGTTAAGAACATAGCACTGACAAGATGCACACATTGCCATTCCGCCACAAGTTCCCTCTACAGGAAGCTCGTAGGCTTTGCAAAGTTCCATAATATTCATTGCCATATCAGTTGGAGCTTGCAGTTCATGTACAGCTCCTTCTCGGTCTTTTATTTTTATTAATACGTCCATTATTTAATCGCTAGGAATTGGGGTAATGTATATTTGCTTGTGTTTTGATGCATTGAAAACAGGATTAAACCTTGATTTCCTAGGCAATATTGACAACAGTTTCTATTTCTGGAGCATATTTTTTGATGGTGGTTTCCACACCGGCTCTCAATGTCATGTGACTCACGCTACAACTGGTACATGCTCCTTCAAGACGAACTTTTACATGTTTATCATCTTCGATGGAGATGAGTTTAATGTCGCCACCGTCAGAATTCAAAAAAGGCCTGATTTCTTCAAGCGCCTTTAGCACATTATTGGTAATTTCTTCTGTTGTCATTTTTATATTTTAATCACCATTTAGGTGAATTTCAGGATTATTTTTTTACTGATGAACAACCTGCCATTGTTGTTATTTTTACGGCTTCGGTAGCAGGCAAATTTTCGTTTCTGCTTACTACTTCTTGGACTACGTTTCGGGTAATGTTCTCAAAAACAGTTTCTATAATCGAACCCGTTTGCAGGGCTGCTGGACGACCAAAATCGCCGGCTTCACGAATAGATTGCACAATTGGAACTTCTCCCAAAAATGGAACGGCTAAATCTTCTGCAAGATTTTTGGCACCTTCTTTTCCGAAGATGTAATATTTATTGTTAGGCAATTCTTCCGGCGTGAAATAAGCCATATTTTCAATAATTCCCAAAACAGGAACATTTATGGCTTCAGACATGAACATGGCAACACCTTTCTTGGCATCAGCAAGTGCCACGGCTTGTGGTGTACTCACGACAACCGCACCCGTTATTGGCAAAGATTGAACGATGGACAAATGAATATCTCCTGTTCCTGGTGGCAAATCGATTAACAAAAAGTCTAACTCGCCCCAATCGGCATCAAAAATCATTTGGTTTAATGCTTTTGCCGCCATTGGCCCACGCCACATAACGGCTTGACTCGGAGAAGTAAAAAATCCTATCGAAAGTATTTTGACATCGTAATTTTCGATAGGTTTCATTTTTGATTTTCCATCCACCTCAACAGAAAGTGGTTTTGCAGTTTCCACGTCAAACATGATGGGCATTGACGGTCCATAAATATCGGCATCAAGAATTCCTACCGAGAATCCCATTTTCGCTAGCGATACTGCCAAATTTGCCGTAACGGTAGATTTTCCAACTCCTCCTTTTCCAGAGGCAACTGCGATAATATTTTGTATTCCAGGAATTGCTTTTCCTTTAATTTCCACTTTTTCCGGAGTTTCAATTTTGACATTGATTTTGACTTTGGCCTCAGCCGAAACCTTTTCCAAAATAGTTTTATTGATGTCTTCTTCGGCTCTTTTTCGGATGTGCAAAGCCGGAGCATGCAATACTAAATCTACAACAACCTCATCACCAAAAGTGACAACGTTAGCAATCGCACCGCTTTCCACCATATTTTTACCTTCACCGGCAACGGTAATGGTTTCTAATGCTTTAAGTATTTCTTTTCTATCTAATTTCATGTGCTGTGTATGTTTTCAACTGATGATTATTCAATTGAAATATTATGTTTATTTAAACTGATTTTAGATTACAAAGATAGTAAAGAAGTACCGAAACGGCAAAGTTTAAAAGGCGCAATGTTTGATAGCCAGAATGCAAAAGGATGAAGAATTTGCAATTATTTGAAAATTAAAAAAAAATTTGGAAATAATTACAAAAATTCGTTCATTTATGATTGTCAAACAAGAAAATATGGGCTTAAGTTTTCATTACAAAGGCAAACTAAAAAAACCACAATCTTTAAAAAAATTGATTGAAGAAGTTACAGATATTTGCATCGCAAATAAATGGAAATTTTCGATTTTTGACGAAGCTTTTCCAAACAACACTTTCACGGATGAAGGTCAATTTTGGGAAACCAGAGACGAAAAATTACTCGAAGAAATCTTCAACCGATATTCAAATTTGATAAACAGTTTGAGCAGTGTACTGGAACATATCCCGATCTTAGAAGGAGAACCCATAGAAGACTATATTTTGAGAATGACCGAAATCGTTAAAAAAAACAACAATGAATAAAGAAGACGACAGCGAAAAAGAACTTCCAAAATTAAGCATTGAAGAAGAGAACGAGTTTAAAAAACTTAAACTCGATCTGGAATACGGCATGGACTTTTCTAAAAACACCAACAGCAATTTGCCTCCAGAAATTGAGGGTCAGTTTTTGGATTATGTTTCCAATTTTGAAAAAGCTTTCCAAAATGCCAAACCAATTTCTGTTTTCGAGAAAATAGGCAGTCCTAAATTCAAAATCGGCACAACCTTGTCTGACGAAGAAATTAGTATTGAATTGGAACGAATTATGGATTTAATGAATCAAAACGGACTCGCCCTGGAAGTTCTTGCCAATTACGAAAACAACAATCGCTTGATTTACAATTTCATAACCGATGAGCTATTTCTTCATGAAATTGACGACATAAGTGTTCCCGGAATGGTAACCAATTTTATTTACGAGGATTTTCACCAAAATCACGAGTACGATTTAAAGCATGCAACTGAAGATTTTTTGAAAATGTTCTTCAATACAAAATCTAGTTTTTATGATGATTATCATAGTAAAGACGCTTCAAATCACGAAGAATTAAACACTTTTAGATCGTTATTCAAAACATTTAAAATCCAGTTTTTTGAATTCAAGAATATAGTTTTCGACGAACAAAATGCAAAAGTGGAATTCAACATCGATTTTTGGGCAAAAATTAAAGGAACAGATGCCAAAATCAACTATTCAGGAAATGGGAGCATGACTTTTGAATACGAATACGGGTATTGGTATGTCAGAAAAGTTGATTTGCCTATTAATGATTGAAACCCGTTATTTCAATTCTTCAAGCAAAAAAACAAATTACCCAGCACTCACTTCCGGTTCCCAAAAATGTTTTTTGAAATCGACAATCTGGTTGTCCACCACGACAATTCCTTCGCTTTCCAGCAATTGTTGCATTAGATTAGTGCCGTCAAAATGATGTTTCCCGGTAAGCAATCCTTTTCTGTTCACGACCCGATGTGCCGGCACGTCTTCTAGATTATGGCAAGCATTCATTGCCCAGCCTACCATTCGGGCAGAGCGGGCTGTTCCCACAGCTTTTGCAATAGCACCATAGGAAGTAACCCTACCATAAGGAATTTGTCGGGCGACGGCATAAACTCTTTCGAAAAAATTGTCGTTTGGCGCAGTCATTTTTACCAATAGTAATTGATGATATTGATCAATGTAAGAATTGAAATCAATGCTGTAATGCTCCCAATGATGGTGTTCATGTTTTTCATAATATAATCTCTTTTATTTTCAATCCTGTCGAAAAAGGAAATATAAAAATAGAAAACCAGAAACGAACCTGCCACGACACCGTTCACGAAAATAAAAATGGATGTCGTGTCGAATGAAAAAAGCTTGTATGAAGCAAGAAATATGCTGACAAAAACATAATAGGGAATGGGGAAAAAGTTGAGTGCCGAAAGCAACATTCCCAGAAAAAACCTTTTGGTTTTACTGTTTTTTTTCAATTTTTTTGATTTGCTTTTCGGCTTTTTCGCAATCCATAAAAAATAAATGGTCAAGGCCGTAAATATGCCGAATCCTATTTCGCGCAAAAACGTGACTAAATCCGGACGGCGGTTTATAATCTTTGCAAAAAAAATGGCGAAAAAAACTTGGAAACAAATAACCAGAATCGCTCCCAAAACAAACCATAACGCATTCCGTTTTCCTTCTTTATGGTTTACTTTTGCGGCAGTCATATTGATCAATCCCGGTGGAATAATCCCTATAAAAGCACTAATAAAACCGAAAAACAATGGCGATATATAAATCATTTATGATGTATAAGCGTTGAAAAATGACTATTCCTTAATTTTGAATCGAATATACGTAATTGCTTTGTTAATTTCCAAATATTGTTTTTCGTAAAAGGTCTGGAAAGCAGTGACTTCCTCCGGACTTCCTTCGTTTACATAGACATTATGGTTGGCATACAACACCTCGTGACCTTCGCCGTGCAACAATCCAAGGGTGTACCCGTGCATAAATTCGCTGTCGGTTTTCAGATTGACAACGCCGTCTTTTTTGAGGATTTTTTTATACAATTGCAGAAATTCCGAGTTGGTCATTCTGTGTTTGGTGCGTTTGTATTTTATTTGCGGATCCGGAAAAGTAATCCAGATTTCATCGACTTCGTTTTCGGCAAAAATGTGGTTGATTAATTCGATTTGGGTACGAATGAAAGCCACGTTATGCAAACCGGTTTCCACGGCAGTCTTGGCTCCACGCCAAAAACGCGCGCCCTTAATGTCGATTCCCACGAAGTTTTTGTTGGGATATCTTTCGGCCAGACCAACGGAATATTCGCCTTTTCCACAACCCAATTCAATAACAATTGGATTATCATTTTTGAAAAAATCGGCGTTCCATTTGCCTCTGAGCGGAAACAAATCGCCTACCACTTCTTCTCTTGAAGGTTGAAAAACATTGTTGAATGTTTCGTTTTCCTTGAATCTCTTTAACTTGTTTTTACTTCCCACGCTTTTATAAAATATTTTTACTTCGTACAATTCGACCTAAAGGTCTTGGCTGGCAAAATTAAGGAAATATATAAGACAGAATCCCGAGCCGGCATAAAATACTATTTCTTTTTCCTTTTTTGCTTTTCCTTGGGTGCTTCTTCGGATGGTTTGCCTAATTTAATTTTAGTTTCGCCATTTTTTCCGTCAACCACGAGCAAGTTCAAGACGATTCCTTTGTATCTGAGTTCGTCTCTTTCCTTTTGATTTGCAATCTTGTAATCGTCTTTTGGGTTTCGCAAAGGAATTTTTACGGCTAAATTGGTTCCTTGACCAGACAATGAATACATCCCATTTACATCAATATTCAGGACATTCGAACTCACTTTTAATTCTTTGACATTTATTTTCTCTCCATTTATTGTTGCAATGGCGTACAAATCACTGAAAGTAATATGGCTCACGTCCCTATTTGATATAGCTACTTTCCCTATTTTTTGGATTGGTTCAAAATTAATCAGTGTTCCGTTTTTTACATCAAATTTCACGTCTCCCTTAATGGAACTTTTGATTAAATCCCTTTCCGGATTAAGAGTTCCCGTAAGTGAAGTCGTGAGCGAAAGTTTTCCTTTAATGCTGTTTGGGCTAAAAGATTTTATGCCAAAATTATTGAACGAGGCCAAAAATCTTGAAATTTCCCCATCTTTCAAGTTGATGTTCGATTTGAAAAACACCAATCCATTTTTGGGAACCAGTTGCGCATCAAAATAAATGGAACTCCCTGTCAAACCTTGCATTGATCCGTTTTTGACATACAAACCACCGTTGTTTATGGCAATATCAACCTTAAACTGGTTTCCCAACATTTTATTATAGGACAATTTATCGACCCGTAAATCGAGATTAACTTTTGATTTGCTGAACACTTCTTGCAATTGCCCAGAAGATTGTGTTTTAGTCTTGGTTTTTTGGGGAACGGATTTATCGTGGTAGGACAAAACGCCAATTATTTGTTTAATATCAAGAAACGGACTGTAAATCTTCCAATTGACGGTCATTTTTTCGGGCGCATCATAATACAAATTGAGGAAATTATCCACTCTTCCTTCCATAAAAACAGTGTTTTTTTGGTTTTGATATTTAATCTTGTTTATCAGCAAAGCCTGTTCGGTAAAATGAAGTTCAATGTTTGTTTTTTGAAGATTCATATTTTTTGGCTTATAATAAAGACTCACGTCATTGATGATGATATTTCCGGTAAAATGGGGTTTATTCAACCTTAGGTCAACAATATCAACCTTGAAATCAAGATTTACTTTGGCCCTTCCTTCATGGAATTTGATAAAATCTTCATTAATCAAGTTTTTCATCTTGACCACGTCATATTCTGAATTGAATTTGCCCGTCGCCACCGGTTTCTCCAGATTATTGATGATTGCCGATGGGATGCTTAACGGAATTTCTTTGTGTTCTCCTTTAAAATCAGTGACAATAACGGCAGAATTGGCATCATTACAACCCAATCCATTTTTATAATTATTGGTGAATTTTCCGTTAAAACTGCAATTGGCAACTGCACCGTAAGAAGTCTTCAGTTCGTCGTCTTTTATCACGGCATTGACCAAAATTTCGGGATCGCCTTTCACTCTCATGTCGCCTTTTATGAGGCAAGAAGCTTCGAGAGGCACTTTCAAATCAAACTTGTTAAGTTTGGAACTAATGTTGTTGGACAATAAATTAGAAGCGTTGCGCCACAATATTTTGGTCTTGATGTCAATATCAAACAGTGAATTTCCTTTTCCAATGTTGAAATGAGCCTTGATCTTGAAAGGGTCTCCGCCTATTTCCAATTTGTCGGCAACGACACTTATCTGGTTTCGTGCTTTCGAAAAATCGACAGACAAGTTGCCGTCAATTTCTTTGTCTTTCACAAAGCTTCCTTTTTGGGTGTTAAACGCCAGACTTTTGGCAAAGGTTTTCAGACGAACGTCCGTTTTCCAACCTTCGTCCGAGTAGTCTATTTTACTTTTCAAAGACTCTATATGAAAATAAAACAACTTGTTCCCTTGTTGATTTTCCGATATAAAATTAACGTTTTTCAAGACTACCTCATCAATGGAAGTCGTGGTGGTGCTTTCTGTTTTTGGTTTTTTATTTTTGGGCTTGAAGATATTGGAATTGCTGACTCCATTTTTGTCCTTATACAAATCAATAGTAGCATCGTTGATGACAATTTTGTGGATATTGACTTCTTTTTTCAACAAAGCCAGAACATTCAAACGCACCTCGATTTCGCCCGCTTTCAGCACGGGACGTTTATGAATGGCAAACAAACTGTCCTTTAGTTCCACATCTTTCAAAACCACGGTAAAATTGGGAAATCCGATCAAGAACTTGTATCCTATGTCGCCAATTTTGGCTTCTCCCAGAATATTGTCGTTGATTTGGGTGTTGATTTTTTTTACTATTTCCGTTTTATTTCTTTCAAAATAAATCCGCAAGCCAACAGCACTAATCAATATCAAGGCAAACAATCCAATAAAGAAAAACCCAATTATCTTGAATGCTCTTTTAAAACCTTTGGTCGAAAAGAAACTTTTGGCTTTGGCAAAATAGCTTTTCATATTTTTTGTGTTTATTTTAACATAAAGATAATGAAAACCTTATAAGATTAAAGGAAATAATTTAACAAATTTGACTATCCAAAACAAATATTTACCTTTTATGCCATAAAAAAAGCAGTCTAAAGATTTCCTTGAGACTGCTTGATCTGAATTAACAATTAACCTGAAAAACGATATTCTTAATACGCACTCTGTTTTTCAAAAGTGGTAGTCAAGGTTTTCTTTATTTTTTCGGCCGCCAAAAAAAAGGCTTTTTCAATCGTGTCTGCATGAGCGGTAACGGCTACGGGTTGCAGTTTTGCAGGGCGAGCTTCTATCAAGCAACGTTTGTCGTTTACGCCTCCCTTATCGCTGTTTTCGTCTCCAAGATGCACCTCGATGCGAGTAATTTTGTCCTCAAAACGAGCCAGGTCTTTTTCTAGTTCCCCAGCAAAAAATGTTTCTAATCTTTCGTGACCTTCTATGTTTTTGTCTGTATTAAATTGAATTTTCATAAGTGATTATTTATTGTTTTTCTCAAATTTAGGACTCTTTTTCCATAAAAATAGTCCCTTTAATAAAACATTATGAAAAAAATTAATTGATTCTATTCCCGTTTCAAGACAATCTCCGTTTGAATCTTGGCAATGCATTCCTCCAAATTTTTTTTAATCTCGGAGCTCCAAAAACGAATTACGGTCCAGCCTTGTTCCATCAAATAATTACTGACTTCGATGTCGCGCTGCATGTTCCTTTCGATTTTATTTTGCCAAAACTCTTGATTGCTCTTGAATCGATTTTTTTGGGTTTCCCAATCTTTGCCGTGGAAAAATTCGCTGTCAACGAAGATGGCAATCTTGAGTTTTTTGAAGGTGAGGTCGGGCGTGCCAAAAACTTTCCGGTTGTTTTTTCGATACCGATAACCCAGATGCCACAAGGCTTTTGCCAAACGAACTTCGTCCTTGGTATTGGTGCTGCGAATGGCCTGCATAATTTTGGAACGCTGGATTGAAGTTAGATTGTCCATAAAAATGGATTTAAAACCTAGTTCAAAGTTAGCGGTTTTATGCGGTTTATCATATCAAATCATAGGATTTTCGAATTGCCAAACCAATCGCTTTCGACAATAAAGGAGGAACGGCATTGCCCAATTGCACCAATTGTTTGTTTTTTGGGCCTTCAAAAATAAAATCATCGGGAAAAGATTGAATTCTTGCCATTTCCCTTGCCGTCAAGACTCTTGGCAATTTGGGATGCACGTTTACGCCGCCGTGGTTTTCTTTGATGGTGCAGGAAGCCTCGTTCCAAGGACATTTTTTCCAGGCATCGGAATAGCCTTTATAGAGACTTTTGCCTTCTTCGAGTTGCAACATTCTTTCGGCCATGTCAGGACGATGCTTGGTTTGAACATGATTAAAATCAGGATTGTCGCCCATTTGCATCAAGTCACCAATGGCTTGACCTGTGGTAATATATTCTGTAGGTTTTAAAAAAGGTTTTGGGTGAAAATTAGTTTTATCGATGCGATTGCCCATAAAAATTACGCGGTCTCTTTTTTGGGGAACTCCATAATCGGCGGCGCGCAAAACAGTCACTTTCATTTCGTAACCGGCAGCCTTGAAATCGTTGATTATCATTTCTTCGACTTTGCCTTTGTGCATCGAACGAATGCCGACCACGTTTTCGCAAACCACGAATTCGGGATTCAGGGTCGTCACGATTTCCAACAATTCTTTGTAGAGTGAATTTCTGGGGTCGTCAACAATTCGGTTTCCGGCCATTGAAAATCCCTGGCACGGGAATCCGCCAGCCACGATATTTAATGGTCTTCCTTTGAGTCCTTTTTTTACGGTGGCATAAAATTCCGCTTTCTTTTCTGGCGATTTGATGTCGCCTTCTATGAATGGATGGTTGAAATTTCTTCTATACGTTTTTCCGGCTGCTTCGAACCAATCGAGTCCGCAAACGCCATTCAATCCCGCCATTTCAAAGCCTTTTGTTATTCCTCCTGCTCCCGAAAACAAGTCAACAAAGGTGAGTTTTGATTTTTTTGGATTCTCCCAATCTTCCACAATATCAACCCAATTGACGTCGTCTTTGGAATTGTTTTTGTAATTATTGGTCGATTTTGTAATGCTTTTAGATTTTTCTTTTGGAGAATCAGATGCCAATAATTCTTCATTTTTTATCTCGATATCATTCATGAAATCATCCAAGGATTGCACGGGAATCTTGTAAACTCCGCCAATTTTGGTCGATTGCAAAGCTCCGCTCGCGATGTGTCTTCGGACGAGTTTTTGGGAAACCCCGAGTTTTTCGGAAATTTCGGTGATGCCGTAGAAGGAATTATTTTGTGGTTCTTTGTCCAAAATGATTAGGTTTATTTGGCGCAATTTACAAAAATCAAACTGCTAAAAAAATTTATGGGAAATCGATTTGTCTAAATTTTCGAAAAGAAACACGATACCGGATTTTATGTTTTGGTACGTAATAAAACTGGATGTTGCCGAAATTTTGGAAGCATATTCTTTGTATAAATCCTTCTTATATTCCCAATGACAACGCAAAACCATTTCCCGTTCCGGACTTCTAAAAGAATGATGAACGATGAACAAGCGGTTTTGCACATGGTCGCGAACGCCACGACTCTGCTTTTCGTAGAAAAACCGAACCATCTCGGTCGGATCTAGAATTACTGCATCAATTTTGTCTCTGAATTTCTTTGGAATCACCGTTCCTTTGACATCGAATCTTAATTCTGGATTTCCGTTGAATTCGATATCGTAATCTTGATCTTTCGGATTGGGATTTGGTGTAACATTCTGGTTTGTGCAGAAAATATGTTCGTCGCATTGGGCACATTTCCACAAAAACCATCTTCTCCGAAAATAATTCTTATCGTCTTCCGACAGGTTTTGGATTCGGATTTCCAACTCGGCAAAAGAATGAATTTGGAACATCTTTACTTTACAATCCATCCCATCATTTTGAATGGCGCCCCAATGAAGCGGAATCGTTTTTAACAACTGCTGCAAATCGGCGGAAAGTTGGAGATATTCTGGATGCGTCATGGTAAACAGCTATTAATCACATCAATAATAGTGTTTTTTTTCGAGTAATTTATATATTTTCTATCTTTGTATAAAATAATTACGCCATGAAAAAACTTGTTTTGGCCCTTGTAATTATGTTGTTGCTTTTTTCAATTTCAGCTATTTACGGCAACAGAAAACTAAATAGTGCGAACAGCGTCATTTCTTCTGGCCAAGTTTTTCAAGAACCAATAGTCAGCAAGGCCATTCTATCGGCCTTTTTCAAGAAATATCCTTATCTGAAAGACTATGAATCCGAGGTAAATGCCTTGTATAAAAACCGAAAATACTCTTGGATTTGGCACGACAAAGAAGGGTTGATAGAGTTTGCCAATCTATTATATTCAAAAGCAAATCGACTTGAGGAAGAAGGATTAGAATTCAATTTACCTTACAAAGATGAAATTAACAGTATTTTCAACGGAGAAACCTCCAAAAAACTTTCAAAAACCGATACTGAAATTCTCTTGTCGTCGATGTATGTCTATTATGCGGAAAAAGTATATAAAGGAATTGAGACCGAAAAAATAACGGAAACTGGCTGGTTCATTCCCCGAAAAAAACTCTCTTATGCGAATTTACTGGATTCATTATTGGTGGATTCCAAGTTATTAAACAAAAATGAAGACCAGCTTTTGGGACAATATTACAAAATGCGGGAAGCCTTGAAAAAATACCGCCGTATAGAACAAAATGGCGGTTGGAATACCATTAAAATGGATCCGTTCATAAAAGACTACAAACCAAATGACAGCTCGAAAGTCATTGGCCAAATCAGGAAAAGACTCACCATTACCGGAGATTTAAAAAAAGATTCCAAAAGTAATTGGTATGACGAAGAATTAATGGCCGCAGTCTTGAATTACAAAAAAAGAAATGGCTTTAGACTAAATTACCGCATCGAATCAGAACATCTCGAACACCTGAATGTGCCCGTTGAAGAGCGCATCAAAACCATTATGGTAAACATGGAACGTTGCCGTTGGATTGATCCAGAGTTGACAAAATTCGATGAATTTATCGTGATAAATATCCCGTCTTTTAAATTAATATACCGAAGAAATGGTATAAAAGAATTGGAATCGAGAGTGTTTGTGGGTAAAATTATGACCGAAACGGTAATCTTTAGCGGCAATATAAGCCACATTGTGTTTAGCCCGTATTGGAATGTCCCCAGAAGCATCATCGAAAACGAATTAAAATTCGCCATGGAGCGTGACAAAAATTATTTGGCTTCCCATAACATGGAATGGAACAATGGCAATGTTAGGCAAAAACCTGGCCCAAGAAACTCCTTGGGATTAGTCAAGTTCATGTTTCCGAATTCGAATAGTATTTATTTGCATGACACGCCCGTCAAATCATTGTTTGACACCGAAGTTCGGTTGTTTAGTCACGGATGCATCAATATGGACAAAGCCAAAGAATTGGCTATTTTGATTTTAAAAGACTACCCAGATTGGCCTGTTGACCGGATAGATGCCGCCATGAACGGTGGCGTTGAAACAACCTGTTACCTGAAAAAGAAAATACCGGTTTATATTGGCTATTTCACGGCTTGGGTTGATGATTCTGGAATGATTAATTTTTATAGAGACGTTTATCAAAGAGACAATCGATTGGCAGAATTGCTGTTTGAGGAAGATTTCAAATAGTTCAATTTTATGGTGAACCAATTAAAAACAAAAAACCGCAAATTTTCGAAAAAGATTTGCGGTTTTTGTTGGTGAAGAAAACCTAAATCAAAAAGGCATCTTCAATAAATCGTGGAATTATTTCATCTCTGGCGACGACAAAATCACAGTTTTAGGCAATGCCGTGAATCCCATATTATAAAGAGTAAAAGCTTGGACATCTGCATTTTCCTGAATTGTGGCTGCTATCGATTTTCCGGCACCATGACCTGCTTTTACGTCGATACGGATTAAAGTTGGATTGCTTCCGCTTTGTTTTTCCTGCAACTCGGCAGCAAATTTAAAACTGTGCGCCGGCACCACTCTATCGTCATGATCGCCGGTTGTAACCATCGTGGCAGGATATTGCGTTCCTTTTTTCACATTGTGCACAGGGGAATATTTCTTGATGTATTCAAACATTTCCTTGCTGTCTTGGGAAGTTCCATAATCATAAGCCCAACCTGCGCCAGAAGTAAAAGTATGGTAACGCAACATATCCAAAACACCCACTGCCGGCAAGGCCACTTTCATCAAATCGGGACGTTGTGTCATGGTGGCTCCCACGAGCAAACCGCCGTTTGATCCGCCACGAATGGCAAGGAAACTGGATGACGTATATTTTTCGGAGATTAGATATTCGGCGGCGGCGATGAAATCGTCGAACACATTTTGTTTTTGCATTTTGGTTCCTGCATCATGCCATTTTTTCCCATATTCGCCACCACCTCGCAAGTTGGCAACGGCATAAATTCCACCATTTTCCAACCAAACTGCATTGGCAATGCTGAAACTTGGCGTCAAGCTGATATTGAAACCGCCATAAGCATAGAGTATCGTTGGATTCTTGCCGTCAAGTTTCAATCCTTTTTTGTGGGTAATCATCATCGGGATTTTGGTTCCGTCTTTCGATGTGTAAAAAACTTGTTTGGAAACATATTCTTCACTTTTGAAATCCACTTTTGGTTTTTCGTAAATCACCGATTTTCCGGATTGGGGTTCCAAGGCATAAATGGTTCCGGGCGTAATATAATTGGCAAAAGAATAATATACTGTTTTGTCTGTTTTCTTTCCGCTAAAACCAGTAGCTGTTCCCAATCCCGGCAATTGGATATTGCGAACGAGTTTTCCAGAATAATCATATTGTTGAACGACCGAAACGGCATCTTTCATGTAATTGGCAAAGAAAAAACCACCACAAGTGGAAGGCGTCAAAACATTTTCTGTTTCAGGAATAAAATCTTTCCAATTTTCGGGTTTTGGATTGCTTACATCAACCGTAACAATGCGTTTGTTGGGTGCATTCCAGTCGGTTTCGATGTACAATTTAGTGCCATCATTCTCGATAACATTGCTGTCGCTGTTGAAATTATCCACAATGACAACCAAAGGACTGTTTGGATTGGTTAAATCCTTGACGTACAATTCATTTCCATAAGTGGCAACAGAGGCCGTAATGACCAAATAGTTGTCGTCATCGGTGACGCTACCGCCCACGTATCTTCTTTTTTGGTCTGCACCAAAGATTACCTTGTCCTCTTTTTGTGAAGTTCCCAATTTATGGAAATACAATTTGTGTTGGTCTGTTTTGGCCGACAATTGGCTCCCTTTTGGTTTGTCGTAACTGGAATAGAAAAATCCTTCGTTTCCTTTCCAGGACAATCCGCTGAACTTTACGTCAACCAAAGTATCTTCTACTACTTTTTTGGAAAGGGCATCCATAATAATTACTTTTCTCCAATCGCTACCGCCTTCCGAAATGGAATAAGCCAAGATGGAACCGTCTTTCGAGAAATCCATTTCGCCCAAAGAAGTGGTTCCATCCTTGGAAAAAGTGTTTGGATCCAGAAAAAGTTCTTCTTTACCGGAAGCGTCTTTTCGATACAAAACGGATTGGTTTTGCAAACCGTTATTTTTGAAGAAATAGGAGAAGTTTCCTTCGGTGGAAGGTGACCCTATTTTTTCATAATTCCATAATTTTTCTAATCTGTCTTTTAATTCGTTTCTAAAAGGAATCTTTGACAAATAATCATAAGTCACTTCATTTTCTGCTTTTACCCAAGCAGCCGTTTCCTCCGATTTGTCGTCTTCGAGCCAACGATACGGATCATTGACTTTGGTATCGAAATACAGATCAACTGTTTCTCCTTTTTTTGTTTGTGGGTATTTCACGTTTTTTTGTTTTTGACCGTACGAAGATAGTACAGTTGCAACAACCAGAATAAAAATTGTTTTTTTCATTTGAAGATTTATCATTTGTTGCAAAAATATGAAAATATAACACATATTGGAGCAAATGTTAAATTAAGTAAATCAAAAAACGGAAGATACTTTCAGCACGAATTCAAATAGGTCTTAAACGTGAAAAATTTTGAATCTGATGATAGTAGAAATAAAAAAGACCCAAACAATGTTTGAGTCTTTTGTGGAGAATATCGGATTCGAACCGACCACCTTCCCGATTGTCATCGGGACGCTCTAGCTCTTATTTCCTATCAAATTTTCGATATATTTTCGGCTTTTCATCTTCTTGATTTGCATTTCTCTTTGATAAGCCTCACTTCTGGAAGAATATGTCTCAAAATACTTTAATTCCCAATCTTTAGCCTGTTTGGTGTATTTACTTCTGCTGTTCAAATGATCTTCAAGCCGCTCTTGTATATCTTGACAAGAACCAACATAATATTTATCAATCGCTTTTGAATAAATGATATAAGTGTAAAACATAAGACTAGAAATAAAAAAGACCCAAACAATGTTTGAGTCTTTTGTGGAGAATATCGGATTCGAACCGACCACCTCTTGCCTGCCAGGCAAGCGCTCTAGCCAAATGAGCTAATCCCCCAATATTTTTTATTTTGAACAGTTACCTTCCCGATTTCATCGGGACGCTCTAGCCAAATGAGCTAATCCCCCAATTCTGGCGCAAATATAACACATAAATAAAGTAAAATGCAAATTTCTAAAAAAAATATCCTGCTTCCCTTAATATTTTTAACTTTACATCAAAATCTGTGTAATGACAACTCAAAACCCAAACGGCTTACTAATCACCACAATCGAAAACAAAATCGCGACCCTAGAATTTGGGCATCCTGCGAGCAATTCTTTTCCGAGTGATTTATTAAACCGATTGACGAATGAACTCAACAAACTAAGTAACAACAATTTAGCTTCGGTTATTGTTTTAAAAAGCAGTGGTTCGGGAGCATTTTGTGCCGGAGCTTCTTTTGACGAACTTTTGGCAGTTTCAAATTTAGACGAAGCCACAAAATTCTTTTCCGGATTTGCCAATGTATTGAATGCAATGCGCAATTGTTCGAAAATAATCATCGGAAGAATTCACGGAAAAGCAGTTGGTGGCGGAGTAGGTATTGCAGCCGCTTGCGATTATGCTTTGGCGACGAATGAAAGTGCCATAAAACTGTCGGAATTGGCAATTGGAATTGGTCCTTTTGTAATAGAACCTGCCGTAACCCGAAAAATAGGAAAAAGTGCCACGACCGAAATGACTTTGGACACGGAATGGAAAACGGCAGCTTGGGCAAACCAAAAAGGATTGTACGCCAAAGTATTTAAAACTTCAGCCGAATTGGATATAGAAATTGCGGCTTTCGCCAACAAACTGGCCGGTTTCAATCCCGAGGCATTAACCGAAATAAAAAAAACACTTTGGGAAGGAACCGAAAACTGGAACACTTTGCTTTACGAAAGAGCCGAAATTTCAGGAAAATTAGTGCTTTCGGATTTCTCGAAAAAAGCATTGTCCCAATTTAAAAAATAAACAATGATGTACCTCATCTTGCCATTACTACAAGTGAATGTTGCAGAAAAATTAAAAGTCGCACCCGACAACAGTTATCAAATTGGAGTCGTCATAGGTTCGTTTCTCCCTTTTGTTTTGTTGGTTGGTGTTGCCTATTGGATGTATTATCGGGCTAAAAAAGCGGACAGAAAGGAGTAGATTCACTAAATTTGCATTCAAATAAAAATATAATGAGCAAAATCAGGATTACAAAGCAGTTTGGTTTCGAAACCGGTCACGCCCTTTACGGTTACGACGGAAAGTGCAAAAATGTGCATGGACACAGTTATAAATTGTCGGTTACCGTAATTGGAACGCCCATAACAGACCGCAACAACTCAAAATTTGGAATGGTTATCGATTTTACCGATTTGAAAAAAATCGTGAAAGAGGAAATTGTCGACCAGTTTGACCATGCCTCGGTTTTCAACGGAACTACACCTCATATCGAATTGGCCAAAGAATTAAAATCGCGCGGTCACCACGTAATTTTGGTAGATTACCAGCCTACGAGCGAAAACATGGTAGTCGATTTTTCGAAAAGAATCATCAGTAGATTACCCGAAAACATCAATCTTTTTTCCTTGAAATTACAAGAAACCGAATCTTCGTTTGCCGAATGGTTTGCAAGCGATAATTTGTAATTCAAAATCTCTACTTTAGCTTTATGCAAATCACGCCCAACAAAAAAATATATTTCGCCTCCGACCAGCATTTTGGCGCACCAACCCCTGAATTGAGTTTTCCCAGAGAACAAAAATTCGTCGCTTGGCTCGACGAAGTCAAAAAAGATGCGGAAGCTATTTTTCTACTGGGCGATTTATTCGATTTCTGGTTCGAATACAAAACCGTTGTTCCTAAAGGTTTCGTGCGAGTTTTGGGCAAATTGGCCGAAATTCGCGACAGCGGAATTCCCATTTATTTCTTTGTAGGCAACCACGATTTATGGATGGACGATTATCTCGAAAAAGAACTGAACATTCCCGTATATCACGACAACCAAGAATATACTTTCAACGGAAAAACCTTCCTCATTGGTCACGGCGACGGAAAAGGTCCGGGTGATAAAGGCTACAAACGAATGAAAAAAGTATTCACGCATCCAGTCTCCAAATGGCTTTATCGTTGGCTTCATCCTGATATTGGAATGAAACTGGCGCAATATCTTTCCGTAAAAAACAAGTTGATTTCCGGTGATGAAGACGTGAAATTCCTGGGCGAAGAAAACGAATGGCTGATTTTGTATTCCAAAAGAAAACTGGAAACCAAGCATTACAATTACCTTGTTTTTGGCCATCGTCATTTACCAATGATCGTTGCTGTTGGCGAGAATTCCAATTACGTGAATCTAGGAGATTGGATCACTTATTTTACTTATGGTGTTTTTGATGGAGAAACTTTTGAGGTGAAGAAGTTTGAGTAAAAACCTTTAACCACACAAGACATATAAATTCATTTAAGCAGGATCACAGCGTTTTTCTCTCTCTCAAATACAAAAGCGACACCCAATAAACTACTACAGCAGTAGGAACAGCCGTCAGTAACCAACCGCCCAAACCACACAACAATTCAAATGAAAGTTGGCTCAGGGTTTGAAAAAAACTGCTTTGAAAGGAACTGATAATTTCTTCGACCGTGTGACGATTTCGAGGAACGGAAAAAATAAATTCTCCCACTCGAATAAAAGGAATTATCATCAAAATTTGCACAGGCCACATCAAATAACTTAGCGAAATCATTACTGGAAAATTCAATTTTCGCTTCAGCGAAACAGTGGTAATCATAAAAGTGCTCACGCCAAGAATCGGAATGATCGAAATTAATCCCGACACAATAATGCTCTGAATCAGTTCCTTTGGCATTAAACCTTGCTTCAAAAGAGCGGTCGTTTTATCTTTTAACGAATTTAATTTCTGTTTCAATTATTTGTGATTTTCGTGTTCTTCCAAATCTTTTTGCAAATCCAAGTTTCTAAAACCCGGTAATTTAATTCCAGTGAAAACAACGATTATGAGAGTCATAGTTCCGCCAAAAACAACTGCAGAAACCGTTCCCATCAATTTGGCCGTCAATCCACTTTCGAAAGCTCCTAATTCATTTGATGAACCAACAAATATGGAATTTACCGCAGCCACACGACCTCGCATTGAGTCTGGAGTTTTGAGTTGCAAAATGGTTTGACGAATCACCACCGAAATTCCATCGGTAACACCGCTCATAAATAAGGCAAAGACCGATAGCCAAAACCAAGTGGAAAGTCCAAAAACAATAATACAAACACCAAATCCAAAAATAGCCGCCAAAAGCTTGATTCCCGCATTTTTGTAAAAAGGCAAATGTGCCGAAACAAACATCGTCAACAAAGCACCAACGGCTGGAGCTGCTCTCAAAATTCCGAAACCTTCCGGCCCAACTTTCAAAATATCTTGGGCAAAAATGGGCAAAAGTGCCACGGCTCCACCAAAAAGAACTGCCACCATATCCAGCGTTAAAGCTCCCAAAACAGATTTATTGGTATAAACGAATTTTATTCCTTCCTTCAAACTTTCCATTATCGGTTCACCAATTTTTGGGTTTAAAATAGGCTTGGTTGAAATTTGTGTCAATATCAACAATGCGAAAATAGAACAGGCAAAAATAGTACACATAGACCAATGTACTCCTATCCAAGTAATCGAAAATCCGGCAACGGCAGGCCCTACAACCGAACCTATTTGCCAAACCGAACTACTCCAAGTGGCTGCATTGGGATAGGCTTTTTTAGGAACAATCAAAGACATCAACGAAAAGATGGTGGGTCCCAAAAAAGCACGAACCAATCCTCCTAAAAAGACCAAAAAGTATATGGAATACAAAATGGTGTTGGTCGAAAAATCACTTACAATTCTTGGCCAGGTCAATAAAAACAAGCCAAAACTAATAATTGAAAATCCCAAAATACATTTAAGAAGCATTCCTTTTTTTTCCTTTTGATCGACAATATGTCCGGCGAACAAAGCCATTCCTATCGCCGGAATCACTTCCATTAATCCAATCATTCCTAACGAAAGCGCACTTTTGGTCAAACTATACACCTCCCATTCGATAATGATAAATTGCATCGACCAGGCAAAAACCATGGCAAATCGCATCAACAAAAACATATTGAATTCTTTATAACGCAGGGCTGCGTAAGGATCTTTCTTCTTCATTTAATTGTATTCTATTTAATATCTTTCAATCGCAATTGAACGGAAGTTTTACCATTCCATTCGTTCTCGTCTATGCAATACACTGCTTCGAACGGTTTTTTATTCGTTGTCAATTCCATTTTATTTCCTAATCCAAAACCAATGGCCGCCATTCCTTCGGAACTATTTTGACGTACAAATAGTTTTAAATGTTCTTCATCAGCTCCCAATTTTTGGGCATAACCCGTGTCTTTCACATTTTTGGTCAGAAAAACAGGCGTCATATTTTGTGGCCCAAAAGGTTCGAATTGTTTCAAAATCCGGATGAGTTTTGGAGTGATGTCCGTTAAGTTGATTTCGGCATCAATCAAAATTTCCGGCGTCAACATATCGGGATGAATGGTTTCTTCGACCACTTTTTCGAAAGCATTTTTGAAAGCCAGATAATTTTCTTCCAACAAAGTCATTCCAGCAGCATACATATGTCCGCCAAATTGTTCCAAATGTTCGGAACAAGCTTCCAAGGCATTATAGACATCAAAACCTTTTACAGAGCGTGCCGAAGCCGCATATTTATTGCCGCTTTTGGTAAAAACCAAGGTCGGACGATAATAGGTTTCTATCAATCGCGAAGCCACGATTCCAATCACGCCTTTGTGCCAATCTTCTTGAAAAACGACCGATGTAAAACGTTTTTCTTCATTATTCTCTACAATCTGGCTAAGTGCTTCTTTGGTAATTTGTTTGTCCAAATCTTTTCTTTCGGAATTATAAGCTTCAATTTCCGAGGCAAATTGTTGGGCTTGCTCAAAATCGAATTCCGTCAACAATTCCACGGCGTGATTTCCGTGTTTGATTCGTCCTGCCGCATTAATTCTGGGTGCGATGATAAAAACCACGTCGGTAATATCCAAGGTTTTCTTTTTTATTTGATGTGTCAAAGCCTTGAATCCCGGTCTCGGGTCGGAGTTGATGACCTGCAAACCAAAATAAGCCAAAACCCGATTTTCACCCGTCATCGGAACAATATCCGCTGCAATAGCTGTCGCCACCAAATCCAGATACGAAGTCAAATCTTCGATGGTTTGATTTCGGTTTTCGCCCAATGCCTGAATCAATTTAAAACCAATTCCGCAGCCGCATAATTCATCATACGGATAATTACAATCGTCACGCTTTGGATCTAAAACCGCCACTGCTTTTGGCAAAAATTCACCCGGTCTATGGTGATCACAAATAATGAAATCGATGTTTCTCTCTTTGGCGTAAGCCACGTGATCAATCGATTTTATACCACAATCCAAGGCAATAATTAGCGAAAAAACATTGTCGTCGGCATAATCAATTCCTTTGAAAGAAACACCGTAACCTTCGTCATAACGGTCTGGAATATAAGTGGCAACATTAGGATAATAGGTTTTCAAATAAGACGAAACCAAGGAAACTGCCGTTGTTCCATCCACGTCATAATCGCCAAAAACGAGAATATTTTCACCGTTTTCAATCGCCAATTCTATGCGTTCAACCGCTTTATCCATATCCTTCATCAAATATGGATTATGCAGATCTTCTAAAGTGGGACGGAAAAATTGTCTGGCTTGTTCGAAAGTTTCAATGCCGCGTTGCACCAGAAGTGTTGCCACAAATTCCTCCACATTCAAAGTTTCAGCAAGTAGTTTTACCTTTTCTTCAGAAGGTTTTGGTTTGATGGTCCAACGCATAATTAATTACGATTTGAGAATTACGAATTACGATTTTGTGTGATAGGACAAATTTAGTTTAAAAATAGCTAACTAATTTATGGTCAAAAAAATTAACCGCAGATTCGCAGATTTTACAAAACCATTTAATAAAAATCTGTGATAATACTTTTAATCTGTGGCTAAAATTAAAAAATAATCTACGAATCTGCTGCAAAAAAATAAATGCTAAAAAAAATCATGGTACTTTTGAATAGCTTTTAAAATCAAAACAAAATGCAAATTCAAGGACAAATTGTCGACATTCAAAACCGACGCATTTATGCCGGAGAAATCACGGTCGAAAACGGAAAAATCATTTCGATAATCGAAAAAAATCACGATGTCCAACATTACATTATGCCCGGATTTATCGATTCCCACATCCATATCGAAAGTTCGATGCTCGTTCCTTCCGAATTTGCAAAAATTGCCGTGCTTCACGGAACGGTGGCAACCATTTCCGACCCGCACGAAATTGCCAATGTTCTGGGTACGGCTGGCGTTTATTACATGATTGAAAATGGTAAAAAAGTGCCGTTGAAATTCCATTTTGGTGCTCCATCTTGTGTTCCAGCGACCACTTTCGAAAGTGCCGGCGCTGTCATCGATTCTAATGGAATCAAGGAATTGATGGCTTCACCCGACATTTATTATCTGGCGGAAATGATGAATTATCCCGGAGTTTTATTCGACGATGCCGAAGTTTTGAAGAAAATTGAATGGGCAAAACATTTCAATAAACCAGTCGATGGTCATGCTCCAGGATTAAGAGGTGAAGCGGTAAAAAAATACATTTCGGCAGGAATTTCTACCGACCACGAATGTTTCACTTTTGAAGAAGCCGAAGAAAAACTATCTCTTGGAATGAAAGTCCTCATTCGCGAAGGAAGTGCTGCCAAAAACTTCGAAGCATTGATCGATTTACTTCCAGAAAATCACGAAAACATAATGTTTTGCTCGGACGACAAACATCCCGACGATTTGATTGTAGGTCACATCAACTTGCTTTGTGCTCGGGCTGTTGCCAAAGGAATCGACCTTTTCAAAATCCTGCAAGCCGCTTGCGTGAACCCAGTAAATCATTATAAAATGAACGTGGGTTTATTAAAAGAAAACGATGCTGCCGATTTTATTGTAGTTGAAGATTTGATTAATTTTAAAGTAAAACAAACTTACATCAATGGCGAATTAGTTGCTAAAAATGGCGAATCGTTTGTAAAACACGTGCCGTTTGAAACGCCTAATAATTTCAATATTTCTTCCAAAGAAATCAGTGATTTTGCCGTTTTGGGTTCTGGGTCAAAAATAAGGGTTATCGAAGCTTTGGAAGGACAATTGATTACCAATGAACTTCATCATCAATCATTAATCGTAGATGGAAAAATCGTTTCGGACACGGAAAACGACATCTTGAAAATGGCGGTTGTCAATCGTTATGAAAACACAAAACCGGCCATCGCTTTCATCAAGAATTTTGGGTTAAAAAAAGGTGCAATTGCCAGTTCGGTGGCGCACGATTGTCACAATATTGTGGTCGTGGGAACTTCTGACGAGGAAATTTGCAATGCCGTCAATTTGATTATCAAAAATACGGGGGGCGTTTGTGCTGTAAATGGTTCCGAAAACAAAATGCTGGCTTTGCCCGTTGCCGGAATCATGAGCGACAAAAATGGTTGGAAAACCGGGAAATTATACCAAGAAATTGATGCTATGGCAAAAGAATTAGGTAGCAATTTGAAAGCGCCTTTTATGACGCTTTCGTTTATGGCTTTGCTCGTGATTCCCGATTTGAAATTATCCGACAAAGGATTATTTAGCGGAAATACTTTTACGTTTGTGGATTTGGAAGTGGAGAATTAGCTGCAAAGACGCTAGGTCGCAAAGTTTTTTCAGTGTCATTGCGAGGAACGAAGCAATCCTATCACGAGAGCAAACAAGTTGAGCAATTTAGTGAGATTGCTTCGTTCCTCGCAATGACGAATTGTTAAGCTTTCAAACTCAAAGCTTCTCCTTCAAATTGGATTCCATCCCATCCTAATTTTATAAAATTACGGATATTTTGGTGGTTGGTTCCTTCTGGATCACCCAAAACTTCTTCAAAATAATAGGCTCCAAAACAAGCCAATGTTTCGGCTTGGGATAAGTTTTGCAATTGGGCAAAAGCAAATAGTTTGCAGGAACCCGAGTTTTGTCCTGCTTCATTGTGTTGTGTTCCATTACTGAAAGTCGTTGGAGTAAAATCGTAATTTTCCTCAATCACGGCAATAGTTTCCGGGAATGTAATTGCGGTTGGTGTTTGTTTTAATTTTTCTAAAAAAGTGGTAATGCTCATTATATAATTTATTATTCTGATTGTTTTTTATTTTCTTTAGTTGTCGTTTTACCCCCAACTACCACCACAATTTCTCCTTTTGGTGGTTTATTTTCAAAATGAGTTAGTACTTCACGAGCCGTTCCTCGAACATTTTCTTCGTGCAGTTTTGACAATTCTCTTGAAACACAAATTTGTCGGTCTTCGCCAAAATAAGTGATAAATTCAGCTAGAGTTTTCACCAATTTATGTGGCGAAACATACAAAATCATCGTGCGGGTTTCTTCGGCGAGCGCCAAATATCGGGTTTGTCTTCCTTTTTTTTCAGGCAAAAAACCTTCGAAAATGAATCGGTCATTTGGCAAACCGCTATTGACCAAGGCCGGTACAAAAGCCGTTGCGCCAGGCAAACATTCCACGTCAATTTTGTTTTCGACACAAGCACGAGTCAGCAAAAATCCGGGATCAGAAATCGCCGGCGTCCCTGCATCCGAAATCAAGGCAATGGTTTCTCCGGCTTTCAAACGCGAAATCAAGTTCTCGACTGTTTTGTGTTCGTTGTGCATGTGATGGCTGTGCATGTGCGTGCCAATCTCGAAATGTTTCAATAATTTTCCGCTGGTGCGCGTGTCTTCGGCAAGAATCAAATCGACTTCTTTTAGAATTCGAATCGCCCGAAAAGTCATGTCTTCGAGGTTGCCAATCGGTGTTGGGACAATGTATAATTTACCCATTAAGCGAATTTTTTCTCGATGATTTCCATAAAACGTTGTTCATAATCTTCTTTGCCTTCCCAATCACCATAATCGGGTTTTACCATGTCATCGATAAAACTTTTCGCTTCCTCAAAACTGTCGTAGGTAATCAATTGGTTTAAAACACGGTTGTAATCTTCGTCGCTGTTGCCAAAAAGGTTTTTCACGAAGCCGATTCTGTCATTCAAATCAATGCTGATTCCTTGCGCCAATTTTTCGTTGAGCGAAACTGGTTTAGGTTCTATATCTTTTGGATTTAATTCCATTTCAGCCAAAAGTTCTTCTCTCATTTTCTGGATATTGGTTTCTTTTGGAAGTGTAGCTTCTTTTGGAAGATCAAAATCCAATGGATTTGCTTTTTCTTCACTGTCTTCCACTTTTACAAACAAAGTTTCGGTATAATCTCCGCCCAATAAATCTATAAAAGAAATTTGGACTTCTTCAGGTTTCGTTTGAATTTGCTCTTCCTCTACTTTTTCTTCCTTTTCTGCTTCGTCTAATTCAAAAGAAGACAAAAAATCAACTTCGTTTAATTTGTCCTCCGAAGATTCCGCAACAATTTCTTCTTCCGGTTCAATGGCAGCTACTTCTTCCTCAAAAATTTTCTCGTTTTCTTGGTTTCCATCAACAACAATTTCATCAATAATGGATTCTTCTTCTGTTTCTTTGTCGACAATTTCATCTACAACAACTTTCTCTTGAACCTTCATTGGCTTGCTATCCGATAAATGGTTTTCTTCAAAAAATTGCTTCATTTTTTCCACTATTTCGGCTTGACCAATAGTGGGTTTCACTCCTTCAAAATGCTCTTCAACAAATTGCAAAATTGCCAATTTTTCATACAATTTCCTCGTTTCAACACACAATTGATTGATGTCGGATTTGTTTTTCAGTTGCAATACCCTGTGCGCAATGCTCATCAAGTCGGCTTCCAATTTTTTCTTCATAACTTTTGAAATTATAGTGAGTAAGGTGTGTCTTTTTTAATAAATTTGTTTTCGTTACAAAGTAATAAAAATTATTCATTTCTAAAGTCCGAAAAATACAAAATGTTTCTCGAAAACACAGTAAATCATAAAGAACAATTTGGTTGGATCGAAGTTATTTGCGGTTCAATGTTCTCGGGCAAAACCGAGGAACTCATTCGCAGACTTAAGAGAGCGCAATTTGCCAAACAAAAAGTGGAAATCTTCAAACCCGAAATAGACACGCGTTATCATGACGAAATGGTGGTGTCGCACGATGCTAATGAAATTCGCTCCACACCGGTTCCAGCCGCGGCCAATATTGCAATTTTGGCACAAGGTTGCGATGTGGTCGGCATTGACGAAGCCCAGTTTTTTGACGACGAAATCGTGAAAATCTGCAATGATTTGGCCAACCAAGGCATTCGTGTCATCGTTGCCGGATTGGATATGGATTTCAAAGGCAATCCTTTTGGCCCAATGCCTGCCCTGATGGCCACAGCAGAATACGTGACCAAAGTGCACGCTGTTTGCACCCGAACAGGAAATCTGGCCAATTACAGCTTCAGGAAAACCGACAACGACAAACTCGTGATGCTCGGCGAAATCGAAGAATACGAACCCTTGAGTCGCGCCGCTTATTTTTATGCGATGAAAAAGAATGAGGAAAAATAAAAAGTAACCCCTTCAGTATTCAAAATTCTGAAAGGGTTTATTTTGTATTTTAAAGATATCTTTTTCTAAATTGAAATTGCAACCCCTTGGTGTTTGAGATTTTTAACTTTCAAACCATCAATTATTTTTTTCTACTTTTGAAATCCTCGATATACAATCCTTTGGCAGTGTTTGTAGGGTTGAATGCAGCAAGATTGCCGGTTCTAAAAAACGAGGCGTCCACATTTTTCCCCGTAGTACGCATAGTTTGTCCCGTAATCAATTCGAGTGCTTTTTTCAAACAAGGGTCTTTTACGTTTCCAAATTCAACCAGATTCAAGAAAACACTGTAAGGATTAATTTCGTAATCCGGCGCAATATTCGTTGGATTTGCGTCTTTGTCTTTGTTGTAATAAGAAAAAGTTATGGGTTGCAATTGCCATTTGTGTTTGGTACTTCTATTGGCATATGAGGTGTAATCATAAACAGGAGAATCGTACAATGTATTAGACCCCACAAACTTGCCTGTTGTTTCTTCTCCTATCGTGGTTACGTTAATGTATTTTTTCAGGCATTGTATGGTAAGTTCACTGGCAGAAGCCGTTTGAAAACTTACCAACGCATATATTTTTGTCAAAGCAAGACTGTTGACACTTTCTTCTCTCTGAAAAGTGGGCTCGTTATCAACCAAGTTAAAAATTCTTACTTTATCGGAAAAGTTTTCATAGCCATCTTCATCATTGTGTTTGTCATTAAAATCTAAATAAGCATAAGGTTTATTGGTAAAACTGCCATTAATCATTTGTGCCAAAGCAACTGCCGTTTCTAATGATCCACCTCCATTGTATCTTAAATCCAAAACCAATTCGTTAATTCCATCCGATTGCATTTTGGCGAAAGCCGCATTGAGTTCATCATTATAATCTGATTTAAAACCATTATAAACCAAATAGCCAATGTTTTTGCCTCCATATACTTTCTTTTCATAATAAGCAACAGGGTTTTCGTCGATATCGGCTTTTGTTAGAGTTACAGTTGCTACTTTGTCTGTAGTTACTAAACTAGAGCTTGTAAATTGCACGCTAGATGCCAAAGTAACTGTTATTTGTGAATTATCAAGTTGTCCATAATTGCTTAAAGTAAGCTGGCTTCCATTTATTTTTGTAATGACGTCGCCTCTTTTCAATCCCGCCAAAGCTGCTGGCGAACCAGGTACAATGTAGTTAATCAAGGCTACCATATTTATACTGGATACGTCTTTAGGGTAAATTCCATAACTAAAACCACCACTTTTTTCAACTTCTGCAATTTTTGAGGCATACACTACTTCATTACTGTTTTCAATCCAAGAAAATCTATCGACAGTTCCTCTTTGATACAGGAGCGAATAAAAAAGCGCATCGGGCGTTTTTCCGTTTATAAAATTGGCATAGGTCGTGGCAGAAGCAATTTTGCTATCAGACAAATCGGCAACATTGGGTTGCCAGTAATACCAAGAATTCATCGCTTTCCAAACAAAGTTGTTAATCTCGTCTGGTTTGGCAGTCGTGATTTCATTAGAATCAGAATCCTTGCTGCAAGAAGTAAAAACAAATGCTACAAGCAGTGTTTTAATGATATATTTTAATTTCATTATTTATCAATCGTATAATTTAAGTTAGATTTGTAGCTATAAAAACTTTAAAATTATGAAAAATAGTATGTTCAAAACCGGATTTTTATTACTTTCTTTCGGATTTTTTCTTTTTTCCTGTACCAGTCAGCTTTTGGGCATTAAAAACCAAACGTATAAAAGTTATAACAGGAATAGCGAGAAAGGATATATAGTTTGTTTTGAACTAAATAACGCTACTATTGTCCCAAAATCGGTTGTGATTAATGGCATTGTTCAAAAAATCTCCAGCACAAACAAAACGGGTACTACTTACCAAATAAATGTTATTGCACAAACTGCCCTAATTCATGGCTACCAAGTAAAATTGGAGGAAAAAGAAAACGGAATCTATTTCGAGAAAGATTCGAAACTATTTTTTCAAGCTGTAAAATTCAAATTAATCACCGATTAATTCTCTCTTTTCCAAAAAACCATTCTTAAGAAAAAAAACCGTTAGAAAAAAGCCATTTTTTTTTTCTTACACCGTTTTATTCTGTACTTTTATACATACAAATAAATCGTTATCGACAACTGTTTTTTTATTTCAAAAATTCCGAAAACAACAGTAATGACAACCACCGAATTCTTAATTTCAATACCAAAAAGTTAGACCCTTGACTTTATCTATCCCAAACATCGAAAAAATTCTCCACGCCAAAAGGTTTGGAGACAGTAACGGCACAATTGACACTATTTCCATTGATAGCCGTTCTTTGCAAAACAATGAAAAAACATTGTTTTTTGCACTAGTTGGACCCAATAATGATGCCCACATTTACATTTCATCCTTAATCGAAAAAGGCGTTCGCTGCTTTGTGGTTACCCACATTCCGGAAGGATTAACAGGCAAAGCCACTTTTTTGGTCGTCGAAAACACCTTGGATGCATTGCAACGCTATGCGGCTTACTACCGAAGTCTTTTTAAGTTCCCCGTTTTTGGATTGACGGGAAGCAACGGAAAAACCATCGTCAAAGAATGGTTGAACTTTCTATTAAATCCAGATTTCAACATCATCCGAAGTCCCAAAAGCTATAATTCTCAAGTGGGCGTTCCTTTATCGGTAATTTCGATTAATGACAAGCACAATCTGGGCATTTTTGAAGCGGGAATCTCGAAAATGAACGAGATGGAAAAACTGGAAACCATCATCAAACCAACCATTGGAATCATAACCAATATTGGTACGGCGCACGACGAAGGTTTTGAAGATTTGGAGAAAAAAATCAAGGAAAAACTAAAACTTTTCAAACATTCGAAGCTAATCATATATCAAAAAAATAAAATTATTGATGCTCTTATCGAATCCAATATAAAAGCTTTTTCCTGGAGTTACAGTGATGAAACAGCCGATGTTTTTGTCAGAAGAAAAGCCATTGAAGACAAAACGATTTTGCAAATTCGCTATGGCAAAGACAATTTCGACATACAAATTCCTTTTCAGGATGAAGCTTCAATTGAAAATGCCGTTACTTGCTTGATGGTTTTATTGAGTTTTAAATACGACAAGAAAACGATTCAAAACCGTATGCAATGGCTGTATCCGGTTGAAATGCGTTTGAAAGTCAAAACCGGAATCAACAATACGACACTTATTGACGACAGCTATAGTTCAGATTTTCAGTCGTTGAAAATTGCCTTGGATTTTCTGGAAAGCCAAAAACAATACAAAAACAAAACGGTCATCCTTTCGGACATTTTTCAAAGTGGCTTGTCCAACGAAGAATTATATACGAAGGTTGCCCAATTAATTAAAAATAATAAAATCAATCGTGTCATTGGAATTGGCGAAACTATTTCAGCATTTAAACACAAGCTTACCAACTGCATCACTTTTAAAAACACTGCCGACTTTTTTCTGAATTTCAACTATTTGAATTTTGTAAACGAAACCATTCTAATAAAAGGAGCGAGACATTTTCAATTTGAAGAAATAGTTGCCGCATTAGAAGAGAAAACACACGAAACCGTTCTGGAAATCAACCTAAATTCCATTAGTCACAATCTTAGTTTTTTTAAATCGAAACTCAAACCTACTACCAAAATGATGGTAATGGTAAAAGCGTTTGGTTATGGAAACGGCGGATTTGAAATTGCCAAACTACTCGAACATCACAAGGTAGATTATTTGGGCGTGGCTTTTGCCGATGAAGGAATTTCGTTGAAAAATGCTGGAATCACTTTACCCATAATGGTTATGAATCCAGAAACAACCAGTTTTTCGTCCATCATTCAATATAAATTAGAACCCGAAATTTACAGTTTGAAAGGCTTGAATGCCTTCTTGAACATTGCCGAAAAACGAAAACTGAAACACTTTCCCATTCACGTCAAACTCGACACCGGAATGCACCGTTTGGGTTTCGAAGAAGAGAATTTAGACGAATTAATTGCAGTTTTAAAAGACAACAAATTCGTGACCGTAAAAAGTATTTTGTCGCATATGGCCACGAGCGATGACTTGGAACATCAAGATTTTGCACATTCACAGATTGATTTATTCGAAAAATTGTCTTCAAAATTAATGGCTGAATTGCAAATAAAACCCATTCGCCATATTTTAAACACATCGGGAATCAGTAATTTTCCGGAAGCACAATATGACATGGTTCGCCTTGGCATTGGACTCTATGGCGTTTCTAACGATGTCGAGGAACAAAAATATTTAGAAAACGTGGGTACTTTAAAATCCATTATTTCGCAAATCAGGACTATTCAAGCTGGCGAAAGCGTAGGCTATGGAAGACGATTTGTTGCCGAAAAACCAACAAAAATAGCCACAATCCCAATTGGTTATGCCGACGGAATTTCGAGACATTGGGGGAATGGAGTTGGTTTTGTGACAATAAATAATCAAAAAGCAACCATCGTTGGCAGTATTTGCATGGATATGTTGATGGTTGACATTACCGAAATCAATTGTAAAGAAGGGGATTCCGTCATAATTTTTGGCGAAAGCCCAAGTGTTTCTTTTATCGCTGAACAATTGCAAACCATTCCTTATGAAATCTTGACCAGTATTTCCCAAAGGGTAAAACGAGTTTTTTATCGCGAATAAAAAAATTTAAAATAAATTAATTATATTCGTGTTAAATTTAAACCTAAAAACAAAAAAATTATGGGATTCGTAAGCGATTTTAAGGCCTTTTTGATGAAAGGCGAAATAGTAAATTTGGCAACAGCCGTAATTGTGGGTGGTGCTTTTGGAAAAATTGTAACTTCATTTACAAATGATGTTTTAATGCCGCCAATTGGGTTGCTTTTAGGAAAAGTGGATTTCAAAAACTTGAAAATCGTGCTGCAAGACGGCATTCCGGCAATAATGGAAAATGGAGTTGAAAAAGCTCCCGCCGTTGCAGAAGTCGCCCTGAATTATGGAGCTTTCATACAAACCGTTTTCGATTTCGTGATTATTGGTTTTTGTATTTTTATGGTTTTAAAAGCTTATGAAAAAACAAAAAAGAAAAAGGAAGCTGCTCCTGCTGTACCAGCTGGGCCAACTCAAGAAGAATTGCTAACACAAATCAGGGATTTGTTGAAAAAATAAATTTCCGCTACACTATATATTCTAACTAAACCACGCCCAACAGCGTGGTTCTTTTTTGTAATTGTTACAAATATAACATTTTGTTACTTTTTGTGAACGCGCTTGTTTTAAATAACTTATTGCTTACTTTTGTACTTTGAAATTAATATTAAAAATAAAAAATACACAATATGAAACTTGCAGTTGTAGGAGCCACTGGAATGGTTGGCGAAATAATGTTAAAAGTATTAGAAGAAAGAAATTTTCCATACACCGAATTAATTCTTGTTGCGTCTGAAAAATCAGTGGGTAAAGTAATTGAATTCAAAGGACAAAAGCATACCGTTGTTGGTTTACAAACTGCAGTGGACATGAAACCAGAAATTGCTGTTTTCTCGGCAGGCGGACAAACTTCATTGGATTGGGCACCAAAATTTGCTGCAGCTGGAACTACAGTTATTGATAACTCATCGGCTTGGAGAATGGATCCAACTAAAAAATTGATCGTTCCTGAAATCAATGCAAACGAATTGACAAAAGAAGATAAAATCATTGCCAATCCAAACTGTTCCACAATTCAAATGGTTTTGGCCTTGGCTCCTTTGCACAAAAAATACAATGTAAAACGCGTGATTGTTTCTACTTACCAATCCATCACTGGAACTGGAGTAAAAGCGGTTCAACAATTCGAAAATGAAGTGGCCGGCATAAAAGGCGACATGGTTTACAAATACGAAATCAACCGAAACTGTATTCCTCAATGTGACGTTTTCGAACCAAATGGATATACCAAAGAAGAGATGAAATTGGTTAAAGAAACTAAAAAAATCTTGAGCGACGACAGCATCAAAGTTACGGCTACCGCAGTTCGTGTACCGGTTGTTGGTGGTCATAGCGAAGCCGTAAATGTGGAATTCAGCAATGATTTTGACGTAAACGAAGTAAGAACGCTTTTGAGCCAAACGGATGGTGTGACGGTTCAAGACAATTTGGACACTTTTACTTATCCAATGCCAAAATATGCCGAAGGTAAAAACGACGTATTTGTGGGACGTATTCGTCGTGACGAAAGCCAAGACAACACCTTGAATATGTGGATTGTGGCCGACAACTTGAGAAAAGGCGCTGCAACAAACACGATTCAAATTGCTGAATATTTAATAGCACACAATTTGGTTTAAAACCATTTTAATATTTCATAAAATCCGGTTGACTTTAAATTATGTTAAAGTTGACCGGATTTTTTATTGGGTATAACTACCTTTGCATTGGATGAAAAAGAAATTTGTCATAGTAAATCTTTTCTTGGTAGTTGCGGTATTGTTTGCCATGCTGTTTCAATCGGCGCATAGTTATGAGCATTTAGCGCAACAACTATCCGAAAAAAAATGCCACCACGCATACACTTCCAGCAAGGAAATCACGCATCAACACCATAATTTCGATCATTGTTTTGTTTGTAATTTTACCATAAGCAGTTTTATTGCTTCGGATATTCATCATTTCGAATTCAAAAAAATCAACATTCCATCTGGATATTCCTTTTTCAAATCCAGGGAAATTACCCAATTCTTTAAAGGAAGCCTTTTTGCGCTTCGTGCTCCCCCGAGTTTTATTGTATAAACATATTTGCCGCAAAGGCACAAAGACGCAAAGTTTTTTTGCGCTTCCTATTTAATCATAAAACTGTAATTATTCAGGTTCATTTACCATTAAGAGATTAAACAATATTGTCGTAAAAAATATGAATTTATGGAGTACTTAAATTGCTCCAAAACTGCTACATAATTTAAAATTTGCGACTTTGTGTCTTTGTGGCAAAAGTTAACTCTTGAATAGTTCATAAAATCATTTCAAATGAAAAAATTTATATTTACCCTATTCGTGGGGTTTTCGGCTATTATTCAAGCACAAGAAATCAAACAAGACAGTCTTCACAAAAACAAACCATTTGTATTGGACGAAGTGATTGTTTCGACCGCTTTCAACAAAATACAATCACAAAACGTGATGAAAGTGGAACATTCGACCGTCAAGGAACTGCAACAAAAAGGAACTGCAACCTTGATTGAAGGATTGGCCACCATTCCGGGAGTTTCACAAGTTTCGACGGGAACTTCCATTGGTAAACCCGTCATTCGAGGGTTGAGCGGCAACCGCGTTTTGGTCTATTCACAAGGTGTTCGAATCGAAAATCAGCAGTTTGGCGACGAGCACGGTTTGGGATTAAACGATGCCGGAATTGAAAGTGTCGAAGTCATAAAAGGTCCGGCTTCCTTGCTTTATGGCTCGGACGCTTTGGGCGGAGTTTTATATTTTAATCCAGAGAAATTTGCTCCAGCAAATACTTTTCAAGCTAATTTTAACCAAAAATTATTCTCCAATACTTTGGGAAGCAATTCAACATTGGGATTGAAAACTTCTACCGAAAATTGGAAATTCTTGGCTCGCGGAAGCTACAACACGCATTCCGATTACAAAACTGGGGAAGGTGACCGAGTAACCAACACCCGTTACAATGAAACCGATTTCAAGACTGGAATTGGTTACAGCAATTCGAAATTTTCAAGCATTTTTCGTTACAATTACAATGATTTGGATTTAGGAATTCCAGAGGAAGGCATCGCAAACCAAACCACCAACAAAAAAACGGAATATCCCAAACAAGGTGTTTTCAATCATTTGTTGAGTTTGAACAACGTTTTCTTTTTCCAAAAATCCAAACTAGATGTCGATTTGGGTTATATCTCGAATGACCGAAGCGAATTTGAAGACAGCGATGTTGCTGTTTTGCACATGAAATTGAAAACATTCAACTACGATGCGAAATACCATTTCCCAAAAATGGGTAAATTCGAATCCATCCTTGGTGTTCAAGGAATGCATCAAACCAATGCCAATTCGGGGGAAGAATATTTAATTCCCGATGCTACAACCAATGATTTCGGATTTTTCGGAACCGGAAATTACGAATGGAAATCGAATGTATTGCAAGCGGGATTGCGTTTCGACAATAGAAAAACAACAACAACGGCACACGGAACTCCGGGCGAAGAAGGTTCGTTTGGAGCACTTGATAAATCTTATGACAGTTTTAATGCCTCTTTGGGTTACAAAACAAATTTGTCCAAAAAATTGGCTTTACGAATGAATTTGGCTTCCGGATTCAGGGCACCCAATTTGGCCGAACTGACTTCAAACGGCGTTCACGAAGGAACCAATCGCTATGAAGTGGGAAACCCCGATTTGAAAACGGAGCAAAACATACAAACAGACCTTAATTTGGAATACAAAAGCAGCCATGTCGAGTTTTTCGCCAACGGATTTTACAACCACATCAACAATTATATTTACACTTCACCAACTGGGGAAATCATTGACGAGAACGCCATTTTCGATTATATTCAAAATGACGCCAAATTATTTGGTGGAGAAATAGGACTTCATTTTCATCCACATCCGTTGGATTGGTTGCATTATGAAACCAGTTTTGAAACCGTTACCGGCAAAAAACAAGATGGCGATTACTTGCCGTTAATTCCTGCAAACAACTGGAACAACACCATTCGAACCGAGTTCAAGATTAAAAACTGGTTGGAAGACGGCTTTGCCACTTTAAATGTTTCAACAACCTTTAATCAAAAAAATGTAAGCGGTTTCGAGACAAAATCAAATGGCTACACTTTCTTGAATCTTGGTTTAGGCGGAAAAGTGAAATTAGGAAAAACGACTTTCGACATCAACTTGAATGGCAATAATTTATTGGACAAAGAATATACAGCACATCTTTCCCGATTAAAAACAGATGGCATTCCGAATATGGGAAGAAATATTGTTCTTGGGTTGAATTTTACCATTTAAAAGAAATTATTTAAACAGCAAAGGTAATTTGAACCAAAAAAGCAAACTTATTTTATAAAGACTTGCGTTATTGTTATCAACTATTTTTAATATTTAAATAAATTTTGTGTGTTTTAACTTATTTTCATTACACAAATACCCTTATATTTGTGTATAACCTTTTAATAAAAAAATCATGAAAAAAACCACTTTATTATTTGTTTTTGCATTAATGTTGAATTTTGCAAATGTTTTTGGACAAGCCAGAAAAGAATTGAACTTTGGTCTTGTGGGTATTAATTATGAAATTCCTGTCCATAAGGATATTACTATTGCTCCTGGAGTAGGAACCAGCTTAGATTTGGATTGGATCAATTTAGGGGTAAAAGGAAACTATTACTTTGATAATTTATTTGGCATTTCAGATGATGCTTGGGATGTATATGGCGGCGTGAATGCTGGATATTCCATTTTTAACGGAGACGAGAATGGCAATGATGAAAGTGACATTAACCTTGGTCTTCAATTTGGAGGACGTTATTTTTGGAATGACAAATGGGGAGTTTATGTAGAAATTGCTGGCGGAAATGTTTCTGGAATGTCTCCCGGTATTGGAATAACAATGAAGCTTTAACAATAACTGCTGATTAAAAAAAATGCCTGAAAGAAATTTTAGGCATTTTTTATGGGCTAATATTCGGATTGAATTTTGATTTGAAAATAAAATGGCAACCACAAATTGCAAATTATTTTTATCTTTTTTGATACTCAATCTTGCCGATATGTCGCATTATGCGAACAATTTTATCTTTTCTACGATTGATATAAGAGGAAGAACTTGTGGCGGAATATTTTCTTGGATTGGGCAAAATGGCGGCAATTCCGGCGGCTTGCATTTTGGTGAGGCTTTTGGCATCTTTCCTGTACCAATGCTGGGTTGCGGCTTGGGCTCCATAAACGCCATTCCCCATTTCTATGCTATTGAGATAGACTTCCATAATGCGTTCTTTTCCCCAAATCACTTCTATCAAGACCGTGAAATAAGCTTCAAGACCTTTACGGAGATAACTTCTTCCTTGCCAAAGAAAAACATTTTTGGCCGTTTGTTGCGAAATGGTGCTCCCTCCTTTTATTCTTCGGCCTCTTGAGTTATTCTTGTAGGCTTTTTGCATGGCCGTAAAATCAAAACCGTTATGGGTCAAAAAAGTCCCGTCTTCGCTTGCAATAACAGCTTTTTGCAAATTAACCGATATGTTTTCAATGGGTTCCCAATCGTGGCTGAAATAATTTTCTTTGCCGTCCATTTTATTTTCTATGGCTCGAATGACCATCAAGGGCGTGAATGGAACGGGTACAAACTTAAAAAAGACCACGGAAAAAATGGATAATCCAAGAAACCACAACAATGCCTTGAATAAAAACCGACTTAGTTTACTCTTGAAAGTTCCTGAGTCTTTTTTTGCGGATTGCTTTGTTTTTTTGGATGTGATTTTTGTCGCCATTCTATTAAATCTTCTAATTTTTATAAATATAAAAAAATATTTCCGTTTTCAAAATTAACCATAAAACAACCGTTAGTAAAACATTTAGAATTTGTATTTTTAAGAAATAATAAATCCCCATAACTTAATGAAAAAGATAGTATTTATAACATTGATAATGACAAACTTAACTGCAATGGCACAAAACACGATGTCGCCAGAACTGCTCTGGAAATTAGGAAGAATAACTACTTTAGGGATTTCAAAAGACGAAAAAAACATAATTTATAAAGTAGATTTTCCTTCTATTGAAGAAAATAAATCGAATTCCAAGTTTTATTCCTTGCCCATAAATGGTGGAACTCCAACAGAGGAGGCAGATACCAAAGAGTTATTGAAAGACAAAAATGTTTCCCCGGACGGAAAATATCTTGTTTACAATGAAGAGGTGAAAATCGACAAAGTACACGGAAAAGATTTTTATCCAGAACTGGAAAAATCGAATGTTCAAGTCTATAACGCATTGGATTATCGCCATTGGGACAAATGGAATGAAGGTAAATTCAATCACGTTTTTTACAAAGAAAACAAAGGAGGTTCTGTTGGAATTGACATTTTGAAAGACGAAAATTTCGATAGTCCACAAAAACCTTTTGGCGGAGATGAAGATTACATTTGGTCGCCAGACAGCAAAAGCATTTTATATGTTTGCAAGAAAAAATCAGGAACGGCTTATGCTACCAGTACCAATACTGACATTTACGAATACCATTTAGAAACAGGAGAAACCACCAACAGAACCGAAGGCAACTTGGGTTACGACACCAATCCTGCTTTTTCTCCAACAGGCAATTTGACTTGGTTGCAAATGAAACGCGACGGTTATGAAGCCGACAAAAACGACATTATTGTTAGTCTCAAAGGAATGAACATCAATTTGACTGCCCATTGGGACGGAACGGTTGAAAATTTTCTTTGGAGCAAAGACAGTAAGAAAGTCTATTTTGTGGCACCAATTGACGGAACACTTCAGCTATTTGAAGTAGATTTTCCGGGTTTGACCAAGAAAATACCTGTAGTTACTCAATTAACAAATGGTGATTTTGACGTGGTTAGCATTGTTGGTTTTTCTGGAGACACCATCATCGTGAACCGAACCGACATGAACCACGCTGCTGAAATTTTTTCTTATAATTTAAAGAACAAAAATTGGAAGCAGTTGTCTAATGTAAACACGGAAACCTACAAATCATTGGCGTTAAGCAAAACCGAAAGAAGATACGTTACCACAACCGACGGCAAAAAAATGCTGGTTTGGGTTATTCTTCCTCCGAATTTTGATGCTTCAAAAAAATACCCAACATTACTTTATTGCCAAGGTGGACCGCAATCTCCTTTGACGCAATTTTATTCTTTCCGTTGGAATTTCCAATTGATGGCTGCACAAGGCTATATTGTCGTGGCTCCCAATCGTCGCGGAATGCAGGGACACGGTGTGGAATGGAACGAACAAATCAGCAAAGATTGGGGCGGACAAGTTATGAACGATTATCTTTCGGCCATTGATGATGTAGCCAAAGAAAAATATGTCGACAAAACCCGTTTGGGATGTGTTGGTGCCAGTTTCGGAGGTTATTCCGCATTTTATTTGGCTGGAATCCACAACAATAGATTCAAAACATTTATTGCCCACGACGGGGTTTTCAATACCCAAAGCATGTTTGGCACGACCGAAGAAGTTTTCTTTAACTACTGGGATTTTGGTGGTGCTTATTGGGAAAAAGACAATGCCGCGGCACAAAAAGGCTACACCACATTTAATCCTGCCAGCCGAGTGGAAAAATGGAACAAGCCCATACTAATCATTCAAGGTGGAAATGATTTCAGGGTTCCTATTGGACAAGCGCAAGAAGCTTTTCAAGCGGCACAAATGCTCGGAATAAAAAGCAGATTCCTGTATTTCCCGGAAGAAAATCATTGGGTTTTAAAACCTCAAAACGCCATAGTTTGGCAAAGAGAATTTTTCAAATGGCTAAAAGAAACTTTGTAACAAGTTCGAATATTTCATAAAACTAAAAATCCCGTCAAAATATTTTGACGGGATTTTTTATATAAATAAAATCTAGTTTTTATTCTGGATCATTCATTTTAAAAGTATCCATAAAAGCCGTGGTGTAATCTCCGGCGATGTAACGCGGATCATCCATCAACTGTCTGTGGAAAGGAATGGTTGTCTTGATTCCTTCAATCACGAATTCATCCAAAGCTCTTCTCATTTTGCTGATGGCTTCTTCACGTGTTTGTGCTGTCGTAATCAATTTGGCAATCATCGAATCGTAATTTGGCGGAATCGTGTAACCTGAGTAAACGTGAGTATCCAATCGAACTCCGTGACCACCCGGCATATGAAGCGTCGTGATTTTTCCCGGTGAAGGTCTAAAATCATTGTAAGGATCTTCGGCATTGATACGGCATTCGATGGCGTGCAATTGTGGCAAATAATTCTTGCCCGAAATTGGAATTCCGGCAGCAACCATAATTTGCTCGCGAATTAAATCGTAATCAATAACTTGCTCGGTAATTGGGTGTTCTACTTGAATACGGGTATTCATTTCCATAAAGTAGAAATTACGGTGTTTGTCTACCAAAAATTCTACCGTTCCTGCACCTTCATACTTGATATATTCGGCAGCTTTCACGGCCGCCAATCCCATTTTTTTACGCAATTCGTCCGTCATGAATGGCGAAGGAGTTTCCTCGGTCAATTTTTGATGACGACGTTGCACGGAACAATCTCTTTCAGAAAGGTGACATGCTTTACCGTAAGAATCTCCCACGATTTGAATTTCAATATGTCTTGGTTCTTCAATAAGTTTCTCCAAATACATCCCGTCATTTCCGAAAGCTGCCGCCGATTCTTGACGTGCACCTTCCCATGCTTTTAGCAATTCTTCTTCTTTCCAAACGGCACGCATTCCTTTTCCACCACCACCGGCAGTTGCTTTCAGCATTACTGGATAGCCCATTTCTTTGGCCAGTTTTTGGGTTTGTTCAAAAGATTCCAACAATCCGTCAGAACCCGGAACACATGGAACTCCAGCGGCTTTCATTGTAGCTTTTGCTGAAGCTTTGTCTCCCATTCTATCAATCATTTCTGGAGATGCCCCGATGAATTTGATTCTATGTTCTTGACATATTTTTGAAAATTTTGAATTTTCGGAAAGAAATCCATATCCTGGATGTATTGCATCTGCATTGGTGATTTCGGCAGCGGCAATGATATTTGACATTTTCAAATAGGACAAGTTGCTTGGAGGCGGCCCAATGCAAACTGCTTCATCCGCAAACTTCACGTGCAAACTTTCGGCATCGGCAGTAGAATAAACAGCTACCGTCTTGATACCCATTTCTTTGCATGTTCTAATGATGCGAAGGGCAATTTCTCCTCTATTGGCTATTAGTATTTTTTTAAACATCTTTTAAAAGTTAGAAGTTAGAAGTTAGAAGTTAGAAGTCAAGAATGCAATTGATTGGAATCTAAGGTTCAAATCTGCAATCTAAAATCTGTAATCTAAAATCTTAAATTTATGACGGATCTACTAAAAATAATGGTTGGTCATATTCTACTGGCGACATGTCGTCCACCAATATTTTAACGATTTTACCGGATACTTCAGATTCGATTTCGTTAAATAATTTCATTGCCTCGATTACACAAAGCACGTCTCCTTTGGCAATTGTGCTACCTACTTCAACAAACATGGGTTTGTCTGGAGATGGTTTTCTATAGAAAGTTCCAATAATTGGAGATTTAATAGTGATGTAATTAGAATTCTCTACCGCTGGCGCAGCCGGAGTTGGAGCCACTGGAGCAATTTGTTGGGCCAATACTGGTTGAAGAGC
The DNA here is from genome assembly GCF_027111315.2 of Flavobacterium limnophilum. GTDB lineage: Bacteria > Bacteroidota > Bacteroidia > Flavobacteriales > Flavobacteriaceae > Flavobacterium > Flavobacterium limnophilum. The sequence continues at coordinate 4,114,509 of NZ_CP114289.2, read as the reverse complement.
TGGTTGAGCTGGAATTTGTTGAATATAAGTAGCTTCAGACACGTTTCCTTCCAAGGTTGTTCTAATGGTGATTTTAACATCGTCCATCTCTAATTTAACTTCAGCAACTCCTGAGTTTGCTACAAATTTGATTAGATTTTGAATTTCTTTTAAATCCATGATTATTTGTGTTTTTAGTTTAAATTTATTTTTTATCGTATGCCCATTTTAGGTAAACAGATCCCCAAGTAAATCCGCCTCCAAAAGCTGCCAAAATAATGGTATCTCCTTTTTTGAATAGGCTTTCAAAATCGTTAAGCACTAATGGCAAAGTTGCCGATGTTGTATTTCCGTATTTTTCTATGTTCATCAACACTTTTGAATCTTCCAAATTCATTCGGCTTGCCGTGGCATCAATGATACGCTTGTTTGCTTGATGAGGAACCAACCAATCTACGTCTGCATTGGTCAAATTATTTCTTTCCAAAATCTTTTCACTCGCATCGGCCATATTGGTCACTGCATATTTAAAAACAGTTTTTCCATCTTGCTTGATATTATGCCTTCCTTCTTCAACAGTTTTAATTGTTGCAGGATTCAATGAACCACCAGCATCAATTTTAAGAAAATCACGTCCAATGCTATCACCTCTTAAGTATTCATCCTGTAAACCTAATCCTTCATAATTGGGCTCAAACAATACTGCACCAGCTCCATCACCAAAAATAATACAAGTTGTACGATCCGTATAATCTACAATGGATGACATTTTATCAGCACCAATTAACAATACTTTTTTATATCTTCCGGATTGAATATATGCAGCAGCAGTGGACATTCCGAATAAAAAACTTGAACAAGCCGCCTGTAAATCATAGGCAAAAGCATTTGTAGCACCAATTTCTGTAGCCACATGTACTCCCGTTGAAGCTACAAGCATATCCGGAGTTGCAGTTGCCAATATAACCATATCAATCTCTAGGGGATCGATATTAGCTTTGGCTATTAAATCTTGAGCTGCTTTTATAGCCAAAAATGAAGTTCCTTTAGTATCGTCTTTTAGAATTCTTCTCTCTTTTATTCCCGTGCGCGAGGTAATCCACTCATCATTTGTGTCAACCAATGTTTCGAGAATCTTGTTTGTAAGCACGTAGTCTGGAACATAAGCTCCAACAGCTGTGATTGCGGCTGTGATATTATTCATTATACTCTGTTATTTCTTACCAAATGCTGCCATTTGAAAAATTTCTAAAGGACTCGAAAATTACAAAAAAAATCTAATCCCTATCGTTTTAATTGCTCTTATTTAACGAAAATTATAAACAACAAAAAAACTCTCACATTGTGAGAGTTTAAATATCATTTACAAAAACATATTAAGCAACCGCTACAGATTTATCTATAACAACTTGCCCTCTGTAATACATTTTACCTTCATGCCAGTAAGCTCTGTGGTATAAGTGTGCTTCACCAGTGATTGGGCAAGTAGCGATTTGCGCTACGGTAGCTTTATAATGTGTTCTTCTTTTATCTCTTCTTGTTTTCGAGATTTTTCTCTTAGGATGCGCCATTTTACTATATTATTTATCCGTTAATAGTTGCTTTAATTTGTCCCAACGAGGGTCAATATTTTCTTCTTTTTGTTCTTCTTTACTCTCCTTTTTCAGTTCTTTTACTGTTAATTCTTTCAGTTTTGTCAAGGCTTCCGTATTTAAACTTCCGTCTTTGACTCCTGGATGAATTCGTCTTAGAGGAACCGAAAGCACAATCATTTCATATATATATTGCGCAATATCTACTTGATATTCTCCATGTGGCAAAATAAGCAACTCTTCGTTGTCATTATTGAATGCTTCACCAAAACGAACAATCAATTTCATATTGCCTTTTATCGGCAAATCAAATTCTTCATTTGTCATATCGCAAGGAACATTAACCGTTCCTTTGTGCTTGAAAGCCAACTCCAACATCGTGCTTTTTTTCTCTAAAACTACATTTACTTTGATATTCGAATTATTAAACTCGTGATAATCAAAGATTTCAAAGAACGCATTACTTATTTGGTATTCAAAATGATGTTTTCCTAGCTTTAATCCTATAAAAGGAATTAAAAATTCTTTTATCTTGTTCATTTCAACAACAATTTGCCCTAAACTTCGGGAGTGCAAAGATATAAAATTATTGTAAACCTAATAATCTTATTTGCCTTTTTTTGTTTATATCTATTTTTCTTTTGTTTTTAGGGGTTTCTGGCTGATTTCTGCATATTGATTTCTCGAATGATAGACATCAATGGCAAGATAAACAGCCTCTTTGAACGAATTATAATCGGCAATACCCTTCCCTGCTATGTCATAAGCAGTACCGTGATCTGGCGAAGTTCTTATTCTATTTAAACCTGCCGTATAATTCACTCCTTTGCCAAACGACAACGTTTTGAAAGGGATCAATCCTTGATCATGATAAGTTGCAATAATAGCATCATATTTTTCGTACTGATTGCTTCCAAAAAAACCATCGGCAGCAAAAGGCCCAAATACCAATGTACCTTTTTCGAATATTTTCTTCAACGTTGGCTTTAAAATCACATCTTCTTCTTTGCCAATAACTCCACCATCTCCACAATGCGGATTCAACCCCAAAACTGCAATTTTCGGTTTGTTGACGCTAAAATCCTGTATCAATGTTTGTTTTATTGTTTCTATTTTTTTAACGATCAATTCTTCCGTAAGATGTGACGCAACCTCGTTTAAAGGAATATGATCCGTCAACAACCCTACCCTCAAATTATCTTGAACCATCAACATCAAGGCATTTCCTTCCAACTCTTGATCCAAATAATCAGTATGCCCTGGAAATTTAAAAGATTCCGATTGAATGTTGTACTTGTTTATTGGAGCAGTTACCAATACATCTATAAGCCCTTCTTTCAAAGCTTTTGTTGCCGCAATAAATGATTTTACGGCATATTTTCCAACTTTTTCGTCGTTTACGCCAAAATTGATTTCCACACCTTCTTGCCAAACATTCAAAACGTTGATTTTGCCCAAAACTATTTGATCCAATCTATCAATTCCTTGAAGCATCGACGTGGATTCGAAGCTCTTTTTTACAAACGAAAGAATTTTTACATTGGCAAAAATAACCGGTGTACATAATTCCAACATTCGAGAATCTTCAAATGTTTTTAGAATAACTTCGCTTCCAATACCGTTTAAATCTCCTATTGAAATTCCGACGATTATATTTTCTGCTTTTTTTACCATGACATCACTTATTTATTGCTAATTTTGAAGTGCAAATTTAGTAAAATAAAATAAGAAATGTTTACAGGAATCATAGAAACCCTTGGCACAGTCCAAGAAATCAAAAAAGACAAAGACAACGTCCATATCACAATAGCTTCCTCCATTACCGATGAACTTCAAATAGACCAAAGTGTTGCCCATAACGGGATTTGCATGACCGTGGTAGCCATTCACAAAAATCTTTATACGGTAACCGCCATTGGAGAAACCATCAAAAAGACAAATATTTCGCATTGGCAAACTGGAGACCTCGTAAATCTTGAAAGAGCAATGAAACTTGGAGACAGGCTAGACGGTCACATCGTTCAAGGACACGTCGATCAAATAGGAAATTGCATTGTTGCAAAAGAAACCAATGGAAGTTGGTATTATACTTTCGAATATGACGAATCGCTCCAAAACATAACCATCGAAAAAGGATCGATTACCGTAAACGGCGTGAGTTTGACCGTGGTTGATTCGGGTAAAAACACATTTAGCGTTGCCATCATTCCGTATACTTTTGAGCACACTAATTTTAAAAACTTCAAAGAAGGAACAAAAGTAAATCTTGAATTTGACGTGATTGGCAAATATGTTTCCAAATTGTATGCCAATAAATAGAAAACAATTCTAATTAAAAACAAAGGCTCCGATTTCTACCTCGGAGCCTTTGTTTTTGATTGAAATCTAAAAATTATATATACTCCAAACAGTATTGCCATTATCAACAAAATGTAAATATTTTCGTCAATAGGCAATCCCGGTGGCGGCGGCAGTTTTTTTGCTCCCGGCATTGGAGGAGATGGTGACGCAAAAGCACACATCACTCCGAAAAGGGTGACACTTAAAATAAAAAACCTATACACAATAGTTTTCATTTTTATTGAAAGAAATAACAAAATAGCGAGTTTTTGTTTAATTAAAAGTCAAAAAAACTCTCAATAACGTAACAAAGTTATTTATATTTTACTGGGAAACAATTTTTTTATCGACTAAAACGCATTTTTTATCGATAAAACGCATTGGCTAACGCAAGTCACAAAAAAACCCTACAAATCAATAAATCTGAAGGGTTTTTTAAGTGGTCCCACTTGGAATCGAACCAAGCACCTACTGATTATGAGTCAGTTGCTCTAACCGAATGAGCTATAGGACCGTTATTGCGGTTGCAAAACTACTACTATTTTATATTTTTTGCAACTATTTTTGAAATAGATTTTCATTTAACCGCATTAATGCATTTACTTAAAACCGAATCCTCTGATTATTAGTTTCCTTCGACAATATCTATTTATGAAAAGGAATCAATAAATTTCTTGGCACAATTCTATCAAAACACCGTTGGTGCTTTTTGGGTGTAAAAAAACGACCAACTTATTATCAGCCCCTTTTTTGGGTGTTTCATTCAAAACTATAAACCCTTCTTTTTTCAACCGGGCAATTTCAGACACAATGTCATCAACTTCAAAAGCAATATGATGAATCCCTTCTCCTTTTTTTGCAATGAATTTTGCAATAGGACTTTCAGCATTTGTAGCTTCAAGGAGTTCTATTTTGTTTGGTCCATTCTTGAAAAAAGCAGTTTTCACACCCTCATTGACAACTTCCTCGCGTTTATAAGCTGCTGAGCCGAATAGTTTTTCATACACAATTGAAGCCTCTTCCAAATCAATGACCGCAATTCCTATATGTTCAATTTTTTTCATAATCCACCTATTTTAATGCGAAGCCAAATACCCAAAACAATATGTAAAAGTAAATAAAATAAGGTTTCAAAATCGCTATCAACATAGCTTTAAATAAGATATATTTGTTTACAGGAACTAAACTTTGTGGATTTGAACCTTTGTGGGTTTAAAAAAATTGTATTTTTGCACAATGGAAACAAATAGACAGAAAAAAATAGGTGGTGTCATCCAAAAAGATTTGGTAGACATCCTGCAAGGTGAAGTGAGAAAAAATGGAGTTAGCAATTTGATAATTTCAGTATCCAAGGTTAGCGTAACTACAGATTTATCTGTGGCAACGGTGCATTTAAGCATATTCCCTCAAGAGAAAGCACAGGAAACTTTAGTGGGAATAAAAGCTAATTCTAAATTAATCAAACATGATTTATCGCAAAGAGTGCGCTTGCAATTACGAAAAGTTCCCAATTTGGTGTTCTTTATAGATGACTCATTAGATTATATCGAAAAAATTGACAACGCTTTGTCAAATAAAGAAAATCCAATTGAAAACCGTGATCTTTTAGACAAACGTAGATTTCAATAAAATTTGAATTTCCCTCTTTACATAGCCAAACGATATATTTTTAGCAGCAGCAAAAACAACGCTATCAATATCATCAATCGCATCGCCAGTATGGGAATCATTGTTGGCGCGATGGCTTTGTTCGTGGTTTTATCCGTCTTTAGCGGATTGAAAGTTTTTAGTCTTTCCTTCTCCAACAATATTGATCCTGATTTAAAAATCAGCAGTACTTTAGGGAAATCGTTTTTTATTTCACCTTCACAAGAAAGCCAAATCATTCAAATTGAAGGTGTTGTTTCCTATAGTAAAATATTGGAAGAACGAGTTTTATTTACCTTTGATGGAAAGCAAGAAGTTACTTATTTGAAAGGCGTAGACGAAAACTTTAACAAAGTTAATGCTCTTAAAAAAACCATTTACAACGGCGATTGGCTAAAAAAAGACACCTACCAAGTAGTTGTTGGTTATGGAATTGCCCAACAATTTTCAATGGGTTTATTAGATTACAATCACTATTTGGAAGTTTTGGCTCCAAAGCCAGGAAAAGGCAACATCGAAAATCCAGAAGAGGCTTTTAATAAAATGACTCTTATTCCTGTCGGTATTTATGCCATCAGCGAAGACTTGGATTCTAAATATGTATTTGCCGATTTAGGTTTAGCCCAAGAATTACTGGAATACAAAACCAACCAAATTTCGGGAATTGAACTCAAAACAAAAAAAGATGCGGATGAAAATGCCATCATCAGCAAACTCCAAACCATTTTCAACAATAAAATCACGGTAAAAAACAGGGCGCAACTCAACGAGTCCTTGTATAAAATGTTGAACACAGAGAATCTTGCCGTTTATCTCATATTTACTTTAGTGATTGTCATCGCTCTTTTCAACCTGATTGGCGCTTTGATAATGATGATTCTGGACAAAAAAGCAAACCTGAAAACGCTATTAAATCTAGGAACAGAAATCAAGGATTTGCGCAAAATATTCCTGCTACAAGGCACATTATTAAGTGTCTTCGGCGGAATTATTGGTTTAACTTTAGGCATTGCAATCGTCTTGTTGCAGCAACATTATGAACTAGTGATGATTACCCCAACACTGGCTTATCCCGTAGTTTTTTCTTTAGAAAACGTATTGATTGTTCTGGCAACCATTGTCACGCTTGGCTTCATTGCTTCGCTGATTGCAAGTAGTCGTGTAAGTAAGAAGTTGTTGGATTAGTTTACAAAATCTGCGGAAGCTTGCTGGGAATATCTTCTTTTGAATGCCAAAATGCTACAATAAACACTTCGTTGTTTTCCCAAATATAATACAACCCATAAGGGAATTTATTCAACCAAAATATTCTAATTTTAGAATAACGGTACTGGAAAATTTCAGGATTTTTGGCAATAGTTTTGAAACCAAATCGTATCTCTTTTTCTATTCTTCTAGCTAAAACAAGATTAATTGAACTGTAATGTGCAATTATATTTTCTATTTCAATCGCTGCATTTGTTTTTAAAATGAGTTTGTTATAACTCATATTTAGACTTCAAAGAATCTAAAAATTCAAATGCATCTACACCCGATTTAGGATTTTCTTGATGTTCCAATAGCCTTTTATCTAGTTCTTTTTTTTGATTTTCGGATAAAGACACAGGTTCAATTTCGTGCAAAACAAAATTCTTCACTTTCTGAATAATAGAAGCGTCATTGATATTTTGAAGTAAATCAATTAAAAGAGATTTTTCTGTTTGAACACTCATAATGAATACTATTTACAACAAATATAATGAAAATTAGAAAACAATAATTTGGATTATTAAATTTTTAAACCACTTCATAACCAGTATAAGCTGCTTCAATTTCATTCAAATGAGCAAATAATTCTTCTGGTTTGTCGAGGGTTACCAACTTTTGTCTAAAGGTTTTAAACGAATGAATTCCCTTGAAATAATTGGTATAATGCGGACGTGTCTCCACAATTCCGAGTCTTTCGCCTTTCCATTCCATTGCCCAGGTCAGGTGGTTTCGAACCGCTTCCACTCTATCGGCAACAGTTGGTTTTGCTAAATGTTCTCCAGTTTTGAAGAAATGTTTGATTTCGTTAAAAATCCAAGGATAACCAATGGCGACACGACCAATCATAATGCCGTCGATACCGTATTCATTTTTATATTGCAATGCTTTTTCAGGTGAATCGATATCACCATTTCCAAAAATAGGCATAGTGATTCTGGGATTATTTTTCACTCGGGCAATGTGTGACCAATCCGAATGACCTTTGTACATTTGGGCACGAGTTCTAGCGTGAATGCTCAAAGCGGCAACTCCAATATCCTGCAAACGCTCGGCTACCTCATCAATATTGATGGAAGTATCATCCCAACCCAAACGGGTTTTTACCGTAACAGGCAAATGGGTACTGTCGATAACCGCTTGCGTTAAACGAATCATCAAATCGACGTCTTTCAAAACTCCTGCGCCTGCGCCTTTGCAAACAACTTTCTTTACGGGACAACCAAAATTAATATCTATCAAATCTGGATTTACCGTTGAAACAATTTTAGATGACAAAGCCATTGCTTCTTCGTCTCCTCCAAAAATTTGGATTCCAACTGGTCTTTCGTAATCGAAAATATCCAATTTCATTCGGCTTTTGATGGCATCGCGAATTAATCCTTCGGAGGAAATAAATTCGGAATACATCAAGTCGGCTCCGTGTTCTTTACACAATCTACGAAAGGGCGGATCGCTCACATCTTCCATAGGTGCGAGAAGTAACGGAAAATCAGGAAGTTCTATGTTGCCAATCTTTATCAAGGGTAATTTTTTTGCAAAGATAGAATTTTTAGATGAAAAGATGTTAACACAACCTTAAACCAATTAGTTTGTGAGGGATGGACTTTGAAACTGCTGAATTTAAACTATATTTGCAGATTAATTGCGTGAGGGATAGCAGCGACATCCTTTTGTGAAGCGATAGCGGAACAAAAGATATAGCGGATAGCCCGACCCTTGTGGTCACGCCCTAACTTCGACTGCGCTCAGTTGGACATAATTTGACACAAACAGAGAATGAAACACATAAGAAATTTTTGCATTATTGCACACATTGATCACGGTAAAAGTACGCTTGCCGACAGACTTCTTGGCGCTACACAAACGGTTACAGCTCGTGAGGAAAAGGCCCAATTGCTTGACAATATGGACTTGGAACGCGAACGTGGGATTACCATAAAAAGTCACGCCATCCAGATGGAATACAAATACAAAGGCGAGGATTATATCCTGAATTTGATTGATACTCCAGGCCACGTGGATTTTTCGTATGAGGTTTCTCGTTCGATTGCGGCTTGCGAAGGCGCACTTTTGATTGTAGACGCAGCGCAAAGTATTCAGGCACAAACGATTTCGAATTTGTATTTGGCATTGGAAAATGACTTGGAAATTATTCCGGTTTTGAACAAAGTTGATTTACCAAGTGCGAATCCTGAGGAAGTGAGCGATGATATTATAGATTTATTGGGTTGCAAGCTGGAAGATATTATTCACGCTTCGGGGAAAACAGGTTTTGGTGTCGAAAACATTTTGGCTGCCATTATCGAGAAAATTCCTGCTCCAAAAGGAAATAAAGACGAACCATTACAGGCTTTGATTTTTGACTCACATTACAACCCATTTCGTGGAATTGAAGTTATTTTCCGTGTGAAAAATGGGGAAATCAAAAAAGGTCAGAAGATTAAATTTATGGCTACGGGCAATGAATATTTTGCCGATGAAGTAGGAACATTGAAATTAAACCAAGTTCCAAAAAGTGTCATTTCAACAGGTGATGTTGGTTATTTGATTTCAGGAATTAAAGAGGCAAAAGAGGTAAAAGTGGGCGACACGCTGACAGATGCCAAAACGCCAACAACAAATATGATTACCGGTTTCGAAGATGTGAAACCAATGGTTTTTGCTGGGATTTACCCCGTAGACACTGAAGATTACGAAGAGTTGAGAGCTTCGATGGAAAAACTACAGTTGAACGATGCTTCGTTGGTGTTTTTACCGGAAAGTTCTGCAGCTTTAGGTTTTGGTTTCCGTTGCGGATTCTTGGGAATGCTGCACATGGAAATTATCCAGGAACGATTGGAACGTGAGTTCGACATGACAGTGATTACCACTGTTCCCAACGTTTCCTATTTGGCTTACACCAAGAAAGATCCAGAAACTCCTTTCGTAGTTAACAATCCTTCCGATTTACCGGAACCTTCCAGGTTGGATCGTGTTGAAGAGCCTTACATCAAAGCGACCATCATTACCAAAGCCGATTTTGTGGGTAACGTAATGAGTTTGTGTATCGAAAAACGTGGTGTCATCACCAATCAAACCTATTTGACTACGGAAAGAGTGGAATTGAATTTCGACATGCCATTGGCCGAAATTGTATTCGATTTTTACGATAGATTGAAAACCGTTTCTAAAGGATATGCTTCGTTTGATTATTCACCAATTGGAATGCGTACTTCCAAATTAGTAAAACTGGACGTTTTATTGAATGCTCAATCAGTGGATGCGCTTTCTGCCTTGATTCACGAAAGCAATGCATACAATATTGGTAAAAAAATGTGTGAGAAATTGCGCGAACTGATTCCGAGACAACAATTTGATATTCCAATTCAGGCAGCAATTGGTGCTAAAATTATTGCCCGTGAAACCATAAAAGCCTTACGTAAAGACGTTACCGCCAAATGTTATGGTGGAGATATTTCGCGTAAACGTAAATTATTGGAGAAACAGAAAAAAGGTAAAAAACGCATGAGACTAGTTGGAAATGTTGAAATTCCGCAAGAAGCGTTTATGGCTGTTTTGAAATTGAACGACTAGTTTTTTGAGTATTAAGATTTAAGTACAAAGTATTAAGATAGAAACCTGATGATGAAAATTGTCAGGTTTTTTGTTTTTATTTCTTCTGCAACCACTCAAATAATCGTTTGGCATCTTCCAATTTAAACAATTGAGTTCCTTCATTCATTGTTGCTGCCGATCCACAGGCAACGCCCCATTGAACGACTTCTTTTAGACTTTTGTTTTGGGATAATGCCCAAGTCATTGCTCCAACCATACTGTCTCCGGCTCCAACGGTACTTTTCTTGACCACATTAGGTGCAGGAACAAATTCGGTTTGGGTTGCCGTCACCAAAACTGCTCCTTGAGGACCCAATGAAACCACAACAATTTCGGCACTTCCTTTTTCGATTAAGGTTTGGGCAGCGTGCGCTACTTCGTCCATTTCTAATGTTTCGACTCCAATTAATTTAGCCAATTCCCCGACATTTGGTTTTATTAAATACACGCCTGTTTCCAATACTTTTTGCAAAGCTTCGCCAGAAGTATCGACAATTACTTTCGAACCCGATTCCTTGGCTAACTTGGCTATGTTTTGATAATAATCGGTTGGCAAACCTTCGTTTAAACTACCACTTAAAACCAAAAATTCGGGCTTTAATTCTTGAATAGTTTGAATAATTTCTTTTTGCTCCTGTTCAGAAATCGGCGAACCAGAAAAACCAAAACGGTATTGAGAATTGGTGTTATCGTCAACAGCCACGAAACTTTCCCTTGTCCAATTAGACGTTTTTATAGCTTTTAAAGCAATGGATTCTTTTTGTAATAATTCTTCCAACATCAACCCAATTGGACCACCGGAAGTAAATACACAGAATGATTCTCCTTCTAATCGAGCGATGGCTTTAGAAACATTAATTCCTCCGCCGCCAGCATCGTAACGAGGTTCCTCGCAACGAATTTTTTGTTCGGGAACCAATCCTCTAAAATGGGCACTTTTATCTAAAGCTGGATTAACAGTAAGCGTGACAATATCGAATGTTTTCATTTTCTGTTTTTTTTAATGGCATAAATTTAAGGATAAGGAACTACCCAAAGCCATTAACAGGAAATTAATTTTTGCCACGGAGGCGCAAAGACGCAAAGTTTTGATTCTTCTTTGTGGCTTTGTGACTTAGTGGCAATTTTAATTCAGAAAAAGCCTTCTGTTCTTCGTACCTTTGCCACTTTAAAATATAAATCACAATGATCGAAGATAAAACTCCACAACGAACCAGTATTGCTCAATTAGGCGAATTTGGATTGATAGACCACCTGACAAAAAACTTTGAAATCAACCAAGCTTCCACCTTGAAAGGAATTGGAGATGATGCCGCGATTTTGGATTTCAAGGACAAAAAAACCGTTATTTCAACTGATTTATTGATTGAAGGTGTTCATTTTGATTTGGCTTATATGCCTTTGAGACATTTAGGTTACAAAGCAGTCGTAGTGAATGTTTCGGACATTTGTGCGATGAATGCCAAAGCGACCCAGATTTTGGTTTCGATAGCGGTCTCGAATCGTTTTCCATTGGAAGCCTTGGAAGAATTATTCGATGGAATTACACTTGCCGCCAATGAATACAAGGTGGACGTTATTGGTGGAGACACGACTTCCTCCCAAAAAGGAATGATTATCAGCATTACTGTTATTGGCGAAGTTGAAGAAGATGAAATTGTATATAGAAACGGTGCTGGCCAAACCGATTTATTGGTGGTAACCGGAGATCTTGGTGCAGCTTATATGGGATTGCAAGTTCTCGAAAGAGAGAAACAAGTTTTTCAGGTAAACCCAAATTCGCAACCTGATTTGGATGCTTATACGTATTTAATAGAACGCCAATTAAAACCTGAAGCCCGCAAAGACGTTCGCACTTTGTTACACGCTTTGGAAATAAAACCAACAGCGATGATTGATATTTCGGACGGATTGTCTTCTGAAATTATGCACATTTGCAAACAATCGAAAGTGGGTTGCAATTTATATGAAGACAAATTGCCGCTTGATCCCCAGTTTATGAATACCTGTGAAGAATTCGACTTGGATGCCACAACTGTAGCCATCAATGGCGGCGAAGATTATGAATTGCTCTTCACCATCAAAATGGAAGATTTTGAAAAAATAAAAGGAAATCCAAACTTCACGATTATTGGCCACATGACCCAAGAAAGCGAAGGAATTCATTTGGTAACCCGCGCCAATAGCCGAATTCCCTTGAAAGCTCGGGGCTGGAATGCTTTGAGCGAAGAATAAAAAAATAACAAAAACGGCATTTCAATGAAATGCCGTTTTTGTTATATGTAACGATTAGAGAATTAAAATAGCAGGCCTTTATTTCTGGCTTCCCTCACTAATTCAATATCACTTTCATCATGTATATTCAATAATTTTTTCAGGTTTAATTTTCTTTTTTCAATGGCTTCTAGAGATATTGGAACATATTGGGGAATATCTAATGTTCTTGTTCCTTTTGAAATATGAAATAAAATTTGCTTGTCGAAAACATCAATTTCAATGGCATCTTGTTGGGATAAATCCATCATTTTTTGAATGGATTGACTGTAATAAATTTCATTTTTTATCACTTTGTCGAATCCAAAAAGCAGTTCATCAAAGGTCAAATCATTTTTTATGACCAATCCACTTGGATTTATTGTTTCGATAATATTCTTTATTTTCAACTCTTCCGTGTACATGGTCAGCAAAATAATTTTGCAATTGGGCATAAATTCCATCAACAATCTAGCCAAATCTTCTCCAGAATGAAGCCCCTTTTCTTCATAAGTAGGCATGCTAATATCTAAAAAGGCAATATCAAACGCCGCCGTTTCTGGATTGGTAATGATTTCGTAAGCAGATTTACAATCAATGGCTTGAGAAATAGAATACTCAAATTCATTTGGATTGTATCTGGTAATGCCATTTTTATACCCTTCAATTATAAATGGATGGTCATCAACAATTAATATGTTTTTTTTAATTATTGCCTCTCCAATTGAATCATTCATCATTTCTTGTTATTTTATATTGGGACTGTAACTGTAATAATTGTTCCTTCTCCTTTTTTGGATTTTATTTCAAATGTTCCTTTGCATTCATTAATTCTGGAAAGCATATTTTGCAAACCAATCCCTTTTTTTGCCCTGTTAACATTGAACCCTATTCCATCATCGCTAATTTGTAAAAATAAATTGTCTGTTTCTTTTTTGAATTCTATTCTGACAATATCGGCATTGGCATATTTATTAATATTTTGAAACGATTCTTGAATAATGCGGTATAAATTAATCTTTACGGCATTACTCACCTTTTCCCATTTGATATTCGAGTCAATAGTTGAAACCAATTTTGCTTTAAACGTCTTTTTTTGATCTTCAAACAAATTGTCTACGATAGCAACGAAGTTATTAATTAATTCTGATTTTTCCCTATTCAAGTCATGTGAAATTTCGCGAATATCCTGTTCAATATTTTTTAATTCCGTCAAGTAACTGATTCTTTGAAGAGAAGCTGTTTCATCGTGAATTTTATTCAAACTGTCCAAATTCATCCTTACTCCAAACATCCTTCCCAGTACGCCATCGTGCAATTCTTGGGCAACGCGTTTTTTCTCTTTTACCCTTATGGTTTCAACATCGTTTTGTTGAGAAATCATTAAATTATAGATTTCTTCATTCGCTTTTTGTTGCTCCTGTTTGTACAACAACTCCCTGTTTTTGGCTTTTTGTGCTTTGATGATATACAAAAACATCCCCAAAATTAAAATCGAACCAAAGATGTAAACCAAATTCCTGTTTTGGGTCGTCAAATCCGTGTTTTCCTGTTTGATTTCATCTGTTTCATATTCTATGCGGGAGAACTTATCAGCGATTTTCCGATCAGATTTTTGCAGACTATCGTTGATATGAATGTATTCTTTGTTATACACTCCAGCTTTTGCTGGTTCAATAATTGCCAATTGCTTTAACGGCAGTAAAATATTTCTTGCATTTTTTGATTTTTTAGCCGTAGCCAATGCTCCATTGGAATATTGCAATGCTTTTACTGTGTCATTTTGGGAGGCAAAATATTCAGACAAATGAATTTTTGTGATAATAACTCCAGTCGTTAATTGCAAACTATCCCTTAATTTCAAGGATTCATAAAACAGCTCAGGAAGTCCTTTTGATTCTTTAAGTTTGAATCGGGAATAACCCAAATTATCTAACAATACTGCATAAACAAATGGCTTATATAAAAGCAACTCTTTTTTTTGTTCCAAGCCTTTTTGAAAGTAAGGTATTGCTTTTTTGTACTGATTCAAATTCAAATACACCAAACCCAAATTATTCATTGAAGTAGCTTTCGATTGAATTTCTATAGGCACATTATTATCACTTAAACTTAATGCCTTACTATGAAACTCAATGGCTTTATCATATTCTCCTAATTCATTATAAACTGTCCCTAAAAGATTATACAACTCATAAACCGTATCATCTACCTTTTGACCTTTTAAAACACGTAAAGCCCTGAGTGCCGATATTTCACTGCCAAAAAAATCACTCTCATTGTATTGTAACATTGCCTTATTCAATCTTGTTTTGGCAAGATTTAAATTATCGTTTTTTTGCAGATATATTTTTTCGGCTTTGAAATAGTTAGAAAAAGCAGTGTCTGAAACGCCTTGAGAACCATAATAATCCCCTAAATACGAATAAGCTTTGGCAGTACTTACTGTATCCTTACTGCTTATAGCTTTTTCTAAAATAATCTTAGTTATTTCAAGATATCTATTCCAATCGTTCAAATTATAATAGCGATTGGCTATCCTAAACAAGTTGGCTCTTTGTAAGGAGTCACCTTCCTGATTAATGACAATATCAAATGCCTTTTGGATATATTCCTGCCTCTTTTTTGTAGTGGAACTAAAATCATTAGCTTTAGACAGATAAGCAGAAAGACTGTCTTCTGAAGAAGTGGTTGTTTGATTTGCTGTGTTTTTCTTAGTACACGAGAAAATTATCAACAATAGGGAAATTAATATGGAATAGTTGCTTTTCAATAGTTGCTTTTCAATTTCATCAAAAATACTAAAATAAAACTATTGACATAAAAAAAGGCTATCAAAAATTGATAGCCTATGATATATTATAATATTACTTTTTCATTTAAATTAATCCAACCTCACACTTCCACCTACAGCTCCTTGACCTGCTGCATCCAATCTCACACTTCCACCTACAGCTCCTTGACCTGCTGCATCCAATCTCACACTTCCACCTACAGCACCTTGTCCTGCTGCATCTAATCTCACACTACCTCCAACAGCTCCTTGACCAGCAGCCTGTAAAGTCACATTATTATTTACAGCTACTTTTTTAGTTTCAGTTGTAGTAAATGATGTTAATATCATCACTAAAGACAAAAATCCGATTGCAAAAATTGATTTTTTCATAATACTTGGGGTTTTATATTGTTATACGTTTTACTTTGTTAAATGACTCGTATCTATCACTGAATCACGATGTAAAACTACGTCACCTATCTCGATTTGAGCAGCAAAAACAGGCGTTTGTGGTAGAATGTGGTCGTTTGATAGTAAATGACCATCAAATTAGGGTAGATGGTTGTTTTTTAAATTTCCAGATAATTACCATTGGCAAAATCAGAAATAATTACATCCACATTTGGCTTATAAGATTTGGAAAACGGGACTTTTACAGTGGTGTTTTTAATGTAACATACCGCATTTCCTGTGTGGATTCTGGAAATACAATTGCGGTTTACAATATAACTGTTGTGGATTCGGACAAAAGGATGAGGCAAAACACCTTCAAAATGCTTCAATGTTTTGAAAGCCGTAATCATTTCACCATTATTTAGGTAAATGTCCGTAGAATTATTGTCGGCTTGTAAGTAAGAAATATCTCTGGTGTCAATATACCTGTAATCACCATAGGACTTGACGCATAATATAAGAGGTGATTCACTATTTTGAACCCCTACTGACACCAAAGAATCTGGCGTTTGCGCTTCTTGAAGTTTTGAAGAGTTGTCAAGGTCTGCTGTCCGGGTAAAAAAAACCTCGTCTTCCCCAGTCGATTTTTTTAATTTTAAAAGAGATTTTACCAAATCAATACGTTGCACCGGCTTGATCATATAATCGGCCACCTCGTATTGTATGGCATCAAAAGCCAAATCTTTCTTGATTGTCGTAATTATGATTTTAGGAACAACCTTCAAATAACGATACAATTCATTGATAAGTGCCAATGACAAATTACTCGCTTTGTCGGCTGGATCAATTTCGAGAAAAATTATTTTTGGAGTATGTTCTAAGACAAGATTTAAACCATCCGCATAATTATTGGCCGAAGCCACGAAGAGCAGCTCCGAAAAACCGTCGGCTATTGCTTTAGTTTTCAAAACACTTTCTTGATTGTCGTCAATAATGATATACGGATAATTCATCAATGTTTTGTCCTAATTTGTTAGGCACAACATTAGACATTTTAAGTGAAATACTTTAAAATATTAAGCAGGTAGTTTGGGAAAACTAATCAAACTAAACTTCAATTTTACAACAAACTTGTTTAACAGGATAAAAATAAACATTTACACCTTTTCCCCTATGTATTGTTAATATTTATAGAACTAATTGTTAATACATTAAAACAAACTGCAAATAAATCCGATAAAGTACCGACAAGAAAACAATTTAACACCCTTTTAAATTAACTTCAAAACCATTATAACAATCAGAAAAATTCTATATATTTGAAAAAAATATACAAATGAAAAAAATTTTAATAGTACTATGTTCATCCATATTTACTTTTGGCTACAGTCAGGAGGAAAAAAAAGTCGATTTTAAAAAAAATGAAATTAAAGGAAATGCACTATTTTTAGTAGCTGGTGCCTTAGAAGTCACTTATGAGCGATTACTTAATGAAGAATCCGGAGTTGGAGTTTCACTATTTGTACCTTATGAGAATGAAATCGACGTGAATTTTAGCCTCACTCCTTATTACCGCTTTTATTTTGGCAAAAAACCAGCCGCAGGATTTTTTGTAGAGGGTTTTGGAATGTTAAATTCTTATGATGACTCCATTTATAATGAAGCAAACAACTATTCAAGTTTTAATGATGTTACTAGAACTGATTTCGCTCTTGGTTTTGGATTAGGAGCAAAATGGGTAACCCAAAAAGGGTTTGTCTTTGAAATAAACGGAGGCGTAGGCCGAAACTTGTTCAATAGCAGCGATTCCGATTTTGAAATAGTCGGACGTGGTGGAATAACATTAGGCTACCGATTTTAATTAAAACACACTAAAAAGGCTTCTCGATTGAGAAGCCTTTTTTTATATGAATGAATGTGTGATTACATTTTCATCAACCAATTTTTCATCGAAACTTCATTTTCGATAATTGATTTCAAATCAGCAATAGCAACACGATCTTGTTTCATTGTGTCTCTGTGACGAATGGTTACCGTTTGGTCTTCGACAGTTTGATGATCTACAGTAATACAGAAAGGAGTTCCCAATGCATCTTGTCTTCTATAACGACGACCTACAGCATCTTTTTCATCATAAGCCACATTGAAATCCCAACGCAAATCATCAATGATTTTGTGTGCGATTTCTGGCAATCCATCTTTTTTAACCAATGGCAAAACAGCTGCTTTTGTTGGTGCTAAAACCGCTGGTAATTTCAAAACTGTTCTGGTTGAACCATCTTCCAAAGTTTCTTCTTTCAAAGAAGTGGCGAAAACCGCCAAGAACATTCTGTCCAAACCAACAGAAGTTTCCACTACATAAGGAACATAGTTTTGGTTCAATTCAGCATCAAAATACTGTAATTTTCTACCGGAATATTGTTCATGTGCTTTTAAATCGAAATCAGTTCGAGAGTGAATTCCTTCCAACTCCTTGAATCCAAAAGGGAAATTAAACTCTATATCGGCAGCAGCATTTGCATAGTGTGCCAATTTTTCGTGATCGTGAAAACGGTAATTCTCTTTTCCTAATCCAAGAGATAAATGCCAGTTCAAACGAGCCGTTTTCCAGTGTTCGTACCATTGCATTTCTTTGCCTGGTTGAACAAAAAATTGCATTTCCATTTGTTCAAATTCACGCATACGGAAGATGAATTGTCTGGCAACGATTTCATTCCTGAACGCTTTTCCAGTTTGAGCAATTCCAAAAGGAACTTTCATTCTTCCTGATTTTTGAACATTCAAGAAGTTAACAAAAATACCTTGTGCGGTTTCTGGACGCAAGTATAAATCCATTGCCGTATCTGCAGAAGCTCCTAGTTTGGTACCGAACATCAAGTTGAATTGACGCACCTCAGTCCAATTTCTGGAACCTGATTCCGGACAAGCAATTTCCAATTCTTCGATTAATGCTTTGACATCTTCCAAGTCTCCAGCTCCCAAAGAACGTCCCATTCTTTCCAGAATTTCTCTTTCTTTGGCAAGATATTCCACCACTCTTGCGTTGGTCGTGATGAATTCTTGTTCGTTGAAAGCGTCGCCAAAACGAGTTTTTGCCTTTTCGATTTCTTTTTTCGCTTTTAGATTCAGCTTTTCGGCATAATCTTCAATCAAGACATCGGCTCTGTATCTTCTTTTGGAATCTTTGTTGTCTATCAATGGATCATTGAAGGCGTCAACGTGACCAGATGCTTTCCAAGTTGTTGGGTGCATCAATATTGCCGCGTCCAATCCAACAATGTTGTCGTTCATTTGAACCATTGCTTTCCACCAATATTCGCGTATGTTCTTTTTTAATTCTACTCCGTTTTGTGCATAATCATAGACTGCACTTAAACCATCGTATATTTCGCTTGACGGAAAAATAAATCCGTATTCTTTTGCGTGCGAAATTACATTCTTAAATAAATCTTCTTGTTTTGCCATAGTGGTGCAAAAATATAAAAAGTGAACTTAAAAAAAGAAACATTTTTGAAGTTTGAAGCGTTGATTTTGCTATTTTTATGAAAAAATGTAGTTTTTATGTTGAAAAGCATTATCAATCTATTTTTTCCTCCCGTTTGTGCGGGTTGTCATTCGTTTTTGGTATCTAATGAAAACGTGATTTGCACGCTTTGCCGACACAATATTCCGCTAACCAATCATCATTTGAATCCCGAAAACGAGGCTTTCAAGAAATTTTACGGTCGAATTCCTGTCGAACATACTTCGGCATTGTTGTATTTTCACAAAAAGGGAATCGTCCAGGAATTAATCCACAACTTGAAATACAAAGGTCAAGAAGAAATTGGCACTGTTTTGGGCGAATGGTACGCCGATGATTTGAAAAACCTAGAAATACTGCAATCCGCTGATGAAATTATTCCGGTGCCTTTGCACAAAAGAAAACTACGAGAAAGAGGTTACAATCAGGTGACTAATTTTGGAACAACGCTTTCCAACGGTTTGAATATCCCTTATAATCCCAATATATTGGTTCGAAACATTTACTCGAAAACCCAATCCCGAAAAAGTTTCTTAAACCGAAGCGAAGGCATCGACACCATTTTCGACGTTACTTTTACTGAAAAAGACCACGGCAAACATTTCTTGCTGATTGATGACGTGCTCACGACCGGTTCTACTCTAGAAGCTTGTTCACACGCCTTATTGAAAATTCCCGGCGCAAAAATCAGTATTGTTTGTATGGCAATGGCACATTCTTGATGGTTAATTTTGAGACACAAAGGTTCTAAAATAGCCACATTCATTGATTACTTCTTGGTAATATTTTGTGTTTGAATAGTCTCTTTTCAATATTTTAAATCCATCCCAAGCGATAAAATTGATTTTGGAACTTCTTAGGGCATATTGGTTCTCCCAACTGTCTTTGTTTGGATCATACTGATTATTATAATACTCATTTCGCTCGCATTTGGCAATCATATAATAGCATTTTGCTTTTTGTTCGTTGGTTTTTGCGACAGCTAACGCTTTTTGATAATACATTTTTGCCAGCGAACAATCGGCAATCATATCTCTAATTTTATCCCTAAAATCATACGAACTATACCCATATCCAGTGATGTTTGTTTCGTGAAATATTCTCGCATTTCCATAATGGGTGATATTGTAAAACGCATTTCCAAGCAACAATAAATTGGCATGAACATCTTCGCCTTTGGCAACATTCTCCTGCATCGTTTTTATGGTATTCAAGAAATCGATTTGCGAATATTTCTTCTTTTGATAAGCAACGTGGTCGCAATCGTGACAATCTTTGATGCTACCGTTGAATGGATTTCCGTAAAATTTTGTTTCTTGTAGTTTATTTGTTTTTTGCATAAACTCGATTGCTTCTGGAATTTTATTGGCAAATGTGGCAACTACCGCCTGATAATTATTGATGTCGTCAAGTGTCACATCATAAACACCAACGCCAATTTTTTCTATTTCGGTTTTATTGTTTTTGGACAAAAAAACCTTCATGGCTTTCAAATTCTCTTCATTGTCATAAAAGTTATTGTCTCTGTCAAACAACTCCGCCATTACTTCATTTTTTTGCGATTTATACAATGCCGACAGGTATTTTTTGCTCCAAGCTGTCGCATTATAATATCGAAAATTTTCAATATTATTTTTAGGTGTTTCGTTGTACAACCAAGTCAAATCTTTTAGAATTGTTTTTTCATTATTGGAACCTATCTTCTCTATTTTACTCAAATTATTCACGAATCGAAGCAGACGAACTTGACTGATTGCCAACGGTGTTTGAGGCATTTTGCTTTCGGCTTTGTCAAAATTCTTGTCGGCTTGTGCATAATTGCCGTTCAAAGTTTCCAAATACCCTGCAGCAACATTCCACAAATAGGGTTTTGCGGTTTTGTCCGATTGTGCGATTTTAACCACCAAATCAATCGTCGATTTGTGAATGCTGTCTTTGGTTCTTTTCTTGTTTTCGACAACCGATTTTTCTTTGAAAGAATTGTCAATTTTAGTCTCTTGGTTGTTAATTAATCGGGTCAATAAATAATCCAAATGTTCACTTTTAGGTTGCAAATTATAGATTTCGGCAATGGCTTTTTCTTCGTCTCCATAATAGCCTTGAATTGCCCAAAGTGCGGCTTTTCCTTCATTGGTTTTGGCTAAATTCAAAGATTCTTTCCAGTCTTTTTCCTCTTTTGGATGAAAACAATATGCCGAAACCACTCGCATTGCTGGGCATTTATCAAAAACCTGACTGTATTGATAATTTGATAAGGCGTAATTTTTCTTTTTATAATTCATTCCTGCTATATAAGCCAAAGCGCGATAGTAAAGAGTGTTTTTTGGCACTGTATTTTCGGTTTTTTGAAAAAAAGCAATGGCAGTTTGTTGATCACCATTATAAAAATAAGCTTTAATCGTTTGAAACCAATAACGATTTTTCAAAAACAAATCCGACACCGTATTGTATCTATTTTCGATTGTCTTTATCGTTTTGATGTTGTTGAACGTTTTTTGTACAACCGGTTCATACGACCAATTGTTGCCATCGCTAATTGAGGCAGTTTCTACTTGTTTTGAAAGCGATAAAAAAGTAAAAAAACCACTAATTCGTCTATCATTTAAGTCTATTTTTTTAGACCATTTATTGGAAACGGAATTGTTTTTCTGGGTTATATAGAAGTCTTGTATTTTCTTGATATCGGTTGCACTTGAGTCGATAAGAAAGAAACGTACCGTTTTGACATCCATTTTCCCTTTCAAGAAATCCGCCCAGTCTTGAACAATTTCGTCATTGAATCTCGAATTATGCTCGGTATCAAAACCTGTATAAAAGAAATATTGCGACAAAAATAATGGCGTATAGGATTTGTCCACAAAAGCTTCTGGCGTGAAATTAGAATCGAATGACCAACCCCAATCGTCTCCTCCAGCGCAAGCATAAATGATTCCATAAACAAAAAGCAAAATGGCACTAAAACCGAGCAATAACTTGTTCAAAAAGGTCTTTTTCATATTTTTTTATATTGAATTCATCTAAATCGTAAAAAATAATTTCGGCAGGCATTGTTGCTGTATTCTCTTCTAAATCGTTTGCCATTTCTAGCAAATCATTTTTACTAATAGCTTCTAATTTTAACAAATCACCTTTCCTGTAAAATGTTCCGTTTTTGTAATTGGATGCTTTTACTTTTAATTCTTTTTGATTTGTGAGAATAAAATTAGTGTCCTTTTTAAAACTCGCAACATCGATTTTGTTTTTTAAGCCAATAACTTTTCCATCACGGATATGAACTGCCCACGAATAGATAGGCAAAGCAATATTTATAGACAAAGGATATTTTTTTAAACTCTCCAAATAACGATTAGCTATATTTCTGTCATAAATGGAATTCAGCGAATCAGGCGCAATTTTCCCCATATTGTAATACATTAGAACACCTTTGTCCACATTGGGAATTTTGGTCTTTTTGAAGTATTTGATCTGATGCAATCGAATGGTAGCTGATAATTTTTTGCCCGAAATTTTCTTAAAATAGTCGATAAATTTCAAATAATTATCCCGACTTGCTAATGTCCAGTCGCAATCGATTTGTATTTCTTGACAAGAAACCTGACTTTTGGTATTGATTTGTTGAATAAAATCATTGGTTTTTTGAGCCAAATCCAAAACGTCAATATTTTGATTTAGTAACACTTTGTTCTTGATGTAAACCACAGGAACGATTGTAAAATCTTTGGGATTTTCCTCAAAACGGATGGGACTCTGTGGAAACGGATTGTTCGATTTTGCATTCCAATCAATGTCAAAATACCGAATATAGAGTTTTTTTACTTGGTTATCTTTCAGCGTACTTTTCTCCAATGGCGACAATTTGAAAATGGTTTTCCAATAATAAAAAGAAATCATTGGTCGCTCCTGCTGATGACAAGCCGTCAACAACAAAAGCAAAACGCAAAAAAAGAAACTATTTTTCAAGAAAATGAGAGATCACTATTTACTTTCAAAAGTAAGGATTTTTCTCAAATTCCAATCTTTTTTATCCGAAAGGGATTAACTCCCAATAAAAATTTAAAACATTTCATTTACAGCGAATATAATTGTTATTTTGTAGCTTCTAAATATCGATTCCTTATGTTGAAAAACAACTTTAAATATATTCTGTTTCTATTGGTTTTGTTAATGGCAAGTTGCGCCAAAAGAGGCAGCATCACTGGCGGTTTGAAAGACACCCTTGCTCCGGTCTTGAAAATGAGTTTTCCAAAAAACTTCAGCACCAATTTTAAAACCAACGAAATCAAATTGACTTTTGACGAATACATCAAGTTGAAAGACCTGAACAAGCAATTGATCATTTCGCCGCCAATGAAATATGAACCCTTGATTACGCCTACTTCTGTCAGCAAGTATATCAACATAAAAATACTGGACACGCTTCAACCCAACACGACTTACAGCTTTAATTTTGGCCAAAGTATTGAAGACAACAATGAGGGAAATCCATACAACCAGTTCAAATATGTGTTTTCGACTGGCGCATTTATCGATTCTTTGTCAATTGGCGGAACGGTGAAAGATGCTTACAACAAGGAAGTGGAATCGTTTGTTTCGGTAATGCTTTATGATGTAAATGAAAACTTTAAAGATTCCGTGGTTTACAATGAAGCCCCGAGATATATTACCAATACCTTGGACAGTTTGAAAACTTTTAAATTGGAGAATTTGAAGGCTGGAAAATATCTTTTGGTGGCGATGAAAGACTATGGCTCCAATAATAAATTCAATCCCAAAAAGGACAAAATCGGGTTTCACAAGGAATTTATCAGCATTCCTGGCGACACGATTTATGAATTGAAATTGTTCAAAGAAACACTGCCTTTCAAGGCCTCCAGACCTTATCAGGCCTCCGGAAACAGATTAATCCTTCCTTATGAAGGAAAATCTAAGGATTCGAAAATTACGCTCAAAAACGGAGAAACCGAATTATCAACCATCATTACCAAATTTCCAAAAAAAGATTCCCTTCAAGTGTGGTACAAACCCTTGAAAGTAGATTCGTTGTCTATGGCCGTGACCAAAGACAAATATAAAGGAAACTTTAATTTTAAGATTAAAGCGCAGAAAAAAGACAGTGTGAACATAACTGCTGTCCAGTCGGGCAACTTAAACTTGAAGGAACGATTTGCTTTGACGAGCAACACTCCATTGGAAAAATTCGACAATTCAAAAATGAAACTGATTAATAAAGATTCTGTTGCGGTAGCTTTTAAAACGGAATATGACGAATTCAACCAGCAATTGTTTTTTGATTTCAAGAAAGAACCTCTGGAAAAATATACTTTCCAAATTATGCCGGGCGCAATGACCGATTATTTAGGACAATCCAATGATACTTTGGCTTTTAATTTATCGACAAGAGATTTAACTGATTATGGCAATCTCAAGGTGAGTTTACAAAACGTAAAACACTTTCCCGTAATTGTTGAACTGACCAACGAAAAAGGCGATGTTCTCGCCACCCAATATACCGAAAGCAGCTCCAAAGTTGAATTTAATTTGGTCGAACCTGCCGTGTTTTGGCTTCGGGCAATTTATGACGACAACAAAAACCAAGAATGGGATCCAGGGAATTATCTAGAGAAACGCCAAGCCGAGGAAGTCATTTATTTTTCGAAAGGAATAGATGTTCGCGCGAATTGGGACGTGGAACAGGTTTTTGACTTGAGTATTCCCTACACGCCGGAACCCAAAAAGAAAGAAGATAAAAAGAAGCCCATTAAATCAGGGTTTTAATTCAAAATAATCTCTGTCTCCAAGAAATCCGAGTTTTTTTCTGGTTTCAAGCAATTGTTCCTTGTTTAATTCCACGATGAAAACACCTTCGGTTTCTTGTGGTTCCAGAGCATAATTTCCAAGAAAATCAACTGCTTGCGAATGCCCATTATATTCTAAATTGTTGCTGTCAAAACCAGTTCTGTTCACGCCAATCGTATAGCACAAATTTTCGACCGAACGGGCTTTGAGCAAAATATCCCAAGCCTGAATTCTTGCTTTTGGCCAATTGGCAACGTAAATCAAAACATCATAATCCTCTACATTTCGGGCAAAAACCGGAAAACGCAAATCATAACAAACTAGCGGACAAATTTTCCAACCTTTATATTCCACAATCAATTTTTCCTTTCCGGCAGTATAAACTTTGTCTTCGCCAGCCAAGGTAAACAAATGTCTTTTGTCATAAAATTGGATTTCGCCTGACGGAAAAACAAACACCAATCGGTTGTAAAAATTGCCATTTTCCTTGATGACCAAACTTCCCGTAATCGCGCTGTTTTTGGCTTTCGCCAAAGATTGCAACCATTGAATAGTTTCGCCGTCCATTGTTTCGAAAACAGCCTCTGCATTCATCGTGAAACCCGTCGAGAACATTTCCGGCAATACAATCAAATCAATTTTTTCAGTAACGGTATTGATTTTTTCCTCGAAATAGTTTCGGTTGACTTTGGGGTTTTCCCAGAATAAAGACGATTGGAGAAGGGCGATTTTCATAGTATAAAATTAATTTAAATTTTTTAAACCATTAAGAGATTAAGAAAATTAAGTTTTGGATTGAAGCAAAAAAAAACGCATCCAAATCAATGAATGCGTTTTTACTATTGCCTTTTGGCTAATGCCTAAAAAGCTATTATTTCAAACTTGCTGAAAAATATTCTCTGTTCATGCGAGCGATATTTTCCAAAGAAATTCCTTTTGGACACTCTACTTCACAAGCCCCAGTATTGGTACAGTTACCAAAACCTTCTTCGTCCATTTGACGTACCATATTCAAAACACGGTTTGTGGCTTCTACTTTTCCTTGTGGCAATAAAGCATATTGAGATACTTTTGCTCCAACAAATAACATTGCTGAACCGTTTTTACAAGTAGCCACACAAGCTCCACAACCAATACAAGCTGCTGCTTCAAATGCTTTGTCGGCATCGTCTTTAGGTACTAAAATGGTGTTGGCATCGATGGTATTTCCAGAAGTATTAACCGAAACAAATCCTCCCGCTTGTTGAATTCTTTCAAAGGCAGTTCTGTCAACAATTAAATCTTTGATTACTGGAAAAGCTGCACTTCGCCAAGGTTCAATAACAATTGTATCTCCGTCATTAAACATTCTCATATGCAATTGACATGTTGTGATTCCTGTATCTGGTCCGTGTGCACGTCCATTGATATACAAAGAACACATACCGCAAATTCCTTCGCGACAATCGTGGTCAAATGCAATTGGTTCTTTTCTTTCGTTAACTAATTGTTCGTTCAATTGGTCCAACATTTCCAGAAATGAACTGGCTGTAGAAACATCGTTCAATTTGTATGTTTCCATTTTCCCTTTTTCTTTGGCATTTTTTTGACGCCAAATGTTAAGGGTTATATTGATATTTTTTGCTGCGCTCATAATTTTTATTTTTAGCCAAAAGCCATAAGACAAAAGGCATTAGTAACTATTGTTTACTTGACTCTAATTTATTTATAAAGGAATTAATCATTTTGCTTTCTTCTGTAATCTGATTTGATAACTCTAAAAACAATTTTTCATCATTAATAAAATCCAATTTACTTGCCACTAATAATTGTGTTTCTAATTCACACAAAGAACCTCGAGCTATTTTGATAAATTGAATATAACTTTGAATTGATTGTCTTCCATATCCTTCAGCAATATTTGAAGGAACTGACACTGAACTTCTTTTTATTTGGCTTGACAAAGCGTATAATTCATCTTTTGGAAAACTAGAAACTAATTTATAAGTCATACAGACAATATCAATTCCTTTCTGCCAAATCAATAAATCTTTATACGATTTTATCTCCCCCATAACTATTGCCTTTTGGCTAATGCCTAATTACTTATAGTTTCTTGCGGCTATTTTGATAAACTCGTATTTCAATTCTTCCTTGTGAAGTTCTTCAGTGTTGATGTCGTCTCCTTTGTATTCCCAAGCACCCACAAATTTGAAGTTTTCGTCATCACGAAGGGTTTCTCCTTCGGCATCTTGATATTCTTCACGGAAGTGACCTCCACAAGATTCTTTACGTTGCAATCCGTCGATGGCCATTAATTGTCCTAATTCGATAAAATCGGCAACACGAAGTACTTTCTCCAATTCTGGATTCAATTCGTCGGCACTACCCGGAACATAAACGTCTTTGTAGAATTCTTCTTTTAAAGCAGCAATTTCCGAAATGGCTTCTGTTAAGCCTTTCTCATTACGACCCATTCCTACTTTATTCCACATAATCAAACCTAAACGTTTGTGGAAATGATCCACCGTTTTTGTTCCGTTATTGTTTAAGAATTTATCGATTGAATCTTTTACGCTCTTTTCGGCAGCAGCAAATTCCGGCAAATCAGTAGAGATTTTTCCAGTACGAATATCATCAGCCAAATAATCTGAAACAGTATAAGGCAATACGAAATAACCGTCAGCCAAACCTTGCATCAAAGCAGAAGCTCCCAAACGGTTCGCTCCGTGGTCAGAGAAATTCGCTTCTCCTGCAACGAAACAACCTGGAATAGTAGATTGCAAGTTATAATCAACCCAAACACCACCCATGGTGTAGTGAACAGCAGGATAGATTTTCATTGGGGTTTCATAAGGATTCTCATCCGTAATTTTTTGGTACATGGTAAACAAGTTACCGTATTTTTCCTCCAACCATTTTTTCCCTAATGAAAGTATTTCTTCTTGAGAAGGATTGTGGTTTCCTTTGGCGTAAGCCGTTTGTTTTCCTTTAGATTGAATTTCTGTGGAGAAATCCAAATAAACTCCTTCGTTGGTATCGTTAGCCTCAATTCCGTGACCAGCGTCACAAACTTCTTTTGCCGCTCTTGAAGCCACATCACGAGGAACCAGGTTTCCAAATGCTGGATATTTTCTTTCTAGGTAGTAATCTCTATCTTCTTCAGCAATTTGTGTTGGTTTCATTTTACCCGCACGAATCGCTTCTGCATCTTCTTTTTTCTTTGGAACCCAAATACGTCCTGAGTTTCTCAACGACTCTGACATCAAGGTCAATTTCGATTGATTGGTTCCGTGTACCGGAATACAAGTTGGGTGAATTTGCACGTAACAAGGATTGGCGAACAAAGCGCCTTGTTTGTGTACTTTCCAACCAGCAGTTACATTCGATCCCATTGCGTTTGTAGAAAGGAAATAAACGTTTCCGTATCCTCCAGTTGCTACAATTACAGCGTGAGCAGAATGTCTTTCTAATTCTCCTGTAATCAAATTACGAGCAATGATTCCACGAGCTTTTCCGTCCACTTTCACCAATTCCAACATTTCGTGACGATTGAACATTTCAATTTTTCCTAACCCGATTTGTCTTGACAAAGAAGAATAAGCTCCTAATAATAATTGTTGTCCGGTTTGTCCAGCTGCGTAAAATGTACGTTGCACTTGAGTTCCCCCAAAAGAACGGTTGTCCAAATATCCTCCATAATCACGTGCAAAAGGAACTCCTTGAGCCACACATTGGTCGATGATATTTCCTGAAACTTCTGCTAAACGGTGAACGTTTGCTTCACGTGCCCTGTAATCTCCACCTTTGATGGTGTCATAAAACAAACGGAAAGTACTATCACCATCATTTTGATAATTTTTGGCAGCATTGATACCTCCTTGTGCAGCAATCGAGTGTGCACGACGAGGAGAATCTTGGTAACAAAATGCTTTTACGTTGTATCCCATTTCGGCAAAAGATGCTGCTGCCGAAGCTCCAGCCAATCCAGTTCCTACTACGATGATATCTATTTTTGGTCGGTTGTTTGGAGCAACTAACTTTAAGTGGTCTTTATAATCAGTCCATTTTTGTGAAATGTGACCTTCTGGTATTTTAGAATCTAGTTTCATTTATAGATTGATATTAATTATTAATAAAATGATGAAATAATGCAATGAAAATAAATCCAAAAGGAACTATGATTGCAAAAGCATAACATATTTTATGCAATGACTTCCCGATTTTGTTGTCGAATCCAATTGATTGCAAAGAAGAAGTGAAACCGTGCCAAAGGTGAACTGACAACAACACGAAAGCAACGCTGTACAATCCTGTACGAACCGGGCTTTCAAATTTAGCCACCAATTCGTGAAAATATCTTGTTTCATCGATTGGATTTCCTTCAACATACTTGTAGATCATTTCTTGACACCAAAAATCATACATGTGCAATCCCAAGAATGCCAACACCACCAAACCAGAAACAATCATGTTTCTTGATGCCCAAGTTGAGTTTGCAGCACCATCAAATTTCACATAAGCGACAGGTCTTGCGCTTTTGTTTTTTAACTCCAATACGAATCCCATAATGAAATGAAAAACAACTCCAGCAACCAATACTGGCTGCATAACAAATTGGATTAAAGGATTGTAACCCATAAAGTGAGACATTTCATTGAAAGCATCTGCACTAAACACGGAAACCAAATTAATGAAAAAGTGCAATGCCAGAAACGAAATCAAGAAAATTCCAGAAAGCGCCATAGCCACTTTTTTAGCTATTGACGACTTCAACAACGTAGATTTTGCCATAAGTTTTGAAAATAAATTATTTATAAAAGTTGTACAAAAATAAAGTAAATAGAAGTGAACCACAACCTTTTTTGCTCTTTTTATGACAAATATCAAGTTTATTTTGCCACAAATTACACTATTACGAAATAGTTCTGAAATTTATCATATTATCATAATTAAATACGTATTTTTCAGTATTCATAAGTACAAATACGTATTTTTTAAAATTTACATACTCCACAAAACAGCAAAAACTACTTTTAGCTTCTTGAAAAAGATTTATTAAACAAAGAAAAATTAAAATGTTATTTTTTCATTTTTGATTTTAAAGTACTTAATTTTGATGTACTTAAACATATCTCCCTTTAATAATGAAATACCATCAAATCGACCGTCAACTTTTTATAAAAAACCGCGCCAAATTCAAGGCTCAAATGAAGCCAAACAGCGTGGCGATTTTCAACTCCAACGACATTTATCCCGTTTCTGCCGACAGCACTTTGCCGTTTGCTCAACACAGAGATATTTTCTATTTGTCTGGAGTTGACCAAGAAGAAAGCATCTTGTTGCTCTTTCCAGATGCTCCTTATGAAAACCAAAAAGAAATGCTGTTCCTCAAAGAAACCAGTGAACACATTGCCATCTGGGAAGGCGAAAAACTGACCAAAGAGCGAGCTTTTGAAGTTTCGGGAATTAAAACCGTGTATTGGCTGCAAGATTTCGAGAAAGTTTTGTTCGAATTAATGACCTATTCCGACACGATTTACATCAACACCAACGAACATTATCGCGCCACCGTGGAAACCGAAACCCGCGAAGCCCGCTTTGTAAAATGGTGGAAAGAGAAATATCCCGCACACGCTGTAGCCAAAAGCAATCCGATTTTGCAACGTTTGCGTTCCGTAAAAGAAACCGAAGAATTGGATTTAATCCAAAATGCTTGCGATATTACCGAAAAAGGTTTCAGAAGGTTGCTTCCTTTTGTAAAACCAAATGTAATGGAATACGAAATCGAGGCCGAATTGATCCACGAATTCATCCGCAATCGTTCCAAAGGTTTTGCCTATACTCCAATTATTGCCTCAGGAAATAATGCCAATGTGTTGCATTACATCGAAAACAACCAACAATGCAAAGCCGGCGATTTAATTTTATTGGACGTTGCCGCCGAATACGCCAATTATTCTAGCGATTTAACTCGAACTATTCCAGTTTCTGGTCGTTATAACGAAAGACAAAAAGCAGTTTACAATGCGGTTTTAAGAGTAAAAAATGAAGCAACCAAAATGCTGACTCCAGGAACACTTTGGAAACAATACCACCTTGAAGTGGGTAAAATAATGACTTCGGAATTGCTTGGTTTGGGACTTTTGGACAAAGCCGATGTGCAAAACGAAAACCCGGATTGGCCAGCCTACAAAAAATATTTTATGCACGGCACTTCCCACCATATGGGATTGGACACCCACGATTACGGAAAACTTACCGAACCAATGCAAGCCAATATGGTTTTCACCGTAGAACCCGGAATCTACATTCCCGCCGAAGGTTTCGGAATCCGACTGGAAGACAATGTGGTTGTTCAGGAAACTGGCGAACCGTTCAATTTAATGCGAAACATCCCGATTGAAATTGAGGAGATTGAAACGCTTATGAATTCTTGAATTTAGATTTCTGATTTTAAAGTTTATATTCAAAACGGTTTACAGCAATGTGAGCCGTTTTTTATTTAACGTATAACACAAATTAGAAAACTTAATTTAACCCGTTGATGCAATTATTAAATTTTAAGGAACAACAAAATTGAAACACATAGAATCATAGAAAAAAAGAGTTGAATAGCCCAATTCTTGGATTCACATAGCTATGGTTTTCTTTAATAAAGTGAAACGTCTTTAAAAATTTATAAAAACTATGATTCTATGTGTTTAAAAAAGTACAAATTGAATTACACCCAATGGGTTAATTTATTTCATTATAATGATTGTTTCTACCCGATTACTTTCAAAATCCACAAAAAAATAGTAACTTTTAAATCCTTTTTAGACCAATAGTTTTAATTCAAAAAAAGACACCAATGAAAGCACACGAAATAGATTTCCAAATTTTCGGAGAAGAAATGCAATATGTTGAAATCGAATTAGACCCACAAGAAATTGTCATTGCCGAGGCAGGAAGCTTTATGATGATGGACAACAATATCCAAATGCAAACCATTTTTGGCGACGGCTCCCAACAACAAACCGGGATTTTCGACAAACTCCTCAGCGCAGGAAAACGCGTCCTCACTGGCGAAAGCTTGTTTATGACCGCATTTATCAATCAAAATAATTACAAAAGCAAGGTTTCGTTTGCTTCGCCTTATCCCGGAAAAATCCTTCCTATTGATTTGACACAATTTCAAGGGAAATTCATCTGTCAAAAAAGTTCCTTTCTATGTGCAGCCAAAGGCGTATCAGTTGGGATCGAATTTTCTAAAAAATTAGGTCGCGGTTTCTTTGGCGGAGAAGGTTTCATTATGCAAAAAATTGAGGGCGACGGTCTGGCATTTGTACATTCAGGAGGAACTTTGGCAAAAAAAGAACTTAGAGAGGGCGAAATTCTAAAAGTAGATACAGGTTGCCTTGTAGGATTTACTCAGAATGTAGACTATGATATTGAATTTATTGGCGGAATCAAAAATTCCATTTTTGGAGGTGAAGGTTTATTCTATGCGACACTTCGCGGGCCAGGAACTGTCTATATACAATCCTTGCCTTTCAGTCGTCTTGCCGATCGAATTATTGCTTCAGCACCAAGAGCAGGAGGAAATAGTCGTGAGGAAGGCAGTTTACTTGGTGGATTAGGCAATTTATTGGATGGGGATAATCGATTTTAACAACTTTTAGAAGATAATTATAAACGGTTTGCAGGAATGTGAACCGTTTGTAATTATCTTATTTGTATAGGCTGATGTCTATATGTCTGTTTTTCAAATTCCATTTTTATATTTTGCTCGTTTAATTCAACAAAATAAAGCCTATTCTCTTTATTCATATTTACAACAACTTCTTTATCTATTATATTAAACAAGTTTTTTAATTTATTTTCCATATCACTTAAATTATAGTAAAACACACAAATTTTAGCCCTCCTCTTTAAATCAAAATCTAAAAATTTAAATAAATCAGTAATATATTCTTTATCCGATTCATCTAAAGAATGACCAATTATATAAAAAATTGTTTCATTAAGTTGGTTTTTTTTCTCATCTGGTATTTTAATAAATTTATAGTTTGTTTTTTTACGAACTTTTTGATAAAATTTAGTAAAATCAAACATTTTACTGTCATTAATATGTTTTGGCATTTCACTAATTCCAAGAACTATATTTTGTTTATGACAATCTTCATTTATTTCTCCGTGTAAATAAACCACTTTCGATTTATCAACATTATAAATCTTTTCTAAAGTTGGAGTGTAATTAAATGTGTAAATTTCATTCATTAAATGAAAAGGAAATTCTGATTTTTGTTTTATCTGGTCATAAAAAACGCTCACTATATCAACTAAATAACGATTAAAAACTACAATAAATTCTTCAAATGATTGTGCTAAATCTTCTAGCATTTTTTTCACATCAATAGAACTCTTCCTTTGGTTAATATATTTTTCATTTAATTTAAAACCTCCTCCAATATTAACTACTTTAATCAAATTAAACAATTCAAAGTCAGTGAATTCCACAAGTTGATCACCAAAAACATTTTTTCTAATTTCCCATTTATTTTTAAACCTTTCAAAAAAAGTTAATTGATTCAAAACATTTTCAATTTCCATTTCAAAATCAATCCAAGTATCAATTTCACAGACATTTTTGAAATGTTTGTACCAAAGATTGGTTTGTAAAAGTTGTTTTATTCTATTTATTTTATCAAGATCAAATTCAATATTATTTGTGTTGTAATTTTTAATTATTGATTCATATTCATCCAGATATCTTATTTTAAATACACGTCCAAATAATTTTTCAAAAGACACATCGGTACTATATTCAACATCTTCAATCATTGTCATTATTGAAATAAAATGATTATATTTTGTTGGCAAATGATGAAATAAATCAAATCCGTTTCCTGTAATTAAAATTTTACTCATATAAAAATCCTTTTATCAAATGTAGTTATTTTCTTTAACATATTAGAATTCAAGTAGGTTTAAGATTTTCTTATATGAACTTGAATTTCTTATAGGGTTTAAAAATTTTAGCCTTATTTTTGCTCCAAGTTTAAAACGATGAATCAAATCCTCTACAAAAACACGAAAATCTCCTATTCCGATACCGGAAAAGGCAATGCCGTTGTGTTGCTTCACGGTTTTTTGGAAAATAAAACGATGTGGCAAGATTTGGTTCCGGAATTGAGCAAAAAAAACCGAATCATAACAATCGATTTGTTAGGTCACGGTGAAACGGAATGTTTGGGCTACATCCATTCTATGGAAGACAACGCCGAAATAGTTCAGGCTGTTTTGTCCAAATTGCGAATCCGAAAAGCGGTTTTTGTCGGGCATTCTATGGGCGGTTATGTGGCTTTGGCTTTCGCCGAATTGTATCCTGAAAAAGTGAGAGCTTTGGTTTTATTAAATTCAACTTCAAAAGCCGACAGCGAGGAACGAAAAACCAATCGAGATCGCGCCATAAAAGCCGTGAAGAAAGACTATACTACATTTATTAGACTTTCTATTGGCAATCTTTTTAGTCCCGACAATCGCGAACGATTAATTGACGAAATCGAAAAGGTAAAAAACGAAGCTTTGAAAACTCCCTTGCAAGGCGTCGTAGCTTCACTCGAAGGAATGAAAATTCGCAAAGACCGAGAAGTTTTATTACACCTCACACCTTATCCAAAAATGCTGATTCTTGGCAAAAAAGATCCTGTATTAATATACGAAATCGCATTAGAACAAATAGAAGACACCGCTGTCAAACTAATCACTTTGCCCGACGGACATATGAGTCATATCGAAAATCGAGACGAATTGAAAAATGTTTTATTGGAGTTTTTTAAAGGAGTTTAAATCTTTTCTTCAAAAGGTTTTGTCTCATCCAGAATTTCATTCAACAACAAAACCATTTGTTCCAGATAATCATTTAAAATATCAGTGTCAATTGTCGTTTTTTCTTCTTTCCCATCTTTAAAACTGAAAGGCAAAAATCCCGATTTCAAGTTCTTGAACGAAATGATTCCGGCTTCGATTGGTTTGCCATTGGCTTCGTTTTCATACATAAAAGCATACGCCAGAATCTGGATTATCTTGTCGTTTTTGATTTCGTCCGTCAATCCTTTCCACGATTTCAAGGTAACGTTTGGCTTATCCACTTTTCCGGTTTTGTAATCGATAATTCGTATTACTCCGTTGCGTTCTTCTATTCTATCGACTTTTCCAGCAATTTTTATCGGAAACGGCAAACTCGGATGTTCCAAAATTCTTTCGCAAGCTTTTTCCAAATG
Organism: Flavobacterium limnophilum; assembly: GCF_027111315.2. Lineage (GTDB taxonomy): Bacteria > Bacteroidota > Bacteroidia > Flavobacteriales > Flavobacteriaceae > Flavobacterium > Flavobacterium limnophilum. The sequence goes on along the minus strand of NZ_CP114289.2, from coordinate 4,079,121 downwards.
AAGTATTTTTATGGCTTCACCATTTTTAATGCTTTCCAATTCGACTTTCAAAAAATTAGAAACATTGCGTTTGGCTACTTCAAAAGCCAACAGATTTCTACCTTTTTTGATTTCACCTTCTTTATAAACCAATTTGAATTGTTTCAACACTTCGGCATCCAACAATTTGAAGCAACCTAAAATATCTGTTTCAGACAAAAACTTCCCGATAAATGGTGTGTATAAGACTTCCAAGGTTTCGTGAATAATGGTTCCCAAAGTATTCAAGGCGATGTTTTCCTCGACTTCTTCGACTTCGCTAATGCGTAAAATCTTTTGGAAATAAAAATCAATTGGATTTCGGATATAACTCGTCAAGGCTGATGGAGAAAATCCTTTTTCTGCAATTTCCTTCAACCGCACCATCACCGATTCCGACTTTGAAACCACAATAGGTTGATAAGCCGTTTCGGGTAAAACCGCATTGTAAATTTCGTGGGTTAATGTATGTTTTGCTTGTTTTTCGACTTCCAATTGGGTGATGAAACGGCTTTTTTCACCTGCATCCAAACCTTCACTTTCGGTGTTGTAAATCAAATAAATATTCTTGGCTCGTTGCAACAAATGGTAGAAGTGATAGGTATAAATCGCATCTTTTTCCTTGAAAGTCGGCAAACCCAATTCCCGTTTCACATCATACGGAATAAAAGAATTCATCGATTTTCCCGCCGGAAATTTGCCTTCATTCATTGAAGTGACAATCACGGTTTCGAAATCCAAAACACGACTTTCCAAGACTCCCATAATTTGCAAACCATTCAAAGGTTCGCCCTCGAAAGAAACTTCAGCCAAATCAATTACTTGTTTGTAAATGGCGTGTAGCGTTTCGATTTTATCGATATGGGAATGTTGCGAATAGTAATTAATCAGTTTGTTGATGGTTTTAAAAATCGCATAAACAAAAGCTTTCGTGATTTTCTCCTCTTCATTGTCGTTGCTTAAATTCGTTTTGATGGTTTGCAGCAAATTGGAAATCGTTTCCAAAACCGCCATCGAACCATTTTCCCATTTTTGGAACAACAACAGAAACAAATCACTCGGATTTGGATTCAATTCCATCAACTTATGATTAGTGATAAAAGTATAGTTGTTTTGATTAATGACACCAACCAAGGCATTGGTTTTCGCATAAGGTTCCACCAAAGGATGCGTCAAAATATCCAAAACGTCTTTGTAATACAAGACATAACTTTTCGCATTTCGAGACAAGGCATTCGTGTGCATCTTGAACAATTTGGCAATCAAAATCTGCGCTGGATTGTTCTTGCTGGAATAACCCATCGTGATATTCAAGGCGCCAACAGTTGATGGCAGCGAATATAAAAGTGGCACCAACAAGTTTTCCTCACCCAAAACAACGGCAACTTTGTCCAATGTTGTATTTGGATTATCATTGATAATATTTTCTATGATACTTCCGGCGATTTTGGCTTGACCAATGGTTTTTGGCGTACCAATAACCTGAATGTTTTTTGACTGTGAAAAATCATCCACAATCCATTCGAAAGGATTGGATTTGTAGTGTTTCCAACTCGACTTGAAACGACGCACAAACAATCCTGCATCGTGATAGGGGTCATTTAGAAAAGTTTGGTCAACATCCCAATATATCGCAGCTTGATCAGAAGCCATTAAATGTTGAATGATTCTTTCTTCGGCGGCATTCAAGGCATTGAAACCCGCAAAGACAAATTGCTTTTCTTTTATGGAATCCGAAAAATGATTGAGATTGTTTACTGCTTCACGATAAATCAAGCCTTGGTAACCAATTCCTTTATTCAGCAAATGATTGTAAAGTGATTGGTAGTAATTGGGCAGTAATTTCCAAAAATCGATATATTTTTCTAGTAATTGGGTTTTATTTTCGACTTCAATTCCCCATTTTTTGATGTCTTCAATGTCCTTTAGATAAGAAAGGACGTGGGAGGGATCTAATAAGTAGCGATCAATCTCGTTGAAATCCTGCAACAATGTTTTGGCCCAATTGGCAAAAAGCTCAAAGGATTGTTGATTTGGTTTTTCGGTAACCGATAAATAGACTTCATAAAATTCGAACAATAATTCTATTGGATCAATATTGCGAATGCTGGCTATATCTTGAATAAATTCCTCAATGCTGATAATCTCTGGAGACAGAATATTAGTTTCAACTTGTCGTTTCAACGCTTCTACCAAAAATATTTTTGCTCGCTTGTTGGGCAAGACCACAATGGTATTGGAGAGTTTTCCTGAATAATTATCAATTAAAACCTGTGCAATTTTATCTAAAAAAGAAGTGTTTGTCATTTTATAAATATAAAAAAAGCCATTCAATTAAGAATGGCTTTTTAAAATTATTTATTCAAAAGTAAACTACAATTTACCTTCATATTTAGAACCTACGTGTCTAACTTCAGTTCTTCTGTTTTTAGCTTTACCAGCTTTAGTTTTGTTGGTAGCAATTGGTTTAGATTCACTAAAACCTACAGTAGTCAAGTTATCAGCATTGATACCTCTAGTAACCAATGCGTTTTTAACAGCATTAGCCCTGTCTTCAGAAAGTTTTTGATTGTAAGCATCAGAACCATCGCTGTCTGTGTGTCCTTCTACACTAAATTTAGCATTAGGATAGTTTTTAAGAATCTCTTTAATGGCATCTAAACGAGCTGGAGTTCCATCTGTTTTTAACGTAGATTTTCCTGATTCAAAATAAACTGATCTAGCCTCAACTTTAAGGTTGTCTAGAGCTTCAGTTGTTACTTCAGGACATCCTCTATTGCTGGCAGGACCAGCTACAGTAGGACAATCATCGTCTTTGTCGGCTACACCATCTTTGTCGGCATCCAATACCGGACATCCACCATTATCTTTAGGACCAGCTACAGTAGGACATTTATCATCTTTATCGGCAAGACCATCTCCATCTGTATCAGGACAACCTTTGAAAGCAGCCAAACCAGCAACTTCTGGGCAAGCGTCATCTTTGTCAGCAATGCCATCTCCGTCTGTATCAGGACAACCATTTAAAGCAGCTAAACCAAATACATCTGGACAAGCATCACTTCCATCGATAATTCCATCACCATCAGTATCAGGACAACCTTTGAATTGTTTCAAACCAGCAACTTCGGGACAAGCATCTTCTTTGTCATAAATTCCGTCACCGTCAGTATCTTTACCTCCAAACTGGAAAGTAATACCTACACTGTGTTGGAAATGTGAAGGAGCTTGAGGAGTATAAATATCTCCAGTAGTTCTATCTCCAAATGATTTTTTGTAAGTTGTTTCTAAAGCCAAACCTACTTTTTCAGTGAACCAAAAAGTCAAACCGGCTCCTGGATTAACAGTTCCGTAACTGTTATCGCCCAAGAAAGTATAACCTCCACCAACTCTCAAGGAAGGATCGATTACTTTAGATTTTATTAAACTCTTGAAACTGTATTTAACGTTTGCATCAACACCATAATACATTAAGTCTCCAGGATTAGTTACTACATAACCACAAGAATTATGACCTGGTGCAGTAGGATCAAAAACAACAAATTTGTCTATTTTATTTATAGATCCTTGAAGTCCAACAGAAAAATTATTCCCAATTGATCTTGCAAGGCTAATATAAGATACAGAAGGAAGAATATTCCAGTTTTCACTTACGTTGAATGGTTGGGAAAAATGTGCGTCTAGCCAACTTTTCCCTCCACCAGCACTTGCTCGTGTGTCAACCGCATTAACTCCAAAAGACAATGCCCATGGATTGTTACTGTCTTGTGCCTGAGAACTTATGGTCATCAGCAACGTTGCAGCAAATAAAAATTTGTAAAGATGTTTCATGCTTAATTTTAAGTTACATTAATATTATTTAAACTTGAAGTGAAAAAATAAATTCTTTTGAAAAAACTAATTATGGCATTTCTCCAATTAAATCCTACTCCATCACTCCTTATACACCTATCCTAAAAGTTAATAAATATATCCACCAAAAATAACACTATTTTATTTATTAATAAAAAACAATGTAGTATTAAATCCGCAATTATTTGTGTTATAAAAAAAAGAAAATTACTACTCTTAATTGATTTTCAGTTCTAAAAACATTAATTAAAAGTGCATTTTTTTTTAGTATTAAAAAATTCTGTTATTGCAAATGATTTATAATTCTTGATATACAACCCATTAGAAATGTTTTATGTTTAAAATAGGGTTTCAAAAGTTGTTGTGTAGTCATTTTGGGCTATACTGGATGTACAACAACAAAAAAAGCCATTCTATTAAGAATGGCTTTTAAAATTATTTATTCAAAAGTAAACTACAATTTACCTTCGTATATAGAACCTACGTGTCTAACTTCAGTTCTTCTGTTTTGAGCTTTACCAGCTTTAGTTTTGTTAGAAGCAATTGGTTTAGATTCACCATAACCTACAGCAGTCAAGTTTTCTGGTTTAATTCCGTTTTCAACCAAAACATTTCTAACAGCATTAGCTCTGTCTTCAGAAAGTTTTTGATTCAATTTGTCAGAACCATCGCTATCTGTGTGTCCTTCAATACTGAATTTAGCATTTGGATAGTTTCTAAGAATTTCTTTCATTGCATCTAAACTAGCTATTGTTGCAGCGTCACCAGTTTTGAAAGTTGATTTACCTGAGTTAAAGAAAACTGATCTAGCTTGAATTTTAAGACTTTCGATAACTTCTACAGTTACTTCAGGACATCCTTTGTTGCTGATAGGACCAGCTACAGTAGGACAGTCATCGTCTTTATCGGCTACACCATCTTTGTCAGCATCCAATACTGGACATCCACCATTATCTTTAGGACCAGCTACAGTAGGACATTTATCATCTTTATCGGCAAGACCATCTCCATCTGTGTCAGGACAACCTTTGAAAGCAGCCAAACCAGCAACTTCTGGACAAGCATCATCTTTGTCAGCAATTCCGTCTCCGTCTTTGTCTGGACATCCGCTCAAAGCAGCTAAACCAAATACATCTGGACAAGCATCGCTTCCGTCGATAATTCCGTCTCCGTCTGTATCAGGACATCCGTTGAATTGTTTTAAACCAGCAACTTCTGGACAAGCATCATCTTTGTCATAAATTCCGTCTCCGTCTGTATCTTTACCTCCAAATTGGAAAGTAATACCAACTGAATGTTGGAAATGAGAAGGAGCTTCAGGAGTGTAAGCATCTCCAGCAGCAGCACGATCTCCAAATGATTTTTTGTAAGTAGTCTCTAAAGCCAAACCTACGTTTTCAGTAAACCAAAAAGTCAAACCTGCACCTGGATTAACAGTTCCGTAACTGTTATCGCCCAAGAAAGTATAACCTCCACCAACTCTCAAGGAAGGATCGATTACTTTAGATTTTATTAAACTCTTGAAACTGTATTTTACGTTTGCATCAATACCATAATACATTAAGTCTCCAGGATTAGTTACTACATAACCACAAGAATTATGACCTGGTGCAGTAGGATCAAAAACAACAAATTTGTCTATTTTGTTTATAGATCCTTGAATTCCAACAGAAAAATTATTCCCAACTGATCTTGCAAGGCTAATATAAGATACAGAAGGAAGAATATTCCAGTTTTCACTTACGTTGAACGCTTGGGAAAAGTGTTGGTCAAGCCAATTTTTTCCTCCACCAGCACTTGCTCGTGTGTCAACCGCATTAACTCCAAAAGACAATGCCCATGGATTGTTACTGTCTTGTGCCTGAGAACTTATGGTCATCAGCATCATTACAGCAAATAAAAGTTTGTTCAGATGTTTCATACTTAATTTTGTTAGATTACTATTTTTAGTCTACAAATATAACGTGTAATTTTTTAACTACAAAACGAAAAGTTAAAAAAAATACAATAAAAATGTAGATTATATCACATTTAGATTCGTTCCAACTTGAATAAAAGCTTCAATAGCTTTATCCAGATTCTCTTGTGAGTGAGAAGCCGACAATTGCACTCTAATTCTCGCTTTGTTTTTTGGAACCACCGGAAAAAAGAAACCAATTACATAAATTCCTTTTTCAAGTAATTCATTTGCCATAGTTTGTGCCAACTTTGCATCATAAAGCATTACGGGAACAATTGCAGAATCGCCATCTATTATGTCAAATCCCGCTTTTTTAATTCCAGCTTTGAAATAATTGGCATTCCATTCCAATTTATCTCTAAGTGTCGTGTCTTTTTCCAATAATTCAAAAACCTTGATGGAAGCCCCAACGATTGCCGGTGCCAATGAATTAGAAAACAAATAAGGCCTTGAACGTTGACGCAACAATTCAATAATTTCTTTTTTGGCCGTCGTATAACCTCCCATTGCACCTCCAAGTGCTTTTCCTAAAGTTCCGGTAATTATGTCAACCCTTCCCATTACCCCTTTGGCCTCGAGTGTCCCTTTCCCTGTTGCTCCTATAAATCCCGCTGCGTGACATTCGTCCACCATTACCAAAGCATCGTATTTATCAGCCAAATCACAAATCTTGTCCAAAGGAGCAACAACACCATCCATTGAGAACACTCCGTCAGTTACAATTAATTTAAAACGAGCTCCTGCTTGATTAGCTTTTATTAATTGTTGTTCCAAATCTTCCATATCGCTGTTTTCATAGCGGTAACGGGCTGCTTTACATAATCGAACGCCATCAATAATAGATGCATGATTCAAAATGTCTGATATTATGGCATCGTTTTCGTTCAATAAAGGCTCGAAAACTCCGCCATTGGCATCAAAAGCCGCCGCGTAAAGAATCGTGTCTTCGGTTCCGTAGAATTCAGAAATCTTTTTTTCCAAGGTTTTATGAATATCCTGTGTTCCGCAAATAAACCGAACTGATGACATTCCGAAACCGTGTGTGTCCATCGTGTCTTTAGCCGCCTGAATTACTTCTGGATGCGAAGAAAGCCCAAGATAATTATTGGCACAAAAATTCAAAACCGTTTCCCCATTAACAGTAATTTCTGGTCCTTGTGGTGAGGTGATGATTCTTTCTTTTTTAAAAATTCCGTTGTCTTCAATCATTTGAAGTTCAGATTGCAAGTACTGTTGTATTTTTCCGTACATATTAAAAATTTAAAGAATTAATGTTTTTAGATCTTTATTACCCTACTATTTTACAAATTTACCACATTGATTTCTACACCTATATATATAAGCGATTTTTTCACCACTTTATACCCCATTAATTCAATGGCTTTTTGGTAATTTTCTAATTGCAATTGGTATTTAGGATTATGAGTTCCTGTTTTGTAATCCAACAAGAAAACGCTTTTGTCTTTGGTCAAAACCATTCGGTCCGGCTTGATGGTTTTACCTTCTTTTTGAATAATGGTTTGCTCATTCAAAACTTCGTTTCCTTCTTCGAAACAAATCGAAAGTTCCGGATGATTGACAATTTCTTGAATACTTTTACGAACTGTGTCTTTTTGATTAACCGTAATTAATCCACCCTCTAAAGCTTTTGTAATAGCCAAATCAACATCGCTCTTGGTTTTTACTAAAGACAATATCTCGTGAACTACATTTCCATATTCGATTGCTTCTTGCTGATGCGTCCCCCACATTACCGATTCTCGTTGGGCAATTTTAATATTTTTGGGATCAAGAACTTTACTAACCGACTGAATTAATTGTACATCTTCCGTTTTGTCGCTTCCAGATGATAATTTGGCAGGATTTCCAAATTCGTATTCTAATTTTTCTTCCTCAAATTCACCTTTGTTAATCAAATATTCAACGAAAAAAGTGGACATGTTATTCTTTCTCGCAACACCTTTAGAATCTAAATTCATATTCGAAATCACGTACAATTGTTCTTCGGCACGAGTTAAAGCCACATACAAAACATTGACATTGTCCAATAATTCCTCCTGTGATTTCTGGACATAAACGGATTTTGCCGCTTCTCCAAAACCTTCAACGGCCTTGCTGTTGTCTACCAAAACTTTTGGCAAACCAAAATCGTCCACCTCGGTGTCTATCCATAATTTGCTTTTTGGACTTTTAGCGTAATCTTCATCGGCAAAAGGCATAATCACGACTGGAAATTCCAATCCTTTCGATTTGTGAATGGTCATAATCCGAACCGCATTTTTACCTTCGGGCGATGGAATGCTGAATTTCTCGGCATTTTTGTCCCAATAATTCAAGAAGTCTGAAATTCCAGCTTGGTTGCGAACATCGCGTTCCAAAACAATGTCGAGAAAATATTGTACGTACGCATTCCCCTCCCCGACCCTCCCCGAAGGGGAGGGAGACGAAACAGATATATTGGAGTTTTGAAGTTGTCCTTGTATTTTTAATACTTCTTGTATGTTATCTAAAACACTATGAATATTTGTTATAACTTCGTTATTTGTAAATCGAATTACCTTATACCCTAATCCATTTAAAACAGCTGTTCGTTCTTTGTCCAATTGAATTTGTTCCTCGGTAAAATGATATTCTCCATCGACTTCAATTATTAATTTTCTCGGCAAACAAACAAAGTCAACAATGAAATCAGCTATCAAATGCTGTTGTCTAAATTTGTGACCCAAAGCCGATGACCTCAACTCTGACCACAAAACCTTTTCTGCCTCGGTTGGATTCTTTCTCTTTTCCTGAGCTTTTTCTATCAACAAATGTGAATAATTACCACCTGTCATATACCCTAACTTTCGGGTTTCGGCTCCTCCTCCTTTGGAGGAGGTTGGGAGGAGGAATTTACTAACAATAAGCTCCACCGATTCATACAACGATTTTTTTCGAATGTCTTGAAAAGAAAGCGAAATATCAAAATTTGTTAACCATTTTTCAAATTCAACTTCCTGCTTTTTCTCCATTCCTTGGGCGATGAAATCGTGAACAGGCAATTGATCCTGAATGTGTTCAGCTACATAATGAAGAAAATGTGCTTTGGCTTCCAAGTCGGAACTGTTTTTTAAATATTTCAATAAATAAATAATGAATCGAACTTCGGTAGCATTTTGAATCATCAGTGTTTCCGACGATAAAAGGGGAATTCCTTGCTCGGTCAAATAATTGGCAACGGCAATTCCGTGGCTGCGTTTTCGGGTTAAAATGACAATATCTTTGAGTTCAAAACCTTGTTTTTGTACTTTTTGAATGGTGTTTAAAGTCGCCAATAAATACAATTCCGTTTTGTCCAATACTTCTTCTTCTTCGCTTTCTTCTATTTTTGGAATGAAGGAAATATTGACGTAACCACCCGTTTTGGCATTGCTTTTTTGATGGCTGTGATTTTGGTACAAATCTTTGTAATCTAAATGCTCGAATTCATTAGCCAACAATTGAAAAAACTCATTATTGAATTCGATTATTTGCGAATACGAACGGTAATTTTTGTCTAAATGTTCTAAAACTTTCTCGGGATTGTTGAACGGATTATGCTCTTTGCTCAATTCGATAAACTGCTCGGCTTTTCCGCCACGCCAGCGGTAAATAGATTGTTTTGGGTCGCCAACAATCATCAAGGTTCCTTTTTCGCCGTCAATTTCGCTGGAGGTGGCGTTGTCAATCAGCGGAATCAGGTTTTGCCATTGCATTTCGGATGTATCCTGGAATTCGTCAATAAAAAAATGACGATAACGCTCGCCCAATCTTTCGTAAATAAAAGGTGCCGGCTGGTTTTGAATTTCACGATGTATAATGGCGTTGAATTCCGAAATGGAAAGCACGTTTTGCTCTTCCTGAATTTTGGCCAATTCATTGCTGACAGTATTCAACAACGACAATGGCGTGATGTTTTTCAGAAAGGCTTTGTAGAAATCCCGCTTTTCAAAATTCTTGTAAACAGTGTCGAGAATTTGCAACAATTCGGGAACAATATTTTCAATCAAAGCGCCGTCTTTAGCAGTTTTATTGATTTTTATATCTTCAGATTCGTGGTAGGTTTTGTTTTTCGGGTTGAATTTCCCATCCACAATACTTTGCAAATGTTTTGGAAAATAAGAACCTGAAAATGATTTCAAATCAATTCCGTTTTTTTCAATCAATGCCAAAGCACTTGCGGCTAATTCCGTATTTTCCTTTTCCAAAACGCTACAAGTTTCGGCGAGTTTGTCTTTTATCTCGACAAATTCGGCAATGGTTTTTTCTTGAAAATGGGTAATTTCATTTCGGTTGTTTTCATTAAGCACCAAACGACCGGTTTCCAATATTTCTCTGGAAATATCCCAAGATTTGTCGTCGTCAGTTTTTTCCATCGTGAAATCGATGAGCAATTTGGTCAAGGTTTCGTCTTCTCCGGCTTGTGCAATGATGGCATCGACGGCTTCAACGAGCAAATTTTCGGTATCTAATGTGACTTCAAAAGTCATTGGCAAACCCAAATCGTGAGCAAATGCTCGAATTACTTTGTGCGTGAATTTATCGATGGTCGAAATATCAAAAGCAGCATAATTATGAATAATATGCTTGATGATCTGCTGTGATTTGGCTTTGATTTGAATGATGGAAAGTTCAGTATCTTTTGCCAAATCCTGCATTAAATCTTGTGCTTTTTTGCTCGGTTCGTCTTTGGCAAATTCTGATAAATTGCCGACAATTCTGCTTTTCATTTCGTGAACCGCTTTGTTGGTAAACGTGATGGCGAGAATGTTCCGATAAGCATCATTTTTATGGGCAACGAGAATGATTTTCAGGTATTCTTTGACAAGTGCATAGGTTTTTCCCGAACCTGCCGATGCATCGTATATGGAGAATGAGGGTCTTTGCATTTTGATTTTTGATTAATCAGGATTAAAAGTAGTACAAAGATTTCTAACTTTCTATTGTTTTTAAATCTTAATCGTTGAAGCCAATAAATTCAACAAAAAAACCTTTGGCTAAGGCCAAAGGCAATTCAAAATATTGAAACAAAATATCTTTTTTATTTTTCGTACATCTCAATAGTCTTCAACAGTTCTGCTGAATATTTAAAAATATCATCTAAAGTTTCTATTTCGTTTTTTGTTTCTTTTTTGTTTTCATCAAATAATCCAATGAATTTTTTTCCGCCGTTTAAGTACAATCGGCAAACCGCTTTTCTATTATTATCATCTAAGAAAATGGCAAAATACGATTGTGCATCTCTATAAGTCACTCTCGTGGCTGGAATATTTTGTCGCAAAATAGTTTTCACAATCAAAAATCCCTCCAGTTCTTCTGCTGTCGTGTTCACTTTGCTAATATCTTCCAGATTTTGTTCTGCCGAAATTTCAACAATGTTTTCAGTTTTACTTTTTTCATCTTCTTTTGATAAAGCATTTTTCAATCTGTCCGTGATTAAATCACTGATGTATTGCTGAATGGATTTTTTAGTCAATTCCGTGAATTGCTCCAAAACTCTTGCAGTCACAACACTTGGGTAAACTTGTTTAGCAAAATACTTTACAAACTCTGGAGTTGGTTCTGTAAGTTCTTTGTTTAGCAAATGTTTGAGTTCATTCATAAATTTCATTTCACTGGCTGTATTTACAATACTTTCGGCATCAAAATTGGCTTTGTGAAATTTTTTCAATTCCTCAACTTGGTTGTCTTTAATCTCGGTAATATTAAATTCTAAAAATGGTTTTTCGTCCATTTTATTTGGCATTACTAAATCAGAATAAAATCGGTAAACAATCCCGTTTGTCAGCAAGCCAAACTTTGCTTTTGAAACGTGAAAATATCTCAAAAGCTGTCCGTCGTGAACATTCAAATTTTGTCTCCAATCTTTACATTCAACCAAAATCGTAGGATTTCCATCTTTAAAAATGGCATAATCAATTTTCTCTCCTTTTTTGATTCCAATGTCTGCAATAAATTCAGGAACAACTTCTAATGGATTAAAAACATCGTAACCTAAACTTTGCAAAAATGGCATTACAAATGCGTTTTTTGTAGCTTCTTCGGTTTGAATATTGTCTTTGTGTTTTGTTCGGTCAGCAATTAATTTAAGTTGGTCTTTTAAATCCATAATTTATTGTTTAGTTTATATTGTTACTTTCCATTTTTTATTTCCCATCAAATCTATCAAGGAAAAAACTCATTCCTTTACGGCTTTCCACATTTCGGCAAAATATTTTTTTAGTTATCATTTACGATAACCACATTACGCAAATATAAAACAAATTTTGACTTATCGTAAATGATAAGAGAGTTTGGAAGAATCAATACAAATACAGGTTGGCAAACGCATTCAAAAAATCCGTCAAGAGAAAAGTATCTCTCAACAGGATTTGGCTGCCAAGTGTAATTTTGAGAAAAGTAATATGTCCAGATTAGAAGCTGGCAGGGCAAATGCAACTCTTTCTACTTTGGAGATAGTATCAAAAGCTTTGGAAATAAATATAATCGAATTATTTAAGTTTAACGATTAGAAGTATTTGAAATCGTTAATCTTCATTCAAAAAACTAATTTTATTCTTAACCCAAATACCCTAGCCCTGATTGCAACGGCATCCTTTTCTTGCTTCCTTTAAGCAAGAAAAGATAAAGTGGAAAGCAGGAAATAGCTCCTCACTTCGACAAGCTCAGTGTGACATAAACCACACTATCAATTTATTTAATAAAACTATAACGAAATAGAATTACCAATTCCAAAGTTAATTGTTTAATTTTGAATAAAATATTTATAAATCATTAAACAACTATATTATGGCTTTTGAATTACCACAATTACCTTATGCGTACGATGCGTTAGAACCTCATATTGATGCGCGCACGATGGAAATCCATCACACGAAACATCATAATGCTTACATTACCAACGTTAATGCTGCTATCGCAGGAACTGAATTGGAAGGTAAAAGCATCGAAGATATTTTGACAAATTTGGACATGAAGAACATGGCTGTTCGCAACAACGGTGGCGGACATTTCAATCACAGTTTGTTTTGGACGATAATGTCTCCAAACGGTGGCGGATTGCCAACAGGAGAATTATTGGCAGGAATTGAAAGCGCTTTTGGTTCTTTCGACGCTTTTAAAGCTGCTTTTGCAAAAGCTGGAGCAACTCAATTTGGTTCAGGATGGGCTTGGTTGTGCGTGAAAGACGGTAAATTGGAAGTTTGCGGAACACCAAACCAAGACAACACCTTGATGCCTGGCGTAGGTTGTGGCGGAACTCCAATCCTTGGAATGGACGTTTGGGAACACGCTTACTATTTGCATTACCAAAACAGAAGACCGGATTATATTGAAGCTTTCTTCAATGTAATTAACTGGGACGAAGTAGCAAAAAGATATGCTGCTGCAAAATAATTCTTTTTTTAGAAAATAGAACAAAGAATATAGAGAATGGACGGATGACTGAAAGGTTGTTCGTCTATTTTTTTGTGATTTCCTTAAATCTGAAATCTAAATTCTGCAATCTAAAACCTTGACTTTATTCCAATAAAAAAGGTGAAATTGCTTTCACCTTTTTTGCCCCAAATCTACCATAAACTTAACCTACTAATATTATGGTGATGTAAAGATATATCTACAATAAGCTTTCAACAAATAAATTAGACGAAATACTCAAATAGTCGTTGAAATACTTAAAAATAATTTAATATGCTCTTGCATTTTTTCCTTCATAAAAATTCATAAACGCCTTGTTTACAACACGATTCCCTCCTGGAGTTGGATAATCTCCGGTAAAATACCAGTCGCCTAAATTTTTAGGACATGCAATATGCAAATTCTCAACCGTTTGGAAAATAATTTTCACTTCGGCATTGATTTCTGGCGAACTCAACAACTGTGCTATTTTATCCGAGATTTCTTGTGGCTTAAATGGCGCATAGATTTCGTTGACAAAATTTACCACATCATTGTCGTGCAAATCTTCCTGTTTTTTGCATTTAACGTAAACCTCGTCCACAATATGATATAGGTTTCTTTCTTTCAATAATTCCAATGCCGCCTGGAAAGCGATTAAACCTTCGAGTTTGGCCATATCGATTCCATAACAATCCGGGTAACGAATTTGCGGTGCCGATGAAACTACAACAATGCTTTTGGGCTTCAAACGATCCATCATTTTGATGATACTCATTTTAAGCGTTGTTCCTCGCACGATGCTGTCGTCAATAATTACCAAATTGTCGGTTGGTTTTATCACGCCATAAGTAACGTCATATACGTGGGCAACCAAGTCATTACGACTGCTGTCTTCGGTGATGAAAGTTCTTAGTTTAGCATCTTTGATGGCCACTTTCTCGGTCCTGATTTTTACTGAAAGGATTTCCTCCAATTTTTCTTTGGTTAATTTTTTCCTGTTTTCAAGAATGTAATTATTTTTTCTTTGATTCAAGAAATCTTGAGCCGCTTCGACCATTCCGTAGAAAGATGTTTCGGCAGTATTTGGAATATAGGAGAAAACCGTATTATCAGTATCATCACCAATGGCGTCTAAAACAGCTGGAAGAATCAATTTTCCCAAGTTTTTTCTTTCTTGATATATCTCGGCATCGCTTCCGCGAGAGAAATAAATTCTTTCGAAAGAACAAGCTTTTTTAACGGTTGGAGGAAGTATTTCCTGCTCGGTTACCGTTCCGTTTTTCTTGATGATTAAGGCGTTTCCGGGTTGCAGCTCCTGAACTTTGTCAAAATCTACATTGAAAACCGTTTGGATAACCGGACGTTCCGAAGCGACTACCACAATTTCGTCATCTTCATAAAAATAAGCGGGACGAATTCCTGCTGGATCCCTAAAAACAAAGGCGTCTCCGTGACCCAAAAGTCCTGCCATAGCATAACCACCATCCAAGTTTTTGGAAGCTCTTCTCAAAATTCTGGCCACGTCCAATTTTTCGGCGATTACAGGTGATGCTTCTCTTTTTGTCAAACCGTGATTTTTGCATTCTTGGTACAAATCAGTCACGGCATTGTCCAAGAAATGTCCAATTTTTTCCATCACCGTAACAGTATCGGCCATTTCTTTTGGATGTTGGCCCAAATCAATAAGACTTTGGAAAAGTTCTTTTACATTGGTCATGTTGAAATTCCCGGCCAAAATCAGGTTTCTGTGCATCCAGTTGTTCTGACGTAAAAAAGGGTGAACACTTTCTATGCTATTTTTTCCAAAAGTTCCGTAACGAACGTGCCCGAGGAACAATTCGCCTAAATAGGGAATCTTCTTTTTTTGCAAAGCCACATCATCCAAATATTCTGGATTTGCTGACAATTCCTCGTTAATCCTGTCGTTTATCTGTGCAAAAACATCCTGGATAGGTTGTGCTTCATTGGAACGCACACGACTAATATATCTCTCTCCTGGTTCCACATCAAGTTTAATACTTGCAAAACCTGCTCCATCCTGCCCACGATTGTGTTGCTTTTCCATAAGGAGGTACATTTTCTGTATTCCGTAGAAAGCTGAACCGTATTTTTCTTTGTAGAATTCAAGCGGTTTCTTTAATCTTAAAAGGGCAATCCCGCATTCATGTTTAATTGCGTCGCTCATCGTATAGTAGTGTTGTAGTTGGTTTTTTATTAAAAAAGCCCCGTTTCCGAGGCTTCAGTTTTGTGCATTATAGTTCTATGTCAAATTGGGTCAATGACTTGAATTGTTTCAATCTCGACACCACTTCTTCTTTTTCTAATCCTACCATTCTTTCGGTTCCAAATTTCTCCACACAGAAGGAAGCTAAATTAGACCCGTAAATAATGGCGTTTTTCATGTTTTTGAATGATATGTTTTCGCTTTGGGTTAAATATCCGGCAAATCCTCCCGCGAAGGTGTCTCCCGCTCCCGTTGGATCAAAAACTTCTTCTAACGGCAAGGCTGGCGCAAAGAAAATTTGGTGGTCGTGAAACAGCAAAGCGCCGTGTTCTCCTTTTTTGATAACCACGTATTTTGGTCCCATAGCGTGAATTTTTACGGCCGCTTTCACCAATGAATATTCTCCTGACAATTGTCTGGCTTCTTCGTCATTGATGGTGATAACATCCACACGCTTGATGACGTCCAATAATTCCGGCAACGCACAATCCATCCAGAAATTCATGGTGTCCAAAACCACTAATTTAGGTTTGACGTCCATTTGATCCAAAACACTGCTTTGCACCAATGGATGCAAGTTTCCTAGCATTACCACATCGGCGGTTTTGAAATTTTGGGGAACTTTTGGCTGAAAATCGGCCAATACGTTCAACTCGGTTGCCAAAGTATCCCTGGAGTTCAAATCGTTGTGGTATAAACCACTCCAAAAGAAGGTCTTGCCCCCTTTAACGACTTCAAGACCTGAAATATCGATGTTTCTATCGGTCAATAAATCTAAATATTCTTGCGGGAAATCATCGCCAACAACAGAAACAATAGCAGATTGAAGATTAAAATGAGAAGCAGAAAGCCCTATGTAAGTCCCTGCACCACCCAAGATTTTGTCTGTTTTGCCAAAAGGTGTTTCAATGGCGTCGAAAGCAACCGTTCCGACAATCAATAATTTATTCATTCTGTGTGTTTCGAATTAAGCGGCAAAGATAGTTTATAAGTTTTAGAGTTGCAAAGGATGAAGCGCTCAAAGTTTTCATAAAAGTTGGGCTAAAACTATTTCAAAAAACTTAAAACTTAAACCAAACCAAATTGGATTTAAAAAAACCAAATGAGCCCATCTGTTTTTTTATGCCCTTTTTCTAGATAGTCGCAACGAAAATTGAGCTATTTGCTCTTTATACTTGCCCTTTCAAGGAATAGTAAAGCGCTGTTTTATTGCTGCTTACTTCTTGTTGAATCTATAATGTCTCTATAATGAGTCTATACTCAATCTATACTATCAGTTATTTTTATAGAGTGGATTTAGAAAAAACATAGAAAAGTATTAAAATTAACTTAAAGTATATAGGGACGATATCAGAGTTATCAGTACCTTTACACTGCACATTACTAACACTTTGCAGAATGGCAAGAATCGATAAAAAAAGCATCATCAGCGGAAGCATAGCCAATTTGGTTTTCAGGAATGTCAACGGCAAACAAATTGTGCAGTCCAAACCCGAAAAAGTAAATCAAACCAAGGCCACAAAATTGAGCGCTTCCGAATTCACCCAATGCAGCCGTTGGGCTAAAAAATTGCGGATTTCGTTAATTCCTTTTTTGGTTGGGCTTACAGACACTTATATGTACAAACGTCTTACTGGACAACTTTATCAAGCCCTGCAAACGAACACGGCAAAACTCAAAGGGCAGCGCACTCCCTGCAATGCTGACATGAGTGCGTTGGCGGGTTTTGAATTTAACACCCACTCTCCTTTCGCGGATTATTTTTTGCCTAACTTGGCTATCAGTTTGGATTCGCAACGCCAACTAAAGGTACTAATACCTGAATTTGAACCCAAAACAGAGGTTGTTTTTGCAGAACAAACCTATCAAGCAGAATTGGTGGTGTATGTTTTGGCCACCAACTTGGAACCCGACAAAGCTGTAGTCGAAACGCATTTTATTTTGCCTATTGAAAGACAAATGGATTTAGTTCCAGCAACCAGCTGGACCAGCCTTCCGCTTCCTCCCGATTATTTTGTTCTGGCAACTGCCAAACTAATGTACTACAACACCAATAAGTTTACTGCAAGGAATTATGTCAACAACAAGGAATTGAATCCTGCCTGCGTGGTTTTTGCCGGGGGCTGGTGATTTACTTTACACTGGAAAAAGGAGTACTTGAAGTTGCCTGAAGAGTACAACGAGTTGTTAAAAATGAGGAAGTAATTCTATTTAATCGTTTACAACAGCTTCCCCTCTTCTTTTTCATAGAAAGCATCCACGGAAAGTGTCTTTTGACTGGATGCAAAAACCGCCAATTCATCGCAACGCTCGTTTTGGGGATGGTTGTTGTGTCCTTTTATCCACTTGAAATCGACTTGATGTTTTCGGTAAACAGCAAGAAAGCGTTTCCATAAATCGGGATTTTTCCGACCTACAAAACCTTTTTTCTCCCAACCAAACACCCATTTCTTCAAAACGGAATCCACCACATATTTGGAATCCGAAACAACCAACACTTTCATGTTGGGGTTTTTTAGTTTTTCGAGACCCACGATTACGGCCAGCAATTCCATCCTGTTATTGGTAGTATGACGAAAACCTTCGTAGAATTCTTTTTTATGGGGCGCTCCCACCAATTCCATCACGACGCCATAGCCACCGCGACCGGGGTTTCCCTTGGCAGCTCCGTCCGTATATATATGTATGTCGTGATTCAAGGTACGAGGTTAGAGATTGGAAGTTAGAAGATTCTCAATGACTGCGGGAAAATATTGTTGTTCCAGTGCATGTATTTTTTCGGCCACCACTTCTGGAGTATCTGTTATTAAAACCGTCACCTTTTTTTGAAAAATAATATTCCCTTCATCATAATTCTCGTTGACGTAATGAATGGTAATTCCGGTTTCCTTTTCCTTGTTTTCGACAATGGCTTTGTGCACATTGCTTCCATACATTCCTTTTCCGCCATATTTTGGCAACAAGGCTGGATGCACGTTTATTATTTTATCTGGATACTGCGCTACAATATTTTCGGGAAATTTTAACAAAAAACCGGCAAGAACTATCAAATCGGGTTGTAAAGCATTTATTTTTTGTAATACTTTACCTTCCGTTAATTCTTCTTTGGTGAAAATTTCTGTTGGAACTTGAAAATTTTTGGCCCTTTCAATCACAAAAGCTTTTGGATTATTTGTAAAAACAGAAACGACGGTTCCAGTGTTCTTATTTTTAAAGTGTTTCATAATGTTTTCAGCATTAGTACCCGATCCAGAAGCAAAAATTACTATTTTTTTCATATTCAAACAGATTTCAATTATGCAAAAAAAAGAATAAAAAGTGATAATAAATAACATTGCACCCTCTTTGTGGAATTTATTTTATAAATTAGCTGTCACATTTATTAACTAAATAGTTGTTTTCAAATAAAGTTTTTTATTTTTGCCAACAATTAAAATTTAAAATTAAAGATTATGTCAGACATTGCATCAAGAGTAAAAGCGATTATCGTAGACAAATTAGGTGTTGACGAAAACGAAGTTGTAACAGAAGCTAGCTTCACTAATGATTTAGGAGCTGACTCATTAGACACTGTAGAGCTTATTATGGAGTTCGAAAAAGAATTTGATATTCAAATTCCAGACGATCAAGCAGAAAATATCGCTACTGTAGGTCAAGCAATTTCTTATATCGAAGAAGCTAAGAAATAATAAAAAAACACCCGTTGGCTTCATTGCAAACGGGTGTTATTATTTTTTAAAATTAAATTCCGGATTGAAATTCAATCAAAAATGATATTTATATTATAACACCCATAGCTCTTTTGTGATATCAATACAGCAAGAAAGCGTGGGTTTTATTTGTTTAAAAATACTAATTTAATTAATTATGGAATTAAGGCGAGTTGTTGTAACAGGTCTAGGTGCTCTTACCCCAATTGGAAACAATATTCAAGAGTATTGGAATGGGCTTATTAACGGCGTTAGTGGAGCGGCTCCAATAACATATTATGACCCTTCAAAGTTTAGAACTCATTTCGCCTGCGAAGTGAAAAACTTCAATGTTGAAGACTTCATTGACAGAAAAGAAGCCCGAAAAATGGATCGTTATGCACAATATGCATTAGTTGCAGCTGAAGAAGCGGTACAAGATGCTGGTTTCAATTTTGAAAAATTAGACAAAGATAGAGTTGGCGTAATCTGGGGTTCTGGAATTGGCGGATTGGAAACTTTTCAAAACGAAGTATTAAACTTTGCAGCCGGTGATGGAACACCAAAATTCAATCCTTTCTTTATCCCAAAAATGATTGCCGATATTGCCGGCGGTCATATCTCCATTAAATATGGTTTTAGAGGTCCTAATTTCACAACTGTTTCAGCTTGTGCTTCATCAACAAATGCCATTATTGACGCATTCAATTATATTCGATTGGGTCATGCTGATGCCATGGTAACTGGTGGTTCAGAAGCAGCGGTAACCATTGCAGGAATGGGAGGATTTAATGCCATGCACGCCCTTTCGACACGAAATGACGATCCAAAAACTGCCTCTAGACCTATGGATAAAGACCGAGATGGTTTTGTTTTAGGCGAAGGAGCCGGTGCTTTAATCTTGGAAGAATACGAACATGCCATTGCCCGCGGAGCAACTATCTATTGCGAAGTTGGTGGCGGCGGAATGTCGGCAGACGCTTATCATATCACTGCTCCACATCCAGAAGGATTGGGCGCAAAAAACGTGATGTTGAACTGCTTGAGAGATGCCGGATTAAAACCTACCGATGTTGACGGCGTGAATATGCACGGAACTTCGACACCGCTTGGTGACTTGGCAGAATCTAAAGCGATTGAACATGTTTTTGGCGAACACGCTTACACAATGAACTTGAACTCGACAAAATCGATGACAGGACATTTACTTGGTGCCGCCGGTGCAATAGAAACCATATCGTCTATCCTTTCGATAAAATATGGAATTGTCCCTCCGACAATCAATCATTTTACCGATGACGAGAACATCAATTCTAAATTGAACTTTACTTTTAATGTCGCCCAAAAAAGAGACGTGAATGTATTGATGAGCAATACTTTTGGTTTTGGAGGACACAATGCTTGTGTATTGGTAAAAAAACTAGGTTACTAATTATAATTCAAATGCGTATAATTAGAAAAATATTTTCAAAATCCCGTTCTCTAGAAGACGGGATTTTTTTTGATGCTATACGTGAAATTTTGGGCTTTGACCCAAAAACGCTCGATTACTACAAAAAAGCATTTACCCATCGCTCCTCCAACAAGTTGGACGAACTGGGAAACGCAATTAATTATGAACGTCTTGAATTTCTGGGAGACGCCATGTTAAGCTCGGTAATTGCAGCCCATTTGTTCAATAAAGCTCCCGCGGGAGACGAAGGTTATCTCACCAAAATGAGGTCGAAAATTGTCAGTAGGGAACATTTGAACGAATTGGGAAAAGATTTGAATCTCATTCGATTCATAGCAAGCAAAGTTCCCGTGCAACATTTTGGAGAAAACATTCACGGCAATATTTTTGAATCGCTGGTCGGGGCAATTTACCTGGACAGAGGTTATGAATACTGCGAAAAATTCATCCAGAAAAGGGTTGTAATTCCTTATGTGGACATTGCGCGATTGGAAGGAAAAGTGATTAGTTATAAAAGCCTGCTCATAGAATGGTGTCAAAAAGAAAAGAAACAATTTCACTATGATATTTTTGAGGATAACGGAATAGATGGACAACGCTTATTCGGGGTAAAGCTAAGTATCGACGAAAAAGTAATTGCAAAAGCAAGGGCAACTTCCAAAAAGAAAGCGGAAGAAAAAGCATCGCAACGTGCGTATTTTGCATTTCAAAAAAAAATTGACAATAAATGATTACAACAAGATGTTAGCTACATCGTTTTCGCATATAAATTAATAAATCATCCGTTTTGAGAGGTTATTGCTTCCGATAGAAACACTATCTTTGCATCTTATTTTTTCAGGAAATGGCAGTTCATAAATTGGATCTTGGCGAGTTTGACGAAATAGATTATCATCTTATTGCTATTCATACTTCATTGGAAGATTATCGGTTAGCTTATTCCATCAATCAAAAGCTTCCAATAAATTTGGGCAAAAACAAGAATGAAATTCAAATTAACATAAAAGAAGGAGAGACAAAATTCTCGCGATTTTATTATCATGATGTTGAAAAAGCGATTACTTGGAATTTAATTCAAAATATAAATGAAGTAATCCACCAAAAAAACGACAATGGCCAAGGTCTATTTTCGAATTTAAACGTGGAAGTTTCGACAAAAGTTTATTTGCTTCCCGAATTCAAGAAAGTTGATTATTTTTTGAAAATTGAAAATACAGATGAATCCATGGATTTATCAAAAATACAATCCATGTTAAACACGATTGAAAGCATAACGACGGCATATTCCGTTGAAACAAATAAAATAAAGTCAAAAAACAATTTAATTTTTTAATACAAATGATTACAAAGAAAAAAACAAAAATTGTAGCCACCCTTGGACCTGCATGTAGTACTAGAGAGATCATCAAAGACATGATTGACGCAGGTGTAAATGTGTTTAGAATAAATTTTTCGCACGCAGACTATGAAGATGTTAAACAAAAAATCAATATAATTCGAGGCCTTAACGAAGAATTTGGATACACAACCGCAATTCTTGGAGACTTGCAAGGACCTAAACTTCGAGTAGGCGTAATGGAAGAAGGCGTAGTGGTAAATGATGGTGACTTAATCACCTTTACAACTGCCGAAGACATTCTTGGTACTGCCAAAAAAGTTTTCATGAAATACAAAAATTTTCCAAACGATGTAAATCCAGGAGAAAAAATCTTGCTTGACGACGGTAAACTAATCTTCGAAATTGTCGAAACAGACAAAAATACCGAAGTTTTGGCACGCGTTCTTCAAGGTGGTGAATTGAAATCCAAAAAAGGGGTAAATCTTCCCAACACAAAAATTTCCTTGCCTGCATTGACCGAAAAAGATATTGCCGATGCCATTTTTGCCATTGGTCAAAACGTAGACTGGATTGCGCTATCATTCGTGAAAACGCCAAGAGATTTACAAGACCTACAAGAATTGATTGCAGAACATTCTGATTATAAAATTCCAATCGTTGCCAAAATAGAAATGCCGGAAGCATTGGAAAATATTGACAAAATTATTGCTTATTCTGATGCCTTGATGGTAGCTCGTGGAGATTTGGGAGTGGAACTTCCTGCACACGAAGTACCTTTGGTTCAAAAAGAATTAATCAGAAGAGCAAAAACAGCCAGAATTCCCGTTATCGTGGCCACCCAAATGATGGAAACCATGATTACAAGTTTGACTCCTACTCGTGCTGAGGTAAATGACGTAGCCAACTCGGTTATGGATGGTGCCGATGCCGTAATGCTTTCTGGAGAAACTGCCACGGGTAATTATCCTGTTCAGGTAATTCAACAAATGACACAAATTCTTGAAGCAGTGGAAGATTCTCCGCTAATTCAAGTTCCCCAAAACACGCCGCAAATCAAAACAAGCCGTTTTATCACTAAAATTGTTTGTCACCACGCCACACAAATGGCCAACGGAATCAAGGCGAAAGCAATTTGCACCTTGACAAACAGCGGTTATACTGCTTTCCAAATATCGGCTTGGAGACCTCAATCCCATATTTTGGTATTTACTTCCAATAAACGAATCTTGACCCGTCTTAATTTATTGTGGGGAGTAAAATCTTTCTATTATGACAGCTCGGTAAGTACGGATGACACCGTTTCTGACGTAAACGAAATCGCAAGACAAAAAGGATATGTAACCAAAGGAGATTTCTTGGTAAACCTTTCTGCAATGCCTCTTACCGATAAAGGTATGGTAAACACCTTGAGAGTTTCAGAAATAGAATAGCTTAAAACCTATCAAATGATATTCATAACCACGCTTTCGGGCGTGGTTTTTTTGTTAAAAAGCAAATTTCAATTGCACCACAACCGTCTTTTTCTCTTCGGTGTTTAAATTGCTCAAGGAAATTCCCAACAATCTAACGGAATCTTTCATCCGTTCCTGGAACAAAAGTTCTTTTACAGTTTCCATAATCAATCCCTTGTCGGATATAAAGTAAGGCAAAGTCTTGCTGCGGGTTTGTTGCGTAAAATCGCTGTATTTTATTTTCAAAGTAACCGTTTTTCCTGCTATACGGTGTTTTTTGAGTCTTTTTTCCAATGAGTTGGCAATGTTTTCCAACTGCTCCAGCATAAAAATTTCGGACGAAAGATTGATGTCAAAAGTATGTTCGGCCGCCACCGATTTGGTAATTCGATCCGATTTTACTTCACTGTCGTGAATGCCACGAACCACATTATAATAGAAATTTCCCGATTTACCGAAATGTTTTTCGAGAAATTCCATGGATTTGCTTTTCAGTTCCAATCCCGTAAAAACACCCAATTGGTACATTTTTTCGGTCGTGACTTTCCCAACTCCATAAAATTTCCGGATGGGCAATACTTCCAAAAAAGAAACAACTTCCTCCGGATTGACCGTTTTCTGTCCGTTGGGTTTGTTGTAATCACTGGCAATTTTGGCCACGAATTTATTGACCGAAATTCCCGCCGAAGCAGTAAGTCCCACTTCGTCAAGAATACGCAATCTTATTTCTTGTGCCAATAAAGTAGCGCTTGGATTGCCTTTTTTGTTTACCGTAACGTCGAGATAAGCTTCGTCAAGAGACAAAGGTTCGACCAAATCGGTGTATTCGTGGAATATCTTCTGAATTTTGCTGGATATTTCTTTGTAGCGCTCGAATCGAGGTCTCACAAAAATTAAATCGGGACAATATTTTTTGGCCAAAACGCCGCTAATGGCACTTCGAACTCCAAATTTTCTGGCCTCATAACTTGCCGCCGCCACAACGCCACGGTTTTCCGATCCGCCAACAGCAATTGGTTTTCCACGCAAAGCAGGATTGTCCATTTGCTCCACCGAAGCATAAAAAGCATCCATATCGACATGTATGATTTTTCTATTTGGAACTGTTTCAGACATAAAGCAAATTTATGCAAATTATCGCACCTACATATTCTTAAATATCTTACATTTATAATAAATTAAAACCATAAAATTCATTAGACCAATCATGAAAAAAACAATTTACTTCTTATTGCTTTTACCTGTTTTGTCATGGAGTCAAACCAATGACAACAATACTGTTGTCCGACATTATTATAAAGATAAAGTGGTATCCGTAGAAATTTGGAAAGGGACTGATAAAATTGTAGATAGTTTAAAAACTTACCATAACAATGGAAAGATAAACGAGATCTTTTATTTTGATACTAAAGGACATAAAAACACCAATTGTTTTCAATACAACAACTTGGGAGAGAAATTAGTGACTTGGAATTTTTCTCATGGCAAATTATTGAGCAGAACCGACCACAAATTACCTTTTAACAACAAGGAAACTGAAGAAAATGCAAAAAAACATCTTCAATTGCTTACGGAATTAAACACCAGAACCAATTATAACCCAACCAATATAAACGACTTATACAAAAGAGGTAATTTAAGAGCTCGTCTTGGCAATAGAACCTTGGCTCTTGACGATTTAAAAAAGGTGGAAAGGATAATAAATAAAAAAACTAAAGACACCACCAAAGTAATTTCGGAATCCGAAAAGGCAAACAGGGAAAAATTCAAAAGCAGTCTTTATGATTTACTGGCTAATCTCTATGGAGCTCTTGAAATGGAAAACTATGCCTATCAATACTATCTTAAAGCAATGACTGCCGCACCAAAAGACAATCGGATTTTATATAATTTTGCCAATTATTTACAACAAAAAAAATCCACTGATTTGGCACGTTTCTATTTAGAAAAAATCATTTCAGAACAACCAGAACATGGTCATGCAAGATGGGGAATGGCACGATTGTACAGCGATATTGGCGAATACGAAAAAGCCATGGAAAATATTAAGGTCGCTTTCCTTAAAGAAAAAATAATTATAGAACGCTCATCCAATTATGGGGGCAGGGATTTAAAGACTACACGAGGTTTACTGTACCACAAATTAGGTGAATCCGAAAAAGGAATCCAAGATTTGAAAGAAGCATTAGAAATGGATCCAAACAATTCGTATGCCATGAAAAACCTGGGCATTATTTACCTCGACCAAAAAAAATACGATAAAGCCTGTGCCTTATTCGAAAAAGTAAAGGAACTCGATTATACCTTAGTATATGATGAAAAAGATCTCGATGCTTTATTGGGAAGTGCCTGCAACAACGTGCAACCTGAAATAGTTATTGAAAAACCCAAACCATTTGTTTTCCCTAATCCTGCCACAACAGTAATCACGGTCAAAAACTATGATTTCAAGAATTTTGATTATGAATTGTTTGATTTCGAATCCAATTCCGTTTTACGTGGAAACAGCTCCGATGGCACTATTGATGTATCAAGACTAAACGCAGGTTTTTACATCCTTAAAACCTTCAATACAGCTTCACCGCAAACCTTTAAAATCATCAAAGAATAGCAATAAAACACTGGATTTATTACCCTAATTATGTTAGAAATAGAAAGAAAATTTCTCGTTACCTCAGAAGATTTCAAAAAAGAAGCTTTTGCCCAAAATCGAATTGCGCAGGGTTATTTGAGCGCTGTTCCAGAACGGACGGTTAGAGTGCGCCTAAAAGGCGACAAGGGATTCTTGACCATAAAAGGAGCCACAAATGAATCGGGCTTGTCGCGGTTTGAATGGGAAAAAGAAATTCCTGTCGATGAAGCGGCAGCATTGTTGAAGTTGTGTGAAAAAGGCGTTATCGACAAAACCCGTTTTGAAGTAAAAATGGGCAATCACATCATTGAAATTGACGAATTTTATGGCGAAAATCAAGGCTTGGTCATGGCGGAAATTGAACTTGGATCGGAAACCGAAACCTTCGAAAAACCAAACTGGCTTGGCCAAGAAGTTACCAATGACCATCGGTATTATAATTCTTATTTGAGCAAGAATCCTTATAAAAACTGGCGCTGATTATTTTTGGAGCACCTGAATGGTCACCATTATGGCACCATTGGATTTGTTATTGGCAATATCCATAAAAGCCCGTTTTGACAAATCAATTTCTCTTGCTCTCACAAAAGGCCCTCTATCGGTAATTTCCACAATTACTGACTTCCCGTTAGCCTCGTTTGTCACTTTTACTTTGGTTCCAAAAGGCAGTTTTTTATGGGCCGCAGTATATTTGTTTTTGTCGTATCTCTTGCCGCTAGAGGTTCTTTGTCCATGAAATCTATCGGCATAATACGAGGCGTGGGCATCTTTTTTGTAAAATTTGAACTTCCCGGTTTCAAGCAGCAAACTATCTGAAATGATTTCTTGTTGATCAACAAGTGTTTTGTTTTTTTTGACGGTATCTTTTTGTATTGCTGTTTTTTGTTTGTCCGAAACCAAGGTTTGACTGCTTGCCAAAGCAACAAAGGCAATCGAAAGAAAAATTACTATTGATTTTTTACTCAAGATTTTAAAATTGCTTTTTGGGTATTTGTGAATCTTCGATTTCATTTTTGACTTTTTAGTTGAATTCTATTTTGCAAAAACCATACCTAGGTAAAAAAAAGTCCTTTTCAGGACTTTTTTGTTTTTTAAAACCACAAATTCCAGGGAATTCTACTCAAGACGAGCACTAATCCCAAGCCATAATAAATGGAGAATGTCTTGAATTTTGATTCACTCGTGGCAAGTTTTTTATGTTTTGACCAACCAATGGTAATCAAGACAATACCAATAATGTTGACAAGCGGATGTTCCAATGATGTCAGCCTTAATGCTGCATCTTTCATTTGACCCAATTGAGAAAACCCTTTTGGAGAAACAAAATAAGCAACGAAACCAATTACCAATTGAGAGTGTATTGCCGCCAAGGCAAATAGGGCAATCTTTCTGTCTTTCTCGGTAAATTCTTTTTTAGAAGATAATCCAATAATTGAATTGACGACAGCTAAAACCAATAGTAACAATGCCAAATAAGCCCAGCCAGAATGCAGTTTTTGAACGATTTCGTACATAAAATATTTTTTTTGTTTTAACAAATATAAGTAAAAAAAGCATAAAAAAAACGGCATCCACTTTTGAAGCGATGCCGTTTTTGATATTATTTGAATTTCTTTTAGAAATTGTAACGTAAACTAAAGTTCCAAGTTCTTCCAAAACCGAAGAATACTTGATTCCCATTTGCAACTCCTTTATATGTTCTACCAGCTGATTCCCATGTTGCTCCAGATGTTCCAGAAACAAAATCATCTGCAAAAATATTGGTTCTTGATTCAGAAATATAAACTTCATCCAAAACGTTATTTACATTCAATCTGAAATTTACTGATTTGTCTAGGTTTTTACCCACAATCAACTTATAAGAGAATCCAGCATCCATCAACCCATAAGAAGGTAATTCCAAAGATCCTTTATTAGTGGCAGAAGAAAATCTTCCTGGCTCAATTGCAGCATATAAATTATCTTGGAATCTGTAATTTGCATCTAGAGAGACTCTGGTAAGAACTTCATAAGAAGCGCCCAAAGAAGCTGTCATTTGAGCTGCATCACCCACTTTAACATCGGCTAAATATAAATCACCTGACCCTATTTTATTGTTATTCTGGTCAAATCTATCATAAGTGGCATTGCCATTGTATTTCCATTCTCCCACGGAAACCATTCCATTAATATTTAATTTAGGCAACGGTCTAGCATTCATCTCCAACTCGACTCCAGAGTGTGTTTCACTAACTCCATTGGCATCATAATATCCATTTCTGTTTGTAGAACTAGGATCTGTAGATCTTTGATATCTATCATCCCAAGCGGTATAATACAAATTCAATTTAGCATTGAACATTGAAGATCTAAATCCATAACCTGCTTCAACACCTAATATTTTTTCGTTTGGAGTATCAAAAGCAACCGATCTATTATTACGATAAACCGCATTAAAGAATGGCTGTTTAGAATAGTAACCTGAGTTCACGAAAACATTGTGTTGGTCGTTGATATTGTAGTTAACACCCCCTTTTACGTTACCTCCAAGAATGTTTTCAATGTCGGTTTTATATAGTGGATCCGTTTTTAGATAAACAAAAGTATCTTCTCTTTGAAATCCTTGTTGAGAAACAGCTCCTTGAAAAAAGGCAGAAAGTTTGTCATTTGAATATTCTAACTGTGTAAATGCACCGTACCATTTTACATAACCATTATTGTTGTATTCAATTTTTTCTTGGTCTTTAACATCCGTCCAAGGATTTATACTTGGTGAAGCAGAATAGGTTTGATATAAATATCTGTTAGGATTATTAATGTCTTTATTGTCAAAATAAACGCTTGCTCCTAATCTGTCATTAATGTTTCTGAAGTGGTAACCAACATAGGTTCTTGCATCAATACCAAAATCAAGCGTTAAATTATCCGTCAGTTTTTGGTTTAAATTAATAACCGCACCGTACCAGTCATGAGAATTTATAGAAGCTCTCCTAGTAAAACCTGTAGTGGAATTGGTTACATATTCTCCAACGTGACCCGTTGCCGTACTTGGCGTAAGTGGAGCTCCAACACTATTTGGTTGACCTGTGTTGAATTTAACAAACTCATCAAAAAGAACCAATCCGTTTGCAGTTTTATAAGAGAATGGGCTTTTTCCAATATTCCCTGTTCCTCCTCCACGACCCCATGATGCATAGAATACAGAGGATAATTTGGTGTTTTCACTGATTTTGTAATCCCAGTTGAAAGACATAACTGGTTTGTGATAAAAGTTTCTTGTCCAAGCATATTCTTCACCATTCAAATATCCCCAATCAGAACTGTATTTTATGTTTGGCTCACCATTTTTGCCATATTTCAAATAATCAGTAAGTGTGTTGGCAAAACTTCTTTGGTTATGCCATTGGGGTGCGCCTGTAAAAGTAAATTGAAAATCATGCTTGTCGTTTGGCTTATAACCAAAAGCGATGAAATAATTTTGTCCTTGAAATTTCGTTCCATCCACATAACCATCTCCCATAGTTGAACTCAATAAAACAGAAGCAGAGAAACCATTTTTCATTACCCCTGTATTATAAGAACCTTGAACTTTCAAATAATTTGCATTTCCAAAACCTGAAGAAACAGAACCGCCTTCTTTCATATCAGAAGTTCTGGTTACTACATTTATTGTACCTCCCACTGAAGAAATGGCTAGTTTAGAAGAACCTAACCCTCTTTGTACCTGCATGGCAGAAGTAACATCAGACAAACCTGCCCAGTTGCTCCAGTAAACTGCACTGTTCTCCATATCATTTACAGGGACACCGTTTACCATTACCGCAATATTCCTTTGGTCAAATCCACGAATATTTATTCTTGAGTCTCCAAAACCACCACCTTGCTTTGTTACATATACTGAAGGTGTATTGGCCAAAATTTCAGGAAATTCTTGTGTTCCTAATTTTTCCTGAATTTCAGCAGCTTTTATAGTAGAAACTGCAACAGGAGTCTTCCTGTCTTTTGCAATATCAACTACTCCACTTTTTATAACAACTTCTTCTAATTCGCTTGAATTATTAGTCAAAACAATCGTGCCCAAATCTGTAGTTCCTCCATTTGAAACCCTGAATTTAAGGGTCTTGGCATCGTAACCTATAAATGAAATTACAACTTCTCCAGAAGTTACGGAAGTATTAATAGAAAATTTACCGTCAAAATCAGCAGTAGTTCCAATTTTTGACCCTTTGATGGCAACGTTTGCTCCAGGCAAAGAATTTTGTCCATCCGTGACTGTTCCCGTTATTTTCCCTTGCGAAAATACTGTCGAAACCATCATAAACAGCAATCCAGAAAGTAACCAATTTTTCATTGTTCTCATTATCGTATTGTTTAGTAGTTTTTGGCAAAATTCTAACATTTAAACGATAAAAACGTTAAGTAAATGTTAATAAAATCAATTTGGATAACGAATTATTAACAAATATCACTTTTATTCTGTAATTTGTTAAAATTACAAAACCACAACTCACTGAAAACCAATAAATTAACACTTACCATAAAAAACACAATGGTTAATAAATAATTTCCCTTTTAGAACAACCTAAAACCATTTTTAAAGCAACTGCATAAAAAAACCTTGATTTTTCACAAAATCAAGGTTTTCGATGTATTTATGACAACGTTTTCGTAAAAATGAGAACGAATCTTATTTATTCTTCAAAAAATGTTTTAACAAAAATTCCGTGGAACTGTCGTGATTATTAACCGATTTAGAATGTATTTCTTCCAGAATGGAATTGGCCAATTGTTTACCTAATTCTACTCCCCATTGGTCGAAACTAAAAATATTCCAGATGATGCCTTGAACAAAAATTTTGTGCTCGTATAATGCCACCAAAGAACCCAAAGATTTAGGCGTCAATTTTTGTATCAGAATCGTATTCGTCGGCTTGTTTCCGCTAAATACTTTGAAAGGCAACAGATATTTAGCTTTTTCTTCGGAAAGTCCTTGTTTGTCAAATTCGGCCTGCACTTGTTCCTTGGTTTTACCATTCATCAAGGCCTCGGTTTGTGCAAAAAAGTTGGACATCAATTTGTCGTGATGATCGTCGTTTCCGTACAATGGTTTTATGAATCCAATAAAATCGGTTGGAATCAACTTGGTTCCTTGATGTATCAATTGGAAAAAAGCGTGTTGCGAATTGGTTCCCGGTTCTCCCCAAATAATGGTTCCTGTTTGGTAATCGACCGGTTTTCCGTCACGACCAACACTTTTTCCGTTGCTTTCCATTGTTCCTTGTTGCAGGTAAGGTGCCAGTTTTTGCAAATATTGCGTATATGGGATCAAGGCTTCGCTTTCCGCACCAAAAAAGTTGTTGTACCAAACGCTCAACAAAGCCAAAACCACGGGAATATTATTGTCGAAATCTGCCGTCTTGAAATGCTCGTCCATTTCATTGGCACCAGCCAATAAATCATCATAATTATCAAAACCAACCGCCAAACTTATGGAAAGCCCAACGGCGCTCCAAAGCGAAAAACGTCCACCAACCCAGTCCCACATTGGAAAAACGTTATCGGGATTGATTCCAAATTCGGTCACTTTTTGAAGATTGGTGGAAACGGCCACAAAATGTTTGGCCACGTCTTCTTGCGAAGCCGATTTCAAAAACCATTCTTTGATGGTTTCGGAATTGGTCAAGGTTTCCTGGGTGGTAAATGTTTTGGAAACAATTACAAAAAGAGTGGTTTCTGGATTTAATTTTTTAATAATTTCATTTACGTGATCTCCGTCCACATTGGACACAAAATGAACGTTTAGGTGATTTTTATAATACTGCAAAGCTTCCACTGCCATGGCTGGGCCAAGGTCTGAACCACCAATTCCGATGTTGACGATATCCGTGAATGGCTTGCCGGTAAATCCTTTTCTGGTTCCGCCTACCACTTCGTTCGTGAAGTTTTTTATTTTATTTTTTACTTCAAAAACTTCTGGAATTACGTTTACTCCGTCAACATTTATGATTGCGGTTTCTTTGGCACGTAAAGCAGTGTGCAAAACAGCACGGTTTTCAGTTTGGTTGATGATGTCCCCTTCAAAATATTGGGCAATTGCCTCTCCTAAATGTACTTCTTTGGCCAATTCGAGCAACAAGCTCATTGTTTCCTGATCGATTATATTTTTGGAGTAATCCACGACGAAATCATTCCATTGGAAATTAAATTTCGTTGTTCTTGTAGTGTCATTGGCGAACATTTCCTTCATTGAAGCAGTATTCATTTCTTGAAAATGCTTCTGAAGATTTCGCCAAGCTAATGTTGTTGTGGGATTTGTATTTTGTAATGCCATTGTTCTTTATATTTTTGATAGGCGTAAATTTACACTTAGTTTTCAAAATAAAAATGCTTTTAGAGTCAATAAACCCTTCTTTTTTGAACTATAACCTTGTAGTTAGGTTTTTTGTTCAATTTTTAGTAAATTTTCAAGCAATTTTTTATGAACTACAAATTGGCCACACTGTCCAACTCTCTTTTCAAGGGTTCTATTTGCGACATAAATCGCGGCAGGTTTTTGCGGTCCATGGGTTGTGAATTGGGCAACTTCAAACGTAAGGCATCCACTTGAATCCCATTTTTCCAAAATCGGTAGCATACGTGTGGGCCAGTTGCCAGACCGGTGCTTCCTACTTTGCCGATTATGGCTCCTTGGGTCACTCTTTGTCCTCTTCGAACCAGAATTTTAGACATGTGTAAATATTGTGTCGAATAGGTTCGATCATGCTTTACTTTCACGAAATTCCCATTTCCTGCCGTGTAACCCGTTTGCTCTACGACACCGGCTGCAGTAGTCATGATTGGCGTTCCTCTTGGCGCGGCATAGTCGGTTCCTTTGTGGGCTTTCCAAATATGTTGCACGGGATGAAACCTGTTCTTGGAAAATCGCGAAGTGATATTCGCATATTTGAGTGGTGATTTCAGGAAAAAATTCTTGAGGGCTTTTCCGTTTTCGTCATAATAATCCAACTTTCCGGAGGCTTCGTTTTGGGCGAATGGAAAAGCGTAAATCATTTTTCCTTTGTACTCAAAAAAAGCGGCTTTCAAGCTGTCCACTCCGTCATAAATGGTGTCGTCGATATACCTTTCGGTAAAGGTGACGCCAAACTTGTCGCCTTTTTTCAACTTGAAAAAATCGATGGACCAAGCGTAAACTTTTGTCAACTTATTGGCCAAAGCCCCGTCAACTCCCTGCTTGTTTAATGCCTCGGACAAGGAGCCGTCCAATTCTCCAGCAATTGTTCTTTGTTTGAAACGAATAGGCCTAATTATTTTGGAAACAGAAACTGAATCCCTAAAATCAATCACGAAATAACTGCCTCTATCCGGCTGATAAATCAAAACCTGCAATTTTTTATATCGGTCTTTGGATCGCAATAATGTAAAAGCCTTTCCAATTCTAACGGTTCTAACGTCAAAAGTGTCTTTTACTTTTTCGATGATGTCATAAACTTGATTTTTGCCAAGATTTTGATTCTCTATTATACTGCCAAAAGTATCTCCACGTTGGATGGTATCATGAAGAACATTAAAATCGTTAAAATCAAACCCAAATTGTTCTATTCTAGGTTGGAGGCTTTGGTCTGGAATTACGTTCAAGTTTTCCTTTTGGGTACAAGAAAATAGTGAACAAAAAACCAAAAAAAGTATTGATACTTGTTTCAAAATGTAGGTATTATGCAATTAAATATTATTTTTTAATAGTCACTTTTGATACCAATATCATCAATCAAAAGTAAACTTGTTTTTTTTAACTCATTTGTTAAAAATTGAATTCCGAATTACAACCTTCGCTTGTTGGACATTATTTTAAACGGAAATTTCAATCCCTTGAAAGCTTCTAGATCCGCTTTTATTGAACCTACAACAAGGTTGGCTTTTATTCTTACTGGCAATTTATTGTCATCGTCAGATATCCAAATAGTTAAACTTTCTTCTTCCTTAAAAACTCTTCCGGATTGCACTATTGGCCGGAAAACCATTGTTGGAACGACGCCAAATTTAGTTGTAATATCCTCACGTGCAATATACTTTAACCTAAATTTTGTAGTTTCATTATCAAAAAACATATCAATGGCAACAAATTCTCCCGGATTTATTTTGTCGATATTTGGATAATTCCGCAAATAATAAAAGGAAGATAATATGTCTTGGGTATTTTTGGGAATAACAAATGTTTTTTCGGTTTTGTGTTTATAATCTTTTACGAGAACTTTATTTTCCGTTTGATAAAAAAACCCTTCCTGGTTTTTGGTGTAACCTCCCTCACTTATTTTCCTGACATATTGATAAGGATTTCCGGTTAGCTTGTCGATATAGCTTTCGTATAAATCCTCCACTTTAAAAAAAAACTTGGACACTCCAGTGGTATATCCTCTTCCAACAACATGGAAAACTTTTTTGTTGTTTATCGTGGCATCTTTAACTTCCAAGGTGGCATACCCCGCATTTACAATTCCATAATGAATTCGAAATTTGAACCATTCACCCACATCAAAAGCATCCTGTTTCCGAGAATCAAAACTTACGGTGCTGATAAATATAAATAATAGAATTATTTTTTTCATGTCTATTTGGACTATTTATGGACAGCAAATGCAAATTTTGTTCCAAATGTATTAAAACAAAAAAACCCAGTCAAATAATGACTGGGTTTTATGCTATTAACTAACCAAAAAACATAAATTATGAAAAATTTACATTTAATCGAGAAGGAAACCACCCCTTCTCTTTACAGTGCAAAGATAATTTAGGATTGAAACATTTTTATCAAAAAAATAAAGTTTAACAGAACATTTACGGACGTGCATGCTGCTTTGGGTTATTTTTTCACATAATTTAAAAAAAAGTTGTTAAAAAAACATTCCTTGCAATTACTTTTATCTTTGCATTGGCATAAAAAGAACAAAAACTTGCACAAAACGAACGATTTTGACTCGTTTTTCGAATAATCTTGCTGCTTTTTAATGATTTTTAGAATAATTTGTTGAAAATAGCCGTTTAGAAACCAACGCTATTTCCTGCTTTATTAGAACCAAAATCCAATGCTGAACCAAGTATATCCTTTTGCGGTTTCTGGCGACCAAGAATATTTAACTTCCAAAGGCCCAATTACGGTTTCCAGCCCATATCCAATGGCGTATCCGGAATATTTTGGCAAAGAAATCCAGTCCAGAGATTCAAAATAATCGTCTCCCACATTGGCATAATTGGCCGAAAAATTGAGATGGTTTTTCTTGAAAATTTCATAATCGATTGTTGCCGATGCCTTGAGATAACTATTGCCGGCAAGGGTCAAAAAATCATAACCGTAAAATGGCTTGAAATTATTCAAGGGAATAAAACCATAACCCCCCAAGACGAAATCAAAGAAAGGGACACTATCGGCTCCAATGGAAAAACCGGCTTCCGTCTGAAATTTGAAAGTGGTGTTTTTTACTATTTTGAGAGCAAGCCCAGCATCGGCTTTGGCTATGGAATAAGGATTGAATTTCCCGGTATAATTAGAAGAAAATAAATAATTATGCAAGTCACTCGTGAAAAACCAGCCTTTTGTAGGAAAATATTTGTCGTCAAAAGAATCATATTTCATGTACGCAAAAACACTGGTGTAATTACTTTTGTCAAGCACGGGGTTTGTAGCAGTCAGGGTTTCCGACTCAATATTAACGTATTTATACTCCAAACCAACTCCCACCAGAAATTTTTGTGCAAAGACGGATTGAATATAAAACTGGTTGGTTAAATCCAGAAAATCAATGTTTATGGAATTAACATTGGCCAAAGGTGCTATTGACAAACTGCTTATTTCATTGGTGACATTTTTGTTAAATTGATTTAACTGTGACTTAAAGCCAAAACTCAAATTATAACCATTATCAACATAATAATCCAGATTATAACGCAAATTATCTCCAATAATAAAATCGAATGAAGCAATATCATTTTTAAAAAATGTTTTTTTATTGGTAAGATTCACCAAAACACCGCTTTTATAAAGTCCGTCATAATGCAATCCGAATTTCAAATAAGTCCTAACCGGGTTTTCGATAAAGTTAAGAATCAGGTCTTCTCCAGCTCCATTTGGTTCCAAAGAATAGGTTACCGCACCAAAATTATGGGTGGCATCTATATTATTAATTCCTTTTTCTAAATCTTTATAGCTGATTTTTACCCCAGATTTGAATTTTAGTTTTCCTTCTATATAATTTTTTGAATAATCCATCAAATTATTGCAGACAATGTCAACTATATTCAAACTGTCGGATTCTATTTTGAGTTTAGGCTTGTGGTATGGATTTGACTTGTCACTCAATTGACCTATTTTTTCATAGACAGAAAATGCGGCTTCTTCTCCTTTTTGGATAATTTCTTTCGCTTTTTCAAACGAGACTGCTCCATAATCCTTGATGTCCGGCTTGATGTAAATATCCGTGTTTTTAGAATTTAGTTTCATTTTTTCAATCATTTGAAGATTGGTAATTTGAAATAAAATCTTGGTTCCGTCCCTTAGTTGTTCCCTATCCCGCAAACCATTTTGCACATCGACCCCGATGATGATGTCGGCTCCTAATTTTCTCACCTCTTCTATGGGATAATTATTGGTTACACCGCCATCAATCAAAAACCTGTCGTCCAATATTACGGGAGAAAAAACAGAAGGCAATGCAGAGCTGGCATAAAGAGCCTGGGCCAAAACGCCTTTATCCAATAAAATTTGCTCTCCTTTTTCGATGTCGGTGGCAATGCATAAAAAAGGAATGGGCAACTGGTTGAAATCCCGAACATGTCTTACGTGCAAAGTGAGTTTATTGAATAAATTATAATTAAACATCCCCCTGGAGAGGGATTGCGGTGCGCCTATTTTGAATTTGTTGAAAGGAAGTATCAAGGCATACAACTCATCATTCCTTTTTTCATAAAAACTTTTTGAAGAGCGAGGAATATAATCAATCAACAAGTTGTCGAAATTGGTTACCCTAACAATCGAGTCAATTTGGGTGGCATTGTAACCCGAAGCATACAGTCCGCCAATAACGGCTCCCATGCTGGTTCCGCCAATGAAATCTATTTTTATTCCCGATTCCTCCAGTACTTTCAAAACCCCGACGTGCGCAAATCCTTTGGCACCACCACCACTAAGAACCAATCCTATTTTGGGTCTTTTGATAGTGTCCTGTGAAAAAGACGCCTGATAAGTAAAAAGAAAGAAAACGAATAAGGCAAATTTTTTCATCGTGATTTGCTAATTGGTTTTGTAAAAGTCGGTAATTTTTTTGGCTTTTGAAACACCTATAACATCGGAAATTTCTTTTTCTGTGGCCAACTTCAATCTTTTAACACTTTTAAAATGTTGAATCAACGCCATCATCGTTTTTTCTCCAATTCCCGGAATGCTTTCCATCGAAGAATTCAATGCTGATTTACTCCTTTTGTCCCGATGAAAAGTAATTCCGAAACGGTGTGCTTCATTCCGCAATTGCTGGATAACCTTCAAAGTTTCGGATTTTTTGTCCAAATACAACGGAATCGAGTCGCCGGGATAAAACAGTTCCTCCAATCGTTTGGCAATGCCAATTATCGTGATTTTTCCGCGCAAGCCCAATTCGTCGATGCTTTTCAAAGCCGACGATAATTGTCCTTTACCTCCATCGATGATGATGAGCTGCGGCAAAGGTTCGTTTTCGTCCAATAATCGTTTGTAACGACGATATACCACTTCGGTCATCGAAGCGAAATCATCAGGGCCTTCGACGGTTTTTATATTGAAATGACGATAATCTTTTTTGCTGGGTTTTCCATCCTTGAAAACCACGCAAGCCGCCACGGGATTGGTTCCTTGAATGTTCGAATTATCGAAACATTCGATGTGTCGCGGTTCCTTGGGCAATCGCAAATCTTTTTGCATTTGCGCCATAATTCGATTGGCGTGACGATCGGGATCCACGATTTGCAGTTGTTTCAATTGTTCGATTCGGTAAAACTTGGCGTTGCGAATGGACAAATCCAAAATCTGTTTTTTGTCGCCCAATTGCGGAACAGTAACTTTTATCTTTTCGCCTAAATCCACTTCAAACGGAACTATTATTTCTTTGGACAATAATTGAAAACGTTCCCGAAGTTCGATAATCGCCAATTCCAACAACTCTTCGTCGGTTTCGTCCAATTTCTTCTTGATTTCCATCGTGTGCGAACGAATAATCGAACCGTGGGAAATTTGCAGAAAGTTCACGAAGGCGGCACTTTCGTCAGAAACTATCGAAAACACGTCGATATTGGTGATTTTCGGGTTTATAATGGTGGAACGTGATTGGTAATTTTCGAGAATTTCTATTTTTTCTTTAATTTTTTGAGCTTCCTCAAAGCGCATTTCTTTGGCCAAATTCGTCATCAATTTTTTGAAATCCTTCATTGATTCCTTGAAATTCCCTTTCAGGATTTCGCGAATGGCATCGACTTGTTTTTGATACTCTTCCAATGATTCATAGCCTTCGCAAGGCCCTTTGCAATTGCCAATATGATATTCGAGACAAACTTTAAACTTTCCACTTTCGATATTCGATTTACTCAAATCATAATTACAAGTGCGTAACGGATAAAGTTCCTTTATTAAATCTAAAATAGTATGCACCGTCTTGAAACTGGTGTACGGTCCAAAATATTCCGAACCATCCTTGACCATTCTTCGGGTGGTAAATATTCGTGAAAAAGGTTCTTTTTTGATGCAAATCCAAGGATAACTTTTATCATCCTTCAACAAGACATTATATCTTGGCATAAGGGTTTTGATAAGGTTGTTTTCCAATAAAAGCGCATCGGTTTCGGTGGGGACGACAATATGTTTTATGGTCACGATTTTTTTGACCAAGACATTCGTTTTGGCCGTATCGTGAATTTTATTGAAATAGGAAGAAACCCTTTTTTTAAGATTTTTGGCTTTGCCCACATACAAAATCTTCCCTTCCTTATCATAATATTGATACACTCCAGGGCCGTCGGGCAAGGTTTGAATTTGAAGTTCGAGAGTTGGGTTGTTCATATAACAAAGTTAGTTTGAAAAATACCAAGTTCCAAATTCAGAAAATTATCCCATCTATGAAGATTATTAAAATTATCTTTGTTTAAAACATTTTAGTCATGATATACTGGAAGAAACTTTCGCAAGAAGAACGGAAAAACAGAATTCAAAGAGCATTGGAAGAAAACGTGAATTTTTCCAAAGATGCTTCGCTTGGTTATCCCGCTTCAAAACTGGACGGGAAGGTTTTTTATGACGATGCTCCTTTTCTGAAAGATGCGCCAACATTGCAAACCTATGTGGCCAATCCCAATCATATTGGTTGCCACACTTTGGGAACTTCCGAGAAAGCGTTCAAGGGAACTCAGGAAATCGAACGCGAGGTTTTAAACGTTCTTTCGGTAGATATTTTCAAAGCCCAACCCAATTCATTTGACGGCTATATTTCTCCCGGCGGAACCGAAGCCAACATTCAAGCTCTCTGGATGTATCGCAATTTTTTTATGTACCAAAAGAAGGCGAAGCTGGACGAAATAGCCATCTTGGCGTCCGAAGACACCCATTATTCCATCCCGAAAGGAGCCAATGTTTTGATGCTGGATTTAATCAAAATCCCGGTTTATTTCGAAAATAGAGAAATCGACAAAGTGGCGTTGGAACAGAAAATAATGGAAGCCAAACAAAACGAAAAAAAATATTTTATCGTGGTTTCGAATATGGGAACAACCATGTTTGGTTCTGTTGACAATCCCGAAGATTATACCACGATTTTAGAAAAACACGAAGTCGAGTATAAACTACACATTGACGGTGCTTACGGCGGCTTTGTTTACCCTTTCAGCAACCAGAAATCTACCATTAATTTCAACAATCCAAAGATAAGCTCCATCACAATCGATGCTCACAAAATGCTGCAATCGCCTTATGGAACAGGTGTTTTTATTTGTAGAAAAGGACTCATCGAAAATGTTTTGACCAAGGAAGCCGAATATGTCGAAGGAATGGATTTAACCCTTTGCGGAAGCCGTTCCGGTGCGAATGCCGTGGCGGTTTGGATGATTTTATACACTTATGGCCCTTATGGCTGGTTCGAAAAAGTGAGCGTTTTACAAATGCGCACCCAGTTTTTGTGCCACGAATTAGACCAACTCAATATCCAATATTTCAGGGAACCTTTCATGAATATCGTTACCATTCATTCACAATATATTCCGGAGGAAATCGCCGAGAAATTTAATTTGGTGCCCGAACAACACAATAAAAATAATAAATGGTACAAAGTTGTTCTTATGGATCACGTTGAAGTGCAACATTTGACCGCCTTTATAAACGAATTAAAAGCCACGATTCATGCTTAAAAAAGAATTACGGGCAAAATACAAAGCCTTGCGAAACCAACTTTCCGAAAATGATGTGGAAGAAATGAGTTTGGCTATTGCCAATAAAGTGTTGTTGCTTGCCGTTTGGGAGAAAACCTATTTCCATATTTTCCTTCCCATTACGGAACATAAGGAAGTCAACACCGAGTTTATCCTGCATTTGCTTTCCGGAAAAGACAAAGAAATTATTATCTCGAAAAGTGATTTTGAAACTAGGGAAATGACCCATTTCCTTTTGACGGACAACACCAAAATCAAGAAAAATGAATACAACATTCCCGAGCCTGTCGATGGTCTGGAAGTTCCATCCAACAAAATCGACGTAGTTTTTGTGCCGCTTTTGGCATTTGACAAAACTGGACATAGAGCGGGTTACGGCAAAGGATTTTATGATAAATTCTTGACCGACTGCAAACCCGAAACCATCAAAATTGGGCTTTCCTTCTTTGAAGCCGAGGAAATTATAGAAGATGTTTTTGAAAATGACGTGAAGCTGGATTATTGCGTGACTCCGAATGAAGTTTATGAGTTTTAAGTCAAAATGTTTGTAAATCAGGAATTAGATTACTGATTGTCTTGGTTTTTTAGATTGACTATTAAGTTTTAAACCATTAAGGCATTTAAGAAATTAAGAATAGTACAAAACTTAATTTCTTAAATGCCTTAATGGTTCTTTTTTTGTGTTTTCGAATGCAGTTTGCCTGTTTTAATGCTCGTGATGAAACGCCTTCTTATTGAAAACTATCAAAATTCCAACACCTGTAGAAATCGCCATATCGGCAATGTTGAAAATCGCATTAAAGAATTTAAAATGTTGTCCGCCTATAACCGGCATCCATTCTGGCCAGTTTCCTTCGAATAAAGGAAAATACAACATATCAACGACTCTGCCATGAAACCAGGTTCCATAAGGTTTGTCCGTGAACAATGTAGCCAAATGACCGTAGCTGTCATCGAAAATCACGCCGTAAAAAACAGAATCGATAATGTTTCCAAAAGCTCCTGCAAGAATCAGCGAAATAGCCACAATAAGATAGTTTGAACTGTGTTTTCTTTCGACAGAATCCCAAAGCCAATATCCAATTCCCGTTACAGCAACCAAACGAAAAACGGTAAGAAACAATTTTCCGTAAACCCCTGGAATCACGGTTCCCCATGCCATCCCTTCGTTTTCAATCAACAGGATTTTGAACCAACTGGTAACGTCAATTTGTCCGATTTCGCCATAAACAAAATTGGTTTTGATGTATATTTTAGAAATTTGGTCAACCAATAAGATGAGGAAAACTATCAAATAAGCTTTTCGTAAATTCATTTTATAAATTTTAATGCGGCAAAAGTAGTGTTGTTTCTAAAAAAAACGCTCCAACAGGAGCGTTAATTGCTTTGTGGCTAATGGATTATCGTTGCATGTTTTTTGCTTCAATGCTCATTGTGGCGTGAGGCACAATCATTAGTCTTTCTTTTCCGATTAATTTTCCGGTCACTTTACAAACGCCATAAGTTTTGTTTTCCACACGGAAAAGCGCGTTTTTCAAATCACGGATGAACTTCTCCTGACGGATGGCCAACTGTGAGTTCGCTTCTTTCGACATTGTTTCGCTACCTTCTTCAAATGCTTTGAATGTAGGCGAAGTATCGTCAGTTCCGTTATTTAAATCGTTCATATAAGCACTTTTTATCAAATCTAAATCTGCTTGTGCTTTTTGTATTTTTTTAAGTATTAATTCCTTGAACTCGGCTAAGTCAGCGTCTGAGTATCTTGCAATTTCATCTGTCATTTTCTCGTTATTTTGTAATTGATATTTTTGTTTTTATCTCGTCGAATTCTATTTCAATCCCGTCAATTATGATATCTTCAAATAGTAATGTTTCCGTTAACGTTTCTGATTTAATGTAAGCCTCGTTTGCCTTTACGGCATTTTCCAATTCGGAATTTTTTTGCAAATGTACTTTAATTTTGTCAGTAACCTCAAAACCAGAATCTTTTCTTATGTTTTGAATTCTGTTCACCAATTCTCTTGCAATACCTTCCTCTTTTAATTCCCCAGAAATGGTAATATCCAGCGCAACCGTTATTCCGTTTGAGTTAGCAACCAGCCAGCCCTCGATATCTTGAGAAGAAATCTCCACATCTTCTAAGGATAAAGTTATACTATTTCCTGCAATAACAATAGTTATGCTTCCTTCCTTGTCCAATTGGTTAATTTGTTCTTGAGAAAAACACTGTATTTCATTGGAAATCAGCACTATATCTTTTCCAAAACGCGGTCCAAGTGCTTTGAAATTGGGTTTAATTTGTTTTACCAAAATTCCCGAAGCATCGTCCAAAAGTACGATTTCCTTCACGTTAACTTCTGCTTTTATGAGATCGGAAACAGCCTCGATTTCAAGACGTTGATTCTCGTCAAGCACTGGAATCATTACCTTTTGCAGTGGTTGACGCACCTTAATCATCTCCTTTTTTCGAAGCGATAAAACCAGCGACGAAATCGTCTGTGCTTTCTGCATTTTGCTCTCCAACAATTTATCAACAAAGTTTCCAACATATTTTGGAAATTCCGCCAAATGTACAGAGTCAAATTTTTCCGATTGTGTTGCCAATGTTAAGTCTCTGTAAAGCTTGTCCATAAAGAACGGAGCGATTGGCGCACCTAGTTTACTGATGGTCAATAAACAAGTATATAAAGTTTGATAAGCCGCAATTTTGTCTTGTGCATATTCGCCTTTCCAGAAACGACGACGGCACAAACGAACGTACCAATTACTCAAGTTTTCACCGACAAATTCTGAAATCGCGCGAGCCGCTTTTGTTGGTTCATAATCGGCGTAAGCCTCATCAACCACTTTTGCCAAAGTATTCAATTCTGAAATAATCCAACGG
Source organism: Flavobacterium limnophilum (assembly GCF_027111315.2). Lineage (GTDB taxonomy): Bacteria > Bacteroidota > Bacteroidia > Flavobacteriales > Flavobacteriaceae > Flavobacterium > Flavobacterium limnophilum. The sequence goes on along the minus strand of NZ_CP114289.2, from coordinate 4,035,791 downwards.
TCGATTTCAGGCCTTTCGTTCATTGGAACTTCGGCTTCGGCATAGCTGAAATTATCGAGATTAGCATACAACGCAAAGAAAGAATAAGTGTTGTATAATGTTCCGAAGAATTTACGACGAACCTCGGCAATTCCTTCCAAGTCAAACTTCAAATTGTCCCACGGATTCGCATTCGAAATCATGTACCAACGTGTGGCATCAGGCCCATATCCATTCAATGTATCGAATGGATCAGCGGCATTTCCTAGACGTTTGGACATTTTTTGTCCGTTTTTGTCCAAAACCAAACCGTTTGAAACTACGTTTTTATAAGCTACTTTATCAAAAACCAAAGTGGCGATAGCGTGCAAAGTATAGAACCAACCACGAGTTTGATCGACACCTTCAGCAATGAAATCAGCAGGGAAATCTTTGTTTTCGTCAATTTTATCTTTGTTTTCAAAAGGATAATGCCATTGTGCATAAGGCATTGAACCCGAATCAAACCAAACGTCAATCAAATCGGATTCGCGTTTCATCGGTTTTCCGGAAGCAGAAACCAAAGTGATTTCGTCGACCACATTTTTGTGCAAGTCAACCAAATCATAATTTGCTTCGTCCATATTCCCAATTTCAAAACCTTTGAAAGGGTTTTCTTTTTGGAAACCTGCAGCAATAGATTTTTCGATTTCGTTGTATAATTCTTCAACTGAACCAATCAGGATTTCTTCTGTTCCTTCTTCGTTTCTCCAAATTGGCAATGGAATTCCCCAAAAACGAGAACGTGACAAGTTCCAGTCGTTGGCGTTTTTCAGCCAATTTCCGAAACGCCCTTCTCCGGTTGCTTTTGGCTTCCAGTTGATGGTTTCGTTCAATTCGAACATTCTATCCCTAACTTCCGTGATTTTGATAAACCAAGAATCTAATGGATAATATAAAATTGGCGTGTCGGTTCTCCAGCAATGTGGATAACTATGCACGTATTTTTCTACTTTGAAAGCTTTATTTTCTTCTTTTAACTGAATGGCAATTTCTACATCGGCAGAACGTTCAGGAGCATCGCCTTCGGTATAATATTCGTTTTTAACGTATTTTCCGGAATAATTTCCTAAACCGTCGATGAATTTTCCTTGTAAATTTACCAATGGAACCGGAGTTCCGTTTTCGTCTAAAACCAACATTGGCGGAACTTCTGGAGTAGCTTCTTTCGCTACTTTCGCATCATCAGCACCAAAAGTTGGCGCAGTGTGTACAATTCCTGTTCCGTCTTCAGTCGTCACGAAATCTCCTGAAATTACTCGGAAAGCATTTTCTGGATTTTGATATGGTAATGCCAATGGCATCAATTGTTCGTAACGAATTCCAACTAAATCGGCTCCTTTGCATTCGGTCAAGATTTGGTATGGGATTTTCTTGTCGCCCTCTTTGAAATTTTCAAAATCCGAAGCTTCAGTACTTGCGAAAAATCCTTTCGAAAATTGTTTTCCAACCAAGTTTTTAGCCAAAATTACTTTGACAGGTCTAAAAGTATATTGATTGAACGTCTCAACTAAAACATAATCGATTTTTGGACCAACAGTCAATGCTGTATTTGAAGGCAAAGTCCAAGGAGTCGTCGTCCAGGCCAAAATATGAATATCTCCAAATCCCTGAAGAAATGAAGGCAAAGTTTCGTTCAATGCTTTGAATTGGGCAATTATCGTCGTGTCGGTTACATCACGGTAACTTCCCGGTTGGTTCACTTCGTGTGAAGACAATCCAGTTCCCGCTTTTGGCGAATAGGGCTGAATGGTGTAGCCTTTGTACATCAAATCCTTGTTGTAGATTTGTTTCAAAATCCACCAAACGGTTTCCATATACTTGGATTTGTAGGTCACGTATGGATCTTCCATATCGACCCAATAGCCCATTTTTTCGGTCAAATCGTTCCACACGTCGGTGTAACGCATCACGGTTTTTTTACAGGCTTCGTTGTATTCGGCTACGGAAATTGTTTTTCCGATGTCTTCTTTGGTAATTCCCAATGAGGCTTCGGTACCTAACTCCACAGGCAAACCGTGAGTATCCCAGCCTGCTTTACGCTTCACTTGGAATCCTTTTTGGGTTTTATAACGGCAAAATATATCTTTAATCGCACGTGCCATCACGTGGTGAATCCCCGGCAGTCCATTGGCCGAAGGTGGTCCTTCAAAAAACACGAATGGCGGGTTGCCTTCACGAGTGGTTACACTCTTCTCGAATATGTTTTCTTTTTTCCAAAAATCAAGTACTTCAGATGCAACTGTAGGCAAGTTAAGTCCTTTGTATTCAGTAAATTTTATGCTCATTTTATCCTTTTCTTTAATCGCGGTGCGAAAGTAAGAAATAGTTATGAATTATGTGTTATTAGTGATGAGTTTTTGTTTGCCGCAAAGGCTCGAAGGCGCAAATAGGAATTTATAAAAAAATAAATAAATTTAGAAATATTCGGCAACTACTTTTCATCATCATCATCCAATTCGAAAAAATCATTAACTGATTTTCCAAACAACCTTGATAATTTTAGTGCCAAAACTGTTGATGGCACAAAACGATTGGTTTCAATTGAATTTATTGTTTGTCGAGAAACGCCTATTTTCTCCGCAAGTTCCTCTTGAGTTACATTTAAAATGGCACGTTCTATTTTTATTCTATTCTTCATTATATGCTTTTTTTAACTTCCTAAAAGTAAGAATTTGCATCATAAGCATAACTCCTAAGACAGAAACATCCTTACTGCCTTCTATTTTTGGCATTGATGAAAAAATTGATTCTATAATCAAGACAACGAAGGGAAATGCTAAATAAAACAATACTGTTCCAATAACGGCATAATTATAGGATTGCGCGCGAATTTTTGCCATTAACTCATCTTCAATTTTTTCTTTAGAAATTGAAATCATAAGTAATCCTAAAACCGAACCTGTCAGTGCCATTCTTTCAAATAAATCCCGGTACTTTATGTCAACAAAATAAATCTTAACAGAAGAAATAATTAATAAAATGGATAAAATCCATAAAATCAAACCAACAATTTTAAATTTATTCGGAAGTTGATACCCCGTAATTTTATTGATTTTTTCAATATCCCCTTCTTGCTTAGCTTTTAGTTCCATAAAATTATTTAGTTAAAGTATACTTTCCATAAAGGAAAGTATAATTGATTAAAAGACAAATATACTTTACTTTTAAATACAAAATTACATTTCTGAAATTTTTATTTCAAGAAAAAATTTCCTTTAAAACCTCCAAAGATTTTGGTTTTCGGAAACCGTCTAGATGAAAAGTGTAGTAATCAATCAGGATTTTCAAGAGGATTTGCCTTTCGATGACGTGGAAGGTTTTTTGATCGTTGTCGAATTTTAGATTGATGAGTTTTTTGAAGAGATTGGTTTCATGTTCCGTGAGTGAACCAAGACCGTGAAATGGAGTAAAAACACCTTCGTTAGCATCAAAAAAAGGAAAATCCATTTCGGAAATGTCGGGATAAAAACCGAGATATTTTGTTATTTCAAGCATTAGAATCAAATGGAAATTAGCCGTTTCATCGTGATTGTCGAGCCAGAACAAAGCGGTTTCCAAGAAGGCAAAAAGGTGTTCGTTTTTCTCTTCTTCGTGAATGGAATGGTGGAGGATTTCGGAAATAAACATCACCATCGTGCTCTTGAAAATATCGGAATGTATGGATTGAAAAGGAGTAGCAATTTTGATTTCCTTGAAGTTCTCCAAAGTGCCTTTGTTTTTATGGAGTGCTTCGATTTCGAGAATGGTCAGCGGTTGGAAATAGGCGATTTTTTGGTTTGATTTTCGGGAAGAAAAGGCGTCACGCACAAAGTAGGTTTTCAAACCGTGTGATTGCGTAAAACATTTCACAATCAAGCTTTTCTCTTGGTATTTGAGAGAAGAAATGACGATGGCTTTGGTTTTGACTAACAATTTGAGGTTTTTTGATTTAGATTTTTCGACTTGGATAACATCCCTAAAACAGCAAAAACTATCAATATTCCTTGAAAAGGCATCATATATCGGGAACAATTTACAGGCCCAGAAACCAATATATAATAGCCAAATAGTATGATGAAATAATAACCTTTGAAGGTCAATTTATTGAAAAATAAATATTTTAAAAAATAAAACCATTTGATACAGTTTGCCAAAAAAACTGGAATTAAAAACAAATAAACAATCACAAATTTATTTTTGAATGCATCCCAAATAGGCTTGTCATTGTTTAATATTTCCAAAAAACCTTGCCTTCCAGTTTCTTTTTCAAAAAAGGTCATTAAATCAAACCTTCCGGGATCGACTATCCCCCTGATTGCGGTATAAAAATGATAAAAGGAGTATTGAAAAAAGTTTTTCTTTATTTCGTTGGTTGCAATTTGTTTGAGGTAAATGTTTTGTTCTTTAAAACTTTTCCCAACATATTTTTTGTCATTATAAACGGAGTCCAACCACAACTCCGCCTTTTCTTTGGACTGGGTTGAAGACTTAAAATAATATAAATTATAGTCTATTAAATTAGCGTTTTCTATTGACGAGAAATGTTTATATCCTGTTGTGTTTTTATTATAATTCAAATACAATTGCAGACAAATTATTGGTAAAAAGAGCCAAAAGCTAAACACTCTTTTTTTTATCATATAAACCAAAAAGAATACAAGGTTTACATAGATAAATGGATAAAAAATGGGTTTTGTAAAGGCTAATAAAACCGTGATTATTTGAATATAGGCAAAATTATTTTTGTCCCATTTTTGCAATAGCAGCCAAAACAACATTGTTAGAAACAACATTACTAGCCATTCGGACATTATAAGTTGAGAATAAATAAATATTGATGGCGTAAATAAAAACAAGATTAAAAGACTGTTATTGAGCTGGACCTTATACTGTTTTATTATTTTAAACAATATAAATGTATTGAAAAGACCCAAAACAGTTTGAATAACAACAATAAATATTGGACTGAAATCAACAAAAAAAGACAAGAATAAAGGATATAAAAAAGGCCTTCTTGTAAATAATTCTGGGTGATTTGAAGATTCAAAATAAGTGAAATCCCGAATGGCTTTTGCAACTTCAAAATATTCGTAAGAATCAGTCAAAAAATAAATGTTTGAAATCATTCTTGCCATAAAAAACAACAAATACAAAACACCAATTATTAGAAATAATCTTTTTTCGCATTTAGTAAAATCATTTTTTGAAAATAGCATTGGTTTTATTTTTGTTCGTGATATTCCTCTTCCGTGTTTATAGACCAAATATTAGATTTATCGGTATGGTTGTTTATTATGTTTTGAACGGCTTGCATCGCTGTAAGCATAGAATGATCCTGATTATTATATTTGTGCATTCCGTTTCTTCCTACCAAGAAAAGATTATCGATAGAATCTGTGAAGTTTCGGATTTGATTGAACTCCGAATAACTGCCAAAATAGGCTGGATAGGTTTTAGGAACTTTAATCACTTTGGCATCCAAAACATTTTCAACCGAATTAATGAAGCCTAATTTCATCATTTCCTCGCTAGCAAATTGTATCATTTCGATTTCAGAATAACGCCAAATTTCATCGGTTTCATTACAAAAATACTCTAAACCAATCCAAAATTTATTTTCGTCATTTACCATAAATGGACTCCAATTATTGAATACTTGAAGTCTTCCAACTTTTACATAAGATTCTTGAATATAGATCCAATTATCCTCCAGTTTAAAATTGATTTTATCTAAAAGCAAGCCAACGGTAACAAAATCTCGATACATCAAGCCGCTTGCTACTTCTTTTACTTTTGCAGGAACAGTACAACTCAAACCTTTTATTAATTCTTGTATTGGCATCGTAGAAATACAGTAATCACAAACTATGGTTTCTATTTCTTTGGTCAACCTGTTTTCTAGAATTACACTATTGACTTTATTGTTTTGAATATTTATGGCAATTATTTTGCTGTTTTGCATTAAAATTGCTCCTTCCTTTTGTGCTTTTTCGGCAACGGTTTCCCACATTTGCCCAGGCCCAAATTTTGGATACAAAAAATATTCTATCAAAGAAGTTTCAGTGTTTTTTTGGCTTAAATCACTTTTGCTTTTTTTAAAAATATTTTTGACCGCATTGGTTAGTGTTTTAGTAATTGACAAGCCTTTTATTCGTTGTGCTCCCCATTCCGAACTAATTTCAGAACAAGGAACTCCCCAGACTTTTTCGGTATAATCTTTGAAAAATGTTTTATACAATCTGTTGCCAAACCTATTGATAAAAAAATGTTCTAATGAAATTTGCTTTTTAATGGGGAAAAATACTGCTTTAGCATAACTCAACCCTATTAAAAAAGTATTGAAAAAACCAAGATTTAATATGGTTTGAAAGGACAAACTTATTGGATAATCAAAAAATTTCTTGTTGAAAAAAATTCTGGATTTTCTTTTTCTAACTAGTAAAATGTTGTCCTTATTAGCAACATTATTTTTATTTTCGATTTCGATTTTTTTGGACTGGTTTTGATAAGCAATGTTAACCGAACTTTCTTCAGAATATATGGGTAGAATTTCTTGCCACCAATCCATAACAATTTCTGATTTTGAAAAAAAACGGTGTCCGCCAATGTCTATTCGGTTTCCATTATGATTTTCGGTTCTGGAAATTCCTCCCCAAAACTCACTCATTTCAATAACAATAGGTACAATATCGGAATGTTTTACAAACTCATAAGCGGCAGTTAATCCAGCTGGGCCGCCCCCAATTATCGCAGCTGTTTGTTTTCTGTTTTTTGACATTTATCTAATAATCATTACTTTTTTTACCTTAGTCTCTATTCCGTCTTGAGCCGAAATAAAAACCATATATACACCCGAAGCTACTTTGTGTTTTCCAAAAGCGGTTGTGTCCCATTCTATTGTTCCTCCTTCGGAAGTGGTTTCGTAAACGAGATTGCCTTCGATATCGGTTATTTTTACGGTGGCCTTGTCTAATAATCCGGCGATTTTTACGGTTCCTTCATATTCTGGTCGCACAGGATTTGGATAAACATATACGTTATTCAAATCTTCGTTGGCTTTGGTTGCTGTTCCTTTGAAAGAAACCATTCCTTTGGCTGTAGCAATAAAAACTTCGCCTGTTGCACTATTGATATCAATGTCGTTTATGGTATTACTTGGCAATGGAGAATTATTTGTCGTAAAATGATATTTTGTTTCCTGTCCGTTTGGAGATACTAAAAATATGCCGGAATCAGCCGTCCCAATCCATTTGTTATTGGCTCCATCGACAACAATGTCTGTAATAAATTGCTCATACATTAATTCTTGGGCAACATTATCCTCTAAGATAATTATGGGATTGGTTGTCATTTGATCTTCCGTCAGGAAACTATTTATATTGGACAAAACTCTCAATCCTCGGATGGTTCCTATCCAAAGTTGATTCCTATTATCCACTGCAATTGACCTGACATCAGTAATTGGCAAATTTCCTTTGTCGGAATCCATCGTTATTTTTTTAAATTTATTCGTTGATTCGTTATAACTTATCAAACCATCCGTGGTGGTACACCACCATTTGGTGTTGTTTTTGTCGATTAGCATTCGCCCCATATTTGTATCACTACTTTTTTTCAAAATGCCGTCCAACGAAAAACTTTGCCATTGTCCATCAGCCTTAAATACTTTTAAGCCTTTTTGAACAAGACTGTTATTTAGCCAAAGATTTCCGAATTTATCGAAAGCAGCACCATTTATTCTAATATCAACATAACTCGGATTTGGAGGGCTCAATACCAGCGACTCTAGTGCACTATTGGTTTGATTGTACAAGATTTTGGGTTCATCATCCACAATTTTTATCAATCCCGAAAAAAAAGAACTGGCATAAACTTCGTTTTCTTTATTCGGATTCACGGTAATTCTGGATATTGATTTTGCACCCAACACTTTTTCATAAGGAATATTCAACCATCCGGAAGCATTTAATTTACTTATTCCATAACTGTCTAATGGATATGGATTATAAGTTCCCGAATAATCTCCATATACTGCCCAAAGCACATCCGATGTAGTTTGAAGGGAGAAAATATTGTTCCTAGATGGGCCACTTGGTGTATTGTTTTCAAAAGTCGAAGCAACAGATATCGTCGTATTGAGCAATCCGTTTTCTTTTGTACCTATATAAACAACATCGTCAATGGCCGTGGCACATGTAAAAGCAACGTTGCTTCCAGAAATCTGGTTGCTGTTTATTTGACGAACAAGCGCCATTTGGTTGTTGTAAAAATAAACGCTGCCAGCCGTTGTAATAACAAGATAATTGGTTGTTTTTCGCATGTCGACTGAAGCGGACGGAAGTTGTAAATAACCCGTAAACGAATTGGAACTTGAATTGTATTTATGAATATAGCCAGAAGTGTTGATGGCAATAAGCTCTGCGCCAAAAGCCTCAATACTTGACCAACTTCCTGTAGCTGTTTGTGTCCACTGGTTAAAATCGATCAGGTTATTGCTGGTAATATCCGCCCTTCTAATACCGTCAATTGTAGCTGCATAAATGTAACCATTAAACACGGCGGTTTGCGTGACACTTATTTCGACTCCATTGTTTCCAATAAAATAGGTGTCGCCAAACAACATGGTAGCCAGATTGAATTGAACGATTCCAAAATCACAGGAAACATAAACGATCTCATCATATTCCATGAAATGATTGATTTTTTTTATGTTGGATGGAAGTTGTTTGTTGATGATGTCAACGATGTTCAACATACTGCCATCGGCTTCATTTATCACGATCATTAACCCATTTTTATAACCAACGAGCGTTTTGTTGGATGTTGCACTGTGATACAAAGAGGTAATGGTTTCTCCAGAAAGTCCATCGATGGTGTTGGTGGTTTTAAGCTGGCTTGTAGTCGTGTTTTTAGAAAACAAGGCATTTTCGGAAGCGGCAAAAATTGTGCTTGAAGATTCGGACACATCCTTAATTTCATTATAGGAAAAATAGCCCTGCCACAACAAATTGTTTTGTGCAAAACCCATTTGCATAGTAATCAAAAGCACGCAACAAAAAAACCTTTTTTTCATTATTTTCATAAATATTGGTCCACAAATATAATACAAACGAAAGTAATGGAATTTTGTTTTATCCAAAAAGAATGCCTTCCGTCCAATCCGGAAATCTCGGATTGGAAGAAGGCATTTATATTTATTCAAAAAAAAGAGCTAAACCACGCCTTGAGCCAGCATGGCATCGGCTACTTTCACAAATCCTGCGATATTGGCTCCTTTTACATAATCAATATAGCCTGTTGAATCTGTTCCGTATTTTACACATGATGCATGAATGTTGAGCATTATCCCTTTTAATCTTTCGTCAACTTCTTCGGACGACCAATTTAATCTCAAAGAATTTTGCGACATTTCGAGTCCTGAAGTGGCAACTCCTCCGGCATTTGAAGCCTTTCCGGGAGAGAACAATATTTTTGAATTTTGAAACACGATTACCGCTTCAGGTGTGGTAGGCATGTTTGCTCCTTCGCCAACACAGATGCAACCATTGGCAATAAGCATTTTTGCTTCTTCCTCGTTTAGTTCATTTTGTGTGGCACAAGGTAGCGCCACTTCACATTTCACTTCCCAAGGGCGTTTGCCTGCTACATATTTTGCATCAGGATATTTGGTAACATAATCACTAATTCTGCCTCTTAGCTCATTTTTAATCTCCATTATATAAGCCAATTTTTCGGCATCGATTCCAGCAGAATCATATATATAACCGGCAGAATCAGACATTGTAACTACTTTTCCTCCCAATTGGGTTGCTTTTTCTACTGCATATTGTGCCACGTTTCCTGAACCGGAAACAACAATTGTTTTTCCTGAAATACTTTCGCCTCTTGTGGCCAACATACTTTGTGCAAAATACACATTGCCGTAACCAGTCGCTTCAGGCCTGATTAAAGATCCTCCAAAAGAAATTCCTTTTCCGGTCAAGACTCCGGTAAATTCATTTCGAAGTCTTTTATATTGACCAAACATATAGCCCACTTCTCTTCCTCCAACTCCAATATCTCCGGCAGGAACATCCGTGTCAGCCCCAATATGTTTGGACAATTCGGTCATAAATGCTTGACAAAAACGCATTACTTCATTGTCGGATTTTCCTTTTGGATCAAAATCAGCTCCGCCTTTTCCACCACCCATTGGCAATGTTGTCAAGCTATTTTTGAAAGTTTGTTCGAAAGCCAAAAATTTTAAAATGCTCAAATTTACTGTTGGATGAAAACGAATTCCTCCTTTATAAGGTCCAATTGCCGAATTCATTTGGACTCGATACCCTCGGTTTACTTGTGTATCGCCTTTGTCGTCAATCCAAACTACTCGAAAAATGATGATTCGATCTGACTCCACCATTCTTTCCAAAAGCATCTTGTTTTGGTATTTTTTATTTTCTTCAATAAAAGGAATTACTGTTTCAGCAACCTCTTTAACCGCTTGCATAAACTCAGGTTCATTTGGATTTTTATTTGCAACGGATTCAATAAAACTAGAAATGCTTTGTGACATGATTTTAAGATTATTAACGTTTCAGAAAACGTTTTCGTTAGTTGTACAAATATACATTATATCGGATTATTTATTGGTAATTTTCCGATTTCTTCCAGCCGTTTCATTCTTTTTATAAATGCTGGAAAAATTTAATTTAAAACCTTTAGTATTGTTTGTAAAAATACAAAAACCTTTATATTTTGTTTGGATAATATTCGTAATGATTGATGTTTTTATATATTTGTAAAAAAGTAACTATTATAATGACTCCAAAATCTATTATAGCATTCTGTATTCTTTTTTTTGGGTATTCAAATTTAGTTCAAGCCCAATTTGGATTTTCTCATGAAATTGGTGTCATTGCAGGCCCCGTAGCGTTTCAGTCCGATTATGGAAAAAGACATGATTTAACAACAAATGCAGGCAACACTGGCTATGGAATTGGTTTAATTCACTATCTGAATTTCTCCTATACAGCTGAATGTAATTGTTATACACCCGAAACTTATTTTAATGACCATTTCAAATTAAGAAGTGAATTATCCTACAATGTTACTGATTTAGATCATATCGGTGAATGGGTGGAAGGAAAACCCTCATTTGGGAAGGAACAATTAAAAGCTATGGACGGAAACACTGCAGTGACCAATATCGGAATGCAACTCGAATTTTTTCCTTGGAGCATTCGAAAGTTTAGCTCAACAATCGGAAGTTGGGCGCCATTCATAAGTCTTGGCGGGCAATTCAGTTTTTACAATACGGAAGCAACATCAACTATGGGAGCTTTGGGAACACCATTGACCACTTTCCCTAAATACCTAACCCCTTCAGAAGGTAGGGCTTATGGGTTTTCTACCGAAACAGGCTCTGTTTGGTCTGTGGTTTCCAGCGTGGGAACCCGATATAAACTATCTCCTTTATCTGATTTGATGGTCGATTTAAGATTGCAATATTATTTTTCTGACTGGGTGGACGGCTTGAATCCAAATCCGGACATTTACAAAGAAAACAAAGCAAACGACTATCTAGTATGGCTTAATGTGGGTTACATTTACTACCTGCAATAGTAGAAACAACTTGCACAAAATAAAAAATCCCAATGCTTCAACTAATTTCAGCATTGGGATTTTTGTTATGAGACGGAATTTCTTAAACCAGTTTTCGAATACTAAACATCACTCCAATGTGAAGTCCTTCGTGAAAATTGTTGAAATTCATGGCTCCCTCGGCACTTGTCAGGACAAAACCAGTTGAAGTGGGATATTCAGTATAGTTTTTAAAAATTCCATTGGCATAATCTTCCTTGGTTTTTTCGATGGTCGAGAACAATAGGGACTTTATTTCGTCCACTTCTGCTTGAGTGGCATCATGTTCTGGCTTGGTTCCTTTTTTATATTTTTCGATCATTTCGTCAGAAACCATCATGGGCAATCCCGACAATTTGTAAACCAACAATTGTTGTGTCACGACAACGTGGGCAATATTCCAAATTAAATTATTGCTGAATCCTTCGGGAATTTTGTTGAGTTGTTCCAAAGTGTGGTTCTCCAGAATTTTGGAAATCATGTTTCTGCTTGTGGTATTCACGTTGAGTGTTTGGTTCATGTCTTGCTATTTATTGTTTTTCAAATTTTCGATAAAAATAATCATTTTCCGTTTCAAATGGATTTTCTTTGCACAAAGAAATTGTCCTTACCATTATGAACAAAATATACTATCTCGCTTCCTGCGATACCTGTCGAAAAATAATCAAATCGTTGCCACAAAACCATAACTTGAGCTTTCACGACATCAAACAAGACCCGATTACTGTGGAAGAATTGGAAGAAATGCACCGACTTTCCGGAAGCTACGAAGCCCTTTTCAGCAAAAAAGCACAACTCTACAAATCGATGGATTTAAAGAATAAATCCTTGACCGAAGCCGATTTCAAAAAATACATTCTGGAACATTACACCTTTTTGAGTCGTCCCGTTTTTATTATTGACGGCAAAATTTACATTGGCAACAGCCAGCAAAACATGCTTCAAGTAATGAAAGCACTCTCGAATGTCTAAAAGAACGCTTGCCCTCATTGCCGCCACAATCGTTTCCATCATATACGGAATGACTTTTACGATTGCCAAAGACGTGATGCCCAATTATGTCCAGGCTTACGGATTTATCATCATGCGCGTGGGTGGTTCCGCGATTCTTTTTTGGTTGGTTTGGCTTTTTAGCAGAATTTCAAAAGACGTTCGTGACGAGAAAATTGACCGTGCCGATTATCTTCGAATCTTCTGGGCAGCCTTTTTTGGCGTGGCCTTAAACATGCTTGCCTTCTTCAAGGGATTGAGCCTTACTTCGCCTATTTCCGCATCGGTGCTTATGGTTTCCACGCCAATAATTGTACTCGTTCTTTCGGCCATAATCCTCAAGGAACGAATGCAGAAACGAATGGTTTTCGGGATTGTTTTGGGGCTAATTGGCACCGCCTTTTTGATCCTCTACGGGAAATCTTCGGGAAATGCCACTAATCCGACTTTGGGTAACTTTCTGGTTTTCATCAATGCCACTTCATACGGATTGTACTTGGTCATCGTCAAGAAATTGATGGATAAATACAACCCTTTCAATTTTGCCAAATGGATTTATTTAATAGGTTTCATAATGGTTTTACCTTTTGGCTGGAACCAATTTCAAGCCGTTGATTGGACTTCGATGCCAATGGACATTTATTGGAAAATAGGATTCGTGGTGGTTTTTTCGACCTTCGGAACCTATATGCTGAATTTGCTTTCGATGCGAGAATTGAAACCAACAACTGTCGCTGTTTTCGTCTATTTACAACCCGTTTTTGCCACCGTTTTTGCGATTAGCCTGGGAAAAGACGAGCTGACCTTGGTGAAAATCGTTTCGGCAATTTTAATATTTACGGGCGTATATTTAGTTACGCAGAAGAAAGGTTAATATTTGCAATGTCCAGCCTCCTTACCAAACTGAAAACTGCGACTGACCACTGAAAACTTTTTTCTTATCTTTGAACTCTTTTAGAAAATAATATGATACAATCAATGACTGGATTCGGCAAAGCAAGCTTGCAATTGCCAACCAAAAAAATAACGGTAGAAGTAAAATCCCTGAACAGCAAAGGTTTGGATTTAAGCGTTCGAATGCCTTCGTCTTACCGCGAAATGGAACTGGGTTTACGCAACCAAATCGCCTTGAAACTCGAAAGAGGGAAAGTAGATTTCTCGATTTTTATCGAAAGTACCGCCGAGCAAACTTCCACGAAAGTGAATGTGCCCATCGTGAAAGCCTACATCAATCAATTGCGCGAAGTGTATCCTGATGCCGATGAAACCGAATTAATGAAAATGGCCATCAGAATGCCGGACACTTTAAAAACCGAAAGAGAAGAAATCGACGGAAATGATTGGGCTGAAATCCAAAAAGTGATTTTGGAAGCCTTGGATTATATTGGAAATTTCCGAAAAGACGAAGGTGCTTCCTTGGAAAAAGAATTCCAGTTGCGCATTGGAAACATCCGTCAATACATGAACGACGCTTTGGCTCTTGATCCAGAACGTGTTCAGGCCATAAAAGACCGTTTGCAAACTGCGATTTCAGAATTAAAAGTAAATGTGGACGAAAACCGTTTTGAGCAAGAATTGATTTATTATCTCGAAAAATTAGACATCACCGAAGAAAAAGTGCGTTTGACGAATCACCTGGATTATTTCTTGGAAACCATCAACGGAACGGAAGCCAACGGTAGAAAACTGGGTTTCATCACCCAAGAAATGGGACGTGAAATCAACACTATGGGTTCGAAATCGAATCACGCACAAATGCAAAAATTAGTCGTGATGATGAAGGACGAATTGGAAAAAATCAAGGAACAGGTTTTGAATGTGTTGTAAACACAATTAATTGATGACAAAGTAGAGACGCGATTAATCGCGTCTCTACCTAAATATAATACGAATGAAAAAAGGAAAATTAATAGTGTTTTCGGCGCCATCGGGTTCAGGGAAAACCACCATCGTTAGGCATTTATTGGGAAAAGAAGACTTGAATTTGGAGTTTTCGATTTCGGCGGCAACCCGTGAAGCCCGTGGCGAAGAAGTAAACGGAAAAGATTATTACTTCATGTCTCTTGCTGATTTTAAAACCCACATCAAAAACGAAGATTTTGTGGAATGGGAAGAAGTTTACAGAGATAATTTCTACGGCACTTTAAAAAGTGAAGTCGAACGCATTTGGGCCAAAGGAAAAAACGTGATTTTTGACATTGACGTTGCTGGTGGATTGCGAATCAAACATAAATTCCCCGAAGAAACCTTGGCCGTTTTCGTGAAACCACCAAGCGTGGACGAACTCAAAAGAAGACTCAAGGAACGTTCCACCGAAAGCGAAGAAAAAATCAATATGCGCATTGCCAAAGCCCACGTAGAATTGGCGACAGCTCCGCAATTTGACGTTGTCATCAAAAATTATGATTTGGATATTGCACTGGAAGAAGCGTATCAATTGGTGAAGGATTTTGTGAAATAAGGAAAAAGTGATTAGGCAAAAGTTAAAAAACTTGCCTAATGCCTAATGCCTAATGCCTAAAAAAATGAAAATCGGTCTCTATTTCGGAACATTCAACCCCATTCATATTGGGCACATGATTGTTGCCAACCACTTTGCCGAATATTCAGGTTTGGATCAAATTTGGATGATTGTGACGCCGCACAATCCGTTAAAAAACAAACAGACTTTACTGGACGATTACCAGAGACTGCAATTGGTGTTTTTGGCCACCGAAGATTACCCAAAAATCAAGCCTTCGGATATTGAGTTCAAGTTGCCACAGCCCAATTATACCGTGAATACTTTGGCACATTTGCAGGATAAACATCCACAACACGAGTTTTCGTTGATTATGGGCGAGGACAATTTAAAATCGCTGCACAAATGGAAAAACCACGAAGTCATTTTGCAAAACCACGAGATTTATGTGTATCCGCGCATTTCTTCGGAACTCGAAAATTCGATTTACAAAAACAATCCCAAGATTCATGTTATTGATGCGCCAATTGTGGAAATTTCATCGACCTTCATTCGAGAAAACATCAAAAACAAGAAGAACGTACAGCCGCTTTTGCCTGAAAAAGTTTGGGAATACATTGACCACAACAACCTATACAAGAAATAATCACTCCAACACCTTTTTCAACTCTGCTTCAATATTTTCGAAAATTGTAGTTATGTTTTCCTTTTTTCCGGACAACAAAAAAACTTCGGTACTAGGCATTTGATTGGAATCCCACAACAATTGTAATCTGTTTTCAACCAATAAATCCCTTGCATTGATATTCCAAACTACCGCAACTCCGGTGTTTTTCGAAAGTAATTCCAGCATTTCATATTCGGACGGAATGATATAATTGGGAACCATCGACGGTCTTTTTTTATTAAAAACGTGCAACCAAAACAACTTGATGTGCGGAATTCCCGAATCGTGACTGAACCATTTTTGGTTGTTTAACCAATTTTCAATTGTCGTAAAATCTTTATTTTTGATGCCAGTTTTTAATTCCGAAGCATCAATCCCATTTGACCCGACGATGATTTGCTTGATTTCACCCAATTTTTTTTGAATGGTGTCAAAAGTGTCATATCGTTTGGTTACAATCGCAAAATCGAGTTTTTTGGAGTCAACCAATTCAAAAAGTTGGTCATTTTCATGGAATGCAAAATCGATAAATTCATACCTTGAAAGCAGCACGCTTCCCAAACTGCTCATCAGATGTTTAGAAATTCCCACCGAAATCAACCTATTGGCATTGAAGGCTTTGGCACGAAAACCATTTTCCACATTTTCCAATCGATCCAAGGCTTCAATGATTAAATTATTGAGTAACTTAGCGTATTCTGTTGGCTCCACACCTTTGGACTTTCTATTGAAAAGTTTGTACCCAACATGCGCTTCCAACATTCCTATTTGCTGACTTACGGCCGGCTGACTGATAAACAATTCTTTGGCTGCTAGAGAAAAGTTCCCGTTTTTGTAAACCGATTTAAAGGTTCTGTACCATTCGAGATTGACCATGTTATAAATATATTTATCACAAACATAATTTAAATTATTTTTACTGATAACACATTCGCCCTAAATTTGCAGAAACAAAATCAATTATGAAGAAAACAGCCTTATTTGCCATTATAGCTTTAACAGCAAGTTGTATCACCGCAACTGCACAAAAACAAAATAAAAAAATTATGAAAAAAGTATTATTTGTTGTCACCAGTCACGATAAACTGGGCAACACGGGAGAAAAAACAGGATTTTGGACAGAAGAATTAGCGGCACCTTATTATGCATTGGCAGATGAAGGAGTGCAAATTGACATCGCCACGCCACTAGGAGGACAACCTCCAATTGACCCAAAAAGTGCCGATCCATCATCAGCGACGGAAGACACCAAGAGATTTGATGCGGATACCGTTTTATTGGAAAAACTAAAAAACACCAAAAAATTATCCGAAGTGAATCAAGCTGATTACGATGCCGTTTTTTATCCAGGAGGACACGGACCACTTTGGGATTTGGCCGAAGACGCCAATTCAGCAAAACTTATTGAATCATTTTACACACACAAAAAACCAATTGCTTTCGTATGTCACGCTCCTGGAGTTCTTAAAAACGTAAAAATTAATGGCGAATATTTAGTGAAAGGAAAAAAAGTTACTGGCTTTGCCAATACCGAAGAAGAAGCGGTTGGCTTGACCAAAATTGTTCCTTTTCTATTGGAAGATGTTTTGCAACAAAACGGAGCTATTTTCAGCAAAACAGACGATTGGCATCCGTATGCAGTTGAAGATGGCTTGTTAATTACGGGACAAAATCCGGCTTCGTCTAAACTGGTAGCCGAAAAATTATTACTACAATTAAACGCTAAAAAATAAACGATGCTTAATTTCGAATTATACAATCCCACGAATCTGGTATTTGGCAAAGGCCAGATAGAAAAATTATCGGTTTTGGTTCCATTCGGTTCCAAAATCCTGCTGGCTTACGGAGGCGGAAGCATCTTCAAAAACGGAATTTACGTTCAAGTAAAAACCGCATTGTCGGGTTTTGAAATCGTTGAATTTGGTGGCATTGAACCCAATCCGCATTTTGAAACCTTGATGAAAGCCGTTGCTGTAATCAAAGAGCAAAACATCGATTTTATCCTTGCCGTTGGTGGAGGAAGCGTGATTGATGGCGTGAAATTTCTTTCGGCAGCCGTTCATTATGACGGAGATCCAATCGAAATTCTGCAAAAACGCATTTTGTTTAAAGATGTCTCGAAAGTTGTTCCTTTTGGAAGTGTTTTGACCTTGCCTGCCACAGGTTCCGAAATGAATTCGGGTGCCGTGGTAACCATTGCGGCAACACAAGAAAAATTGACACTTGGCGGAAGCGCCCTGTTTCCAAAATTTTCGATTTGTGATCCAAGCGTGATTGCTTCCTTGCCAAAAAGACAATTGCAAAATGGCGTTGTCGATGCTTACACCCACGTTTTGGAACAATATTTAACCTATCCTCACGATGGTTACCTTCAAGATCGAATTGCCGAAAGCATCCTGCAAACCTTGATTCAAGTGGGACCAAACGTGGTCGAAAACCCAACGGATTATGCCTTGGCTTCCAATTTCATGTGGAGCTGCACAATGGCCTTGAACGGATTGATCCAAAAAGGAGTTCCTTCGGATTGGGCAACGCACATGATTGGACACGAATTGACCGCACTATATGGAATCGACCACGCCCGAACCTTGGCCATCATTGGACCTAACTTGTACCGAGTAATGTTCGAAACCAAAAAGGGAAAATTGGCACAATACGGAAAACGCATTTTTAATTTAACCGGAACAGAAGATGAAATTGCCCTTGAAGCCATCAACAAAACTGTTGAATTCTTTCACACAATGGGAATGCAAACCAAGTTGTCCGAATGTGCAAAAGACTTCGAAAAAACTGCTGATTTCATTGTCAACCGTTTTGAAGAAAGAGGTTGGATCGCAATGGGAGAAAAACAAAATATTACTTTGGAGAAAGTAAAATCAATTGTAGAAATGAGTTATTAGCAAATAAAAAAGGCGTTCCTAAACTCCTTTAAGACCGCCTTTCTCAAAATACTAAAACAAAACTAACTAATTCAATCCTCCTGAAATTTGTAAAAAACAAATTGTCAGTATGTTACAACGATAAAACCAAATATATATTGCGTTAAAACAAATAGTTTTTTAATTTTTTTTTAATCTCCTTTTTTTGGTGATTTCAAAATCCATTTTGGACACTTATTTATTGCTTTATTAGTATATTTTTAAGTACTTTTGATTTTGAAAAGTAATAAAAAAATGACCAAAAATCTAAAATTTGCAGTAATTGGAGGCGGAAGTTGGGCAACAGCGATTGCCAAAATGCTATGTGTGAATCTGAAAGAAATTGCTTGGTATATGCGAAATGAAGATGCCATTGAACACATAAAACTCCACCATCACAATCCCAATTATCTGAGTTCCGTTGAATTTGACATAAAAAAACTAAAACTTACCAGCGACATTAATGAAGCGGTGGCTTATGCCGATTACATCATTTTTGCCATTCCTTCGGCTTTCTTGAATGGAGAACTGGAAAAATTAACCGAAAGTTTGGAAGGCAAAGTCATTTTCTCGGCCATCAAAGGAATCGTTCCCGAAACGAGTTTGATTGTTGGCGAACATTTTAACAAAACCTACAACATCCCTTTCGAAAATATTGGCGTAATTACCGGTCCTTGCCACGCCGAAGAAGTAGCCTTGGAACGTTTGTCCTATTTAACCATTGCTTGTGGCGATGCCGGAAAAGCCAAAATAGTGGCCAAATGTTTGTCCAGTAATTACATCAAAACCAAAATTTCAGACGATATTATTGGCACCGAATATGCCGCAATGCTCAAGAATATTTATGCCATTGCAGCTGGAATCGCCCACGGATTGGGCTATGGCGACAATTTTCAATCGGTGTTGATGAGCAACGGCATTCGAGAGATGAAAAAATTCATCAAGAAAGTGCACAAAATGAAGCGAAACATCAATGATTCGGCCTATTTGGGAGATTTATTGGTAACGGGTTATTCTATTTTTTCCAGAAACAGGATGTTCGGAAACATGATTGGAAAAGGATACACGGTAAAATCAGCCCAAATGGAAATGAGTATGGTTGCAGAAGGCTATTATGCCGCCAAAAGTGCTTACAATCTCAACCAAGAATACAAGGCGAGCACTCCAATAATAGATGCCGTTTACAGCGTTTTATACGAAGGTAAATCAGCTAAAAAGGTTTTTGAAAAACTGACGGAGAAGTTGGATTAAGCCTAAATCATAAAACCAAAAGGGCTGCTTTTTCCGTTGAAAAAGCAGCCCTTTTTTATTTCTATATTCTTCAAATCTACCTCACAATAACTCCATCTACAAACAAAAGAGGCACTTCTTCCACATAATCCGGCGTGATGGAATTGGCCTTGAAAATGAATTTTCGGTCGTATAGCGTGTTACCGATAAAGAAAGTAACCATAAACTCGTTGTTGAGTACCAAAACACTTTTTTCGACCATTTCGACTTTTACGAAAGTAACCGCCGGCACTTCCATAAAAGCGTGACGCAAAAGCGATGTTTTCTTCATTTCGCCATCAATGGTTCCAAAAGCTTTGGAAACAACCATTACGCTGTCGAGATTGAAATCGCTGTCGTTTACTAGATAGATGTACCAGACTTTTTCCATAAAATCGTCGCTCCATTCCTGGACTGCGGCGAGGAAAACGTTTTCAACTTCGGGGATGATGATGTCTTTTTTCATTTGAGATAATGGATTGATAGACGGATAAATGATAGACTAATAAAAAATCTCTTGTCTATTCGTCTATCATCTTTTATCTTTTTAAATACTTGCTTTGAATTGCTCCAAGAAACGAACGTCATTTTCGTAGAACATTCGAATATCGCCAATTTGATACAACAACATCGCGATTCTTTCGATTCCCATTCCAAAGGCAAAACCAGTGTATTCTTCCGGATTGATGTTACAATTTTTCAAAACATTTGGATCGACCATTCCGCAACCGCCAATTTCCAACCAACCGGTTCCTTTGGTAATTCTATAATCGGTTTCGGTTTTTAAACCCCAGTAAATGTCAATTTCGGCGCTTGGTTCCGTGAAAGGAAAATAAGAAGGACGAAGACGAATTTTCGATTTTCCGAACATTTCTTTGGTGAAATATAAAAGCGTTTGCTTCAAATCGGCAAAGGAAACATCCTTGTCAATGTACAATCCTTCCACTTGGTGGAAAATACAGTGTGAACGCGATGAAACGGCTTCGTTACGGAAAACTCTTCCCGGAGAAATCGTTCTGATAGGCGGTTTGTTGTTTTCCATATAACGCACTTGAACAGATGAAGTGTGGGTACGCAACAAAATATCGGGATTAGTTTGGATGAAAAAAGTATCTTGCATATCTCGTGCCGGATGGTATTCTGGCAAGTTCAATGCGGTGAAATTATGCCAATCGTCTTCAATTTCCGGTCCTTCGGAAACATTGAAACCAACGTTGGAAAAGATGTCGATAATTTGGTTTTTTACCAAAGATATTGGATGACGAGAACCAATGATTACCGGTTCGGCCGAGCGAGTCAAATCACCATAAAATCCTTTAGATTCCTCTTTGCTTTCCAAAGATTCCTGAATGGATTTTACTTTTTCTTCTGCTGAAGATTTCAGCAAATTGATTACTTGTCCAAATTCCTTTTTTTGGTCGTTTGGCACGTTCTTGAATTCTGCAAAAAACTCTTTCAAAAGCCCTTTGCTTCCCAGAAATTTGATTCTAAATGCTTCTAGTTCTTCCTTGTTTTGTGTTGAAAAAGCCTGTGCTTCGCCAATATATTCTTTTATCTTGTCTATCATTTTCATCCAATAATTGAGAGTGCAAATTTAAGTAAAAGTTGGAAGTTAGAAGTTAGAAGTTGGAAGTTTTTCTAAAATTCTTGACTGATTACTGCAACTGAACACTGAATACTAATCGATAAGTTCTTTTTCGATAAAATAATTCACGATGGCTTCTTTCATCAAAACCGATTGTTCCCCAGCTTTTAGTGGCGGCAATTCCTCTTTTACCTTGTAATGTGGCCAACCGTCTTCGTCGAAAAATTCGAATTCATAAAACCCATAAGGCTCCAATAATCGACAAATGGCGATGTGCATCAGGTTGAGTTTTTCGTCTTTTTCGTAAGTTCTATGGACTTTTCCCAGTTCTTGAACGCCAATCAAATAAATTATGGCATCCAAGTCAAGGTCTTCACCTTGCGAAAATTGGTTGGAAAGTATGTTGACCAGCTGTTCCCAGCGTTCTTTAAGTTGTATATCTCTTGACATTTGTTTTTAGATTGCAGATTTTAGATTGCAGATTTTTTAAATCTTAACTCCAAAATTATTTGGGCAAAGATACCAACATAATTCTTTTATCTTTGCTCTTTATTCTTTTCTCTTTTTACTATGGGTTTTTTAGATATTGTTTTGGGCGGTTTGCTTGTTTATGGTTTGTACAAAGGCATTAGAAATGGCCTTTTTGTGGAAGTGGCTTCGCTAATTTCCTTGCTGTTGGGCATTTATTTTGCGGTAAAATTTTCGATATTGATGGCCGAAATCATTTCCGGTTTTGTGCATTGGAACCCGAAAACAATCCAGATAACTGCCTTTATATTGACCTTTCTTTTGATTGTGATTGGAATATCATTATTGGCAAAATTCCTGACTGGAATAGCCGATTTTGCACAACTAGGTTGGATAAATAAACTTGGCGGAGGTTTCTTTCGCGTTTTGAAAACAATCTTGATTGTGAGTATCTTTCTAAACCTTTTTGAAAAAATAAATTTCAACAATACGTTTGCCAAAAAAGAAACCTTGGACAAATCGACATTTTATCGTCCCATCCAAAAAACGGCGGGATTTATTTATCCTTCGGTTGAAAAATGGTATGATGGTTTAAAAAAGAAGTAGTCAGTATTTAGTCTCCTTGTCTTTCAAAACTTTATTACTGTTACGGATTAAAAAGTCTAAACTTTCGGTTTTTCACTGATTTTGAAGATGCCAAAAGCAACTTTAGATTAAACCTAAAACTCAGTATAGCGTAAAGTATGTTAGTCAAAAAAAAATCTATGATTAAGAATGTAATTTGCACTAATTATCGGAACAATAAAAGATAAAAATATCAATAATAAAGTAAAGAATAAATCAATAAAATCACTCTTATGTATTGACATATCTAACTTTGTAGCTATTGCATAGAATTTTCGTTTATTGATTAATTCACATAATTGGTTAATAATTTGAAGAAAAATAATAAATGTAAAAGGAATATAATACACACTTGTTTGCACAGTAATTCCCAAAATGTAAAAATCTAAGCAGGTTCCAATTAAAAAAAACAAAATTGATAACAGAATTGAAATAATTATATTTTCCTTTTTAAGTAACTTATTGTAAAACCTATCACTATCATCAAATCTTCCCCACAATGAAAACATTACGAATAGAGAAGAAATAATAGATGCAATAAATTGATATTGATTCATTTTCGTTTTTTATATATAGCACAAAATAGTTTGAAGAGATACTGAATTGCAACTAAAACTATAAACTACTTCACTTCCTTAATCGCAGTTTTCTCGATCCATCCTTCAGTTCCGTCGGTCAATTGAATTTTTCTCCAATTTTCCAAGGATTCCAAGACAAAAACTTTGGTTCCTTCGTGCAGTGTAAAAACGGTATTGCCGGCTTTTTGTGGTTCGCTTTTTACCAAAACCATTTCGGCAAAAACGATGGCCGGTTTTTCATTTTCGAAATCATTTTTCTCTGAAATTGCAACTGATACACTAATCAAAAGCAGAAAAATCAAGGCAAACATTCCGAAGAAAAATATTCTTTTGGACAAGGTGATTTGGGAAAAATAATACCCTATAAAAAACACTAAAAACAGCGTTGACAATCCAACCGAAATCCAGGCCCAAGTGTTGTAGTGAAAGATTGAAGTAAAGTCGTGAACCATCTTTGAAAATCCAACCGCAGGAATGTCTTTTATCTCGTCGATTTGCATCTTGTGCGCAAATTTCAGGTTATTTGTTATTTCAGCATCGTTTGGATTGAGTACCAATGCTTTTTCGTAATTGTAAATGGCTGGAGCTACTTTATTCAATTTATAATAGCAATTTCCGAGATTGAAATATAACTCCGCCGAATGTTGCTGGCTTTCCAAAACACTTTCGTATTCCTTGATTGCTTGCTCGTATTTTCCTTTTCGGTAAAAGTCATTTCCCCTTTCAAAGCCGTCTTGGGCAAAGAAAAACTGGGTTGTGAGTAGCAGTATAAAAATTATCTTTTTCATTATTTATGTTTTTGCCGCAAAGACGCCAAGTCGCAAAGGTTTTTATTTTCCATTGGCATTCTTTGTGGCTTAGTGTCTTTGTGGCGAATTATATCTGTTTTTCCAAATCCGAAATTATCATTACCGCTTTATCAAAATCCTTTTGAATATCAGCACTTGATGATTGAGCAAACCTTGCCAATTCACAATTTTCCGTCAGGTTGATGAAATCAATTATGGTTTGGGCATTTGCATTTTTTGATGCCAACAACTGCTGGATGTTGCTTTTGCTCATATCCGATGTTTCTATATGCAATTTGGCTTTCAAGAAATTGTGCATCGCTTTTTCCAAAGCCACATAAAAAGCTTCTTTGTTGTTGATTTGTTTTTTGGCTTCCGATAAATATTTTTTGGCCAATCGGTTGTTCATTTTTATCCTGTTTCCAAAAACATCACTGTCGATGGCGTCTTTTTTCTTTTTGAACAACACAATCAACGGCAGGATTAAAAACGGCAAAAACAACAAACCATAAAACAAATTCGACCCCAAGAAATCATCTTTTTTCATTGAAAAAAGATTGCCTTTCAGCTTGATATATTTGAATTGTTCGCTGCTGGAAATGGTGTTTTTGGCAACGCCGGGTGTCGTGGCCGCCACTTGGTCATTGGCCGAAGGACCATCCAAAACATTGATTATTATTTCCGGGGAAGTTATCGTTTTGTATTTTCCCGACCCCAAATCAAAATACGAAAACTGCATTGGTTTGATTGGATAATTCCCTTTAAATTGTGGAATAATGGTGTACTTGTCCGATATTTTCCCAGACATACCCGACAAAGAAGTATTTACTTTTTCGTCATGGACAGGATCATACATTTCCAATGAATTGGGAACTACGGGTTTTGGTAAATTAAACAATTTCATGTTTCCGCTTCCGGTCACGCTAACCAATAATTCCAGGCTTTCACCATTTTTTAAATTGGTTTTTGAAGGTGTTACCCTAAAATCAAATTTACCCACGGCACCCGAAAAATCGGCTGGTTTTCCTACCTCGGGAAGTGCTTTTACTGAAATAGTTTTGGCTCCGGCCGAAACCCTTTTATTGCCATTGGTAACCAACACCCTTCCAAACATGTCCCTGCGATTGGTAGGCAATTGCACATCGATATCCAATGACAGGGGCTCGATAACCAATTTGCCTGATTTTTGCGGATACAAAACCGTTTTTCTCAACACTACAAAACGGTATTTTTCGCCTTTAAACATTCCTTCTTCTCCAACCAATTGTTTGATGTCAATGTTCTGACTCCAGAAATCATTGTATTTTGGTTTGTCCAATTCCCTCCAATTCGTGATTCCAATGTTATAACTGAAATACAATTTGTAAACCACGGTAATCGGTTCGTTGATGTAGGGATTTGTTTTCGAAATGTCGGCAACCAAATAGAGGTTGTCGTCGGCAGAAATTTGGGTGTCGTTCGGGTCTCTCGCCTCTTGCACGGCATTGGTCACATTGATTCTTATTGGCGATGTTTTATAAATTTGACCGTTGTATTCAATGGTGGCTTGCTTGATAATTAAGTTCCCTTTTTGGTTTGGCAAAAGATAATACGAATAGACTTTTTCGAAAGAACTTTTCCCGTTTACCCATGACTGGCTCACTTGCTGGCTTGGCCCTGCAATAACCCTAAACCCTTCAAAAGACGGCTGGTTAAAGTTGTCACCATCCATGTTCATTACAAAATCGATGCGAAGTCTTTCGTTGAGTCCAAGCGTGGTTTTGCTCACTTTAGCCTCAAATTGCACTTGAGCCAAAAGGGAGTTGCAAGCTGTTAAAACTATCGCTACTATAAATTTTTTCATTGTCTTCCTCACCCCAACCCTCTCCAAAGGAGAGGGAGTCGAAACTGGGTTATTTAATGTTATTATTTCAAATTATTGCTACCAATCCTTTTCTGTTTGTACTGGTTTTCCTTTTGCTTTTTGGGCATTCACCTTGTCTTGAATCTTCTTTTCTTCATTGTTTACGGCATCCAAAAGATTTTCCAATCGTTGTTTCGAAATTCCACCCGGCATTGGTTTGGGTTGTCCTTGTTCGCCGGGTTTATTGTCGTTTTTCCCTTTGTCGTCCGGTTTTGGCTTACCCTGGTCGTCTTTCTTCTTGTCTCCGTCTTTCTTGTCCTTATCTTTGTCTTTTCCGTCTTTTTTATCGTCTTTCTTGTCTTTGTCGTCCTTTTTCTTGTCGTCTTTGTTCTTATCTTTTTTATCGTCACCTTTGGGTGGATTTTCTTTTAGTTTTTGCTTCGCCAATGCATAATTATAACGGGTTTCTTCGTCCGAAGGATTGTTGCGCAACGCATTTTTATAGGCTTCAACGGCAGCGGAATAATTTTTTTCCTTCATGAAAACATTACCCAAATTGTGATATACTTTATGCATTTGAGGTCTCGACTTTGTAATTTTCAACGCTTTTGCATAGGCAAATTTTGCTTCCGCAATTTGATTTTGTCTATAAATGGCATTCCCCAAATTATAAGGCGGGGCCGTTCTTTTTGAAAACTTGGAATTCGAAATCCTGTAATTGGCTTCCGCCTCAGCGAACTTCTTTTCGGAATATTCTTCGTTGGCTTTTGGCAATGTTTTGTCCTTCTCCTGCGCCGACGCTGCAAAAGAAAGCATTAATAGCATATATAAAATAAAATTTTTCATTATTTTTTTTCGTTAAATAAATTCAACTTTTCGACCCATTTTGTTTTTCTTTCCAATAAGAAAACGTCCAAAAACAATAAGGCAAAAGCAAAACCCAAGAACCACTGAAATTGCGATTGAAAATCGGCCATTTGTGTCGATTCGAATTCGGTTTTCTGAATATTATCGAGTGCATTTTTCACGTAATCCAAAACTGCCTTTGTATTGTTTCCGTCAACATACCCGCCTTTTGTGGCTTTGGCAATTGTTGTCAATCCCTCTTTGTTTAATTTCGTGATTACGACTTGGTTATTGGCGTCTCTTTTAAAACTTTCGACAACGCCGTTTACTCTCAAAGGAATTGCGCTTCCTTTTTCGGTTCCAACACCAATGGTGATAATTTTCATTCCCAGTTTATTGGCTTCTTCAGCCGCTCCTTCTGCTCCTTCGGAATGATCTTCACCATCGGAAATCATGATTAATAATTTGCTGGTTTTGCTTTTTTCGTCAAAATAGGTCGCCGACAATTTGATGGCTTCGTCCAATGAAGTTCCTTGGGAAGAAACAATATCGGTGTTTATGCTTTGCAAAAACATTTTGGCCACGCTATAATCGGTCGTTATTGGCAACACGGGAAAGGCACTTCCTGCATAGGCCACGATTCCTATTCTGTCGCTGCCCAATTGATTGATGATTTGCGAAACGATTTGCTTGCTTTTTTCCAATCGGCTTGGTGCCACGTCTTCGGCGAGCATACTTTTGGAAACGTCCATCGCAAAAACGATGTCGATTCCTTCTCTTTTCACGGTTTCCATCTTGGTTCCAATTTTTGGATTTACCAATCCTAAAATAATTCCAACCAATGCCAAAAGCAGTACAACCAATTTCAAAATGGGTTTAAAAACAGATTTTTCAGGGCTTAGTTTTTTAACCAAATCCAAGTCTCCAAATTCGCGTTGTTTTTTTCTTTTCCAATATTGATTGTATAGAAAAAGCAGCACCAAAACGGGTACTATAAAAAGAAGGTATAAATATTTTGACTCGTCTAATTCCATGTTATTTTTTTTTGTCGCAGTTTTCAGTCTCAGTTTCCAGTGCACAACTGCGACTGAAAACTGAGACTGCGACTTTCATTATATAAAACTTCTATAAACCGTGTTTCGCAATCCTACTTCCAACAAAATCAGGAATCCTGCAATCCACACGAAAGGCCTAAATTTTTCGTCGTAATCATAGAATTTCAATTCTTCGATTTCGGTGGTTTCCAGTTTGTTGATGGAGGCATAAATCTCGGCCAATTTGCTGTTGCTGGTTGCCCTGAAATATTTTCCGTCGGTTTTTCTGGCTATGTTTCGCAACAATTGTTCGTCAATTTCCACTTTCATCATCTGGAATAAAATCTGTCCGCTAGGCGAAAGTGCATAAGGCGATTCCGCCATTCCGTTGGTTCCAATTGCAATCGTGTAAACTTTTATTCCGTATTGTTTGGCAATATCGGCGGCCGTTTCGGGTTCGATAAAACCGGCGTTATTCACGCCATCGGTCAATAGAATAACCACTTTGCTTTTGGCTTTGCTGTCTTTTAATCTATTTACGGCTGTCGCCAATCCCATTCCTATTCCTGTTCCGTCTTGCAAAACTTGGTCGTATTTTATGCCTTTTATGGCTTCAAGCACGACGGCTTTGTCGCTCGTCACTGGCGTTTTTGTATAAGCTTCGGAAGCATAAACCACGAGTCCAATTCTGTCGTTTGGTCTTTCTTCGACGAAATCGGCAGCGACATCTTTGAGGGCTTCCATCCTATTTGGTCTCAAATCCTTGGCGAGCATACTTCCCGAAGCGTCCATTGCCATAACAATATCAATTCCTCTGGTAGTCTTCGTTTGATTGCTGATGTCCACTGTTCTTGGTCTTGCCATTGCAATAATCAAGGAGCTTAACGCCAATAATCGCAACACGTTCAAAACGGGTTTTAATCTTGCAGCCAAACTATTCGACCCCTTGAATCCTTGTGTTGAACTCATCTTCAAAGTTGCCGTTTGCTCGTTTTTTTTCCAATACAACCAAGCTGCCGCCATTGGAATCAAAAGAAACAACCAAAAAAACTCTGGGTTTAAAAAAGATAATTTTCCCATTATTGTTGTGCGTTTTGAAGTTCGACAGAGCTCAATATTTTTTCCGAAATTTCGTTGGCGTATTTATCGCCTTCTTCGTGAACGATGATGATTTGCTGCAATCCGCCATCTTGACTAAAAATCAATGTTTCATAGTAAAATTTGGTACTGCTTTGACTATCTCCATCAATTTTCGAGAAAGTTCCGTAGCCCTTGATTCCTTTAATTCCACCTTCATTGGTCTCAAAATCTTCTTGCTTGACAATCATGTTTTGTGCGCCTTGGGCTTCCAATGACTGCAATGCTGATTCCAATGATTTTGCCAAATCAACTTTCGTTTCTTGTTTGTATTGCAAAGTCGAAACCATAATGTAAAAATTATCATTAAAGCTTCCATAAGTAAAAGATTGCATGTCTTTGATCAATGCCATTCCGTTTTTTGGAAGTATCTTCTTTAAATCTGTTCTCACCAGAACTTTCGGAGTGTTGATTCTCATAATTGGACTTCCATATTCACTCTTTACCCATTCGCCTTCCAGTAATTCTTTGGATGGATGACCAAAAACATTGTCCACGACATAATCGAGACCTTTGGCGGCCACAAAAAATGTGGTTACGGCAAAAAGCAATAACAATACAGAAACCACTGCCGTGACAATACGTTTCTTTTTTTGTTTTTCTAATTCTCTTTTCAGTTGTTCCTGGCGTTGCATTTCGTTGAGCAACATTTCGTCTTGGGTTTCCACTATTACCGGAATGGCTTTATCCAACGTAACTATGGCTCTTTCAATTTTCTTGCGGTCTTCAGTAATTTCGAAATCCAATGGTTTTGATTTGGCAAATTTCACCAAATCGGCTTGTTTCAAAACTCCCAGCAAATTATCAAAAGTATCTTTTGAAAGCTTCATTTTCTTTTTCTGGGAAGCCACTTTCAGTCCTTCAATCAATTCGGTAGTTGTGCTTTCCATTGCTGGAATTTCGATGGCTTCTTCGATGTAATTCCTGACTATATCAGTCAATTCGCTGTAATATGCTTTCACTTCGCCGTGTTGCCAAAGCTCTTTCTTTTCCAGATTATTGAGCAAATTGGTCGCTTTCTCTATCGGAGTTTTATAAATTTCTTCTTCGATTTTCTCTTTTTGGCGTTTTTTGAAGTACCAATAAATAAAAGCTCCAAGACCCGCAAGCAACATCAAGCCTAAAAGATATTTCCACCAATCGCCAATGGAATCATCGGCAGAAGCAATATCCTTGATGTCGTACATTTTTTGTTTCAAGGTATCGACTTGCACATTGGCCACCTCAACTTTGATTGAATCCGACAAATATTCTTTTTTGTTAATCAAAATCTTCACGCTCGGAATCGTGTATCTTCCAGAATCGAATTGGGTCAAACCGTATTTTTTGATTAATTCGTAACGGTCATTTCTCCTGATGGTGTCAATGGGATATGACTGGATTACTTCGAGAGCACCAAAGTTTCTTGCATTAGGAAAAACAACTTTCGACAAAGTATCAACATTGGTTTTCAACGTTAGCTTGAACTCTGCTCCAATCTTGTTTTTGGTAGTATCAATACTGGTTAGCACTTGTTTTTGTTGCGCAAAAACAGTGGCGGAAAGCAACAGTAATAAAAAATAAAGTTTAATTTTCATTTGTTTTTAATCTTAAACCCGTCAGGTTTTTAAAACCTGACGGGTTTAGTTTAACGGGATTTAAAATAGCCTAATAATTTGGTTACATAACTTTCGTCAACTCTTGTATTTACAACTCCCGCACCCGATTTGCTAAAAGTTTCCTTGAAATATTTCAGTTTCTCTTGATAGTATTTTTCATAATTTATTCGCACCGATTTTGAACCCGTGTTAATCAATTGTGTTTCGCCGGTTTCGGCATCCAACATGGAAACCATTCCTAGATTCGGCATTTTTTCTTCTCGAATGTCATACACTCGAATGCCTGTAATATCGTGTTTTTTAGAAGCTATTTTCAATGTATGCTCATAATCTTCGGAAATAAAATCAGAAATTACAAACACGATAGCTTTCTTTTTTTGTGTGCTCGACAAGAATTTCAAGGCTTGTGCAATATCCGTTTTGTGGCTTTTCGGTTCGAATTCTATCAATTCTCGAATAATTCTCAACACGTGTGAACGCCCTTTTTTCGGCGGAATATACAATTCGATTTGGTCTGAAAACAAAATCAAGCCAATCTTGTCGTTGTTGTTTGTGGCCGAAAATGCCATTGTAGCAGCAATCTCGGTAACGATGTCCTTTTTGAATTGATTTTTGGAACCAAAACTTTCCGAACCCGAAATATCCACCATCAGCATCATCGTCAATTCGCGTTCTTCCTCGAAAACCTTGACGTGGGCTTCGTTGTAACGAGCCGTCACGTTCCAGTCAATGGCACGAATATCGTCGCCATATTGGTATGGACGCACTTCGCTGAAAGTCATTCCTCGCCCTTTGAACGATGTATGGTATTCTCCCGAAAAGATGTGATCGCTCAATCTTCGGGTTTTGATTTCTATTTTTCGTACTTTTTTTAAGAGGTCTTTCGTCTCCATAGTTAGTGGTCAGTTATTAGTGGTCAGTGGTCAGCTCTGTAAACTGAATACTGAACACTGCCAACTTATTTAGGGTACTTCAATCTCGTTTACGATTTTGTTGATGATGTCAACTGAAGTGATGTTTTCGGCTTCGGCTTCATAAGTGATTCCAATTCTGTGACGCAACACATCGTGCACCACGGCGCGAACATCTTCTGGAATTACATAGCCACGACGTTTGATGAAAGCGTAACATTTTGCCGCATTGGCCAAATTGATGCTTCCACGTGGAGAAGATCCAAAACTGATTAATGGTTTCAAGTCGGCCAATTTATATTTTTCCGGATAACGGGTGGCGAAGATGATGTCCAGAATATATTTTTCGATTTTTTCATCCATGTAAACCTCGCGAACGGCTTCTTGCGCACGCAAAATTTGTTCTACGGAAACCACTTGATTTACTTTTTCGTAACTTCCTTTCAGGTTTTGACGAACGACCATTCTCTCGTCTTCCATTTTTGGATAATCAATCACGGTTTTCAACATGAAACGATCGACTTGCGCTTCCGGCAAAGGATAGGTTCCTTCTTGCTCGATTGGGTTTTGGGTAGCCAAAACTAAAAACGGCCTGTCCAGTTTGAAAGTGGTGTCGCCAATGGTGACTTGTTTTTCCTGCATCGCTTCCAATAATGCCGATTGCACTTTGGCGGGAGCACGGTTAATCTCGTCGGCAAGAACGAAATTGGCAAAAATAGGGCCTTTTTTTATGGAAAATTCATTGGCCTTGATATTGTAAATCATGGTTCCAACGACATCGGCAGGCAATAAATCCGGAGTAAACTGGATTCGGCTAAACGACCCATGAACGGCTTGTGACAAAGTATTAATGGCAAGGGTTTTTGCTAATCCGGGAACTCCTTCCAACAGGATGTGTCCTTGTCCCAAAAGCCCGATTAACAATCGCTCGATCATATGTTTTTGACCCACGATCACTTTATTCATTTCCATGGTAAGCAAATCGATAAAAGCACTTTCTCTTTCTATCTTTTCATTGATTGCCCTAATGTCCAAAGTCGTTGTATTTTCTTCCATTTCCTTGTTTTAATTACTGTAAATTGTGTTCCTTATTTTTGATGGTGCAAATTGAATTTTTTTTTAGAAGTAGGATGTTAAAAAATGGTTAAAACTTCTCACAACTCCCCAATTTTAAGGATGTTTTGTGATAGTATTTTCATAATTTTAATGTTTTGAAAAAATAGGGGTCGAAATGGAAGATTCTTGAAGATTAATAAATAAAATTGGACTGCTGGACAAAACGCTCCATCTAAAATTATTGCAGGTATAATGAATTAGTAATTTCGGCCAAATAACTAGACAAAAAGTGTATCTTACCCTTTTCAAAATAAAAAAATGAACTATGAATAAAACAGCCTTGGTAACTGGAGCAACCAGCGGAATTGGCCTGGCAACGGCTCGAATATTGGCGAAAAACAATTACAAAATTATCCTTTGCGGCCGACGGGAAGACCGATTGGCATTGCTCGAAAAAGAACTTTCCGAATTTACCGAAATCCATACTTTGGTTTTTGACGTAAGGGATAAAAAGGCGGTTTTCGAAAAAATAAATTCCTTGCCGGAAGCTTTTTCCAAAATTGATCTTTTGATAAACAATGCCGGAAACGCCCATGGATTAGACCCCATTCAAAACGGAAATTTAGACGATTGGGACGCCATGATTGACATCAACGTAAAAGGACTTTTGTATGTTTCGAAAGCCGTCATTCCGCAAATGATCGAACGAAAATCGGGTCACATCATCAACATTGGTTCCACCGCCGGAAAAGAAGTGTATCCTAACGGAAATGTGTATTGTGCCACAAAACACGCCGTCGATGCCTTGAACAAAAGCATGAAAATGGACTTGAATCCTTACGGAATCAGGGTTGGAGCGATTCATCCCGGATTGGTGCAAACCGAATTTAGTGAAGTCCGTTTCAAGGGAGACAAAGACAAAGCAGCCAATGTTTACAAAGGATTCACACCCCTGCAACCGGAAGACATTGCGGATATCATTCATTTTGTGGTTTCCAGACCGTATCATGTAAACATTTCCGATTTGGTCGTGATGGCTTCTGCCCAAGCTTCTGCCACCATTGTAAACCGAGATACCGTTTCCTGATCCAAACACAAAAAAATAGATAAAAAACACAAAAAAAGCAGCCAAAATTTGACTGCTTTTTTTATTGAATTCCTTTTTTTCTACATCGAAATACTGCCTATATTCGTGATTTGTCCATTTACAACAACCACGTCTGCAACGGTTTTTACCAACAATCCCGAAGTGGGATCTGGAGTCAATGTCAGGATGTAAGTTCCTGAAGGAATTCCATTCAATTGGAATACGCCTTCTGCATTGGCGTAGGCCGAAACCGTTTCGGTTCCCACAACAACTGATGCCAATACTTGTTTTGCAACGGCTATATTGGCAACAGAACCTTTTATGACGCCCGATGTTGCCGATGTTGAAACTTTGACAACCGGATGTAAATTATAATTTCCGGAAGCTCCCGCTTGGACAACAATGGAGTGGGCCACGTCAAAATCCAGCAAGAAATCATAAGTGGCGCCTGCCGTCAATGTTTGGTTGACATTTAATTTCAACCCCGATTGTTGGGCACTTGGAGTCTTCAAGGGATGCGATGTACCGTCTTTCA
Source organism: Flavobacterium limnophilum (assembly GCF_027111315.2). Classification (GTDB taxonomy): domain Bacteria; phylum Bacteroidota; class Bacteroidia; order Flavobacteriales; family Flavobacteriaceae; genus Flavobacterium; species Flavobacterium limnophilum. The sequence goes on along the minus strand of NZ_CP114289.2, from coordinate 4,001,774 downwards.
GCACCACCGTGTTTCTATCGCCAAGCAACAATCGAATCTGTCCCAAATATTCTGAAGGAACCACTTCGTCTGCCAATAAAGCACTCACACCTCCGGTCAATGTCAGCAAATCATAAATTTTGCCTTCGGCCGGAAGATTGCCAATGCTCACCCATCCTTGGTCGCCTGAATCGGAATTGTCCTTGATCATGATGTCCCTCACGTCGATATTTACTTCTTTGTAGTCGCCGGGAGCATCCGTCAATCTAACCTTCATTACCGCAGTTTGCGAAGAATCGCTGCCATCATCATTACACGCTGCAAAAAACAGGCTCATGAATGTAATTACAAGAAAACTTAACACATAAATTTTAATATTTTTCATAGTTTTGGGGGAATTAAAAAATTAATACTAATACGCTATCACGGCAAAACGCAAGTAATCCCTGAAATAGTATTTTTTTTAACATCTTTAACATCAATTGATTCAAGTTTAGCCAATGATCAACAAGCGTCTTTTAATTAAAAATCTACTTGCGCATAATGACGAGAGCAGTTTTTACGACAAAAAACGCCAGTTGAATTTGCATACCCGCGAAGGAAAAGCCAAATTTTTGAAACACATTTGTGCGTTGTCCAATTCGAATCCGGCCAATAATTCCTATATTGTTGTGGGCGTCGAAGATCACGACAACGAAATTGTGGGCGACGACTTTTTTGATGACAGTCGCATCCAGAATTTGGTCAATGCCTATCTCGAAAATCCACCCAAAATTCAATATGAAAACGTGCCTTTTCCTAATTTGCCCAAGGACAAAGTGATTGGATTGGTGACCATCAAAGCAAAAAGCAAGACCTCGCATTTCAAGAAGGGAATCCACACGATTCCTGCCAACACTGTTTTCATTCGACGTGGCAGCAATACGGTTCCCGTTGAAGAAGAAGTCGAGAAAAATTATCAAAACACGGAAACCGTCATCGGCATTGAAAACAATTCCCGAAACAGCATTGGATACACGCTGGACGGCGTGATTGATTTCATGAATTTTCGCCACAAGGACATGGCGCCCAAATACAAGGTTTTCAAGGAATTGTTCGTTATTTGCTGGGCTGGCGTTCCCAAAAAACATCGAGACACGACCTTCTTGTCGCGTGTTGACATTGAGCTCATCAACGAGCAAATCAAGCTGTTTTATTCTGCCCAAGACGTGGTCACGATTACTTTTGACGAGGATTCTTTCACCATTATGGAATATGTTCCCTTGGGTTTGAACGACAAAACGAGCTATTATCCCTTGGAGAAACAAACCCTGCATTTTCACGACAATGGCTATTATAAAATTGACCGGGAAATGCTTTTTCAACCGCCGGAATTCAACAAGAAAATGTTGTTCCATATTTATAATTCCAACATTTCTTTGCTCAACAAACTCCAAAAAGGCCTTAGACTAAACGAGCGAGAACTGAAAGATTTGGAGAACCTGCCCTCCACTTTCATGATTTGTTACCTCAACGGATTTGATGATGCCAAGCAAAAATTGATTGATGCTAAACCGCTTTTGAAACCTTTCACTTCTGTATATTTGTCATTTAAAGAAGCATTGCGGATTTTGAGGAAAATGAAATATGATGTGCAGTAAAGAGTTTTGATTTAATAAGGCAGAAAGTTCTTTTGAATTTATAAAACTTTATTTATATATTTGAATGCCCATATAGCGCAACAAAACTTCGCCAATCTGCCTTTTTTTGAGTGTAAATCTGAAGGTTTGTTGAGATAATATACAAGTAAGTAACAACCATTGTATAATGTCGTATTTTAAAATTAGACAAAATGACGCAACAGATTGATTTTAAATACTATTTGCAATATTGCTCCTTTTGACTTTACGACATTTAAACTTTCGACTTACTTAAGTAGTACCATTATTAACCAAAACTATGAAAATTTTGAAAACTATTTTGATTTTATTATCAGTCTTTTTATTTACTTCTTGTAGAAATACGGGGGGAAAACAAGATATTGAAACATCAAATGTTGACACCTTAAGAACTACAAAAACACATGTAAATCCGCAATTTGACGAGAATATTATAAGTAAAATCAAAAAACATTACCATAATAAGTATGGGGGAAAAGGAGAATTTAATGAGCAAAATACCGATTCTACTTATGAATTATCATATCGCTATGATGGCACTGATTATGATAATGATTTTTTTCACGATATGATATATATAGCAAAAAATGATAGTTGCAAGGATTTTTTCGCCTTAAATCCAATTATATACGGGGATTTAAACAATGACATGTCCCAAGATTTAGTTGTCACTGTACATATAGAAGGGGGTGGTAACGCTAATTGGGATAACGAAATCTTTGTTTTCTTAAATGAAAATGATAAATTAATATTTACAAATGTTACTAGTTCTAGAGATTTAGCCGATTGCGAAGGAACTTTCTTGCCCAAAAAAATAGAGAGCGGATACTTAATTGGGAATTCATCTTGTTTCGGATCTGATGATAATTTGTGGAGTCCTTCTATAAATTATATAACAAAAGTAAAACTAGAAAGTCATAAATTAGTTTTTAAGAGTAAGGTTAAAGCGAAATAAATACAACTGCTAAAAATTTTCTACTACGGATTTGGGCAATTAACTTTATAAGAAGTTGGTTTTGTACTTGGGATCATTTTCTTCGCCCATTGGTTATCGCTCGGGTGGCAAATTAAAACTCTGATTTAATAAAAATTTGCGAATTTGCGGTAAATAAAAAAAACAGAATGAGAACACTAGTTATAGGCGACATTCACGGTGGTTTGCGTGCCTTGCACCAAATTATGGAAAGAGCCAATGTTACCCCAAATGACACCTTGATTTTTCTGGGTGATTATGTGGATGGCTGGAGTCAATCGCCCCAAGTCATCGACTATTTGATAGAACTGAAAACCACGCACAACTGCATTTGCATCTTGGGCAATCATGACGAATTGGTTTTGGAATGGCTGGAAAAAAGCAAGGAAAACCTAACTTGGTACAGTCACGGCGGTGAAGCAACCGTTTTGGCCTATTCGAAAGTGGACAAGAAAATCATCAAAAAACACATTGAGTTCCTGAAATCTTTGAAAAATTTTCATCTCGACGAACAGAATCGATTGTTTATCCACGCCGGTTTTACCAATATGAACGGCGTTGATTTTGAATATTTCCCGAAACTGTTTTATTGGGATCGATCGCTCTGGGAAACGGCATTGGCATTGGACAAAACAATGAAAACAGATGATTTGTTTTACCCAAAACGCCTTACGTTGTACAAAGAAATTTACATCGGCCACACGCCTGTTTCGAGAATCAACAAAACTGTTCCGGTGCAAATGGCCAATGTTTGGAACGTGGACACGGGAGCTGCTTTCAAAGGCCCGTTGACCATCATGGACGTGGACTCCAAGGAAATTTGGCAAAGCGAGCCCCTGCCAAGTTTATACCCAAATGAAAAAGGAAGAAATTAAAAAACCTATATTTGCAAAAAAATAACTAATGAAAAAAATTTTTACAATCGTATTATTAGGCGCATTCTGCATGGTAAATGCCCAAGCTTTTAAAGGAAAAGGAGATGGAAAGGTCAATATCGGGATGACTTTTCAAAATGGAGGAAGTGGAATTGTTGGTTCAGCCGATTTTGGATTGGGAGAGAATTTTTCCATTGGATTTTTAGGTTCTTATTTATTGGGCGGAAGCCACATCGACGAAGTTGATTTTGAATATCGTTTTGATGCCAAAGCAAGATTCAATGCCAATTTGGGAAGCGTGCTAAACATTTCGCCAAAATTTGACGTGTATCCGGGTTTGAATTTAGGCTTGAAAAACTTTGGTGGTCATCTTGGCGCAAGATATTTCTTCACTGATGGATTTGGAGTTTTTACCGAGTTTTCTGCTCCTTTTGCCAAATACGACAAGGACGCCATTTCAAAATACAATAATGGAACTTCTTTTAGCATTGGAGCTTCATTCAATTTAGATTAATTTCTTTCAAACCAATAAAAAAGCGGCAAGATGAAAATCAAGCCGCTTTTTTTGTGGGTTTTAATTTTTACAAATCAAATTTTATTCCCTGTGCCAAGGGCAAACTCTTGGTATAATTAATCGTGTTGGTTTGTCTTCGCATATATACTTTCCAGGCATCGGAACCGGATTCTCGTCCGCCGCCCGTTTCTTTTTCTCCGCCAAAAGCGCCGCCAATTTCTGCTCCGGAAGTTCCTATGTTGACATTGGCAATACCACAATCCGAACCTGTGACGGACAAGAACAATTCGGCTTCCCGCAAATTGTTGGTCATAATAGCAGACGAAAGTCCTTGAACAACTCCGTTCTGGATTTCGATTGCATTTTCTACCGAACCCGAATATTTCAAAAGATATAAAATTGGCGCAAAAGTTTCGTGTTGCACGATTTCGAAAGAATTTTGGGCTTCGGCGATGGCTGGTTTTACGTAGCAACCACTTTCGTACCCTTCGCCTGAAAGTACTCCGCCTTTCACGATAACATTTCCGCCTTCGGCAACGACTTTTTCCAAGGCTTCGGCATACATTTCGACAGCATGAATGTCAATTAATGGTCCCACGTGGTTTTTTTCGTCCAATGGATTGCCGATTTTTAATTGGCCGTAAGCCGAAACCAAGGCGTCTTTTACTTTGTCGTAAATACTTTCGTGAATAATCAATCTTCTAGTCGAAGTGCAACGCTGTCCTGCCGTTCCCACGGCTCCAAAAACGGCTCCGATTACGGTCATTTTGATGTCGGCATCTGGCGTTACGATTATGGCGTTGTTTCCCCCAAGTTCCAACAATGATTTTCCCAAACGGGCTGCTACTGCTTGTGCCACGATTTTTCCCATTCGGGTGGAACCTGTTGCCGAAATTAACGGAATTCTTTTGTCGTTTGTCATTAATTCGCCCACTTTATAATCGCCGTTTATCAAGCAGGAAATTCCTTCGGGAAGATTGTTTTCCCTGATGACTTCGGCAATGATGTTTTGACAGGCAATACCGCAAAGTGGCGTTTTTTCGGAGGGTTTCCAAACACAAACATCGCCGCAAATCCAAGCCAAAGCCGTATTCCAAGCCCAAACTGCAACTGGAAAATTGAACGCCGAAATGATTCCGACAATTCCCAAAGGATGGTATTGCTCGTACATTCGGTGTCCCGGTCGTTCAGAATGCATGGTGAGTCCGTGCAATTGGCGGGAAAGTCCCACTGCAAAATCACAGATATCTATCATTTCCTGCACTTCGCCATATCCTTCTTGGAGGGATTTCCCCATTTCGTAGGAAACGAGTTTGCCCAAAGCCTCTTTATTTTTGCGTAATTTGTCTCCAAACTGGCGCACGATTTCGCCTCGTCGTGGCGCCGGCATTAATCTAAATATTTTGAAAGCTTCGGAAGCTGTTTGCATTACTTTTTCGTAATCGGAAGCGGAAGTAGTTTTAACCGATGCAATTAATTGTCCGTCAACTGGCGAATGGCTTTCGAGAATTACTCCGCTTGAAAAACTATTGATTCCTGTTGAAGTTCCTTCGTTTATGGGTTTTATGCCAAGCTGGGCCAATGCTTCTTTCATTCCGAATTGTGCTGCTATTGTTGTCATTGTAACTTTTTTTAGTAGTTGTTTGGATTGATAAAGGTATTACATAAAGACGAAACAGAAGGCAAATGGGTTAAATTTTAATCGATTATTAGAACGTAAAATTCTTCCATATTCTGGATTTTTAGCCCCGATTACTTCACTTAATTTTTATTTTCAGCGGAGTTCAGTGAACTTCGTTTGCAGTGGAAATCCTTGTGAAAAGAAAGGCTAATTTTTCTTGTAAAAAAAGAGCGACCAACGGAAGCTCCTTTTTTTACTTAGAAAAATAGTCTTTATTGAACAAGATTGCAACGGAAAGCGGGATTGGCTCCTGAAAAATCAGAACATGTTCTTTTTCTTGAACAGGAATACTCCAAATGTGGACACTACCAAGGAAATCAACAATACAATCCAAAACCCGAAATGGTTGTCTTGCAGATTGTTAGGCACGTTCATTCCGTATAAACTGGCGATGACCGTGGGAATCATCAGGATGATGGAAATGGAGGTCAGCCTTTTCATGATGACGTTCAAATTGTTTGAAATTACAGAGGCGTAGGCATCCATCATTCCGGTCAAGATGTTGCTGTAGATGTTGGTGGTTTCTTCGGCTTGGCGCAATTCGATTTCGACGTCTTCGAGCAATTCCGGGTCAAAAGTGTCTTTGTAATTTTTTAGATTCTTGATTCTGCGAAACAAAACATCGTTGCCTTTTAGGGAGGTGATGAAAAAGACCAAGCATTTTTCTATTTGGAGCAAAGCTTGCAGTTCTTCGTTTTTGATGGATTGTTCCAGGTTGTCTTCGGCCAGTTTGATTCGTTGGTTGATTTGTTTTAGGTGTTTCAAGAACCAAACACTGGAAGACAAAAGCAATTTCAACACCAAATCGAAATGATCGTTGACGGGAATTTTTTTGCGTCGGGTATAGGACACAAAGTCGGGAAGTATGTCGGTTTGGTGAAAACAGAGTGATACAAAGGTGTCGTCTTTGAACATCAAACCCAGTGGTGCCGTGTTGAAAGGTAGTTTTGCATCGTTGCTTCGGAAAGGAATTCTGAGGATAATCAGCGTCCAGCCGTTTTCGATTTCGATACGTGGTCTTTCGTCAATATCTTCGATGTCATTGTAGAAATCTTCGGGAATTTGGAGTTCTTTGAGGAGGAATTTGGTTTCTTCTTTGGTGGGACAAACTACGTTGATCCAGCCGTTTTCCTCTATTTTTTCGGTTTGAACAAACCCTTTGTTGTTTTTGTAATAAGTAATCATGATGCAATACGTTGTTTTGAGAATAACGTTTGCATTAGGCAACGACTATTCCTGATTTTCTTTATTTTTCTTCGAATAATAATCGTCCATGGTGGATGTTTAATTTTTTTGCAAAAGTAAGGTTTTAAACAATAACAAAATCTTAATTCTTTCTTAATTAAAAATACAGAAGTACAATTTATGATTATTCCGCATTTTGAGGTGTTCTTGGCTCCTGCAAATTACGGAATTCCTTGTTTGAAAAATGAAGTGTCAGGATTTTTTTATGGTGATACTTGCCGGATTGTAAATTTGAGGAATTTGTTTCGGGTCGTTTTTATAGGTGGTGATTTTGCCTTTTATGTAAATCTCTTTATCTTTTAAATCTTCGATTTTGATGTTCAGTTTTTCGAGGTAAAAGTTAGAAATCACGACGGTAAAAACACTTTCTGGATAAGGTTTGTCGATGTTGATGTAATTGGTGTTTTTGCCTTCGGAAGCGAGCTTGAACGAAACCACTTTTCCAAGAACACAGACTTCTTTGTCCATATATTCCTTGACTTTGGCCGTTGTGATGGTGTCTTGCGCCAGACCATTTAGAGACAATAACAGCACGGTTGCCAAAATTAAATTTTTCATTTTTTGCTTGAATTAGAAATTATTTACATTCAAAAAAGGCGTAAATTCCGGATGAAAACTACGCCTTTTGATGTTATACCATGTTTATTTGACTTCCTTGATTAAATAAATATAAACCGGAAAGTGGTCGCTGTAGCCAATTTCGTTTTCGGAATGGCGCAAAGGATAGCCGGCATAACGTCCAAATTTTTCTATCATGAACGGCTTGTTGTAGATTCCGGCTTTCCAATATTGAAAAGTGGAAAAATCAGTTTTGATCAAGGTTTCAGAAACCATGATTTGGTCGAAAATATCCCCGGAATCCCTATAAAACAAGGATGCGTTTCCGTCTTTGGCCATTTGTTCGAAAGGGTTGTAAACTCCAAATGGTTTTACTTCCGATTTTTTTAGTTTGGCTCCCAGACCTTCTTTTACACTTTTGTTGTAAGTTCCGTCGTTCAAGTCGCCCATCAAGATAATTTTAGCTTTTGGATTCACTTTATAAACAGAATCCATCACTTTTCTGGCCAATCTTCCTGCCGCTTCACGAAACGGACTGCTTTTTTTCTCTCCACCGGAACGGGACGGCCAGTGATTGACCATTATATTCACTTCTTCCCCGTCAAGAAATCCTGTCACCAATAGAATGTCCCTGGTATAAACCCTGTTGTCTTTGCTGACTTCTATTTTGTCTTTATCGGCTTTGTCCTCTTCGGTTTCTTTTTCTTTTTCGTTGTTGTTCCCTCTGTAAATTATCAATGGAATATTGATGAAGCTGGTAGGTTTGAAATATTTTTTTTGGTACAACAATCCCACGTCAATCCCTCTTTTGTCGGGAGAATCAAAATGCACGATTCCATAATCATCTTTGACAATATTGGGATGTTTTACCAAGTCTTCAAGAACTCCCCTGTTCTCAATTTCGGAACATCCAATAAAAGTTGGCGCTTCTTTTTGTTGGTCGTTTGTCCCAATTTGCATCAATACTTTAGAAAGATTCTCCAGCTTCTGTTTGTACTTATTTGAAGTCCAGCGCTGTAAACCTTCCGGCAACCATTCTTCATCAAAATTTGGGTTGTTGATGGTGTCAAACAAGTTTTCAAAATTATAGAAGGCAACCGTGTGCACGATGTATTTTTTTTGCTGTGCATTGACCCCCAGCATTGAATAGAAAACAAACAAAATGACTGCCAGATTTTTAATTTTCATGATATAATGTTATTTAAGTGTAAAATTTAACAAAAACTTCACGACAAAAGTAAATAATAATAATTATAAATGTAGCTTTGTAGTCATCAAGAAATCATTATTTTATTGAAAAAAAATTTACTTTTTATTTATGAAAAAAATTATTCTCAGTACATTATTTGTAATGCAAATAGTGTTTGCTTTTGCGCAATCAGGTACGGGTGTTTCCGGAAAAGTGGTTGATTCAAAAACACAAAAACCGATGCAAAGTGTTATCGTTTCTGTACAAAACACCAATTTAATGCAGCTTACGGACGCAAGCGGAAAATTCTCTTTCGACAAAGTAGAGACCGGAAATCAATTATTGCGTATCAGAACCAATGGTTACAAAGACCAATTACTTCAGGTTGAAATTGTCGAAGGACAACTATTGGATATGGGACCCATAGCCCTGGAAGAAGACTTGACCCAAGAAAAACAAATGACCCTAATTTCCATCACCGACAACGATTTAAGCGATGACAATAGTGGTTCTGAAAGTACGGCAGGATTGCTTCAAGCCTCAAAAGACGTTTTTCAACAAGCGGCGGCCTACAATTTTGGACAAGCCCGATTTAGTGTTCGTGGAATTGACAATGAATATTCGAATATTTTAATAAACGGGGTTTCGATGAATCGCGTATCCGACGGAAGACCGCAATACAGCAACTGGGGAGGACTGAATGATGCCACTCGAAATCAAGAGTTTACGGACGGCTCCAAACCATCGGATTATTCTTTTGGAGGAATTGCCGGAACACAATATATCACGACGCGCGCTTCGGTTTACAGACCGGGAACACGAATTTCGTTTTTAGGAACCAATACCAATTACAGCTACAGGGCAATGGCGACACACGCTTCGGGCATGGACAAAAACGGTTGGGCTTATGTTATTTCAGGCGGAAGAAGATGGGCTCAAGAAGGCTATTTTGACGGAACGGATTATGCCGCCAATTCCTTGTTTGCCAGTATCGAAAAGAAAATCAACGACAAACACAGCATTAACTTCACCTCTATTTATGCACAAAACAGAAGAGGAAAGAATTCACCAAATACCCAAGAAGTTACCGATTTAAAAGACTTTAAATACAATTCCTATTGGGGTTACCAAGAAGGCGAAAAAAGAAATTCAAGGGTAAAAGACGTCGAAGAGCCAATTTTTACTTTAAGCCATTATTGGAAATTCAATTCCAAAACAAGACTTCACACCAATCTTTCGTATCAATTTGGAGAAATAGGAAACAGCCGTATCGATTTTCAAAAAGCGGATAATCCAGATCCAAACTATTACAAAAAATTGCCGAGTTATTACACGACCTTATATACCTACAGCAATGACATTGCCACATACACGCCGGATTTTGCTGCGGCAGAACAGGCAAAAGCCAATTTTCTGGCCCAACCGCAAATGGATTGGACGGCTATGTACCGCATCAACAACGAAAACATTGCAAACGGCAGCCGTTATGTTTTATATGAAGACAGAACAGACGACAAAACACTAATTGCCAACACGATTCTTTCTTCGCAATTGGCCGACAACATCGTCATGAATGCCGGAGGAAGTTTTACAAAATCAAAATCGGCCAACTTTCAAAATTTGTTGGACCTTTTGGGAGGAACCCATTTTAATGACATTGACACTTTTGGAACTACCGATGACCAACAGCAATCGGATTTGAACAATCCAAATAGAATGGTTGGCGTAGGAGACAAATATGGCTATAATTACAATGTAAATGCCACCAAAATAGATGCCTTTACCCAGTTTAAATTCACTTACGACAAAATAGATTTTTACCTTGGACAATCTTTCACCAGAAGTTCTTATCAAAGAGAAGGATTGTACAAAAATGGTTATTATCCAGATAGTTCATTGGGAAAAAGTGAAAAATTAAACTTTGACAATTTCGGATTCAAAGGCGGAATGACTTATAAATTGACCGGACAACATTATTTTGATTTCAACGGGGTTTACATGTCAAAAGCACCGAACACGAAAGACGTTTTTCCTAATGCCCGTTTAAACAACGACACGACAGACAACATCACGAACGAAATCATAAAAAGTGCCGATGCCAGTTATATCATCAGAATGCCAAGTCTTAAAGCAAGATTTACGGCTTACTTCAATGAAACCGAAAACACCACGGATATTTCTTTTTATTATGCCGATGCCGTTAGTTTAGGAAATGGCGAATTTGTTTCTGAAGTGGTTACGGGGCAAAACAAAAGAAACAAAGGAGTTGAAGTTGGATTGGAATATCAAGTTACATCTACCATCAAGGCAACTGCAGTGGCTGCCTACGGCGAATATACTTACACCAACAATCCTAATTTAGCGATTCACGCAGATGGTGTAACCGAAGACATCTTCAACGGAAAGACCTATATGGAAGGTTATAAACAAGCCGGAATGCCACAACAAGCTTATTCTGCCGGGTTGGAATATCGTGATCCAAAGTTTTGGTGGATTAGTGCAAACGTAAATTATTTGTCCAATAATTATTTGGATGTTGCGCCATTAATAAGAACATCGCAATATATTACGGAATCAGACCAAGCCAATTTCCCTTATGACGCTGCCCTTTCGGCCAGTTATTTGGCCCAAGAAAAATTTGATGCCTTTACATTGGTCAACCTTGTTGGTGGAAAAACTTGGAGAATAAAAGAAAAAACCTTGGGATTGTTTGCCAACGTCAACAATGTATTTGACATACAATACAAAACCGGTGGATTCGAACAAGCAAGAAACGCTTCGTACAGCGAATTATACAAAGACCATCAAGGGCCAACTCGTGCCTTTGGTCCGAAATATTTCTACGGATACGGAAGAACATTCATGGTCAACATTTATTTAAACTTTTAAGAATTAAGCGTTATGAAAAATAAAATAAAAAACATAGTTATCATCACGGCATTCATGGGCTTGTTCTCCAGTTGTGTGAATGATACTTACGATACACCGAAATTTGACTGCACAAATCCGGGTTTAACCAAAACCAAGGAGGTAGCCGATTTGTATACAAGTGCTCCCGTAAATGGCACAACAGTAATTTATCCTGCCGCCGCAAAAGACCCAGTTACCGGCAAAGAAATTTTTGATTACATCGAAGCCTATGTCGTTTCAAGTGACGAAGGAGGGAATTTCTACAAAAGCATGTATTTCCAGCCTACAGATGGTTCGAAAGGGTTCAACCTTTCGATAGATGAAGTAAATCTTTATGGCAAAAACTTTCAACCCGGCAAAAAAGTGTTTTTAAAACTAAACGGCTTGGCGTATGCCAACCCAACCAGTTTTGGAAGAGGATTGATTTTTGGAGCGCCACCAACAGAACAATATGCCGTGGACAGACTTGCAACCCTAGTATATCCTAAACACCTTATTGCTTCCTGCGACGTGGTTAGTGAAGACGCCATTGTACACAAAATCACCCTGACACAAGCCCTTAGTGGAGCAAATTATTTGAATACTTTGGTAGAAATTGACGATGTGCAATTTACCGATGAATCAGCAGGAGGAACTTATGATTCCAATAGAGAAGATGATTACGACTCAAGCATTTATGTTACAGACGGAGCCAAAACCCTAACCATTAGAACTAGCCGATTTGCCAATTTTGCCGGCTACAAAGTGCCTGCTGGTAAAGGAAAAATTAGAGGCGTTTTGACCCGATACAATTCTACCTACCAAATTATTATGAGAACCGAACGTGACGCCAATATGCCAAATCCAAGAGTGGATTATACTCCTGCACTTGTTGGTTCAAATTCTACCGTTTTCCCGGCAACCGTAAACGAAACTTTCGAAAGTTATTCTTCTTCACCTTCACAAACAAATTTTCCAAATTACATCAATGATGCAGCTGTTGGCTCAAGGTATTTTGAAGTAAAAACTTTTAGCTCAAATAAATACATACAAATGACTTCGTTTGGTTCTGGAGGAGCAAACAACACTTATTTATTTGTTCCTGTAAATATGACTACCGCAAGTACTTTTTCATTCAAATCGAATATGGGATATTGGAATGGAGCCGTGTTGAAAGTATATTATGTTCTGGCTGCTGATTATACTCCTGGAGGAAAGATTGACGTAACAAAAATGACCAATATTACTTCCACTTTCACAATTCCTACAACGCCTACTTCAGGTTATGGAACTACTTTTACGGCAAGTGGCAACTATGCCATTCCAGCAACCGTAACTGGAAATGGATATTTCGTGTTTGAATATGCAGGAAATGCCAATGCTTTTCCAGCAGTAACCACAACTTTGCAATTGGACAGCATTTTAATCAATTAATTTGTTGCAAAAAATAATTCCAAAAGGCTTCCACATCACGGGAAGCCTTTTTTATTCCCTAAATTTCATTCCAATGAAAAAACCATACACTCTGCTACTTTTAATATTCAGCTATATGGCTTCTGGTCAAGTTGTCATCAACGAACTCGATTCCGATACGCCAAGTACCGACGATAGAGAATTTGTCGAATTAAAATCTACTGTACCCAATTTTCCGTTGGATGGTTATGTATTGGTTTTCTTCAATGGAAATCCCACTTCATCAACCGCAAATCAAAGTTATTACACTATTGGTCTAAACGGATTGACAACCGATGCCAATGGAATAATTCTCATTGGGAATTCGCTGATTTCTCCTGCTCCAGACAAATTATTTCCCGACAACATTATCCAAAATGGTGCCGATGGCGTTGGCCTTTATCTAGGAAATCCATCTGATTTCCCTGAATTTACATTGGCAACAAAAACAAATCTCATCGACGCACTCATGTACGACACCAAAGATGCCGATGCCACGGATTTAATGACATTGTTGGGCGTTTCCATACAATATGATGAAGATCAAAATAACCTTAAAGAGACGCAATCCGTACAAAGAAAAACCGACGGAACTTATGAAACCAAAAATCCAACTCCCGGAGCCAATAACGACGGAAGTGGCATCATTTTCAACGGAATCACGATAACTGTAAATACCGCCAACAAAAATGAAGGCGATAGTTTCCCGATTACTTTCACCACACAAACCAATGTAAGCAGTGATTTGACCTTTACTTTCACTTTAAATAATTCTTCTTTCACGACTGCCGATTTTACTGGAAACATGACCGTTTTCATTCCTTCGGGTTCCAATACCTTCACGACAAACATCACCCTTACTGACGATGTTTTGGACGAAGGCGATGAAACTTTAAAAATTAAAATTGGCACTATTCCATCCCAATACAAACGCCTCAACGACAATCTCGAGATTCGGGTTATCGATAACGATTTTACCGTTGCTCCTTTTGGAACACCTTTAAACCCAACTTATGGAATCGTTTCCAGCACAGCTCCTACGGGATATTATGCAACTCTCGAAGGACTTTCGGGCGCAGCTTTGAAACAAGCCGTTCAAAATATTATTGCCAACCCAGCCGTGGTTCACGCCCACAATTATGGCGATATCATCGAAATTCTTAAAACCGCCGATCAAAACCCAAAAAACAGCAACGAAGTTTGGTTGATGTATGTCGAGCAATCTCGTTCAAAACTAGAATTCCAAGACACGGGAATCAATACCGGAAAATGGAATCGCGAACACATTTATCCGCAATCGCGTGGCGGTTTTACTGATGGAACCGAAAGCATTCCAGACGGAATCAATGTTTGGCTGCCGACAAATGCCGATGATATTCTTGCCGGTCACGCCGACGCCCACCACCTTCGTGCCGAAGACGGAGCCGAAAACAGTTTGCGCAGCAATAACGATTATGGATTGACGGGTTACAACGGACCAAGCGGAACTTCTGGTTCTTGGAAAGGCGATGTGGCGCGTTCGGTTTTTTATATGGCGGTTCGTTACAATGCACTTAGTGTTGTCAATGGCGACATTGCAGACACAACCGTTGGGCAATTGGGAGATTTGGCTTCTTTGTTGATATGGAACACTTTAGACCCATCGGATGATTTTGAGATGAATCGAAATAATTACATCTACACTTGGCAGGTCAACCGAAATCCATTTATTGATTATCCCGATTTGGCCAATTATATTTGGGGTTCAAAAGTGGGTCAAGTTTGGCATTCGAATTTATCGACCAATGATTTCGCCAATCTAAAAATAAGCCTTTATCCCAATCCAGCCCAAAAATCAATTGCCATTTCTGGTTTGAACGAAAAAGCAACTATCGAAATATACAACAGTATTGGAGCAAAAATATTGGAATCCAAATTCTCGGGTGAAACCCAATTGAAAATCGATTTTCCTGCCGGAATCTATTTTGCCAAAATCAATTCAGAAAATAAAACAATCGTGAAAAAATTCTTGGTGGAATAAGCTACTTCACAATAAAAAAATATATTTGTATTGGATTCGTTTTAACAACCAAGATTAAATTAATTTTCGAAATATGCGTACTATTCAATTTTCTTGCCTAAATGGTATCGCTGTTTTTTATAAATTGCCAATTCTTATTTTTATTTTTCAAACTGTCAACATTCAAGCCCAAACACCAATGAAGATACCGCCTAGCTTACAAAAAGGAGACACAATAGCCCTATTGGCAACAGCCCGAAAAAACATAGATGACAATCTTAAACCGGCAATAGATTTACTGCATAGTTGGGGATTGGAAGTCGTAATAGGTTCATCCATTGGACTAGACAACAATCAATTGGCCGGAACCGACGAACAGCGCGCGGCAGATTTTCAGCAACAAATGGACAACCCCAACATCAAGGCGATATGGTGCGTTCGCGGCGGTTATGGCACGGTTCGAATGATTGATTTATTGGACTTTACCCGATTCAAACAAAACCCAAAATGGATTGTCGGTTTCAGCGACGTAACCGTGATTCACAGCTATGTGAACAAATTAAACATTGCCACCATTCACGGCGCCATGCCGATAACCGTTGGAAAAGCCAGCGTCGAATCGATAGAAAGTTTGCGAAAAGCACTTTTTGGCGAAAGCCTGGAATATGAAATGCCTTTCAACACCGAAAACCGACTCGGCAATGCCAAAGGGGAAATAGTGGGCGGAAATCTATCCATTTTATACAGCCTGATGGGTTCGAATGCGCAAATAGATTGCAAGGGGAAAATACTTTTCATCGAAGACTTGGACGAATATTTATACCACATCGACCGGATGATGATGAGCCTGAAACGTTGCGGTTGTTTTGACGGATTGAACGGGTTGATTGTTGGAACAATGACCAAAATGAAGGACAACGACATTCCTTGGGGGAAAAATGCCAACCAAATTATTGCAGATGTCATCAAAGAGTATTCTTTCCCGGTTTTTTATAATTTTCCGGCGGGACATTTTCACGACAACCGAGCCTTGATTTTTGGCAAACAAGTTTCATTGGAATTAAACGCAACAACTTCTAAAGTAATTTTCGAATAACCCGCTAACTTCAAACACCCAACTTCCTACTTCTAACCTCTAATTTCTAACTTTCAAAATGGCCGAACACAACGAATTAGGAAAACTAGGCGAAGAATTGGCCGTTGAATTTCTTCGGAAAGAAGGCTATGAAATTCTGGAAACCAATTGGAGGTTCCAGAAAGCCGAAATAGACATTATCTCCCAAAAAGAAAATACACTTGCGATAGTCGAGGTAAAAACACGTTCATCACTAGAATTTGGCTTGCCACAGGATTTCGTGAAACCCAAAAAAATCCAACTTTTAGTGAAAGCCGTCAACGAATACGTAGTTTCCAAAGATTTGGATGTCGATGTCCGTTTTGACATAATTGCTGTCCACAAAGAGGATAAATCTTTTGTAATTGAACACCTTAAAGACGCTTTTTATCATTTTTAACAAAAATTTCTAATGTTATATTTGTAACAAATTGTTTTTTATGTATCTTTGCCTAGATTTTTAAACCAAAAACTAAGTACTTACTACGTAAAAACACCTATTTTGCTATGAAAACAGTTTCCTCGATTGTAGAAAATTACATTAAAACCAAACCTTTTCTACTAAACGCTTTATCGTTAGGAATAATCAATTTGACGTCATTGTCCAGGAACATCATGGTCGAATTGGAAAGTGAATTTGGCAAGGAAGTGAAACAAGGTGCTGTAGTAATGGCTTTAAAAAGACTAACCGAAGAGTTGGATTTTAGACTCAACCACAAAATCAATAAAGTAATCAAAAACATTGGCGAAATCACGGTTCGTTCGGCTTTGACGGATTATACTTTTGCCGCTTCGGACACCGTTTTGAACAAACAAGCCGATTTGATTACCGACATCAACACTTTTTCGGATATATTTTATACTTCATCACGAGGTGTAAACGAAACCAATATCGTGGTCAGCAACAGTGTGAATCATCTGGTTGACAAACATTTTGCGAACGAAAAATTGATTCAAAAATTGGAAAACCTGGCTTCGATTACGGTAAAATTACCTAAAGAAAACATCGTTGTTCCCGGAATATATTATTTCATTTTCCAACGTTTGGCTTGGGAAGGTATCATCATCAATGAAGTAATTTCAACTTCGAACGAATTTACCATTTTGGTAAGCGAAGACGAAGTGGATGTGGCTTTCAAAGTGATTAAAGATTTGAAAAACTAAGAATTTCGACAATTTCAAAATAGAAACGAGGCTAACTGCTTCGTTTTTTTTTGTCCAAAACTTAAATGATAGAAAAGACGCAGAAATTATAATAAGTACTTGCTAATCCTTAATTTTACATCTTTCAAAATACCACATCTGCTATGTTGGCACCATCCTATCAAAAGTTGAAAGATATTTTATCGGCTTCCATTGACTCCAAACGTATTTTGGACAATCCATTGCAAACCCTTGCTTATGGAACCGATGCCAGTTTTTATAGACTCATTCCCAAAATCGTCATTCTGGCGCACAACGAAGCCGAAGTAGTCGAAATTATAAAAGAAGCCAAAAAACTTGATATCGCCTTGACTTTTCGCGCTGCAGGAACAAGTTTGTCTGGTCAAGCCATTACCGATTCGGTTTTGGTGGTGGCCACACACGGATGGAAAAGTTTCGAACTTTTGGAAAACAACCAAAAAATAAAACTGGAACCCGGAATTGTCGGTTCGCGTGCCAATACTTTTTTGACACCGCACGGATTAAAAATTGGTCCCGACCCAGCTTCCATCGGAGCTGCGATGATTGGTGGAATTGTGGCCAATAACGCTAGCGGAATGTGTTGCGGAACTGCCCAGAATTCCTATCAAACCATAGCAGACATCCGAATTGTATTGAACGACGGAACCATTTTGGACACCGCCGATTCTGAAAGTGTTGCGGCTTTCAAAAACAATCAAAAAGCCTTGATTCAAGAAATTGAAAGCCTGAGAGATACTATCAAAAACGATGAAACCTTATATCATTTCATCAAAAATAAATTCAAGATAAAAAACACCACGGGCTACAGCATCAATGCCTTGGTCGATTATCAAGACCCGATTGACATCATCAAACATTTGATGGTGGGGTCGGAAGGAACATTGGCTTTTATTTCGAATGTTACTTTCAAGACGGTTATTGACGAAAAATTTAAATCCTGTTCTTTACTTATTTTCAACACGATCCAGGAGGCTTGCAACGCCACAATTTTATTAAAATCAGCACCCGTTGCAGCGGTGGAATTATTGGACAGGGAATCTATTCGCTCTGTAGAATTCGATCCCGATGCACCAGAATATTTTAGAACATTACCCGAATCGGCTTGCGCTTTATTGGTCGAATGCCGGGACAACGATTTAGTCGTTTTACAACAAAAACAGGATGCTATCCGGTTACAAATAAAATCTATTCCGACTTATACAGATTATGAATTTACCAGCGACCCCCAACAATATTATTTCAATTGGAAAGCCCGAAAAGGCTTGTTGCCAACGGTTGGTGGACTACGAAAAAACGGAACTTCGGTTATTATTGAAGACGTTGCTTTTCCTTTGCCACAACTTGCCGAAGCTTGTTTGGCTTTGAAAGATTTATTCAAAAAATACGAATACCAAGATGCTGTTTTATTTGGTCACGCTCTCGAAGGAAACTTGCATTTTGTGTTTTCCCAAGATTTTTCAAACCAATCCGAAGTCGATCGCTACGAAAAACTGATGGCGGAATTGGCGGATTTAGTCGTGAATCGATTCAACGGTTCCTTGAAAGCCGAACACGGAACAGGGCGGAATATGGCTCCTTTTGTGGAGAAAGAATGGGGAACGGCGGCTTATGAAATCATGAAACGCATCAAAAACATTTTTGATCCCAACAACAAAATCAATCCCGATGTTTTAATCAATCCCGACCCGAAAGCGCATCTCAAAAACTTGAAACCAATGCCCGAATCCTACGCCATTGTTGATAAATGTATGGAATGCGGCTTTTGCGAACCGCATTGTGTTTCCGAAGGTTTGACGTTGTCGCCGCGCCAGAGAATCGTTATTGCGCGAGAAATTTCCCGATTGGAAGAATCTAATGACGACCCAGAACGATTGGCTGAGATTCGAAAAGACGTTACTTATCAACTGGACGAAACTTGTGCCACCGATGGACTTTGTGCGTTAGCCTGCCCTGTTTATATCGATACTGGAAAATTTGTAAAAGAATGGCGTGCCAATGAACTCAATGCTGGCGATAAAAAAGTAGCCGCTTACATAGGTTCTCATATGGCTGGAACTACGGCAATTTTGAGAGTGGGCTTGAAAGTGATTTCCTTTTTCCATTCCATCCTTGGAACTACAATTATTACCGCTTTATCGAATGGTTTCCATTTTATCACCTTTGGAAAAGTCCCAAAATGGATTCCCGAAATGCCCAAAGGAGCCAATAAAATCAACACGAATCAACAGCAGTAAAATGAATACAATTTCCGATTTAAAAGTAGTGTACTTCCCTTCTTGCATCAACAGGAGTATGGGCAAAAATAGTTTTCAAGCCGAAGACGATCTTCAATTGACTGCACTAACCCATCAATTATTGGTTCGAGCCGGATTCTCCATAATTTATCCCGAAGCAATTGACACGCATTGTTGTGGAATGCCTTTTTCGAGCAAAGGTTTTGCCGAAGTCAATCACGCCCAATCCAGCGCCTTGGAAATAGCCCTTTTAAATGCTTCGGAAAACGGAAAATATCCCGTTTTGTATGATATGAGTCCGTGTTTTTACCATTCGAAAGAAGAGTTTTCGAATGCCTTAAAAATTGTCGATCCCATCGAATTTATGTTGGATTACGTGATGCCGCATTTGAATGTAAAAAATAAAAAAGATACTGTTGCTGTTTTCCCAGTTTGTTCTGTGAAAAAAATCGGAAAAATGGACCAGCTTTTGGCTTTGTCCCAACTTTGCGCCAATGAAGTAACGATGATTGACAGCAATTGTTGTGGTTTTGCCGGAGACCGAGGTTTCCTGATTCCAGAACTCAACGAACACGGATTGCGAGAACTAAAAGAACAAATTTCCACCAACTGCAAAGAAGGCTATTCCACCAGCAGAACCTGCGAAATTGGATTGGAAAGAACAAGCGGCATCGATTTTAAATCGATTTTTTACTTGATTGAGGAAGTGACGAGGTAGATTAATTTTTCTAATTCCTTAATACTGCTTTCTTCTAACGCAAGATAATATTTAAATATAATTCAGAAAGAAAAACCGTATATTGTTGTCTTTAAATAATCTAAAATGAAAAGATATATTTTATTGTTTTTACTAGCGTTTCAAATAGTATTTTCACAAGAAGTAACAGTAAAAGGAAAAGCATTTAATTCAGGAAAATTAAATGACCGAGTTGTTTATGTTGTTAAAAATGATACTATTAACAAACTAAGAAAACATAATGATTCTTTATATGCAAATTGGAAAAAGAATTCAAAATTCGAAAACACAAACGATGATTCCTATCGAGAAATATCTAAAAATTTTGGAAATGATGTACTTTTGTTTAAAAATAAAAATTATAACACTCACACGGATAGTTTAGGTAATTTTGAAATAAAGGCTAAATTATCTGACTCTCTGTTTTTTGAATCCCGTTGGCATACAACTAAAAAATTCTTGGTTGCTGATTTAGTAAAGAAGAAAAAAAACACTATTAAATTAAAATTAGAACCTTGTGAAGTCTGGCCTGCTCATCCTGAAAAACCAACAAAACTCTACATATTCATTGGCAAAAAAATAAAAGTATGGGAATCACCATCAAGTTATTGTAATGGTTTTCCTTTAACTTCTAGAATCTTATCGAAATATTTAGTAGTTAAAAACATTTATGGCGATTTTAAAAAAGACACTATCCAATTTACAACATATCCACCTCATTCAGAAGTAATCAGTCAAAATTACAATCCATTTAGAAGTAGCTTTTCGGAATACGACTATTGCTTATTGTATGTACTGGAATACAAAGATGAATTACTTCAAACAAGATATGTTTTTGATGATGTTTATATGACAAAAGAGGGGAAGTGGGCAACTCCTTTAAAACCAAAAGGATTACGCAACACAATCTCTCCCGACTTGTTTAAACCAGAAAAGATCAATTTCATCACTCCAATTGAGTTTGAATATGAAGATAGATTTTACAAAGAAATATATCAAAATTTTCCAGCAGCTTACAACACGGTAAGCGATGGAAAAATCACAGTAAATTACGGTTATTATGTTGAAGATTTATTTGAAATCAGAAAAGCTGGAGCATTGAAAGAATTTGATTATTTGATTAAATAAAAATATCATAGAAATAATCTCTTAATCCTTCCCCAACATCTCCATCAATTCCAAAGCCCTCCTCGTGGTTTTCACATTATCAAAAGTCAATAAAAGTCGTAAACCCGCTGGTGTTTGTTTTTCTTTCATCACGCAAATGTTGCTGTTTTTTTGCACAAACTGAATCACTTGATGAAAACGCTTGGAAGTATAAAAATCCGAGTTTTGATCGGCCACAAAATAACCAATCATCTTGCCTTTTTTCATTACCAATTTTTCAATTCCCACTTTGGTAGCAACCCATTTAATGCGAATGCTATTCATCAAAGCATTTGCTCGTGGTGGCATTGGACCAAAACGGTCAATCAGTTTATTTTGGAAGACGATTAATTCCTCTTCGTTGGTCACGTTGCCCAATTCGTTGTACAAACTCAAACGCTCCGTAACATTGTTGATGTATTCATCGGAAAACAACAACTCAAAATCGGTGTCGATTTGCAGGTCTTTGACATATTCTTTTTCGACTCCGCTATCTTCGTTTTCATACAAATCCTTGAATTCGTTTTCCTTCAATTCATCGATAGCTTCGTTCATAATTTTTTGGTAAGTGTCAAAACCAATTTCGTTGATAAAACCACTTTGTTCACCACCTAATAAATCTCCCGCACCACGAATTTCCAAATCCTTCATCGCAATGTTGAAACCGCTTCCCAATTCCGAAAATTGTTCCAAAGCCTGAATTCGTTTTCGAGCATCATCCGTCATAGCAGAATAAGGAGGACAAATGAAATAACAAAATGCTTTCTTATTGCTTCGACCCACACGACCACGCATTTGATGTAAATCGGACAGGCCAAAATTATTGGCATTGTTAATGAAAATGGTATTCGCATTGGGAACGTCCAATCCACTTTCGATAATGGTGGTCGCCACCAAAACATCGAATTCGCCGTTCATAAAAGCCAACATCAATTCCTCTAATTTCTTGCCTTCCATTTGGCCGTGACCAATTCCCACTCGGGCATCAGGCACCAAACGCTGAATCATTCCGGCAACTTCCTTAATGTTCTCTATTCGGTTATTGATAAAGAAAACCTGTCCGCTACGCTGAATTTCATACGAAATTGCATCCCGAATAAGCTCTTCGCTGAAACCAACAACGTTCGTTTCAATAGGATAACGATTGGGCGGAGGAGTTGTGATTACGGATAAATCGCGTGCTGCCATCAACGAAAACTGCAAGGTTCTCGGAATTGGCGTTGCCGTTAATGTCAAGGTATCCACATTGGCGGCGATGGTTTTGAGTTTGTCTTTTACGTTCACTCCAAATTTTTGTTCCTCATCGACAATCAACAATCCAAGGTCTTTGAAAACTACGTTCTTGTTGACCAATTGATGCGTTCCGATAACAATATCCAGTTTTCCTTCGGCTAATTGTTTGAGGGTTTCCGCTTTTTGTTTGGCTGTTCTAAAACGGTTCAAATAACCAATAGAAACCGGCATATCTTTCAGTCGTTCTGAAAAAGTTCTGTAATGTTGGTAAGCCAAAATCGTGGTTGGAACCAAAACGGCAACTTGTTTCGAATTGTCCACTGCTTTGAAAGCGGCACGAATCGCCACCTCAGTTTTTCCAAAACCAACGTCGCCACAAACCAAACGATCCATCGGACGGTCGCTTTCCATATCCGCTTTTACTTCAGCAGTTGATTTGGTTTGGTCGGGCGTATCTTCGTAGATGAAGGAACTTTCCAATTCGTTTTGCAAATAGCTGTCGGGCGCAAAACGGAATCCTTTTTCCAATTTTCTTTTGGCGTATAATTGAATCAAATTGAACGCAATATGTTTGACACGAGCCTTGGTTTTCTGCTTCAGAATCTTCCAGGCATTCGAACCCAATTTGTAAATTTTAGGCGGCGTTCCGTCTTTTCCGTTGAATTTCGAAATTTTGTAAAGCGAGTGAATGCTCACATACACAATGTCATTATCGGCGTAAACTAACTTAATGGCTTCTTGAGTTTTGCCTTCCACCTGTATTTTTTGCAATCCGCCAAAGCGCCCAATTCCGTGATCGATGTGCGTTACATAATCGCCAACCGTCAAAGTGGTCAGCTCTTTTAAAGTGATATTTTGCTTCTTCGAAACATTACTTTTAATGCTGAATTTATGATAACGTTCAAAAATTTGGTGATCCGTATAACAGGCCAATTGGTTTTCTTCGTCGATAAATCCTTGATAAATAGGCAAGACAATCGTATTGTATTGCTTTCGAATATTCTCGGAGTTTTCTTCGTCCAAAGATTCAAAAATATCGTGAAACCTTTTGGCTTGGGCATCATTCGAACAAAACAAGTAATTTTTGTAGCCGTTAAAATGATTGTCATTCAAATTATTCAACAACAAATCGAATTGTTTGTTGAAAGAAGGCTGCGGTTTGATATGAAAATCGAATGATTTCTTGGTTTTATAAATAGGCTTGGAACACAATTCAACAACCGAAAAATCCAAACTTTTCTTGATGAATTCCGTCTGGTTCAGGAACAATTGATTCGGTGCAACATGATTTACCGTGGCATTCAGGTTTTCGAAAATCTCGGTGGCTTTGGCAAAAAGTCTATCCAATTTAGAGAAAAGCGAATCGGTATCTTGAATAAATAAAACTGTTTGATTGTTGATGTATTCCAAAAAGCTTTCACGGTTTTCTTGAAAGAATTTGTTCTCTACATTGGGAATAATCGTGATTTTCTTTTGCTTTTCGATAGACAATTGTGTTTCCACGTCAAAACTTCGAATGCTGTCGACTTCGTTGCCAAAAAACTCGATTCGGTACGGATTGTCATTCGAAAAAGAGAACACGTCGACAATTCCTCCACGAACGGAAAATTCGCCCGGTTCAGTAATAAAATCAACTCTCTTGAATTCGTATTCGAACAAGACTTCATTGATAAAATCAATCGAAATTTGGTCGCCAACCGTTACTTTCAAAGTGTTTTTGTCGAGCTCTTTTCTCGTAACCACTTTTTCGAAAAGCGCTTCGGGATAAGTGACAATAACTGCCGGTTTTTTGCGGGAATTGATGCGGTTCAAGACTTCGGCGCGAAGCAAAACATTGGCATTGTCTGTATCTTCAATATGATAGGGACGACGATAGGAACCGGGATAAAAAAGCACATCCTCTTCGCCTATCATTTGCTCCAAATCGTTCAAATAATAAGCCGCTTCTTCCTTATCGTCCAGGATGAGTAAAAACGGTTTCTCGGTTTTTTTGAAAAGCGATTGCACTACAAACGAAAGCGAAGAACCTATCAATCCATTCAATTGGATTTTTAAGTCGGCTTGTTGCAAACTATCGACAATTTGCTTGATTTTTGGCGAATTATCGTAGATCGAATATAGATTTTTTTTACTCAATGCGAGGCTTATTTGGGTTTTCTAGTAACTGTGGTGTGTTGGGAATCGCTCTTGTGGTATCCAACATTTTCAATAATTCAGATTCTCCTTCTTCAAGAGGAATTTTGCTTTTTTGCACGATTTTGTCCATTTGGTTTTGCAAAGACATTAATTCCATATTGATTTCAGGAATCAGGGCCAATACTTTTTCGCTTGGAATATCATCCAAATGAATGTATAAATCCAGCATTCGAACCTTCGTTATTAAGGCTGAAATTCTCGATTTTATTTGAGGTTTGTCAAAATCCGTTGGTATGCTGGTGTTTAATGCTATTACTTTCCTAGAAAGTGTAGTTGCTCTTTTTTGAAAGGCACCAATAGTTTTTTGAGGTCGATAGCTTAATTCGGTCATAAAATCGCGCCAAGCTGGCCAAGTTGTTGTATATGCTTCCGAAGTTTCATTGAGAGGAATCGCATTAAAATTCCATCCTTTGTCAATTTTCGAAAAGATTAATTCCTTCTTTTTTGCGTCTTTCTTGTTTTCGACAAGGCGTTTTTCGTTTTCATTTTTACAGGAATTTAAAACAAAAAACAGGGAAAGAAGATATATAAATTTCAATTTCATTTCGATTTCATTAGGGCGTAAAGTTACAAATAAAGCGTACACAATAAAAAAAACTATGTACGGGAGGTACATAGTTTTTTGAAGAGTTTTAAAGGTAAGAATATTTTGTTTTAAAAGCTGTAATTAACGCCTACACCAAACACTTCCTTGGTTTGGAAACCGGCAAAAGCATCATCGTCATATATAGCCTGGAAATTCAAATTGGCCGACAATACTTTGTTGATTTTCATTACCAGATTCAAGGTGTAATTAATGTCTATGTTTTGTGGATTTTCCAAATAATTGGAATATAAATTTAAATAATTTTCGGCAGTAACATTTTCCATAATTTTGAATTTGTAATAGGCCGTGGCATTGAAACCCAGTTGAAACAACACGCTTTCATTGGCATCCACACCAAAATAACTACCATTTACATAACCTGGAATCGAAGTGTAGAAACTGTCCACAAAAGTAAATTTGGCTGTTAATGGTGCAAAATTCAATTTGAAATCCTCGGTTTTTTTCCAATACATACCTGGTCCAAAAAGCAAATATCCCGGCGACATAAAATTGGTATTTTCCGCTCTTACTTCCGCACCATTCACGTCTTTCGAATAAACATAACCTTTGGTGAATTGGGTTCTGAAATTGGCCAAAAACGAATAATACCAGTTACCGCCGTCTGTTCTTTTGGCCACGATGGAATTGATTTCGACTTGGTCGTCGGTTTTCTTTTCAAAGCTGGAGTTTTGGGTTTGAAGCACTCCATAAGAAGCCAAAATCCTGTTTTCCCAACTCAATTTGTCTTTTTTGTAATCGATTTTATAATCCAAACCCAAGTTTCCCGAAAAACTGTTTTCTCCTCCGGCTACCCAGTTATTAAAATTGGCTTGATTAAAAAGAAAAGTAACTTTACCTTTTGATTTCCACCCATTTTTGATGGTGTCATCTACAACTTTTGCTGCTTCTTCGGTCTTTTTTATCAAATCTTTCTCGGCGGCAGTTTGAGCGTTAATCTTGACAGAAACACATAATAGACAGGCCAGTAGCATTGTTTTTTTCATTGTAAGAGTATTAGTTGTAATACAAATATAATAAAAAAGAACAAAGTGTTAAAATTCAATCAATTAAAAAAAGGTTATTTTTTAGGCGATTTATACAAGGGAACTGCCGAACAAGCCTCTCCGTACATAATACTTCGGGCAAATCCTTGCAAATGGTGTGCGGCCAAAATATAGGCACGAGTTGGCACGGGTTTTTTGGAACAGCCTTTTATAATGACGGCCTTGTTGTCATAAACCGAATAATCGATTTTGGAAAGAATTTCTTCGTATAAAGCAGCATCCAAATCTTCGATGCTTCCGTTGATTATTTTCTTGGCAAAAGGCGCCAATTGAATCGCAACCAAAATGGAAGCCCAAGCCGGAACAATTGCATCGGTGCTGCAATTGATGGCGACATATTGATCTTGATATTGTGACCAATCGTGGTTTTTAAGGTGCTCTCTAAAGTCTTTTTCCTTCAACAAGAAACCTTCCAAAAGCCATTGCGAAATATCAATTTGCGCACGAATACCCTTCGGATAATAGTCTTCCAAGTCGAAAACTTCCAAAGCGCTGTTGGCTACTTTATTTATAATTTCTTCCATTTGAAAAGTTTATGGTTTGTTGTTTATAGTTTGTTGTTCTAAACCACAAACTATAAACAACAAACAAATTAACTTAAAGCATTCCCAATTCTAATTTAGCTTCTTCGCTCATTAAATCTTTACTCCAAGGCGGGTCGAAAGTGATTTCCACTTCCGCACCTTTAATGTGCTCGATTGATTTTACCTTTTCTTCCACTTCTCTTGGCAAACTTTCCGCAACGGGACAGTTCGGGGAAGTCAATGTCATCAAGATTTTTACCTCAAAATCGGTGCTGACCATTACGTCATAAATCAATCCTAATTCGTAAATATCAACAGGAATCTCCGGATCGTAGATGGTTTTTAGTTTTGCCACGATTTCAATTCCTAATTGGTTGGTGTCTATTGATTGTTCCATAGTTTTTTATTTTTTTGCATCGAATGCCAATGCGTACATTTTTATATTTTTGATCATTGAAACCAATCCATTGGCTCGGGTTGGCGACAAATGTTCTTTGAGTCCGATTTCGTCAATAAAATCCATGTCGGCATCCAGAATTTCGGCCGCAGTCTGGTTCGAAAAAACCCGAATCAAAATCGCTATGATTCCTTTGGTTAAAATGGCGTCACTATCGGCGGTGAATACTATTTTATCGTCATTTTGTTCTCCTTTCAGCCATACTTTCGATTGGCATCCCTTGATAAGATTGTCGTCGGTCTTGAATTCTTCCTGGATTAAAGGCAGGTTTTTGCCCAAATCGATAATGTATTCGTAACGTTGCATCCAATCGTCAAACATCGAAAACTCGTCTATTATTTCTTCTTGTTTTTCTTTAATGTTCATTATTTATTTTTAGCAAATGAATTAATTTTATCAACTATCTTTTTGATGGCTTCCGGTGGATAACCGTGATCGAAAGCCGCAGTTTGATATTTTTTGTCTTTATAAGTCACTTTCAAATCGGCAAAAGCTGCTGCGTCTACAATACGTTTTTGGGTCGGTGCTTTTAAAGTGGGCAAACTTTTCAATTCAATTGTCTCAAAATACCCAACCAATTCCTTCCAATCTTTCTCAGAAATTTTCGTCGCAATTGCCTTGCCGTTGCCGCTTCGGTCTTTCGAAATCGTGACCATTTGGTCTTGAATCGTTATCTTTTGATAGAAACCTCTCGTGTTGGCAGTATATTCCAAAACAGCCGTTTTCAAGTCGTTTTTGGTTTGGCCTTCACAACTTTTACCGAGAAAAATACTTAGAAAAATCATCGTAAATAGTTTCATAATTATCTTTTTTAAGCCAACATCATTTGTGCTTTTTTTACCGCTTCGACCATAACGTCGATTTCTTCTTTGGTATTGTAAAAAGAAAACGAAGCGCGAATCGTTCCCGGAATATTGAAAAAATTCATTATCGGTTGGGCGCAATGATGTCCGGTTCGAACGGCTATTCCCAATTTGTCGATTATCGTTCCAATATCATAAGGATGAATGCCTTCAATATTAAACGAAACCACCGAAGTTTTTTCCTTGGCCGTTCCGTAAATTTTCAAGCCTTCGATTTCCAATAATCGCTTTGTGGCATATTCCAACAATTCCAATTCCTGTTTTTGAATGTTGTCAAAACCAATCGAATTCATATAATCTACAGCTGTTCCCAAAACAATTCCGCCAGCAATATCGGGTGTTCCCGCTTCAAATTTGTGTGGCAAATCGGCATAAGTGGTTTTTTCGAAAGTCACTTCTTTGATCATTTCGCCACCACCTTGATAGGGCGGTAATTTATTCAACCAAGCTTCTTTTCCGTATAAAATTCCGGTTCCTGTTGGACCACACATTTTGTGTCCCGAAAAAACATAAAAATCACAATCCAAAGCCTGAACATCGGGTTTCAAATGCGGAACGGCTTGTGCACCGTCAATCAAAATCGCCGCACCAAATTCGTGGGCTTTGTCAATCATGTATTTAACGGGATTCACTGTTCCCAAAGCATTCGAGATATGGTTTACGGTCACGATTTTGGTCTTGTCCGACAATAATTTATCGTATTCCGCCATAATCAATTCACCGTTTTCATCCATTGGAATCACTTTCAAAACGGCTCCTGTTTTTTCGCACAACATTTGCCAAGGCACGATGTTGCTGTGGTGTTCCAAGGACGAAACCAAAACCTCGTCGTCAGGTTTTAATAGCGAAGCAAATCCATTGGCGACAGCATTAATACTATGAGTTGTTCCCGAAGTAAAAATCACTTCGTGGGCAAATTTGGCATTGATGTGATTTTGGATTTTGCCGCGGGCAACTTCGTATGCATCGGTTGCCAATTGGCTCAAAGTATGCACGCCACGATGAATGTTTGCGTTGATTTCTTGGTAATAGTTGGAAATCGCATCAATCACGATTTGTGGTTTTTGCGAAGTGGCTCCGTTGTCGAAATAGACCAATGGTTTTCCGTTTACGGTTCTGGAAAGTATCGGAAAATCGGCTCTAACTTTATTGATATCTAACATTCTGTCTGTTTTTTGTCTGCCAATTAAAGGCCAATAAAGACCCAATAACCAACATGTTTTTAGAAAATTCAATTTGTCATTGACTTTTCATTATTTAGAAAAATTCTAAATACAAAAGTAGTGAATATAGAATTGTTTTATAACACCGATTGCACAATTTTTAACAGATTTTAATTTTTGTCAATCTGTGAAATGGGTGCTGCTTTTTTGCTAAATTGCTTTAAAATTACCTTCAAATGAGAAAAATATTCAAAATATTGGTCTTGGTTTTTTTCGAATTTCATGATTGTGCGGATGGAATTGAGCCAGGACTTTGACTTTAATGGTTTTTTTGAGTGGAATTGCAAAAAGTTTAAAGAAGTAAATACCTACATTATCATTTATTTTCATTAATATTACAAAAGCATTTAGCTCGTTTTTATGGAATTAATGAAAAATATAATTTTTATTGGCGGAATTCACGGTGTTGGAAAAGGTACAATTTGTAAAGAAATAGCTTTGAAAACTGATATAGTCCACCTTACTGCAAGTCAAATATTAAAATGGGAGGAGATTAGCGATAGTGATAATAAACTCGTAAAAAACATTACTTCAACACAAGACAGGCTAATAAAAGGTCTAAAAAATCTAATTAAAAAAGACAAAAAATATCTTCTTGATGGACATTTCTGCCTATTAAATTCAAATCAAGTCCCAAGTAGAATTGATGAAGAAACTTTTGACCAAATTAACCCAAAAGTTATAGCGATTGTAATTGATGATATTCAAGAAATTGCCAAAAGATTAGAAACAAGAGATGGAAAAATTTATGACACTAAGGTTTTGAATCAATTACAACAAATGGAAACAGAATATGCAAAATATCTTTCAGATAAATATTCAATTCCTTACATCGAAATACAATACGGAAACTATACTCAACTAATGGAAATTATTTAATGATGAAAATATTACTCGATACCAATATCATTATTCATAGAGAAGCAAATAAAATATACAAACCAGAAATTGGTCAACTTTTCAAATGGATAGACAATCTTAAATATTCCAAATACATTCATCCTTTAACAGTTGAAGAATTAGAAAGGTATAAAGACCCGAATGCTCTTGATACAATGAGTATTAAAATTGAGAGTTACAATTTGCTCAAACATCAAGCTCCATTAGGAGAAGAAATACTGAAAGTAAGCAGAAAAGTAGATAATCAAGACAACGATATAAATGACACTCAAATATTAAACGAAGTTTATGAAGGCAGAGTAGATATTTTAATCTCGGAAGATAAAAAAATTCACACTAAAGCAAATTTGCTTGGAATATCGGAAAGGGTTTTTAAAATTCAAAATTTTCTTGAAAAAGTTACTGCAGAAAATCCAGAATTAGTCAATTTTAAAGTTTTAGCTGTCAAAAAAGTTGATTTTGCGGAAGTAAACATCAAAGACTCATTTTTTGATAGTTTCAGAGAAGATTATACGGAATTTGATGCTTGGTTTAATGGAAAATCGGAAGAGTCGTGTTATGTATGTCATAGCGATGGGAATTTAACAGCATTTCTTTTTGTTAAAACAGAAAGTGAAAAAGAAAATTATTCAAATATTTCACCAGTTTTTCAACCGAAAAAGAGATTAAAAATTGGCACATTAAAAGTTACGGGAAACGGATATAAAATTGGAGAGCGATTTCTTAAAACTATCTTTGACAATGCCATTCAATATAAAGTTGAAGAAATTTATGTCACTCTTTTTACCAAAAGACCTGAACAAGAACAGCTAATTGAAATGCTTGAAGAATGGGGATTTGTTTACCATGGATTAAAAACGACCAAGAATGGAGAAGAACGAGTATATGTTAGATCATTTGGTAAAAATTTACCAAAAAACATTCAAAATCCTAAATTAACTTTCCCTTTCTTTTCTAGAGAAACAGATAAATATATTATAAAAATTGAACCTCAATATCATACAGAGCTTTTTCCAGACAGTATAAATACAAGAGAAGATAAATCTAAATATACTGAAAACGAACCTCACAGAAATCGAATAAGTAAAGCATATATTTCACATTCAAAAGATAGAAATTTAAAATCTGGTGATATTGTTTTAATTTATAGAATCGGAGAAGAAGGTACTCAAAAAATTTATACAAGTACTATTACTAGTATTTGTATAGTGGAAAGTATTAAAAATGATTTTAAAACTTTTGATGATTTTTTCGACTCTTGTAATAGAAAAACTATGATATCTAAAGAGGATTTAAAAAACAAATGGTGGAATAAATTTCCTAAATACAAACCTTTTGTGATTAATTTTTTGTTTGCACATTCATTACCAACTCCTAAACCAACTATAAAAAATTTAATTGACTTAAGGATTTTTGAAGATAGTAAAAGCATACCTTTAGGCTTTATAAAATTAACTAATGAACAGTTCAACGATTTAATTAATTTTGCATATAAAATCAAAAAATAATTATGAAAGTAGTACTATCAATTAAGCCCCAATTTGCAAATAAAATATTTGATGGGACAAAAAAATTTGAATTCAGAAAAGCTATTTTCAAAAACCAAAATGTTACTTCGGTTTTAGTTTATGCTTCTTCTCCTGTTCAAAAGGTTATTGGTGAATTTGAAATTGGTGAAATATTCAATTTTGATCTTAAAACACTTTGGGATAAAACCAAAGAACATTCAGGCATAACAGAAGATTATTTCTATGAATATTTTGCTGATAGAAAACACGGGTTTGCTATTCAAATTAAAAACAAAAAAAGGTTTGCAAGCCCCAAATGTTTAAAGGAAGATTATAATTTGACCCCACCGCAATCTTTTGCCTATTGGAATTCAAAAGAATAATTTCAACTGAAAATTATTCCCTAAAAACTTCCTCCACATTAAAGCTCAATTCTGAAAACAACGGACTGTGCACCAATCCTTCTTCAGCAATGGGCTTTAGTCCGATATATTTGTTATTTTGGAGGGTATAAATCAAGATTGATTTTTGGAAAGGTTCTACTATCCAATATTCTTTTACGCCGTTTTCTTCGTATAAATCAAACTTGATGTCCATTTCTTTTTTAGAATTTCCAGGCGAAAGAATTTCAATAATTAAATCGGGTGCTCCAAGACAGCCTCTGTCGTCTAGCTTATCCTTGTCACAAATCACGCAAATATCGGGTTGAAACACGGTTGAAATTTCTTTGTCGGAAGTACTTTTTTTGTAATTGATTAATCGCACATCAAATGGAGCAACGTAAACACTACAAGACGTGTTCTTGAAAAAATTTCCAAAAATCAAGGATAGTTGAAAAGAAATCTCCTGATGTTTTCTGCTGGGAGCAGGACTCATCTTGAAGATTTTTCCTTTCAAAATTTCTAATCTTTCTGGAAAATTCCAAGTAAGATAATCCGCATAAGTATAGGATTTTGTAAAATCTAAACTGTTGATATCGGTTATCGTTGCCATAATGCTGTAATTTGAATACTCAAAGATACTAATTTTATTCTATGTGGGTATTTCTCGGATAGAATGAACTTAATCACAAAGGGCACAAAGTTCTTTAACAAACTTTGCACCCCTTTGCTTAATCTTAGTGAACCTTGCGGTTAAAATCTACAAATCAAATCCAATTTTCACGCCTAATTTCACGGCGATAATTTTGGTGATTCGTTGTTTCAATTCCGGTATTTTGATGCTTTCGATAACTGCATTCGAGAAGGCGTACATCAACAAAGCTTTGGCTTCTTTTTTAGGAATTCCACGTTGTTGCATATAGAACATGGCGGTTTCGTCCAATTGTCCAACGGTACAACCGTGAGAACATTTTACGTCGTCGGCAAAAATTTCTAATTGTGGTTTGGCATTTATCGTGGATTTGTCGCCCAACAAAATGTTGTTGCTTTTCTGGAAAGCATTGGTTTTTTGGGCTTCTTTTTCCACATACACTTTTCCGTTGAAAACACCGGTAGAATTATCTGAAAAAATTCCTTTGTAATCTTGGAAGCTTTCACAATTTGGCGCAGCGTGATGCACCAAAGTGTAATGATCTACGTGTTGCTTTTCGCCAATGATTGTAATTCCATTAAGCGTACTGGTCAATCTTTCGCCAAAATGATAGAAATTCAAATTGTTTCTGGTCAAATTTCCTCCAAAAGAAAAAGTTTGAACCGAAACGTGACTTTCTTGTTTTTGGGAAACGTAAGTGTTGTCGATTAGATTGGCTTCGTGATTGTCATTTTGGATTTTATAAAAATCGACAATGGCACGTTTTTGTGCAAAAATCTCGGTAACTGAATTGGTCAAAACCGGATTTTCGTTCAAACTTTGGTGTCTTTCGATGATTTGAACGTGTGAATTTTCTCCAACAATTACTAGGTTTCTAGGCTGAACCATAAGTGCAGTTTCAGTTCCTGTAGAGAAATACATAATCTCGATTGGTTTACGAACCACCGTCTTTTTCGGGATGTTGATGTAAGCTCCTTCATTGGCAAAAGCCGTATTCAAGGAAGTCAAACTCTCGTCTTTGCTGGCAATTTGGTTAAAATAAGTATCAATAACCATTTTGTATTTTGGCTTGTTCAATGCTGATGACATCAAGCAAACATCCAGTCCGTCGTGTGTTGTGGAAGACAAGTTGGAACTAAAAACGCCGTCGATAAAAACCACTTTGTAAGTGTCAATTTCGTGGATGAAATATTTTTTTACATCCTTGAATTCAATTGAATTTTCGTGTTTTGGAAATACGCTAAAGTCATTTTTCAGGATGGCGTTTAACGAAGTATATTTCCAGGATTCCTCTTTTTTAGTCGGGAAACCTTTATTTTCAAAGTTTTTCATGGCCGAAGTTCTCAAATCGTGAAGTTCGGAATGAACATCAACCTGCTCTTCGAAAGCCATAAAAGACGATAGTAATTTTTCTTTCAATTCCATTTTTATACTGTTTATGGTTTATGGTTTTTTGTTTATTGTTCAACCACGAACAACAAACGATAAACTATAAACAAATTTTAAGCTTCTTGTTCTTGTTTGATCCAGTCGTATCCCTTTTCTTCCAGTTCGTGAGCCAATGATGCGTCACCAGATTTCACAATTTTTCCATTGTACAATACGTGAACAAAATCAGGAATGATATAATCCAACAATCTTTGGTAGTGTGTGATAACGATGATGGCGTTTTTGTCGCTTTTCAATTTGTTTACGCCATTGGCAACAATTCTCAAAGCATCAATGTCCAATCCAGAATCGGTTTCGTCAAGGATGGCCAATTTTGGTTCCAACATGGCCATTTGGAAAATTTCGTTACGTTTTTTCTCGCCACCTGAAAAACCTTCATTCAAAGAACGAGACAAAAATTTACGATCAATTTCCAATAATTCCGATTTTTCGCGGATTACTTTCAGCATTTCGTTGGCAGGCATTTCTTCCTGACCGTTGGCTTTTCGAGTTTCGTTGATGGCCGTTCTCATAAAGTTGGTTACGGAAACTCCCGGGATTTCAACAGGATACTGAAACGAAAGGAAAACTCCTTTGTGTGCTCTTTCTTCTGGAGCCAATTCCGAAATATCTTCGTTGTCCAAAAAGATTTCTCCTTCGGTTACTTCGTAATTTTCGTTTCCAGCAATGATAGCAGAAAGGGTACTTTTTCCGGCACCGTTTGGTCCCATTATGGCGTGAATTTCTCCCGCTTTCACTTCAAGGTTGATTCCTTTAAGAATTTCTTTGTCTCCAATGGAGGCGTGTAAATTTTTTATACTTAACATCTTTTAATGTGTGTTTTTCTTCTTTAATTATTTGTTGTGTGTCATTTCTGTATAACAATGAGGTTGTTCGTCTGAATCTAATATAGAAATTGCAAAAATTTCCTTTCTAGTTTCTGCATCTGAGGTTTCCCATAATATTTCATTAAGAATATCTAAAGCACTTGAACAAGAATCCATATTGTCAATCCAGTTTGCTTTAACTTCCAAAATAAAATCCATTTCGTTTTCAATGAGACAATAAGACTCTAAAGGATACCCTTTTTCTTTACAAGTTTGAAAAAAAGTATTTAATTTGGCTTCTAATTTTTTTGTATCCATGATAGTAACCCGTTTTCGTTTTTTAATAATTCTATTGAAGCTCTGACATCCTCTTCTTTCTTGGGTTGAATATCATATCTAGATTTTTCAGACCAAACATCAACTAACAAGGAAGTTGTTTTAAATAAGATTTTATCGTGGCTTTTTGCTTCGTCAAATTTTAATTTTAAACCTGAGAAAACTAATAAAGTATTTAAATCATGAGAAAAAAAAGGATTTCTGCCATCAAAATACTTCTTCCTTAAATTGCAACTTTCGTCAAATAAATTCTCAATATTTAATAATTTACAAATTTTATATTTGAGATATAGTTCTATTGTATAACCCAAGAGATAAAAAGCTCCATTTGTTTTTCCATTCTCTAATAAAATTTGAGCTTCTTCTAATCTTAATTCAGCTAGTTTTTTAATTTCTTCAGATGTATTCATAAAATATCTATTATCTCACAGAGCCTTCTAATAATTTTGTATCTTTTTATAAAATTACTTCAACAAATCTTCTAATTTGATTTTTATTCCTTTTCCTTGTTTTAATTCTTCTCTAGCCTCCAAAATTTCTTTTACAAATTCTGGATTATACGGCTTGTCTTCTTTTTCAATTTCAAAACCCAATGATTTTGCCAAAGATTTCAATACTGGTAAATCTTTTTTCTTAACGTTTTTTAAAATGATGTCCATAACAATTTGAATTTATGATAGTTCTTCAAATTTACAAAAAATTATCCTACTGAACCTTCCAACGAAATTTCCAATAATTTCTGTGCTTCCACGGCAAATTCCATTGGCAACTTGTTCAATACATCTTTGCTGAAACCGTTTACGATCAAGGCAATGGCTTTTTCGGTTGGAATTCCACGTTGGTTGCAATAGAAAACTTGGTCTTCGCCAATTTTACTTGTCGTTGCTTCGTGTTCTATCTTGGCCGATGGATTTTTACTTTCGATGTATGGAAAAGTATTGGCACTGCAATTGTTCCCCATCAAAAGGGAATCGCATTGTGAAAAGTTCCTTGCATTGTCTGCATTTGGCCCCACTTTTACCAATCCTCTATAACTATTGTGTGATTTTCCGGCAGAAATTCCTTTGGAAATAATGGTTGATTTGGTGTTTTTGCCAATGTGGATCATCTTGGTTCCGGTATCGGCTTGTTGGAAATTATTGGTAACGGCAATCGAATAAAATTCGCCTACCGAATTATCACCTTTTAAAATACAAGAAGGATATTTCCAAGTCACGGCAGAACCTGTTTCGACTTGTGTCCAAGAAATTTTTGCGTTTTTCTCGCACATTCCTCTTTTGGTCACGAAGTTGAAAACACCACCTTTACCTTCTTTGTTTCCAGGATACCAGTTTTGAACAGTCGAATATTTGATTTCGGCATTGTCCAAAGCAATAAGTTCTACAACGGCTGCGTGCAATTGATTTTCGTCACGACTTGGAGCGGTACAACCTTCCAAATAACTCACATAACTACCTTCGTCGGCAATTAATAAAGTTCTTTCGAATTGCCCTGTTCCTGCTTGATTGATACGGAAATAAGTTGAAAGTTCCATTGGACAACGAACGCCTTTTGGAATGTAACAGAAACTTCCGTCCGAGAAAACGGCTGAATTTAATGCGGCATAAAAGTTGTCTTTTTGAGGAACAACGGTACCTAAATATTTTTTTACTAATTCTGGATGCTCTTTGATGGCTTCGGAAATACTCATAAAAATGATTCCTTTTTCGCCCAAGGTTTTCTTGAAAGTAGTAGCTACAGAAACAGAATCGACCACAATATCCATGGCGACATTGTTCATCATTTTTTGTTCATCGACAGAGATGCCTAACTTTTTGTACATTTCCAAAAGTTCAGGATCAACATCATCTAGTGTCTTATTTGGATCTACAGCTTTTGGTGCCGAATAATAGGAAATGGCTTGAAAGTCAGGTTTTTCATAATGCACATTCGCCCATTCCGGCTCGATCATTTTTTCCCAAGCACGAAAAGCCTCAAGACGCCAATCGGTCATCCATTGCGGTTCTTCTTTTCTTAGGGAAATGGCGCGAACAATATCCTCGTTCAAGCCAATAGGAAAGGTATCCGATTCTAAATCAGTATAAAATCCGTACTCGTATTCTTTGGTCTCGAGTTCGACTCTTAGATGGTCTTCGGTGTATTTTGACATAATTTTTTGTTATTTATTCAACCCTAACAGGGTTTTGAACCCTGTTAGCGTTTCTGAAATTCTATAGTGAGAATGATTCTCCGCAACCACAAGTCCTACTTGCATTTGGATTATTAAAAACAAAGCCTTTTCCGTTTAAACCGCCTGAAAATTCCAGGATTGTTCCGGCTAAGTAAAGAAACGATTTTTTCTCCACGGCAATTGTTATATCGTTGTCCACGAATATCTTGTCGTCATCGCCTTTGTTTTTGTCAAACTTCAAATCATAAGACAAACCCGAGCATCCGCCGCTTTTCACGCCTACTCTCACATAATCGACTGCTGCATCAAAACCATCGTCTTTCATCAAGTCGATGATTTTCTTTTTGGCTGTATCAGAAACTTTTATCATAGCTTATTTTGATTTTGTCTAAATAAAAGGCAAAGATATTACAATTTGGGCTTCAAGTCAAAAAAGATAACATTTTTATAACTATAACGGGATAGAAAAAGTCTATTCAGTATTCTAATAACAAATGTATTACTTAAATTTGTTTTCTTTTGAAAAAAATATATCCCAATGAAATTATATCCCATAGAAACCGGCAATTTTAAACTGGACGGCGGTGCCATGTTTGGCGTTGTGCCCAAAACCATTTGGAACAAAACCAATCCTGCCGACGAAAACAACCTCATCGATTTGGCCGCACGTTGTTTGCTAATAGAAGACGACAATCGACTGATTTTGATTGACAACGGAATGGGAAACAAACAATCCGAAAAGTTTTTTGGTTATTATTCGCTATGGGGAAACCATTCTTTGGACAGTTCCTTGGCAAAATATGGTTTTCATCGCGATGACATTACCGATGTCTTTTTGACACATTTGCATTTTGACCATTGCGGTGGAAGTGTCAATTGGAACAAGGACAAAACGGGTTATGAACTGGCATTCAAAAATGCAAAATATTGGACCAATGAAAACCATTGGGAATGGGCAACAAAACCCAATATGAGGGAAAAAGCATCCTTTCTTTCGGAAAATATTTTACCCATTCAGGAAAGTGGACAACTTAATTTCATAAAAAGACCCGAAGGCGATTTGTTGGATAAATCAGAACTGGGTTTCGGGATTTTCTTCGCTGACGGCCACACCGAAAAACAGATGATGCCGCTGATTCAATATCAAGACAAAACCATTTGTTTCATGGCGGATTTATTGCCGACAGTTGGCCATATTCCTTTGCCTTACGTGATGGGTTACGACACCAGACCACTGTTGACAATGCCCGAAAAATCAAAATTCTTGAATGCCGCTGTTGAAAACAATTATTATCTTTTCTTGGAACACGACGCCCATAACGAAATTATTACCGTTGAACAAACAGAAAAAGGAGTTCGCTTGAAGGATGTTTTTAGTTGTGATGAAATATTAAAATAAGGTTAATGCTAGGGTTTTTATAACAAAATGGATTATTTTTGTCGGATTTTAAAAAACAATCCAAACAAGATTGCCCATTTTATAATTCCCATGAAAAAAATCTTTTTATTTTCCTTATTCCTTTTAAATTTCGGTAATCTAATAGCACAAAATCCAACCTATTGGCAACAACACGCCAACTACAAAATGGAGGTTGTCATGGACGTGAAAAATTACCAATACAAAGGCACTCAAGAATTGGTTTACACCAATAATTCGGCTGATACTTTAAAACGCGTTTTTTATCATTTGTTCAACAATGCTTTTCAACCCGGAAGTGAAATGGATGCTCGACTTCAAAGCATCAAAGACCCCGACAAAAGAATGGTGGACACCCTTAAAGTTGATGGAAAAGCAATCGTGGTAAGCAGAATCAAAAACTTGAAAACCAATGAAATAGGTTGTTTGAACATTTCAAATTTCAAACAAGACGGAATAATTGCCCAAACTAAAGTGGCGGGAACGATTCTCGAAGTGACTTTGGCACAACCCATTTTACCTCATTCGAAAACCACTTTCACGCTCGATTTTGACGGGCAAGTTCCTGTGCAAATCCGTCGTTCCGGCAGAAACAATGCCGAAGGAGTCGAATTCTCGATGGCACAATGGTATCCAAAAATAGCCGAATTTGATTTTGAAGGTTGGCACGCCGATCCTTATATCGGAAGGGAATTTCACGGAGTTTGGGGCGATTTCGACGTGAAAATAACCATCGACAAGGACTATACTTTGGGCGGAACAGGGTATTTGCAAAACAAAAACGAAATTGGTCACGGCTATCAAGATCAAGGTATCAAAGTGGTTTTGCCAAAGGGAACTAAAACCCTGACTTGGCATTTTGTCGCCCCAATGGTGCATGATTTTACTTGGGCGGCCGACAAGGAATACTTGCACGAGGTAGTAAAAGGCCCCAATAATGTTGATTTGCATTTCCTGTATAAAAACAATCCGAAAATCATCGACAATTGGAAAGCATTGCAACCCAAAATGATTGCCGTAATGGATTTTTTCAACAAGACCGTTGGCGATTATCCATACCAACAATATTCTTTTATTCAGGGTGGCGATGGCGGAATGGAATATGCGATGTGCACCTTGATGTTGGGCGATAAAAAATTTGAAGAAATTTTAGGAACCGCCGCACACGAATTGGGACATTCGTGGTTTCAACATATTTTGGCATCCAATGAATCAAAACATCCTTGGATGGACGAAGGATTTACTTCTTATATCGAAGATTTGGCAATGAACAAAATCTCCGAAAAAAAGAAGGAAAATCCTTTTGAAAACACTTATAAAATTTATACCAAATTAGTCGAATCGGGCAAAGAACAATCACTGAGCACACATGGAGACCGTTATGACGAAAATAAATCCTACTCTATTGCTTCTTACTACAAAGGCAGTATTTTCCTCGCACAAATGGAATATTTGATAGGAAAACAAAATGTATCGAAAACCTTGAAAAAATATTTTCAAGAATTCAAGTTCAAACATCCCACGCCCAACGACATCAAGAGAACTGCCGAACGCATTTCCGGAGCCAATCTGGATTGGTATTTGACCGACTGGACACAGACCACAAACACCATCGATTACGGGATTGCAGCCGTAAAAGAAAATGGAGAAAAATCAACTTTATCATTGGAAAGAATCGGCAGAATGCCAATGCCCATTGATGTTTTGGTTGAATATATCGACGGTACAAAAGAGAGTTTTTACATTCCGTTGCGAATGATGAATTTCGAAAAAGAAAACCCGAATCCAGCCATCAAAAGAACAATTCTGTCCGATTGGACTTGGGCAAATCCAAATTACGAATTCAGCATCCCTAAAAACAAAACCTTCATCAAAAAAATCACCATCGACCCAAGTAACTTAATGGCTGACGTAAAAAAGGAGAATAATGTTTATGAGGTAAAATAATACGGAAAGCATTAAAAAATTATTGCAAAAAGGTCTGGTTCTAAAATTGTAGAACCAGACCTTTTTTATAAATAACATTTCCCTGTCGTTGATTATAGAATTTTATTCCAAATCGTTTTGTCTTTCAACAATACTTCTCTCATCGTTTGGATGGGCATCATTCCGTTGTCCAGCATCGCATCGTTGAATTTTAGCAAACTATAATTGTCTCCTTCCTGTTTTTTATAATCCTCACGAAGTTTTAGGATTTGCAATTTACCCAAAGTATAGAACAAATAACCTGGATCATAGGTACCGCGCATGGCTTCTTGACGAGAAGGATTTTCACCTTGATGCCAGTTATCCATAAAAAAGGTAGTGGCTTGGTCAACATTCATTCCCTTGCAGTGCATGTTAATGGAAACTACTAAACGACAAAGGCGCAAAAGGGCATCGCCTGATTGTGCAATTCGGTATTTTGCGGCTTTAACAGCATCACCATCATTGCCAAAACCAGCATCAAGCATCATTATTTCGGTGTAATGAGCATAGCCTTCAATAAAAGCATAACTGCCAAAAATCTTTTGAACTTTGGTCGCATCCGAAGCATTCAAATGCAAAAACTGGGTGTAATGTCCTGGATAAGCTTCGTGAATGGAAACCACATCGGTCGTGTAATAATTAAAGGATGCCA
This sequence comes from Flavobacterium limnophilum, assembly GCF_027111315.2. GTDB lineage: Bacteria > Bacteroidota > Bacteroidia > Flavobacteriales > Flavobacteriaceae > Flavobacterium > Flavobacterium limnophilum. The sequence continues at coordinate 3,959,963 of NZ_CP114289.2, read as the reverse complement.
ACCAGTCTTCTTGCTGTTTTGGTGTCCATTTTGGATCCACAGGAGTGATGTAATAATACGCCTCGGTAGCTTTGGTTTCAAAAGGACCGGGAGTATCCATCGATGCCGTGCTTGTGGCTCTCGCAAAAGGAGGCGTTTCTTCCAATTTAACGCGCACTTCCGATGGCATTGTTACAATTTTTTTGTCAATCAAAAATTGGCGAATGACTTCCAGATTTTTTCTAGAATCGGGAATTAAACTTGCAGCGGTTGGATGCTCTTTTTGAATGTCATTATAAACATCAATCGGTTTTTTGTTGGGATTGATGATTTTGGCAGCAGCATCAAATGAAGCTTGTTCTTTGGCTAATTCTTTCATGCCAATGGCTAAAATATCATCGGCAGACATCGTGATTCCTTCGCCATACAACAGCATTTTTTGATAATTTTCTTTGCCAATGGCGTACTTGTTGTGGGCTTTGCCCAATTTTTCTTTTTCCAGAAAGTCGGCATAACCGTTTATGGCATCGATTGCTTTCTGATTGGCACTGTTGAAAGCCTTCATCAAGGAATCGTTTTTAACGTCTTTCAAAGCCACCAAAAGGTCTTTTCCCAAGAATGAAGCCGAACCTCTGGCAATTTGAATCGCTAATTGAATGTGTGGCAACGCCAATGAATCTTGCAGGTTTGCCTTGGCGTCTTCATAAAATTTTGGTGCTTCATTCTCGATGGCGATGATGGATTTGATTTGCTGTTCGATGGGTGCAAAATTTCTTTTGACATAAATATTCACGTCAATGGAACCGGCATAAGTCATCGGATTTTTGTTGTACACTTTTAAATCTACAAAAGAAAACAATTCGTTTTTGATGTTCGAACGCAACAATTTCCAATCGTAATATTCTTTCGTGCTCAAGGAAGCCGAATCGATTTCGGAGAATTTCTTGTCAAAATCTTTTAATCTTGCTATTTCGGCATCGATGGATGTTTTGCTATAATTGGCAATTTTCCCGTCGTATTCGTGAAGCCCAAACGAAACGCCCGATTGTGGACGCCAATCCAGATAGCCTTTCAAATAGTCTTCGGAAAGTTTTTCGAAAGTCTCATTTTTATCCTTTTTATTGCAACCAAAAAAAGCTAAAACCAGCACCAGTAAAATGTATTTTTTCATCTGTATTGTAATTATATGTGAATGTGAACTTAATTATTTTTTAATGCCCAACGATTCCAAAAAGGCATCCGAGTTTGGTTTTCTACCCAAAAACTTTTCTACCATTTCAATTTCTGGCGTGGTCGATCCTTTTTCGAGAATTTCTTTTCTGTATTTGATTCCCGTTGCCGTATCCATGACGCCGTTCTTTTTGAAAACAGAAAACATGTCTTGCGCATACACTTTGGACCATAAATACCCGTAATAATTGGCTCCATAACCGCTCAAATGACCAAAACTGCAAATCATGTGATTGTTGTCGTCAAAAGGCATTTGGTTCAAGGATGTTATTTCTTTGAAGACTTTTAGAACTCCTTTTTGCTTGGTTTCCTCGTATTTGTCCTCATAAGTAAAGTCGGTAAGTCCCAAACTTACTTGTCTGATGTAAAAACTTCCCACATTTACCCGCTGTGTTTGTTTCATTTTGTCGAACAAATCTTTTGGCAGGGTTTCTCCTGTTTTATAATGCTTGGCAAAGAGTTTCAAGGCATCGTACTCCCAACACCAATTCTCCAAAAACTGCGAAGGCGCTTCGACAAAATCGCCTTTTATGCCAAATGAATTTTGGGAAGCAATCTCAGAATGACCCAACAACCAATGCACCAAATGCCCAAATTCATGAAACATCGTGACCACGTTGTTGTGTGGCAACAATGATGGTTCCGTGGCGGTTCCTTCCGGAAAATTACAAATAAGCGCTGCTTGTGGCAGGATTTCAACTGTTCCTTTTTTCGAATATTGACTCATCGGGAAACAAGCAAAATGCGTGTATTTGTTGGCTCTTGGAAATAAATCCAAATAAAAACTTCCCATTTTTTTTCCTTCGCTCCAGATTTCATACGTTTTCACTTTGCTGTCCCAAACCGGCATGTTGGTTGCCGGTTTTATCTGGATGCCCAATACGGTTTCATATACCTTGAACATTCCTGCCAAAGTGTTGTTCATTTCAAAGTATTTTTTCACCTCGTCATTGTCCAATTGATACTTGGCATTGAGCATTTTTTTGCTGTAATAAGCAAAATCCCAAGACTGCAAAGTGTCGGATTCTGTTGGGCTCACTTCTTTTTTGAAGGCTGTTAGCGTTTTAATTTCGTCAGTAACCAAAGGCGTCAATTTTTTGATTAAATCATTTTCAAAAGCCCAAACATTTTCGGGTTTTGCCGCCATTTTATCAATTAGCGAATAAGCCGCATAGGAAGAAAATCCCAATTTTTGGGCATACACATTTCTGTAATACAACAAACTATCCAAAACCGCTATGTTCTGAGGATAAGCCCTGTTATTGTAATGCAAACCAAAAGCTTTTCTAGTTTTGGCATTTTCTGCGTTATCCGTAATTTTTATCACGTTGGGACCATTCACGTGCACCACGTATTTGCCGTTTGGTCGTTTCCAGGATTGAAGCGATTCCGCATCGATTCCCTTTAATTCCAATTCGGTAAAAGTCAAGCTGTCTTTGCTTTCGGCGATGTTTTTGTCGAATGCATTTCCTAATTTGATGAGTTGATTGTTGATTTCTTCCAATGGTTTTCTGTCGGCGGCACTCAGCTTCATTCCGTTTTTCTCGAAAGACAACAGTACTTCCGACAAAAACTTTTTCTGTTTCACTGTAAGGACAAGACCTTTTTGGGTCGAAAACTTTTTCAAGGCTTTGTACAAAGGTTCGTTTAAACCAATATTGCTGCCATAAACCGATAGTTTTTCGCTTTCTGTGTATGCCGAATTTCGAATGACTTCGTTTGAAAATGTTGATTGAATCAAGCCAATTTTCATCGATAAATCGGCCAATTCATATTGTAAATTGTCATAAGCAACCAAGGTGTTGGAAACGGTTTGTTTTTTAACAGCCACCAAGTTCTTGATTTTTTCGTCCGAAGATTTAATAACCACTGCTACGGCATCTTTTATGGTAGTGTCATTTATTTTTGTAAAATCTATAGGCTTGTTGTCGTGCCTCAAAAGGATGTTTGTCGTGCTATTTTGTGCTTGAACAAGGCCACCCATGATCAATAAGCCGAGGAAAAATAGTTTTTTCATTAATTATAATTTTTGTTGGTTTGAATTCTATACGTGATAATTTTTGGGTTGTGTTGAATTTAGATTTTTCAGCATGTCGACCGTCATGCTTTCAAGATTAAACTCGTGATGCCAGTTCCAATCTTCCCTCGCACGACTATCATCAATGCTGGCTGGCCAACTATCGGCGATGGTTTGACGGAAATCGGGTTGGTAGGAAATGGTAAATTCTGGAATGTGTTTTTGGATTTCGGCAGCAATTTCTGTAGGCGTAAAACTCATTGCGGCCAGATTATAGGAAGACCGAATCTTGATTTGTTCCGCTGGAGCTTGCATGATTCGAATGGTGGCGTCAATAGCGTCATCCATATACATCATCGGCATTTTGGTTTCCGCCGACAAAAAACATTCGTATTTCTGGTCGCTCAAGGCTTTGTGGTAAATGTCTACCGCATAATCCGTCGTTCCTCCGCCCGGAGGCGTTGACCAACTAATCAGTCCAGGATAACGAACACTTCGCACATCGACGCCAAAATGGGAATTGTAATACTCACACCATCTTTCGCCCGCCAGTTTACTGATTCCGTACACTGTTGAAGGTTCCGTGATCGTGTATTGGGGCGTGTTTTCACGTGGCGTGTTTGGACCAAAAACGGCAATGCTCGATGGCCAGAATACTTTTTTTATTTGCTTGGCTTTGGCCAAATTCAAAACGTGAAACAAGGAATTCATGTTCAAATCCCAAGCAAACGATGGATTCTTTTCGGCTGTTGCCGATAGCAATGCCGCCATCAAATACACGTCGGTAATTTGGTGAATTTCGACAAGATGCTGAATCTGGTTAAAATCCAAGGCATTCACCACTTCAAAAATACCCGAATTCACGATGTCGTTGTTCAACTTTCGAATATCGGCAGCAACGACATTTTCGATGCCGTACAGCATTCGAAGTTTATGGGTTAACTCTGTTCCAATTTGCCCGCAAGCACCTATAATCAGTATTTTGGGATTCATATCGATGATTTAGAAATGTAAAGTTACCTTTTCGTAAACACTAAAAGTTTGTAAAAATATAACAAATTTACAGAAAACATACAAAAATGAAACTAATTTCTTGGTTTGGATTTTGTGCTTGTTGGATTGCAATTTTAAATCAAATGCAATAAAAAAAAAGACCTTTAGCGAGATTGTTAAGGGTCTTTTGTTTTGAATAATATTATCATTTGCAGCTGTTGCTATATTTCGATTTGGATTTTTACTTTTCCTCCAAGACCTTTTTCAACGATGTCATATAAAGTTTTGAGCGTTAAATTACTTCCGTTATTTTCAATTCTGGAAATATATTCTCTCTTTTTTTCAACTAAATCACCCAATTCAGATTGTGTCAATTTTTTTTCTTCACGAGCTTTTTTCAAAAGTAAACCAATTTTAAAACCTTGGGATTCTCTCTCAAGTTCATCACGTCTTTCGGTTCCTTTTTCTCCGTAAACCTCGTTTTTAATAGTTGTCCAACTTTTAGTTTCCATAATTATTTAGATTTTTCGTTGTAATATTTTGTCATTAAGCGCAATGCTCTTTCAATTTCATTTTTTGGTGTTTTTTGCGTTTTCTTTTGAAAACCATTAAGTAAAATCACCAATTTTCCATTAAGCCAATTGCCCAAATCGCTTGTAGCAAGTATTAGCAGGCGTTTCTTCTACCACTTAATATTGCCATCTTTATCAATTTCAGTTGTAATAGAAACTTTTGTGACATCTGCTAAGGTAATCTCATCAGCTTCGTCAGCAATGGATGGATCATCATAAAATGCTTCTGTTACCTCAAATTCAATTACTTTCTCCAAATAAAAATCGTTCTCAAATACATCTGTACGCATAGCAATATTATCAGTTTTGAAATTATTGCCGACACTAGGATAGATTATACATTCAAAATTAATATCACTGCCTTTGCCATGAAGTATTAGTTCTGAGAAAGTTGAACTCATTAAATATTCTGAATGGTGAGAAACGGTTTTTGAAAATTCTCTACCAAGTAAATTAAAATAATTTTCAATGTATTCAATAAAAAGCGGAGAATTATATGGTTTAAGTTCTTCAAATGCTTTAGTTGCTTTAGCAACACCTACATTATTTTTAATCGCTTCTTTGCCATGTGAAATCGCATATGATAGGAATTTACGATTAGATTTTGGGCGCCAAACGCCTATTGTTATTAGTTTATTAAGTGGAGGTCTTAACTCCTTAAGGTTTGTGTCAATCGACTCAGATGAATAAAAAGCAGTTGTATTTGTTGAATTTGCTCTATTGTAACGTCTAGTCTTTTGAACTATTTCTAACGTAGGGTGTTTTAAATATTTTGAGTTAGTGATTCTTTCATTGTTATCTAAAACTGATTCATTTATTACCATGCGATAAGTTGTGAAAATCGTTAGATTGTTTGAAATAATTGGTAAATAATTAAAAGCATATAAAATGTATCCTTTAAATAATTCTCTTTCAACATCCGATAAAGATGTGTAATCTAAACTTTGTAATTTTTCGTTCAGAACTTTATAAAATTGAAGGATTTCTTTAAAAGTTTCCTCTTCTTTTTTAGAAATATGTTGTTGGTTTAAAAATTTCATCGCAATTTCTTGCTCAGTTGACATTAACGAGTTTTCCTGCCATCTTTTTTCTGGAGGAATTTCTGGAAAATCTTTGAATGTTTGTTGCCAGTTATGTTTCATGAAATGTCTGCTAACTCGTTTGTATGTGTGACAAAATCACACAGAGCCACCCAGATTAGGGTAAATATATGTGATTTTATTACACATTATTTTGATTCAAATATATTCATTTTTTCTTACAAATCATTTGAAAAACCTAGCGCATTCCAAAAAAAAATCCCTCTTGAAAACTCAAAAGGGATTGTTGTACTTTATATTTTGGAAGAATTATTCTTTCTCTTCTTTTTCCACGGCATCCTTGTAATCGGGATACAAAAACTTGTTATAGGGAAAGCGCGTGATGTGAATTTGTCGCACGGCTTCGTAAACCCGTTCCCGGAAATCCTCGAAATTTTCTTTGTTGGCTGCCGAAATAAATAAGGCGTTTTCTTCGCCCACACGGTGCATCCAAGTGGTTTTCCATTCTTCGAGGGTGAAATGCCTTGGCGTTTTCTCGGTCATTAAATCATCTTCGTCAATGGTCAAATGTTTGTAGGCGTCAATCTTGTTGAAAACCATAAGAATAGGTTTGTCTTTGGCCTTGATGTCTGCCAAAGTTTGGTTTACCGACTCAATATGATCTTCGAAATCGGGATGCGAAATATCGACAACGTGCAAGAGCAAATCGGCTTCGCGAACCTCATCCAATGTACTTTTGAAGGAATCCACCAGTTGTGTCGGCAATTTTCGAATAAAACCCACCGTGTCCGAAAGCAGGAAAGGCAAGTTTTTAATCACCACTTTTCGAACGGTTGTGTCCAAGGTGGCGAAAAGTTTGTTCTCCACGAAAACATCGCTTTTGCCAATGGCGTTCATCAAAGTCGATTTCCCCACATTGGTATAACCCACCAAGGCCACACGAACCATGGCTCCGCGATTGCCTCTTTGGGTTCCCATTTGCTTGTCGATGGCTTTTATTTTTTCTTTCAACAACGCAATTCGGTCACGAACAATACGTCTGTCGGTTTCGATCTCCGTTTCTCCCGGTCCACGCATCCCGATTCCCCCTTTTTGACGTTCCAAGTGTGTCCAAAGTCCTGATAATCTTGGCAACAAATAGATGCATTGTGCCAATTCCACTTGGGTTCTGGCATAAGAGGTTTCGGCTCTTTGGGCAAAAATATCCAGGATAAGATTGGTTCTATCGAGAATTTTGCAGTCTATGATTTTGGAAATATTTTTTTGCTGCGAAGGCGTTAATTCATCATCAAATATCAAGGTCGAGATATCATTTTCCTTTACATAAAGGTTAATCTCGTCTATTTTTCCTGTTCCCAAAAATGTTTTGGGATTGGGTTTGTCCATTTTTTGCCAAAAACGTTTGACCACTTCGCCTCCAGCGGTAAAAGTCAAAAACTCCAATTCGTCCAGATACTCGTTGAGTTTATCCTCTCCTTGGTTTTGGGTAACGATGCCAACAATGGCCGTTTTTTCAAAATTGATTACTTCTTTTTCTAACATAATATATAATAAGCCACAAATTTAATGATTTGCAGTGGACTTATAACCAATCTCATTAAAGGTTTTATTTTGTCATCTGACGAAGAAACGGAATACGTTTACTCATAAAAATAAGTTTTTACAGTTTTCACCCTTCCGCCCTCTTCTGAAAGGGAAAAGGATGTTGGATAATTTAGTTCATTGTATTTATATTTTCCGCTTTTAACTATATCTTTTATGGCCGTGGTTCTATAACTCAATTCATTGGCCTCAGAAATCATTTGAAAGTTAAATTCTTCTTCGTGAAAAGAAACCAATGGAACAATAACTTTATAGTTTTCGCCAAATACGCTTTTTACCAACAATAATTCTGGCGAATTTTTATCGTCGAAAGTATAATATTTTACAGATTTGTCGCCTAACAACCCTGTATGTCGAACGATATTGCCATTTGTATAAATATACTCTGTTTTATTGATAATTTGTTCGTTTCGATCTCTTGAAGAACGTCTGACCACAAGACCATTCTCGACAATATATTCAATATTATCAATTATTGCTTCTTTGGTGGTGCTTTTTTGGGTAATTACTTTTACTCTAGCACCTTGATACGTTATAGTTACCGTTTTAGTAACAAATTCAGCCCCTTCTTGGTATTTTTTGCCAAATTTTATCAATCGATTGTTTTCGTCATAAGCATAGTTTATAACCTCTTTCCAATTACTTCCTTCCTTTTCTTTGACGCTTCGATCCAACAATCCTTTTTGGTTGTAAAAAAAGTTTTGAATCACGTCAGATGTTTTAATGGATAATAGTTTACCGTCTTGAAATGAAATCTTTTTATTTACAATCTCACCACTTTTGAAATCGCGATAATTGGTTTTTACTATGTTTATTTGTTTTAACTGAACCGATTTTTCTTGGGTTTGGCTTTGTGCCAAATAGGAAAAGACCAACATAAAGATGGCAATAAGGTAGGTTTTCATAGGACATTTATTGTTATTTAGGGATTGCCAAAATACAAAAAACATCAATGGAAAATAGTTTTAATCCTGAAAATTAATAGACACCAATGATTTTTATGACATCAAATAAATTGCGGCTTGATTTACAAGTTTTTAGCTAAAGAAAAATAGATTTACCAATTATTCAATGGCTTTAATCCGAGACACCATCAGGGCAATCGCAAATCCAAAAATACCTATAAAAGCGAATGAAAATCGCAAACTCGACAATTCGGCGATGTAGCCAATAACGGGTGGTCCCATCAAAAATCCGAGGAAACTCACGCTGGAAACTGCCGTCAATGCTTCACCTGTCGGGATCGTTGGATGTTTTCCCGCAATGCTGTACAAAGTGGGAACCACGGTAGAAACACCCAATCCGATAAGCATAAAAGCAAGGGTTGACGGAATGATAAAAGGAAATAGTACGGCCGTGAAGAAACCCGTTGAAATCATGATGCCACTGAATTGCATTACTCGTTTTCGTCCAAATCTATGAATAAAACGATCTCCAATAAATCGGCCGCTGGCCATCATGATCATAAAAGAAGTGTAACCCAAAACCACCAATGCACCCGGAACTTTGACAATGTCCTTGAAAAACACGCCGCTCCAGTCAAACATGATGCCTTCGCTGGCCATGCTGCAAAACCCAATTACGCCAAGCAAAACCAAGGTCTTGTCCGGTTTTCGGAATCCTTTTTTCTTTTCGGCTCGAATGGTTTCTTTGGCTTTTATCAAAAATTTGAAATTAAAGGCAATCAACAAAAAGGCGACAAAAGCAACAATCAAAAAATGCGAATACGTACCCAAATCCAACGCCAACATCCCCAAACCTACCAAAGCTCCCGTAAATCCTGCCAAACTCCACATTCCGTGAAACGAAGACATAATGGTTCTTTTGAAAAGTCCTTCGGTATAAATGCCTTGGGTATTTACGGATATGTTCGTCAGGTTGCCAAAGATTCCAAAGAGATATAATCCTAGAGCCAGTTGCCAAGCATTGGTGGCCAATCCCAAATTAGTCAAACTAAAAGCATACATCAAGATGGAAAAAGGCAGAATGCGGTGGCTGCCAAAACGAGTCACCAGTTTTCCCGAAAAATACATCATCGTCAACTGGCCCACCGGCAACGCAAAAAGAATCGTTCCCAATTGGCCATCGCTCAAGCCCAACGCCGCTTTAATATGCGGAATCCGGCTTGCCCAAGTGGCAAAACACAAACCCATGGCAAAATAAAAAAGTGACACTGCCCAACGAATCCTTACCAAATAAGAGGCTTTCGCATCTCTATAGTTTTTTTTGTACTTTCCTTTGGTCTTGAATCGGGTTAAAAAGTCTAAATCTATCAAAACAATTGGTTTTAAAAAATTGAATCTGCAAAAGTACAAAATCAATCTGTTTCTGCTTGGTGTTGGCTTTTTTTTAACGGAACCTTATAACGTTATTGTTTATAATTAAAGACCGCCCGCTAAGCGGCCTAAATTTTTAAGAACACCATTACTTAATAAAATTTTGCCACGAATTCCACGAATTTACACAAATTCCATTGTTATAAAAATTTTACGAATTCCTTTTTAATTTTAAAAAATTTGTGAAAATTCGTGTAATTCGTGGCTGAAATAATTAAGCCATAGTTAAGTATCGTCTCGTTATAAATTGATTGCTTTCATTTGTTCGTTGCTCTGGATGGCCGCATCAATAATTCGCATCACGTTTACGCCGTCTTGGCTAGTTACGGGTTCGGATTTATCATTGACAATAGCATGGTAAAGACCGTCAAAATAATCGCAATAATTACCTTGAAGCGTCGGCACTTTTTCCTTGATGATTTTGCCGTCGATTTCCGTATGCAACAATCCTTCTTGACCTTCTTGTTCGGTTCCCCAATTGGTTAAATTGGGTTTTTTACCCAGTTTCAATTCGTCTTCCTGCACATCGCCACGCGATTTCAAAAACGATCCTTTCTTGCCGTGAACCACATAGGAAGGATTGGGTTCCCGCACAAAAAATCCGGCTTTCAATCGCACTCTTAGATTCGGATAATACAGCAAAATATCCAAATAATCATCGACCAAAGAATGTTCCCTCGTGATGCGGATATCGGCAAAAACGGCATTGGGCAACCCAAACAAATACAAGGCTTGGTCAATAATGTGTGGTCCCAAATCCTTCAAAATTCCCGATCCGGAATTGATGGTTTCCTTGTGTACTTTTGGACTCAAAACAGGATTGTAACGATCAAAATGAAATTCGGCTTCGACAATTTCGCCCAACAACTTGTCGTCAAGGATTTTCTTCACGGTTTTGAGTTCGCTGTCCCATCTTCGGTTTTGAAAAACGGACAATTTCAATCCTTTTTCTTTGGCCAAGGCCGCCAATTCTTGTGCTTCGGCAACATTTGACGTGAATGCTTTTTCGACAATGGCGTGTTTTCCGGCCAGCAACACTTTTTTGGCATACTCGAAATGGGTGTCAATTGGCGTGTTGACGATAACCAAATCGATGGATTTGTCTTCCAAAATCGATTCCAGACTAGGAAAACTTGTCACTTCGGGATAATCTTTTTGTATCAATTTTTTGCTTCTTTCCCAAGAACCCAAAAGTTCAAAACCGGGATGAAGTTCCAAAAATGGTGCGTGAAAAACTTTTCCCGACATTCCGTAAGACAAGAGTGCTGTTTTTATTTTTTGCATTTTTTGTTTATTTTAAAAAGGTTGACACGAATTTCACGAATTAGCACGAATTTGTTTGTCTTAAAAATTGCACAAACTATCGATGTTTTTTCCTTTCAATTCGTGAAAATTCGTGTAATTCGTGTTTGAATTTTTGGGTAATTATATTTTTGCTCTTTCGTATTGTTTTGGCCAAGATACATCAACTCCTAGTTCTTTGGCAAAATCCAAGGCCAAGTTTGGTTTTCTCAAGGATTCCCTGGCAAACAAAACTAAGTCTGCTTTTCCTTCGGTAACGATAGCTTCCGCTTGTGATGATTCGGTGATTAAACCCACGGCTCCCGTCAAAATTCCCGTTTCATTTTTAATTCTTTCGGCAAAAGGAACTTGATAACCCGGTCCAACAGGAATCTCTTGGTACGATACCAATCCGCCCGAGGAAACGTCTATCAAATCGACTCCTTTCTCTTTCAATAGTTGACAAAGTTGTACGGATTCCTCGATATTCCAACCGCCATCCGCCCAATCCGTGGCAGAGATTCTGACGAACAAGGGCAAATTTTCTGGCCATTCCGATTGAACTGCTTCAAGGACTTCCAACACCAAACGAATCCTGTTTTGGAAACTGCCGCCGTATTCATCGGTTCTTGCATTGGACAAAGGCGACAAAAACTGGTGCAACAAATAGCCGTGGGCAGCGTGAATTTCGACCACTTGAAAACCGGCTTGAACTGCTCTTTTGGTCGCCGATTTAAAATCGGAAATTACTTTTTGGATTCCAATTTCGTCCAAGGCAATGGGTGGTTTTTCGTTCGAATGATAACCAACGGCACTTGGGGCAACTGGATTCCAACCTCCATTGAATTCGTCCAATCTTTTGTTGCCGTTCCAAGGTTCGGACATACTTGCTTTTCTTCCGGCGTGCGCCAACTGGATTCCAGGAATTGCCTTTTGAGAAAGTATAAACTGGTTGATGGCTTGCAATTTTTCGATATGTTCATCTTTCCAAAGACCCAAATCTGAGGGAGAAATTCGCCCTTTGGGAGAAACCGAAGTCGCTTCCTGAATGATTAAAGCCGCTCCGCCACTGGCTCGACTTCCCAAATGCACGAGATGCCAATCGTTGGCAAAACCATCAATTGCGGAATATTGGCACATTGGCGAAATGGTAATCCTGTTTTTGAAACTGAGGCTTTTTATTTGGAGCGGTGAAAATAATTTTGATGCCATAAAAATGGATTTTAGTTAATCTGTTGGGTTAAGTTCAATCTATATTTTTTAAACACATAGAAACATAGTTTTGATTAATTCAATGGAGGCGTTTCACTTTATTAGAGAAAATCATAGCCATGTGAACCCAAGAATTGGGCTATCAAACTCTTTTTTCCATGATTCTATGTATTTCAATCCTTTTGTTTTTAAAAATTCGACAATTCTTTTTAAGAGTGTTTGATAAGAAAAATGGAAACGTTGACTCAAAAAATCGAGTTTCAAAAAGTAAAGTTACGGGAGAAGCAACAAAGATTAAAAGGGAATAACGCATTTATTAACAAATTTTTATCGTCTGGGCAAAAAGGAAACCTTTGCAACTAAAATAGAAAACCTTACTTTTGTCCGTTATACAATTTAAATTAATAAAGAGGACGAGATTGCTTCGTTCCTCGCAATGACAAAGAAATGGAAATAGTTATCAAGCTTTCTCAATTTTTATTGAGCTTATCATTACTGATTATACTACACGAATTAGGACATTTTATTCCTGCCAAAATATTTAAAACCCGAGTAGAAAAATTCTACTTATTTTTTGACGTTAAATTTTCCTTGCTTAAAAAGAAAATTGGCGAAACCGAATACGGAATTGGTTGGCTGCCGCTGGGTGGTTACGTGAAAATTTCGGGAATGATTGACGAAAGCATGGACAAAGAGCAAATGGCTTTGCCTCCGCAACCTTGGGAATTCCGTTCGAAACCGGCTTGGCAACGTTTGATTATCATGTTGGGCGGGGTTACCGTAAACTTCATCTTGGCATTCATCATTTACATCGGGATGGCGTATGCTTATGGGGATTACTATATCAAAAATGAATCTTTAAAAGATGGAATTTGGGTAACTAATCCTGTGGTAGAAAAAGCTGGAATAAAAACTGGAGATAAAATAGTGTCAATTGATGGAAAAAAAATAGACCGTTTTGTTCCTTCAGTTAGTTCAAGTATTTTGATGTCTAAAAAAGTTGTTATTAATAGAAACGGAGAAGAAAAAGAAATTGACCTACCCGTTAATTTTATTGGACAATTTATTGACGAAAACAAGAAAAACATTATTACGCTTAGAATGCCCTTTGTAGTTGGCGGATTAGCTGATAATTCTAAAAACAAAGAACAACTAAAAGAGAAAGATATTTTTGTTTCGCTTAACGGAATCTCTGTAAAGTATTTTGACCAAGCTGCTGCAATCTTAGAAGCTAATAAAGGAAAAAAAATCAACGGAATTGTTTTAAGAAAACTAAAAGAAACTCCAATTACTGTTGAAGTGAACGCCCAAGGAAAACTGGGAGTTTCTTTAGGATCTTTGAAAGAAGACAACCTTGAAAAATTAGGATATTATAAATTTACCCAAGAAAATTATAGCTTTTTTGAATCAATCCCTGTGGGAATTGAAAAAGGTAAAAACCAATTGATTGAGTACGGAGGACAATTACAAAAGATTTTCAATCCTAGTACTGGTGCTTATAAAGGCGTGGGTGGATTTGCAGCCATTTATAATGTTTTCCCCAATTCTTGGAGCTGGGAAGTTTTCTGGAGCATCACCGCTTTATTGTCGATTATGCTTGGCGTGATGAATTTATTGCCAATTCCTGCCCTTGATGGTGGGCATGTAATATTTTTATTATACGAAATGATTAGCGGCAAAAAACCGAGCGACAAGTTCCTGGAGAATGCGCAAATGGTTGGTTTCTTTTTACTTATAACTTTGTTGTTGTTTGCCAACGGGAATGACATCTACAAGGCAATCGTCGGGAAGTAAATTTTTTTAAAAAATTTTAAAATTTTGCTTGGAAAAAACAAATTTAGCACTATCTTTGCCACCGCTTAAACGATGAAACACAAACATCAGCAAGCACAGCAAACAATACGTTCCTTAATAGATTTAAAATATACAGTTTCCTTCTTAGCTCAGTTGGTTAGAGCATCTGACTGTTAATCAGAGGGTCCTTGGTTCGAGCCCAAGAGAGGGAGCTTTTAAAAGCCTGACAGCAATGTCGGGCTTTTTTTGTTTTAACAAACTTCTAAACTAGTCCTTGGTGCCTCTATTCTTTATTCTGCCAAAGCAAGCCTCTTTTAGAAAGGCTTAACGACAGATTTGACACCAAGACTCGATTTTTATTTAACCTCCAAGGAACATCAACAATGTACCTACAGCGCCAGCGGCTGGATTTCTTTTCTAGAAATTGATTGCCAATCCCAGAAACAAGGTTTGGCACGAAAAGCCAGGGCATTCGCTTTTAAAAGTTTCCGCCACGAATTACACCAATAACACGAATTACCATTAGTTTTTGATTGCACCCATTCTTAAAATAGATAAAATTCGTGCCCTTCAATTTTAAATTTTGATAAAAATTAGTGGCAATTAGTGTAATTCGTGGCTAACTTTATTTTTCTTTTTTAAAAGCGAATGCCCTGCGAAAAGCAAGATTCCTATCCAGAATTTAGTACATCTAGCCATCATGAATAAATTACTTGAAAGGCATAAAGGCTATTTGCAGGGACGAATAGCCTTTTTTTAGCATTACCACAAAGCCTTAATTCCCCAAAACCAAACTTGCGTTCAGGATTTTAAGCTAAAGATTTTGTCAATGGGACTGTTTTACATTCTCTTCGTTATGAGAAAGGGAATTTATTCAAAAAACGGCTTTAGCCATCCCCAAATTTTGGAATGCGAAAAAAAAAATGTGGCTAAACTATATTTAACGCTCCCATTGTTGATTAAAAAATGGGCTTACAAATACCAATTCGAGAGCTATTGTTTTTCAAGTTACTATTAATCATATACTTACCACAAACAACAGATTGTATTTTAATAATTAAGCAGCATCAACACATGTTGATAAGTCGGTTTTTTATTACCAAAATAACGTACTATCTTTGAAATCGTCAATTAGGCACTGCTGGTCAGCGCATTAAGACAAACTATTTTTTTGTTTAATTTAATACGCGTAAATTATGGCTATTAAATTCAAAACGCAGTCCAGAAAGAATCCTCAGGACGTGACTGCACCCGAGAAATTTTACGCCGCTGCAATTGCAGATGGCAATGTCGATTTGGATAGGCTCGCGGAGCTGATTTCCTATCAATGTACGGTTACCGAAACCGACTGTTATGCCGTGTTGATGGCCTTGGAGCACAACATCATTGGCGAACTGGGTCAAGGTCGAATCGTGAAACTGGGCAGGTTGGGCAATTTTCAGGTGGGCATCAGCTCCAAAGGAAGTGACACTGCCGCAGAAGTTTCGGCAACCACCATCAGAAAAAGTCGCATTTTGTTCCGTCCGGGCAAAAAAATGCGCGCGATGCTTGATGGCGTATCCTTCAAAAAAGCCGGCTAGTAACCCGCCCATGTAGAGCAATTTTACATGTCCGAAAGCCTCGAGTGTTCCCGCACTCGAGGTTTTTTTTGTCTATTTATCACGAAAACTTTCGTCAATTCGTCCTGACGAGACAAACGTTGCGTCCTGACGAAGTGAAAAGTTTGTCTTGACGAAGTGAAAATCCCGTCGGGACGAATTGAAAACAACTTCCTTTCTGCTCCTTTTTCTCAATAATTCAAAAAAAGAAGGCCAATATGTGGTTTCCGAAGGGAGAATTTATGCCAAAAAAGACTTGAAAAAGGAGAAAATAATCAGTTTTTTGCTGGTTTTCAGGGGCAAAAAAAGCCCTTTTCCTTCCCTTTTTCCCATAAAAAAAGCTCAAAATCATCCTCCTTTTGTCATTTCGACGAAGGAGAAATCACATTAGTTGCTCCATTGTGTTGCTCTCGTTATGTGATTTCTCCCTTTGGTCGAAATGACAAATAACCCGAATAAAAGAAATAATTCAAATCCCAAATCGCAGTACTTTCAAAAAAAGCCCTTTTCCTTCCCTTTTTCCCATAAAAAAAGCTCAAAATCATCCTCCTTTGGTCATTTCGACGAAGGAGAAATCACATTAGTTGCTCCATTGTGTTGCTCTCGTTATGTGATTTCTCCCTTTGGTCGAAATGACAAATAACCCGAATAAAAGAAATAATTCAAATCCCAAATCGCATTACTTTCAAAAAAACAATCCTTTTCCTTCCCTTTTTCCCATAAAAAAAGCTCAAAAAAAGCAGCTAGTAACCCGTCTTTTTGAGCAAATTTAAATGTTCGAAAGCATCGAATAGTTCCCGCTAGTCGTTTCGAATTCTGCTGTAAATATATTAAATTGCAGCTTATGTAGTACTGTTTGTTCTTAATTATCTTCCAATTGTTGAAAAGTATTGAGCCCTTGGCGCCACTTTGCCCAAACACGGCCCGTAATTTGCAAAATGCATTTATTGCCTAATTCCTCCCACTATTGTAAGAAATAAAGGTGTAAATTAGCCAAAGAATGAAAGCCATTCTTTGGCTAAACAAATCCCCTTTTTAAATGACTTTAGATCAGTATATAGAAAATGTTGCTTCCAAATACAAACTTGGAAACGCAACCGAGCACACTTTTAGAGGCACTTTGGAACAATTGATCGAGACGATTGTTCCCGACATTAGAGCCACCAACGAACCCAAAAGACAGTCATGCGGCGCACCCGATTACATACTGACCAAAGTAAAAAAAGACATTCCCATAGGATTTATCGAAGCCAAGGACAAGCTGCTGGTGGTAATGATTGGAATGTAATTTTTATTTGCAAAGATTTAACAGACCAAAATATTTATAGAAGAGGCGGTGGTACTGTTTTTCCCCTTTACTTTTACCCCGAAACCAACGGACAACTTTCAACAGACCAAATAACCACCCCGCCCTTCGGGCACCCCTCAAAAGGGGAATTAAGAATCCCCAATCTAAACCCAGAAATTGTCAACAAAATAGCCAAGGAATTAGGTTTGACTTTTGTTCCCGAGAAAGAACTCGAAGGCAATGTTTGCATGGCAAACAATGAGGATGTTCGTCCGGAATTCAGGCAAACTTTGGCGCCAATTGACATTCTCGATTACATTTATGCGGTTTTGCATTCGCCAACGTACAGAGAGAAATACAAGGAATTCCTGAAAATAGATTTCCCAAAAATCCCTTATCCAAAAGACTCCAAAACCTTTTGGGAATTGGTTGCCTTGGGTTCCCAAATCAGGCAAATTCATTTGCTGGAAAGCGCCACAGTGGAAGAGTACATCACGGAGTTTAATATTGACGGGGATTGTGTGGTGAGTAAACCAAGCTTTGTCAAAGTTCCAAACTTTGACAAAGCTGAAACAGGAAATGTATTCATCAACGAAACGCAATATTTCGAGAATGTTCCCGAAGTGGCTTGGAATTTCTACATTGGCGGTTATCAGCCTGCACAAAAATGGTTGAAAGACAGGAAAGATAGAAAACTTGAATTTGACGATATTGCCCATTATCAAAAAATCATCGTGGCTTTATTTGAAACCGATCGATTGATGAAAGAGATCAATACCATAGACATCGAGTAAAATGCAAATCGTAAGCATCGTGGGTGTTGACTTATCCAAAATTAAAAGAGCATGGATTGATTAATGACGTTTTGAATCATTGTTGTCCGATAAAATCAAAGTATACCCTAGGGCAGCGTCATTAAGTTAAGGATTCGTCCTCGTCTGTTCGAGTGTTTTATTAAAAAATGCGACAGCTTTTTTTAATAAAATGTATCGAGAACTCCACTATTATAGGCTTCTCGATACAATTTTCAATAGTAAAGCTATCGCATTACTATTGAAAATCACTCGAAGTGACGGCTAAAAGTCGTAACTTAATTACATTGCCCCAGGAAACATGTATGTTGGAGTTATTAGCTTTTTTAAAGTTTTAATCGCACAACAATGGTTTTGAATGTTCCATTATCGAACTATAGTTCCTCAAAAGACCCCAGTAAAAAGCAGAAAGGCTATCAGAAATGATGGCCTTTTTTGGTTTTGGTAAATTTCTCAAACTTATGCTTATAGAAGCTTTGCCTTTATCGGCAAGAAAACGAGTTAAAAACACTTTGTTGTCGTATATTTGCCGATACCGGCAAGTTAAAAGAAAAGTGTATGAAGTATATTTCCGTAAACGAGTTTGCAAAAAAGTGGCATATCCCCGATAGAACAGCCCGTAACTATTGTGCCACAGGAAAGATTAATGGTGCTTTTCTAACTGGTAAAACTTGGAATATTCCAGAAGATGCCTCTTTGCCCAAAAAGGAAAAAGAAAAGAAATTCAGCAACAACCCTTTGCTCGATCATCTCAAAGAGCAAAAAGAGATGAAGTTGAAAGGCGGCATCTACCATCGCACACAAATTGATCTGACCTATAATTCGAATCGAATTGAAGGCAGCAGATTGAGTCAAGAACAAACCCGTTTTATTTTTGAAACCAACACGATAGGCATTGCTGACGAAAATCTCAATGTCGATGATATTATTGAAACCAACAACCACTTTCGTTGCATTGATTTGATTATTGATAAAGCAAAATCAAAACTGGCCGAATCACTTATTAAAGAACTCCACTATTTGTTGAAATCAGGCACCTCGGATAGCCGTAAAGACTGGTTCAAGGTGGGCGAATATAAAAAAATGCCCAATGAAGTTGGGAGAAACGAAACTTGCCCTCCCAAAGAAGTTCCAGCGAAGATGAAGGAACTACTCTTGAATTACCATAACATAGAACAAAAAACCATCGAAGACATTATCGATTTCCATCAGAAATTTGAAGTGATTCACCCATTTCAGGATGGCAATGGTCGTGTTGGAAGATTGATTCTATTCAAGGAATGTTTGGCCAATAATGTGGTGCCGTTTATAATCGATGATGATTTGAAATTGTTTTATTATCGAGGATTACAGGAATGGGACAATGTAAAAGAATATCTACTGGACACTTGTCTTGCGGCACAAGATAATTACAAAGTCGTTTTAAACTATTTTGAAATAGATTTTGCAAAAGACACTTTCTAATTTTCACACTTGTAACAACTTCCTTTCCGTCTTGATTTTACCTATTTTTGTTTGGAACAAAATAAATAGCAAAGCCAAAACAAACACTTACGACAATGGAAAACAAAAAACATTTGTCCCCAGAACAACGCTCAACACTAATCAGCGTTCTGAAAGAACGTTTTGACAAAAACAAAAACCGCCACAAAAACCTTGAATGGGCTAAAATACAAGCAAAGCTCGAAGCCAATCCCGAGAAACTGTGGTCGCTAAATGAAATGGAAAGAACGGGCGGCGAACCCGATGTTGCAGGTTATGACACCAACACGAACGAATACCTTTTTTATGATTGTTCGGCAGAAAGTCCCAAAGACCGCAGAAGCGTTTGTTATGACCACGAAGCATTGGAGGCAAGAAAAGAAAATAAACCAAAAAACAGTGCTGTTGCAATGGCATCTGAAATGGGTATTGAACTTTTAACGGAAGAACAATACCGAGAATTGCAGCAACTGGGCAATTTCGACTCCAAAACATCTAGTTGGATAAAAACTCCTGCCGATATTAGAAAACTGGGTGGCGCCATTTTTACGGATTTTCGTTATGGCACTGTTTTCGTGTATCACAACGGTGCGGAATCTTATTATGCTGCCAGGGGATTCCGTGGATTGTTAAGAGTTTAATTTAAAGCCTAGGTTGTCTGGAACTGTTTAGGAAACAAAAAGGCCATCATTTCTGACGGCCTTTCCTTTGTATTACAAAATATTCGTGACTATTATTTCAGTTTCAACTTCAAAACGGTAACGGAATAAGCTGGCAAACTCATTGGTGCTTTGTCGCCTTTCAATTTATATTCGCTTGTTGTCGGGCTTATTTTTACCGGAGCGGCAAAAGAGTTTTCGTCAGTTAAATTCGCACTGACAAGTGTTATTGCGGTTCCTTTGGACTCTAATTTACTTCCTTTCAAATCAACCGAAACTTCTTGTGGTGTTGCTGCCGTGTTGACCAATTTTACAATGATTTCCTTGGTATTGGCATCTTTAACGGCCGAAGCATAGAGATTATTTTGTCCTGTTAGCGGTTTTCCTTCTTTGGTAATGTTCAACAAATCGGTTCCCTTATTAAGCGCAAACAACTTTTGCACCTGATAATTAGCCGAACCATAAGCTTCCAAATTGTTGAACCAAATCATGTCGGGCGACCATTGCCAAGCTTCTTCGTGTGCCATCAATGGAGCATAAGAAGTTAGATGAACCACTTCGGCATTTCTTTCCAATCCGGTCATGAAAGCGGCTTCAGAGAAAGCACATTCCCAAGTGTTGGTGTTGTATGTATTACCAGCTGTTGTGCTTTGGGCAGCATATTCCCCTGCGAATACTTTAGGTCCTTTTCGGTCGTAGTTGTCATAACGCGTGGCATTGTCCCTGAACCATTGTGGACTTTTATAATAATGTTCGTCCACCAATTCGGCGTTCAACTTTTTGAGTTCCTGCATTCCATATTCAAAATATTCTCCGTCCGGCGAAGGGCCACTTCCGGAAACGATGATGATTTTTGGATATTTTGCTTTAATGGCTTTTTCAAAAACTTTATACCTTTCGATGTAATCAGGCCCCCATTGCTCGTTTCCAACACCAATGTATTTCAGGTTGAACGGTTTTGGATGTCCCATATCCGAACGAAGTTTTCCCCAAGGCGTCGCTTCCGATCCGTTGGCAAATTCAATCAAGTCCAAAGCATCTTGTACGTAAGGATCTAATTCGTCAATTGGTGTTAATTCACCCGTGTTGTATTGGCAAGCCATTCCACAACTCAACACCGGCAAGGCTGCTGCGCCAATGTCTTCTGAAAGTTGGAAATACTCGAAAAATCCCAATCCAAAACTTTGGAAATAATCTGGTGCTTGTTTTTTGGGAAACTCCATATTCCAACGATTAATCATCGTTTTTCTATTCTCGATGGCTCCCACCGAATTTTTCCATTGGTAACGGTCTGCCAATGTTCTTCCTTCAACAATGCAACCGCCCGGAAAACGCAAAAACCCCGGTTTCATGTCATACAAAAGCTGGACTAAATCTTTGCGCAAGCCGTTTTTTCTGTTCTTCCAAGTGTCTTCCGGAAACAAGGAAATCATGTCCAAGTCGATGGTTCCCGTTCCTTCGAAAGTGATTTTAAGATTGGCTTTGGCTTCGGTTTGAGTCGCCGTGAATTGTGTGGAATAGGATTTCCAATCGTTCGATGTGGGAATGATGCTGGTTTCTCCCAACACTTTTTTGTCTTTGTCGATAAATTGGATAATTATTTTTTTGATGGCGCCCTCGTAATTGGCTGCCTTCAACGAAAGATTGTATTTCGCATCTTTTTTGACTCCCATTCCCCTGAATCCTTCGTTGATGATGGCATATCCTTTGTCGTCATTAACCAAAACCCTGCAAAAATTAGGATTGGTTTTATTCTCCAATATAGTAATGGGTGTTGCATAACCCGATTGCTTGTTCAAAGAAAGTCTTTTGGTATTGGGTTGTTCCCATCCCATCAACGGTTTTTCAAATTCGAAAGAACGGTTTTTAACCATTTCGGCATACAATCCTCCATCGGCAGCAAAATTGATGTCTTCAAAAAACAGACCGAACATCGTTGGCTGGATTTTGGTAACGGTTTTGGCAACGTCAACTTCCAATGTGGTCTTTTGGGCATTGGCAAAAAGGCCGGTAAACAATAAACCACACAGCGTGATTTTAGAAATAAGATTGTGTTTCATATTTTTTATTCTTTTATTAGCTTTATTTTTATATTACTTCCCTTTAATTTTTACGGGTTCCACTTTTTCAAAAACATCCACCGGCAAAATATTTCCATCCTTGTCAAATCGCATTGGCGAAATACAGGTTTCGCGATTGTAGCCATTTCCGTCAGGGATCTTGAAACGGTGGTAGGCAATGTACCATTCGTCTTTGCCGGGAACTTTCACCACCGAATGATGTCCGGCACCTTTTACAATCCCTTTACCTTTCAAAACCGGGAAACCTTCCGCTTTTGCAAAAGGCCCCAAAGGCGAATCGGAAGTGGCATAAGCTACTGAATATCTTGGATCACGGGTGTCAAACTCCGACCACATCAGGTAATATTTTCCGTTTCTTTTGAACACGAAGGAACCTTCGTTGTAGCCTTTTGGTTTGATGGAAACAATTTTGGAGGCATCATACGAAATCATATCCTCGTTTAGTTTTACGATATTGCAATTGCCTTGACCAAAGTACAAATAAGCCGAGCCATCATCGTCCACAAAAACCATTGGGTCAATCATTTGTCCTTTGAGCATTCCTTTTTTGGCCAACGGCACTCCCAACGCATCTTTGAAAGGCCCGGTTGGTTTGTCGGAAACCGCCACGCCAATATTTACGTCGGCCGAGAAATAATAATAATATTTCCCGTTTTTGAAAGCTATCGCTGGAGCCCAAGCGCGTTCTTTGGCCCAGCTGATGTCTTTGGGTAAATCCAGAATTACTTTTTCGTAATTCCATTTTACCAAATCCTTGGAAGACCAACAAGTAAAACTCGTGGATTTCCATCCTTCGGAACCATCAGTCGTGGGATAAATGTAGAATTTTTTGCCGAAAGCAGCAATATGTGGATCGGCGTAAACATTTGGCAACACCGCTTTGGGTGCGTTCAAAGTATCCTTTTGAGAATAAGAATTTGCAGAAAGCAAGAGCGTTATTAGAATCAGAAAGATGTTTTTCATTTTATTTCAATTATAAGTTTATTTGGTTTTCAATAAATTTTCCGGAACGCCGCCCCATTTTTCGTTAAGGCGTTTGGCTTCTTCCACCGTTATTCCAATTACGCTTCCGTGACGGGGATAGAAATTTTTGGTAAACGATTCGGGTGTTGGCGTGAACTGGTATAAATCTTTGGTTCGTTGAAATTCGTATCGGTGATTGGTATATAAATCATACATCAATACATAAGAATCGGACTGATTCAATTTGAAAATACTTGAACCTTCAACCACGATTTTCTTGTCGGAATAGGCATCCAAATAGTTGAAATTTTCAGTCCAAGACCCTTGAAGCGTTTTTCCAATGGCTTGACGGATTCCGTTTTTGGTTTCTTTTCCGTTTTCGTCCTTGGTATTTCCTTTGAAAAAGAAATGATACGTACCGTCTTTATAGATAATATCGCCGTCTATAGCTCCGTATTTGGGACTGAACATCAGTTTCGGTTCACTTTCAAAACCGCTGAAATCTTTGTTGGCATAAGCACAATAAAAATCGAGTTTCAAGTCGTCTTTGTATTTAACGGTAAAATAAACCAAATACTTGTCGGCAGCTGGATCATAAATAGTCTGGGGTGCCCAAACCCATTGGATATTGGCAAACTTGACTGGATAACTTTTTTCGAGGTCAATAAACGAATGCTTCCAATCAATCAAATTATCGGATTGCAGCATCACGATTCCGGGATTGTGTGCCCAGCCATTTTTTGCGGTATTCATATCGGTGGCGACCATGTAAAAACTTTTTTCGTCCTCGCCCCTCAAAATATGGGGATCCCGAATTCCGCCTGTTCCCGATATTTTTTCAGAATCAATAATAGGTTGGTTATTGTTCAACGCAAACCAATTGACCGCATCGACACTGGCCCCAAAGCGGATTTGCTCGTCGCTTGTTCTTGGGCCTGAACCTTCGAAATAGGTAAACAAATAACCTTGCAATTCTTGGTCGGGATAAGCCACCAAAATATCAAATGCTTTTTTGGTTTTTGCCGTTCCTGCTGTAACTGTGGCGGTCATTGTCACCTTGATTTTTTTGGCTTTTCGAGGAGAGCGCTTCAATAGTTTTCCGTCGTTTGAAATGTATTCTGGTTTACTGGATTTCCAATTAATGGTCGAGCCATTCGAACCAATGGAATCGAGCAACAAATTCCAATGCAGATTTTTGGAATAGCCTTCGGGAATGTTTACTGCTTTTGCATCGGAAGCTACTTTGTCTTTATTAGTGTTTTGAGCAAAAGCTGCCGTTGACGTCAAAAGAATGAATATTAGAACGCAAAAAAAGCTGGTTTTTATGTTTGTCATTTTTTGTACTTTTTTAAAAATTTCAACCCTGTCAGGGTTGAAATAACAATTTTAATCCTACCTCAACAATCGTACCTCATAAATTCCCGTAATACTCGAATTGGGTTTTGCCTTAAATTGTACTTGCAAAATTTTAGGTTTTCCATCAAGAATCGCTGCAGGAAGTTCGATTATCTTGTCAATAAATTGATTTCCTTCAGATCCGTCCATATTTAGGGTTGCTACCAAAACTTCATTGACATAAATGTCGAAATTTTTATTCTTGTCGGCACCAAAATAGGTGACGCGCAATTTATGAGCTTCTAAAAGAGTGTTTTTCAAATCATAACTGAACGAACCTTTTCCGTTTCGGTAATGACGTTCTTTAAACATTCCGGTATCGGTTTTTTCGCCTTTGAAATTATGGTCGGATTCCGGTTGTTGTTCGCCGGCAGTAACCAAATCAATAGTAATTGCTTCCAATTTCATTTGCGCTTCTTCTCTTTCTTTCATCGCTTTTTGAATTTCTGGCAATTTTTCTTTGGTTGTATAAGGCCAATAAATCATGTATCTCGCATCGTGAATTTGGAAAAACGGAACCAATCGCAGGTTTTTGTATTTCTCCTGATAAATGATATCCGAAGCCGAAAAAGTAACCGGTTTATTCTCTACCAATTTTAATGATGAAGCCAAATTCGAGTTGTTGGAAACCAACAAAGGAGCGTCTTCAATGGGGTAAATTGCTCCGCTGGCAATGTGCCCCATTCGGCTGTCATCGGCTATTAATCCTTTTAAATCCGTGGTGTCGGTAATGGCTGCCAACACGATTGGGCCGTGAACAAAAGAAACCCAATCTGATTTGTCGGGAAGTTGTTCGGTTTTGTTTTGCATTGGTAAAATTATCGAAATCACGTCGCCTGTTTTCCATTTTCGTTCAATGGAAACATAGGAATTCAGGTCTTTTGCAAAACTAATTTCCTTGTTGTTGACCTTGATTTTCATTTTGCCTTCTTCCACCCAAGAAGGGTAACGGAATTTAATGGCAAATTGCCGTGGTTTTTTTAATGTCAGCGTGATGGAAGATTGTTCTTCAAACGGGAACTTGGTATTTTGCGTAAGCGTGATTCCTTTTTCTTTCCAATTCAGGATCGAAGGAATAAAAAGGTTCACATACAGATTTTGCTTGTCGTGGGCATAAATAAGTTCGCCATATTTTCCGTGATTTTCCAGACCCGAACCCACACAACACCAAAAAGATTGTTGCGCTTCCGAATACACTCTATAATGACGTGGGCGAATGGGCGTGAAATATACAAAACCACCATCGGGATGTTGGGACGACAGGATATGGTTGTAAGTCGTGCGCTCGTAATAATCCATATATTTTGACGAAGGATCGGCAAGAAATAAATGCTTGCTTAACTTCAGCATATTATAGCTATTGCAGGTTTCTGGACCTTCTCTGGATTCCAACATTGAGGAAAAATCGGTAGAAGGATTAAAGTGTTCCCGCACGCTATTTCCTCCTATTGAAATGGTTCGGTTATTCACGACAGTATTCCAAAAAAAGTTGGCGGCATTCGCCCAATCCTTATCTCCTGAAACTTCGGCAACACGCATAAAACCGATTACTTTAGGGATTTGGGTATTGGCGTGCATTCCGTTTAGAACATCTTTATTTTCCAAAAGCGGATCCAAAATAACTTTGTGGGAGAATTTTTGGGCCAAAGTCAAATATTTTTTATCGCCTGTAATCCCTGCCACGTCGGCAAAAACTTCATTCATTCCGCCGTGTTCGCTGCGCAAGATTTCTTGAATTTGTTTATCGGATAAATTTGCGGTAAGCGTCAAACACCAATCCGAAAGTTGGATGAGCATTTTTTTGGCTTTTTCATTTTTGGTCAAAATGTAAGCATCCACCAATCCGGCATATACTTTATGGATGTTGTACCAAGGAACCCATTTTCCATTCAATGAAAAACTTCCGGCATCGATTTTTCCTTTGGAAATATCTTCCCACAAGACTTTACTTCCGGGAACACCGCCAATATAGCCGTTCCCGTTTTTCTGTTGGCATTTTTCGAGACCATCGAGCATATAATCCAATCTTTCCTTGATTTGCTGGTTTCCCGTTGCGGCATACATCTCGGACAAAGCCGAAAGATAATGCCCGCCAATATGACCGTCTAAACCGGTATTTTCCCAATTGGGATAGTTTATGGCCTTGGTTTCCAATCCTGCTTCCTTGAAATAGGGAGCCAATAATCGGTCGGCATCAAGGGATAAAATATATTTCAAATCCGTTTGTTGCGCCGCTTTGAACGGACTTTCGAGCAAGCGAACGGAGGATAACGGGAAACTTTCCAATTTAGCAGACTGTCCGAAAATTGTACTACTTAAAAGGAATATCAATCCGAAGCAAAGTGATTTTTGAATACTTGTGGGTGTCATGTTTTTTAAAATTATAATTATTCCGTCATTCTGTTTTCAAAAGATTAATTGCCTCCAGTTTTAGCTGGAGAAAAAAATTATAATGCTATCTATTGGCTTTAGTCAAAAAAAAAATGTTTTGGCTAAAGCCAATTTTATTTAATCCCTTTCCTCCAGCTAAAGCTGGAGGCAATTCAAAAAAATGGTTAGTTTGAATGGATTTTTAAAATTTTATTTTGCAGTTCCACTTTTTAGCCAATTTTTGGGCTTCTTTTTTCGTGATTTGTATTACCGCTGGATGTTTGGGTACAGAAAAATTGGTGGTTTTCATAACACCTTCGTTAAAGTGTCCCAAGTTTGTAAAGTTGACAAAATCGGAAGTTTCGCTAAACCCAAAATTATGCGGGTCGATGCGGTAAATATCATAAATCAACACCCATTTATTCTCGCCAATTCTTTTGAAAATGGTTGGCGCTTCGCAACCTACTTTTTCAGGATCAACACGTTTTGGGTCTAATTGATAATTGGTATTTATAGAATCAGAAATGGCTTGCTCAATATGTGCGCCTCCATTGTGCGAGGCAAAAAGCATGTGATATTTGTTACCAATCTTTGTAATATCGGCATCGATGTATTCTTTACCTTCTGGATATTCAAAAATAGATTTTGGAAGGGTTTCCATTTTCGTAAAATCCTTGTTCATATAAGCATAATAGACTTTGTTTACACCTGCGCCAAAACGCATCGTAAAGTAAATCATCGTTTTTTGCTTTTTGTCGTCATAGACCAATTCTGGAGCCCATGCGCAACCAATGTCTGCCAATTCCGGGAAAGCCTCGTCCACACGGAGTATGCAATGTGACCAATGAATCAAATCGGGCGATTTCATCAACACCAATCCACGGTTGTTTCCCCAGCCGTATTGCTTGCCGTCGCGTTCCCATTCGGTTGTGCGATAACCTTCTTTTTGGGCATAAATATGCAAATCGGTCAAAGCCAAATAAAACATTCCATCAGGTGCTCGGTAAATATATGGATCCCGAATTCCCTTTTGTTCGGCAATCGTATCACCGGCTATGATGGGTTTGGCATTGTTGACATCGGTAAAACTGTAACCGTCTTTGCTCAAGGCCATATACAAACCGTGGGTGTTGTCTTTAAAATAGACCATTAGATATGCTCCCATATCTTTTTCTTTAGGAACTTTGGTTTTTTGTGCCAAAACCGAAGTGCCGACAAAAAGCAGAAAACTAAAAACAATAAGGGATTTTAATTTTTTCATAGGTGTTTTTCAAGGAATTTATTAGCATTATAATGAACTTTTATTTCCCACTAAAAAAAATTTATTATAAGTGTGTTTTATACATTTGTAAATGTAATTTAAAAAAGCATATAAACAAATCAACCTGATAAAAAAACGACTTGTAAATTATGAAGCCCATAATTTTGATTTGATGCTTTTAGAAGAAGTAGATTTTGTGGAATGAAGACATTAAAAATAACCCCAAAATCTGTCCATTAACAAATTCTGGGGGCTTGATTTAGTTGTTTATAGTTTTACGGATATTGCTTTTCCGTTGTAGATTATTGTTTTATTGAATTTAGAAGTGATAGTTGCTCCTGTTCCTTTTTTCTTATTTACAAGTACTATATTAAATATTCTATTTTTCAACATCCCATTGAAACTTCCTTTTCTTTTAGCAATAGTCAGTGTTTGTGCTTTATCATTCCATTTGAATGTAATTGTCGAAAAGGCTCCTTTTTCATAATTGTAATTGTCGTTTTCATCTTCGTATAAAGTGAATTCACCATTGGTTCCAGGGTAAACACGAATTTCTAAATTATCCCATTTTTTCTCCATAGCATATTGCACTTGGGGACCAAAAGGAATTATACTTCCTGCTTTAATATACAAAGGAATTTCATCGATAGTTGTTGTTTTTTCTATTTCCTGACCTCCTTTGATTTTCTCGTTTGTCCAGAAGTCATACCAAACCGTTCCTCCTGGCAAATACACTTTTGTTGATTTAGCTTGAGTAAAAGTAACCGCTTGTGCTTTAGCACCATTGGCATCATTATTTTTATTCCAACCTGTTTCTTCGTTTGATTTTACAATAGTTTCCGGAGTATATTGGGCATTAACAACTGGTGCAACCAATATTGATTTACCAAATAGATACTCATTGTTCATCTCTACCACTTTCTTGTCATTAAAATCCATTACCAAAGCACGCATCATGGTGGATTGACTATTCGTAATATCCCAAGCAGTAGAGTAAATGTATGGCAAGAGTGAATAACGCAAATCGATTGTTTTGGCTATCGCATCATAGATTGTTTCGCCTTTTTTTCCAAAATTATATATTTCTCTAGGAATATCTGTACCATGTGAACGCATCATGGGAGTAAATGCACCAAACTGAAGCCAGCGAACATATAATTCTTGAAACGATGGATTCTTGGTTCCGTCACCCCATCCTTTTTTGTACGCACCTGCAAAAAAACCACCAATATCAGTATTCCAATAAGGAATAGCACTCATCGAAAAGTTCAGACCAGCGGGTATCTGGTTGCGTAACGATTGCCAAGATGAATTCACGTCGCCTGACCATGTATTGGCTCCGTAACGTTGCTGTCCGGCAAATGCTGAGCGGGTAAGGATAAAAATGCGTTTGTCCGAACTTGCTGCACGTTGGTGTTCTGAAACTCCTCCTACCGTCATCAACGGGAAAGCATTGCGTACTTTACGGAATGAGCCTAGATAGGTTTTTAAATCAAAATCGGAAGGTTTGAAATCCAGATGATCTGGTTCTGATGAATCCATCCACCAACCATCTATTCCCACAGAAAAAAGACCTTTGTTCAAATACCTCCAATAGATATCGCGAGCTTCTGGATTGTAAGGATCATAAGGCTGAACACCTGATGGATAGTCCCGATTTGGCGGCCAAGCTTCCAATCCTGATTGAGGCCATGTGCCAAAATTTAGAAGCATACCCTTGGGTTGCATTTCTCGGAATTGCTTGGTTTGTGGTCCAAATGAATTCCAAATAGAAATAATTACGTGTGCATTCATGTCGTGAATATCATCCACCATTTTTTTTGGGTTTGGGAATTCGGGGTTGAGGAAGTCCATGGCATTCCACAGGTAATTGTTGCCCCAATATTGCCAATCCTGAATAATTCCATCAATAGGAACACCCAGTTCACGGTATTTACTCACAACGCCTACCAATTCATTTTGGCTTTTGTATCGTTCTTTACTTTGCCAATAACCAAATGTCCATAATGGGAACATTGGAGCTTGTCCGGTAAGTTCCCGCATACCCGCAATGGATCCGTCAATATTTCCGCCCACCATAAAATAATAATCAATGCAATCGCCAACCTCCGATTTGAATGAAG
Source organism: Flavobacterium limnophilum (assembly GCF_027111315.2). Classification (GTDB taxonomy): domain Bacteria; phylum Bacteroidota; class Bacteroidia; order Flavobacteriales; family Flavobacteriaceae; genus Flavobacterium; species Flavobacterium limnophilum. The sequence goes on along the minus strand of NZ_CP114289.2, from coordinate 3,929,875 downwards.
TACTGTCGGGTTTGTCTTCAAAAGTAGTCGGAGAATAATTATCCCAGAACAATCCGTACCCTTTTGTAGAAACTAGGAAAGGAACATAGTCGTCCGTGTTGCCTTGCACCATGTTGATTTTTGCGTCACGCAAAGACAATTTACCTCGCTGTTGTTGCCCCAGACCATAAATAGCCTCGTCATTATCTAGTGTAAATAATTGATTGATGCCATAGGTTTTAGATCCTGCATCATCAAAATCAGTAAAGGTTGCTCCTGATTCTGTTTCCTTTAAAAGTGCAACTCCTGCAAGTGTGTAATACGATATTTTACCCGATTTTAAATCAACATCCACTTTCAATTTTTCGCTTTTCATCGAAACGACGTCTCCTTTTTGTTGGATTGTAAATTTTGTTTCCTGCGGTTTTTTGTTTACGGATAGGCTTTCTTTTTTGAAAGCGACTCCTTGGGGTGATTTTAAAACACGAACAATACTTGGACTGTAGAACTGAACTTCAACATCAATGGACTGAAGTTTGGTTTTTAGACCCAAAGCCGTTTTCTGATAATTTTGAGCAAATAATTGTACTGCAAATAGTAGGCAACATAAAATTAGGCTTCTTTGTTTCACGATAACAATTTTAGATATTAATACTCTTTTTTGAACTCAACCTATTTCGACACTTTTACCAATTTATATAAACCCGCTCCGTGCGAATTGATTTCGGGAGCAAACTCGCCCGAAAATTGTCCAACTACTTTTCCTGACCATAAATCAGTAATCAAATAGTTGTCCAAAAGTCCAAAGTTTTTCAGGTTTACGGATATTTTTGCGCTTGGCGGTGGCGGTGGTCCCGAAGGATTTTCAGTAAAGACTAAAAATTTCACAGTGGCACCCACATTTTGAGAAATACAAGCTTCGTCTAAACCAACAATGGTTTTAAAACGAGTGTAGCCTTCCGGCAAATCAAATTCTATAATGGAATTGGAATGCGTGCCGATACCATTTTCATATTTAACTTTTTTCGTGATCAAGCTATTGCCGGAAACGCTTTGGTTCAGCTTTGGTTTTTGCCAGCCTGATGTTGCTTTTCTCCACTTCAAACTGGTGAGTTTGATAGAGTCGTTTCCGTTGTATAAAGTGGGTTCAATCCAGTTGGCGTGATCCCAATCCGTATTATCGCCTGCATCATTTACTATTAAATAGAGTTTTTTGGCACCCGAAATAGCAATGTCAACCTTGGCACTTTGACCTGGAGTTGCTCTTGAAATTATTCCGCTGTTCCAAACCGCTTTTTCTTCGGTTACCATTTTTTGGTCGGTTGTATTGAAAACCGCCAAGTATTTGGCTCCTGTTTTTGGTTCGTCAGCCATCCAAGCGGCTTTGTCTTTGTCGGTGAAAAGCGGTTTGTTGTTCGTGCTTTCGTTCAACACTTTCAACACGTTTTTATTGGTCAGCAACGAAAGCGTAAAAGGATCATTGTCCGGAAGGTTTCCGCCAAACATCAATGGCGATTTGAAAATGCTCCATAAAGTCATCAAGGTATATTGTTCATCCTTGGTAAAGGCCGTCATTCGAGGATCGCCTCTTTCTGCCCGGATGCCAATTCGCCCCAGCGGCAACATATCGCCATCGGGATAAGCACCGTAAGCTCGCCATTTGTTCCAACGTTCGAAGACTTCGAAATGCTCTTTCAATTGTTGCCAACTGTCCCAAAAATCACCAACGGTACGCCACATATTCGCATTTTTCTGCACGTGATCGGCGTGTGCAATTGGAGTTTCGCCGGGAGAAGTACTCAAAACGATTTTACGCCCCGTGCGGTCAATGGCTTTGCGGATCATATCGATTTCTCCTTCAAAATAAATAGGCGAAGAAAGGTCGTCAATCTTGACAAAGTCCAATCCCCAAGAAGCATACAATTCAAAAAGTGAATTGTAATATTCTTGCGCACCCGGCTTGGTGGGAACTACCGTGTACATATCGCGCAACCAAGTGCACTGGTCTTTATCGGAATAAATATCCTTGGCCGTGAAATTCGTTCCTTTTATGGGCAAGTTTTGTTTTACGGCGATTACGGGAATGCCTCGCATAATATGGATTCCAAACTTCAAGCCTTTATTATGAAGGTAATCGGCCAAGGGTTTGAAACCTTTTCCTCCCGCCGCCGAAGGAAAACGGTTTGCTGCCGGCATAAATCTGCCGTATTGGTCCAAGACATAATCGGGATCTTTTTCGTTGTATCCGTGTGCTTTGTCATTGCCCACATACCATCTGATATCGACTATAATATAATTCCATCCGTAGGGTTTTAGGTATTTAGCCATATAATCGGCATTGGCTTTTACTTCTGCCTCGGTAACCGTGGGACCAAAGCAATCCCAGCTATTCCAGCCCATTGGCGGAGTTGCTGCCCAATCATGAAAGTCTCTTTTGGTCTGGGATTGAACAGAATAAATGGATATAGAACAGCATAAAACGGCGAATGCGATTTTGTAAAATTTAGATTGAATCATTTCTATTATTTTTTGGTAAAATAATTTGTTCATAAGTGTAGTATTCACATTTGTAAATGTAATTTAAAAAAAGGCACAAAAACAAATTAATATGGCAAAAAAACAGCTAATAAATAGAAGGATTGTGATTCAAGTTTGGGATGATCTTTTTCAGGAAAAAGCTTCCTCTTTTTTAGTGGAAAGATAAATACTCTTAAAGCTTTTAAAATTCTACGAAATACAACTTGACAACCTTTATGCCTAGCAAAAACTATAGATTAATTTACCGGGTTATTGCAAATCTGATACTGCTTCGTTTAATTTATTACCAATTATTAAAAAACAGGTTTGATTTAAATAATGTATAAAAAAATAGGTACAATTTAAGTAATGCGTAAAAAAAAATGGCTGTTTTTTTATGTATTGATAAAAAAAAAATTAAATTTGCGCAATCGATTACACTTATTTCAGAGTTTAAAAATAACTAACCTACTTGTTTTATGAAAAAAAATTATTTTTTATTATTCGCATTGTTGTTTTTTGCGTCTTTGGTACAGGGGCAAATTACAAATGCTGTCACCTATGATTTTAGGGACGGAACCATTATTACTGCGAAGCAGAGTACTGATGGGAAACTAACATTAGCCGGGGCTTATATTTGGCACAATAATAGTCCAACTGGCTATGGTCTACAATTAAAAGTGAATCAGGAAATCAACATCGCCGTACCAGGAAGTTGTACGATTCGTTTTCTTGGATCTACTTATTCTGGCCTAAAGATGGTGGGTACTGCATCCGTTTCAGGGGATTTGGGAACACAAGTTACAAAAGTAGCCACCGATAAAGTGGATACTTATGATTTTGTATATTCTGGTGTTGCAAAAACTTTAAATTTTAAAACTATTGCGGGAACGGGTAATGATGTTTATTTGCCAAAGATTGAAGTTATTCCTGCGCAATTAGGAAAAAACTTTACAGTAGCAGAAAAAAACATTCCTTATTATTTTGATCTTAGGGACGGAAGTATTGTGCCTTCTAGTCCTCCAAATACCATAACAGCAGGATTGTTCAAGATCGAGGCAGGAGCTACAAATGGACTTGGACTAAATGGTATCCAGCACGGTATCACTTTTAAAGACGGCAATAAAATAACATTGCAAGTTGCCGGAAACAGCTATATTAGAGTTGCAGCAGATCAATATTCCGCAGGAGTAATCACTGCCTCTAGTGCTACAGGAGCTTTTAACGTAACTTCTCAAAACAATAACACAGGAGCTACATTTAGCGATGGAAATCCATTATATGTAGATTTTCTTTATGTTGGTACAGCTGGAACAGTAGTTCTTAATCATACAGGCGGAGGAACAGCATACTTGCCATACATAGAAATTTCTCCTAATCCTTATGCTGTTTCTTTAAGCACTTATGTGCAAAAATCAGGTACAGTAACGCTGAATGGAGTTACCATTAACTTAAGTTCTGGAGCCACAGCAACAGATAACGCTACAATTACGCTAAGTAGTGGTGTTGTATTAAGTTCATTACCTGATAATGGATTTGTTGCCATTGATTTAGGAGGCAATATATCTACTCTTACTCCTACTGTTTCCGGTGATATTGCTTCAGCTACAATTTCTGGAGGCAATTTAAATATTACTTATGCCAATAGCAGTACTGACCCCAAAACATACACTATTAAGCTATATGACAATAGTTATTTAAATGGAACTACTAAATATGATTTTACAGATGGCACTATCATAACAAATAAACAAAGTACAGATGGGTTGCTAACTTTGGCTGGTGCGTATACTCATCAAGGCACAACTTATGGTCTGGATTTAAAAGCAAATCAAGAAATGAACATTGCTGTTGCTGGAAGTAGCGCACTAAAATTTCTTGGCTCACAATATTCTTCTTTAAGTATGTCGGGAACGGCAACAGTTTCTGGTGATTTGGGAACTCAAGCCACAAAAGTCACAACTGATTTAGTTGATACTTATGATTTTGTTTATTCAGGTGCTTCAAAAGCATTGAACTTCAAAGCAGTTACTCCCGGAAGTGATGTTTACCTACCTTCTGTAAGTGTGATACCTGCCCAAATGGGAGCAGCTTACACTGCATCTGTTAAAAATGTACCTTATTTCTTTGACTTTAGAGATGGAAGCATTATTCCTAAAATTACGCCTGGAAATGTTGGCATAAACAAAGGATTGGTAGAAATTGTTCCAGGTGCAAGTAATACTTATGGTTATAATGGTTCACAACACGGTTCTGTCCTAAAAGCAGGTAATCAAATTAAATTACAAGTTAACGGTAATTCGTATATCAAAGTTGGTGGTAGTATTTTTTCCGCAGGTACAATTTCAGTTTCAAGTGCAACAGGAAATTTCGATAAATCATCTCAATCCTCTACTACCTTAGCCAATTTTGATACAAATAGAACTTCAGTAGATTTTCTATACGTTGGTACTGCCGGTGTGGTAACATTAGATTTTACAGGTACAAATTATGTTCCATATATTGAAGTTGTACCAGTTACAACTCCTGTTTCATTGACTCCTTGGGTTCAAAAAGCAGGAACAATTACTATCAATGGAACCGTTGTTACATTTACCGCAGGTGCAGATGCTAGCGCTAATGCAACTGTAGCATTAAGTACTGGGACTGTTATAAGTGCAACAAATGAAACAGCATCAATACAAATTCCTTTAAACGGCAAAGCTTTATCTTATTATACACCAACTCTAACTGGTGATATTGCTTCTGTTGCTGCAAATGGAAATGTGCTTACCATCACTTTTTCTGATCCAACTTCGAATCCTACAACCTATGCTTTAAACATAGCAGACAATAGTGTGGTGGTTGAAGCAATACCCGGAAAAACCTATACCTATAATTTTGCAAATGGCACTGTTCTTCCACAAACAAGTTACCAAGCATTGCGCTACAACACTTTTACAACAAGTGATGGTATTCTTAATTTAAAAAGCAACACTACTGTGGATGCCTCAAAATTCGGATATCATGATGCAGCACACGGAGCGGTATTCTTTCCTGGAAACTCTATGGATATCATAGTTGCAGGTAATGCTACAGTAACATTCGTGGTTTGTACCTATGGCGGTGGAACTGACGGAGTTTTTGAGTTTAAAGATTCCAATTCTAATGTTTTAGGTTCTGTGAATGCTCAAAACATTGGAGGCGCAGATGGGACGGCAGTAAGTTTTACCTATACTGGCCCTAAAGGTGTAATTACGGCAACATTAAAAAGTGCCTCATTTCCAAATGCTGAATTTTATATTCACGGCATGAATATTGAAAATGCAGCAACTATTGTCGCTTCAAATGGCAAAACGGATGCTTGGGATTTTGGAGCTGTACAATTAGACACGTCCTTATTCAATAATCAATTAACAGCCACTACCATTAACTCTTGGTATAATTCATCGATTGTAGCAGGAAGTACTGCCAATGTTTTGCCTTCTTTTACCGCTGGTGTATTGAGTTGGGTTGGAGGTTCAGACGACAGATTGAGAACGACAAACACTAACCTTACGCGCTTCGACGAAAACATTGCTGGAGCTGTAGATTATACGGGAAGAGTTTATGTTAACGCCGCAGCAGCATCAGGAAGATACATGAGTCTTACATTAAGTGCAGACGATGAAATTACCATTTTCGCCAGCACAGATGCAGGTGGAATTATCAATTTTCAATATGTAGCAGACGCTGCCTCTCAAACCAACCAAGTTTCAGTTCCAACAGCTGTTACAGAACTACACTTTGTTGCTAAACAAGCTGGTACTTATCATGTATTTGATACCCAAGGCAAACCAAGCTATTATAGAATTTTAAGAAAAGATGCGGTATATAAAGCATTGACAGGAAATGTAGATGTTACATTGGCATCTGGAATACCAAGTGGTTACACAATTGTATTCACTAACGAAGCAGGTAAAATTTGGTCATCAGCTGTTTCCGGCGGAACTTATAATGTTAACCTTCCTCAAGGATATACTTATGCTTTAAGTTTAGCTGGAGCCAATGGATATATAATTAGTAATGGGACTTCTTTAAATGTAACAAACACCACTACAACTTATGACATAGCCATACAAGCAGTTGAACTTCACACTGTGTCAGGAAATATTACAGGTTTAGGCACCGATATTTCAAAAGTGACATTGAATTATGTTCCAGCTGCATCAGCAAATAAAATTTATGTTCCAACACCAGTTATAAATACTGGAGCAGCGACATATACAGTGCAATTAGAACCTAACGTAGAATATACGATTTCTGGTCAAGGTGTCAACAATTATGAAATTCTTTCGAATAAAATTACAATCGGAAATGCAGCTGTGGCTGTTGATGTTGCTTTTACTGCTAAACCGGTTTACAACGTAGCCATTAATACTACAGGATTGGATGCTACCCAGTTGTCTAAATTAGCTTTGACTTTCACAAATTTGAATGAATCGGGTTATGTGTACAATTTCAGTTCCGTTTCAGGTATAGCTTTGCGAAATGGTGTTTACACCGTTGCTTATAGTGGTTTAGATGAATATCCAGTTGAAACAGGATTAATTTCTAACCTAACCGTGAATGGAGCAAATACTTCAAAAGCATTCGATTTCAAACCAGTTACCAATTGGTCATTTGACGATAAAGTTATTGCAAATGGAACGCCAGCCTATAAAGGAATGTTATTTACAGGTACCATTGCCAATGAAATTGCCAAAGGACACATCACCACTAAAGCAGGAGCAACTATTAAAGTCCCTGTAAATGTTGGAGACAAAGTTACTATTACCTATTACTACAGTGCCGACTTCTCTATCGAGGGAGGAACTGCAATTACAACGGCAAGCAATAGTACAACTACTTTTGAAAATGTAGAATATTCATATGCTGGTTCTGTTCCTGGTTTTGTAACCATTACCGTTGGTTCAGGTGCTGCAACTACTTATTTTACAAATATAGCAGTTGGCGGAAGTAACCCTTACAAATCAATAATTACAGTTGGTACAGACAAAGAGTATCAAACTATAAATGCTGCGCTTAGTGCCGTTTCTAAAATGACTCGTACCAGTTCAGATCGCGTAACTATCATGATTGATCCAGGTAATTATGAAGAAATGCTGGAAATAACACAAGCAAATGTTACTTTAAAAAATGCGGCAACTACTCCTAATATTGACTTACTAAACAAAGGTGTTGACATTAAAGATGGAGCGGTTCGTATTACATCATATTATGGACATGGTTACAATTACTATAGTATGAAGAACAACCAAAAATGGAATGCCGATGTACTAAAAACAAATAAAGAGAATGGCTACCTAACCTATGAAAACAAAGGATCGGGTACTACCAATGGTTCTTATTGGAATGCAACAGTTGTTGTTTATGCCAATGGTTTTGAAGCCAACGACATTATCTTCGAAAACTCATTCAATCAATACATCTCTAAAAAAGAATCTGAGGATGTTGTGGTAATGTGGACTTCGGAAAGCAAAGGAGTACGTCCAACAAATATTGGAAATACTGCAGTTCAAGACAGAAGTTTTGTAGAAAGAGCAGCTGCCCTTTCGATTACAAATAATGTTGACAAAGTGGTATTGAACAAATGTAGAGTTGTAGGCCGTCAGGATTCTTTCTTTGGTGGTGTAGGCTCAAGAGTGGTCGTTTACAAAGGAGTAATGATGGGAGCTGTCGATTATATTTTTGGTGGAATGACCGCTGTTTTTTATAAAACTGATTTAGCCATGAATACCAGTGATGTTAGCGGAGACGAATCTTACTTAACAGCTGCCCAACAAGCTTCAGGAAGAGGATACTTGATGTACGAATGTAATGTTACAACAGCTATTCCAGGAACTGAAACAGCTTCTACTTATCGTTCTAAACCAGGTTATTTTGGTCGTCCTTGGCAAGCAACTACTAGCGAAGTGGTGTTTTACAACACTACAATCGAAACAAGTAATTTCCCGGGATCGGAAGGATTATCATTGATTAAACCTCTTGGATGGCAAAATTCATTGGGAGGAATATCTGCCAAAATGTACGAATACGGAACAATTGAAAATTCGGGAGTAGACAACTCGTCAAGTCGCGCATCCTGGGCTACTAAATTGTCTTCGCCTACATTGACAGATGGTACAGCTATCACTACTTTGAATTTCACCAAAGGTTCTGATGGTTGGGATCCAATTCCTCAATTGATTGCCAATGATCCAGCTCTTGGAATCAAACAACATCTTGCTAATTCGAATGTAAATGTGTATGCCTACAAAGATGTCATAGTGGTGTCTAATGTAAAATCAAACACAAAAGTGAATGTTTATAATTTAAATGGAGCATTAGTCAAATCATTCGATACTATTGAAAATACCCAATTTAATTTAAACAAAGGTATTTGGATAGTTGTTGTCAAAGATGCTGAAGGTCAAAAAGCAGTTAAGTTGATGACCTATTAAAACCACAAATTAATTAAAAACCAAAAGAAGCCGTCTCACAAGAGACGGCTTCTTTCATTTTGTAAAATAGGACTTTATACCATTTAGAAATATAAAATAGTTTTTTTTGTTTAACCTCACCCCAACCCTCTCCAAAGGAGATGGAGCAAGAATTGGATTATTTTATATTTCTAAATGGTATTATCTACCCGTTCATTCCTAAGCTGATACTGCTTTCCTGCTTCAGAATATTTACCCGAACTCAAAGCGAATCTTTTTCCAAACAATTGCCGCACTTCTTCCAAGGCATTAAAATTCCTGCGACCAAAGCCAGAAACCTGCGACATTAGATGGCACTTTTATCACTTTGCCATCGAGCAAATCCTTCAAAGGATTTCATGACAAAATTATGGCCTGTACAACCGTTGACCATCAATTCTTGGACGGGAACACCGGTACCTTTATGCAGCAATCCAAAACGGCTTTGATTTTGAAAAGAATATTTCCCAAAGTCGCCATCACAACATGATTTTTTTGGAATCGAAAGTCAGTTCTTTGATAGATGCTTTTCGGCTCCTATTCCAATAAGGCGCACCCAATCCGCTAAAAGCTGGCACGACATAAACGCCGTTATTATCTTGAACTGATGTCCCATCGCTTCCGTTTTCCGGCTTTCGCCAAAGAGTTGCAGTTCGTTTTTCAGCCATTCGATGGTGGAACCGCAAGAAACAATAACACCTACCTTCCCAATACAAAAAAGGCCTGCATTTCTGCAAGCCCTTATGATGTTTTTTAAAGAAAAACTATTTCTTGATAAACTTCCAAGTATTGGAAACTTCACCAACTTTAAGATTACACAAGTAGATTCCTTTAGACAAGTCCGCTACATTAACCGACAATTTTTCAGAAGGGGAAACATTATTTTTGGAATACGAAAAAACTTTTTGACCTGTAGCCGAAAAGATGTTTATGGTGGCATTTCCAGAAATACTATCCGATAAATCAATATTTAAAACAGCATCAACAGTTGTTGGATAAAGATTGCCCATATTTAATGTCTGATCTTTTACGCCTAAATTAGCGCAACTAGTAGAAATTGCTCCCGTTGGCGAAACTTGCAAAGTAGCTCCTGCTCCGCAGCTTGCATTGGAAACATAAGCCGCTACATTGGCTACAGGAAGCACGGTATAAGAGTAAGTAGGTTTTACAGCAACTGCAGTACCTGTATAAGATCCAATAGGTGTAGCTGAAGTACCTCTCACAGATCCATTGAATGTTAGCCCAACCGTTCCGCCATCATCCGTATAGTTTTTAAAAATATTAGTAGTCCCCGTACTTCCAACTTTAACAAAATCAGAATTTTCCACATAACAAGTGCTACCGTTAGTTCCACCGCCAACACCTATGGCTAACTTTCCTACACCTGTATTATAATAACAATTTAAAATATGTAATTCTGAATTTCTTGCTCTTGGCATTCTCTCTACACAACCCTCAGCCCAATAGCAATTTTTAAAAGTAATGCTGAAATGCCCATCTGTTGGAGCATTCTCTGCTTCTGGTCCAGAACCTACCAAATCAGAAAAACGATGATCGTTTGTAAATTTTAATTCATTTCTGGGTGTTGGATCTTTAAAATAAGTAAATTTACACCAGGAAATAGTTACATTATCTGCTTCTCCTTTGTTGTCAAAATTTCCATCAATTCCATCCTGAAATTCACAGTGATCTACCCAAATATTGGTGCCTTCATTCGTAAGATTATCCCTGCCATCACAATCAAAAGCACCTGGGCCTTCAAAAATAAGGTTTCTTATAATTACATTTGATGAGCCTGGTTTAATAGATAAAATTCCAGAATTAGCAGCTGATGTAGCGATATCACTTGGTATTGGTTGAGTTCCAGTTATTGTAATTTGTGTGTTTCTAAGTTTCGCACCCGGCAAGCCTATAATAGTTTTATTGGTAAGTAACACACTCGTATAAACACAGTCAATCGTACCTGAAACCAAAATTACTGCATTTGCAGTAGCTGTTGAGTTAAGGGCGTTTTTTAAGGCAGTGTAGGTTGAAACCGTTACTGTATTCAAAACCGTTGGAGTTCCACCTCCAGTGGCTGCTGCGCCAAAACCTTCCGGACTCGCCATGTAATAATTTTGAGCAGTGGCATTGTAAAGCCCAATCCAAAAGAGGCTTAAAAATAATATTTTTTTCATTGTATAAAAGTGATTTAATTCAATATGTAGTGCAAATTACAACAAAAAGCAATATGCGTAATCGATTACATAAAAATTATCACTTTTTTAAGCACTAAATTAAAAAAACAACGCTTTTTTATTAAGATAATACTTTGTTCTGTTAATAAAAAGCGTTGTTTAGGATTTGGAAAAGAGTTACTTCATTTCGGCATTATACTTCCTTACTAATTCCCGAGTTTTCAAACCTGATTCTTTAAGGTCTTCGTCTTTCCATTTGCCTTCGGAATTTGCGGATTTTTTCAGCATCGAACAGGTTTCGTCTTTATCGGAAATGGACCAAGTGATCCAGCTAATTTTTTTGGCCTCCATCCAATCGATGTATTCTTGCCAAGCTTTGTAATTCATTGGTCCATCGCCAGAAGCTTCCATTCCTGCCGATTCGGAAACAAAAATAGGCAAGCCACTTTTCATCGCTTCATCTGTTCGATCTCGCAACCATTTTTCGTGAGTGGCGGCATAAAAATGCATCGTGTACATCAAATTATCATAGCCCTTGATGGGATCAGCAGCGGGAAGATGCACATCTTGATCCCATTTTGGACTTCCCACCAAAATTATATTGTCAGGATCATTGGCACGAATTACTTTTATTATAGCTTCGGAATAGGCTTTTACCTCTGGCCAAGTTTCATAATCGGGTTCATTGAAAACCTCGTAAATCACGTTTGGATATTTGCCATATTTCTTCGAAATTTTATCAAAATAGGCTGTGGCTTCTTTCAAATTGATGTTGTGGCTGTGCCAATCGATGATGACATAAATATCGGATTTGATGGCTCCCTTGATTACGGATTCTATCTTATCTTCGGAAAATTGAGGTTCCTTTACATAAGGATGTTCTCCAATTTCGATGCCCATCGCAGCACGAACAATCGTGCAATTGAAATCTTTTTTGAGCCAAGCCACCGTTTTTTGATTGTAGAATCTGGGCCAAATGCTATGCCAACCCAAACTCACTCCTCTCAATACAATTGGGTTTTGGTTTTTATCAACCAACTGCGTTCCTTTGACACTAAGTTGGCCGTGTTTTTTCACGAATTGTGCGCTTGTCACACTAGAAATCAACACAAGCAAAAGCACTATAATTTTAGATTTGAAGTTCATGCTTTCTAAATTTAAAGAGTTAATTTCAACGTAATCACGTCGTGAGCGACAATATCGGCAGTGAAATTCTTTTTGGTGGTTCCTGCTTCCTTGTTTTTCCAAAGGTCTTTGATTTTGAAGATGGTTTTGTTAAAATCGGCATCGTAACCAAAATCGGCATCCTTGATTGGGTTTTTCTTCCAATCGAAATTGATTTTCTTGGGAGCGTCGGTTCTGTTCAAAAAAGTGATTGCCCAAGCACCATCCGACAAAGGTTTTACCCAAACTTCCACTCCGTCTTCTACCGTTAATTTGAATCCTTGAATACCTAATTTGTCTTGGTTTACGGCAATTAAATTTTTGTTGGTCAAAATAGCCAAGGTTTCAGGTTTCATTTTTCGGAAGTCATTTCCAGCGATTAAAGGTGATGCCATCATACACCACATAGCAAAATGAGATCGATCTTCGATGGTTGTCATTTCGTTGCCCACTTCCATCATGTCGAAATCGTTCCAATGGTCTGGTCCCGAATATTTACGGATGTCTTTTCGCATTTCGACAATTTTCATAAATCCCCAGGACGACCAATTTTCAGGATGCTTGAATTCGCAATCAAAACAAGGATAAATATCGCCCGAAATTCTCCAAAGATTTCCAACGGGTTCACCCCATTCCCACGGTTGATTGTCGCCCCATTCGCAAAGGCTGAAAACGATGGGTCTTCCAGCCACTTTCAACGCATTACTCATTGTATTATAGGCTTCTTTGGCGGTGATTCCTGCAGTGTTGCACCAATCGTACTTCAAGAAATCGATTCCTAACTTGGCATAAAAACGAGCATCTTGGTATTCGTAACCACGAGTTCCAGGATAACCCGCACAAGTATGCGTTCCGGCGCAATTGTACAAGCCGAATTTCAGTCCTTTGGAATGCACATAATCGATTATGGCTTTCATTCCGCTTGGAAATTTTACGGGATCGGGAATTAAATCACCATTTTCGTCTCGTTCTTTGGTCATCCAGCCGTCATCGAGCACAATATAATTGTAACCCGCCGCTGCCATTCCAGACGAGACCATAATATCGGCGGTTTCTTTGACTAATTTTTCGTCGATATTGGTGGCAAAAGTATTCCAAGAATTCCAACCCATTGGCGGAGTCATTGCCAGGCCTTTGTATTTTCCTAATTCTTGTTTTCGGGTGTTGCCTTGCGAAAAGCCCAGAATTGTTGTTCCGGTTAAAAGTAAACTGAGGAGTAATTTTTTCATTTTTAATGTTTATTAATTATATTTTATATTTGAATTGCCTCCTGCTTTAGCTGGAGGAATAAAATAGCCATAGTGTAAATTGGCTTTAGCAAAATTGCATTCTTTTTGGCTAAAGCCAATTTGATATTCATTCCCTTTCCCTCCAGCTAAAGCTGGAGGCAATTCAAAGCTTGTGGCAATTCATTTCTTCTATTTATTTCACTGCATTTATTTTTATTTCGGCTTTTTTGAGTCCGTTGCTGCTGGCAGTCAAGGTAATTTCGCCCGCTTCACCTGTCGATTGCAGAATGACTTGTGCCAAACCGCTAAAAAGCGTGCGTTTCCAAGTTGGCGCTGGCGTAATCACCTGAATCGTTCCCGGATTGATATTGACGGTTCCCCATTTGTACTTGTAAATTAAAGGCTCGGCTACTATCACTATCGTGTTTTTCCCAGCACGGAGATTGGTTTTATCTAATACAAAAGTGTCTCCTTTTTTGTTTTCTGGAATGGCATTTGCAATTTGCTTTCCGTTGATGTAAATAGACTGCGATTGCCCGATACTATTGTAAAAAAAGTTAATTTGGGTGTCTTTGAAATTTTCGGGCAAATCAAAAGTGGTGCGATAGACCACGGTTTTGGCTTTCTTTCCAAAAATGGTGTCGCGAGGGTCTTTGAAAGCGTTATCCCAATTGGAAATATCCAAATTATCTGCTGTTTCAGCCGTTTCTGAAATGGAATTGACAATTTTTTCTTTTAGATTCGAAATGTTGATAACGGTATTTTGTTCCAAAAATTGGTCCGGTTCAACCGAAGTTGGTTTTCCGTTTCCAACGCCAATTATTTTCCCTGAACCAGAAATAGTAAAGACAACTTCATTTTCGGAAGTTGGTACAAACAAGCCAGATTTATCTTTGGTATCAACTGTAATCATTGCAATATCGGTAGCATTGGCTTGGATTGTTTTCACGTTCGATTGCAAGCCAAGAGCCACGGCATCGGAAGTGGTTTTTACGGTTTCAGTTAAAAATTTCTTGCCATTTTTATATCCAATTGCTTCCAATGTTCCGGGTTGATAATTTACTTTCCATTCCAAATGACCATTTTTTTCCATCGCTTTCTTGCCTAAACTTTTTTTGTTTAGAAACAATTCCACTTCATCGCAATTGCTGTACGCCCAAACATCGATGGGTTTACCTTCTTTTCCTTTCCAATTCCAATGGGGCAAAAGATGCAAAACGGGTTCGCTTCCCCACCACGATTTCAGGTACCAAGCATCGTCTTTGTAAAAACCGCATTGATCCAGCATTCCAAAATAAGAGCCTGTCGCCGGCCAAACGTAAGGTGAGGGTTCTCCACGATAATCGAATCCTGTCCAAATGTACATTCCGGCGAGATAATCGCGAGAATCGTAATGTTTCCAACCTTGTTCGATGCTGTGCGCATTGGGCGATTGAGGCAAATCGTAAGCCGGTTTGAATTGCTTTTCGTTGTCTTCAAAATAGATTCCTCTTGTGGCAAAGGTGGAACCTTCCTCGGTTCCCCAACTGGCTAGATTTGGAAATTCACGGTGGTGTTTGTCGGTGGTTTCTTTTCCGCCGTGTTTGATGTAATTGTAGCCCACAACATCGACCGCAGTGGCAATACCATTATCCCAATTGCCGCTGATTCCTGCCGTAATTCCTCTTGTGGTGTCGATGGTTTTGGCATAATCTTGTATGGTTCTGGTCATTCGAGCGCCTTTGATGTCGCCTTCAATTCCCCATTCTTCATTGGCGATAGACCAACTAATTATGCTTGGATGGTTTCTGTCTCGAAGCATCATCCGTTTTAATTCGCTTAATTGGGTGCTTGTAATTCCCATCAATCGGGTTTCGTCTATGACTACTATTCCCAATCGGTCACAAGCATCTAATAATTCCGGTGTTGGCGGATTGTGTGAACAGCGATAGGCATTGGAACCAAATGATTTTAAGGTTGCAATTCTAAAATCCTGCAAACCATCGGGCATTGCCGCTCCCACTCCTGCGTGGTCCTGGTGGTTATTGGTTCCTTTTATTTTAAGGTGTTTTCCGTTCAATAAAAATCCTTTATTGGCATCAAAACGTACCGTTCGGATTCCGAAATTGGTGGTTTGGGTATCCATCAATTCAGTTCCTACATAAATATTCGTAACCATTTTATGCAAATAAGGATTGTCAACTGACCATAAATTGGGATTCGCAACGGATAATTCGGTTTCAAATTCTTTGGTTTCCATTGGTCGCAAATTCAGATTATCAATTGTAGCCGTGGCGATTGATTTTCCTGAATTATCATAAACCGTTTGAACTATTTTAAAGCTTTGAGTCTTTGCTCCTTCGTTGATTACCGAAACTTTTGAAGCCAGTTCAGAAGTATTGTTGTTGAGTTTAGTTGTGCTTACAAAAGTTCCGTCAGCGGGAACGTGCAAGGAATTGGTTTTGTTGAGCCAAACGTGTCTATAGATTCCGGCACCTTCGTAAAACCAGCCTTCTTCCATCATCGCATCCACTCGAACGGCGATTGTGTTTTCGCCACCATAGTTGATATAATCGGTAACATCGTATTCGAAACCCAAATATCCCGATGGATGTATTCCTAAATAATGTCCGTTGAACCAAACCGTTGCATTGCGAAAAACGCCATCAAAAGCGATGTGGATTCTACGTCCCAAATCTTCTTTTGGAATACTTATTTTTTTTCGGTACCAACCAATGCTGGCTTCTGGAAATTGCCTTCCAATGTTTTTGAATCCGTGGCTGTAACTGGCTTTTTCGCTGAATCCTTGCTCGACTGCCCAATCGTGCGGCAAATCGAGTTTTCGCCAAGAGCGATCGTCAAAATCTGCGGCGGCAGCTCCGTCGCCATAAGTAGTTTTGGCCAAATAGGAAAAATAACCTGTTCCGTTATTGAAATCTTTGGCCGTATCAAAAGGATGACCAAAGGCGAATTGCCAATTTTTATCGATGGAAATGTGTTCCCGATTTTTACTATTTGAAGTCGATTGGGAGAAACTGGAAAAACTAAAACTACAGAATATAAATAGTAGAAAATGTACTTTATTGGAATTTTTCATTGGATGAAGTTTAACAAAATAATGGGTAGCAAAACATACAAGTTTAGTCAATAGACACTAAATATAGTGATACTTTCTTTTCAAAATACACTAAAAAACAGTACAATTTGTCAAATTTATGGTTGACCAACAGAATTATGGGAAATGCTTCTAAAAAAATATTCCCTAACTTTTCAATCAGGGAATATCTCAAACTAACTTCAACTCAAAAACTTAAATCAAATTTTATAAAAATCCAATATCATCTATATAGAGAATACTGGCTGGAGTAATTGTAATTCCAGAAAATTCTTGAACAAAGACACTATCAAAATTTCCTCCCGGTATAAGCTCAGGATGCAAATCTGAAATAGGGATTGAAATATTGTTCCATTGACCCGGTATCAATGTAACTGTCGTACCTTTGCTGGAGTCACCTGTATCACTGTTTATGGTAACCATAATCTTGGTGCTTTGGTTTGGAAATATAGACATTTTAACAAATTGATAATCTGCGGTATTTAGGAGCAAATCAGAGTGCATGAAAAGTCCACTCCAAGCTTCTGCAACTTTTTTGATTGAATAGGTTCCCCTGCTAACTTTTTCGTTGCTTTGCCAAGTGATATCACCTCCCCAGCCCCAGCCCCAGCCTTTGAGTGCATCTTCGTATAGTAAATACTTGACACCTATGCTACTTGGAGCAGATACACCGAATTCAGTCTCTACAACAATAAGACCAAAGGAGTTAAAATCAGCCGGTACAGTTGCTTTTATTTGTGTTTTAGACACTACCGTAAATGTAGCTGCGGTAGATCCAAACTTAACCTTTTTAACTTTTACAAAATTTTGTCCAGTAATTGTAATAACATCTCCAGGAGAAGCCAACACTTGTGACAAACTTGTAATTACCGGAGCTGGTGGAGTTAACACAATTACATTGCTAAGAACATTTACAAAACCATTTGTGCCGTAATAATCTAATCCCGGTGCATCTTTATCAGATCCATTTACCTTTAAAACACCATTGGTTACATTGATGCCCAATAAATATAAGTCCGCATTTATTGCATTGGCCATCGTGGCATATTCCCCTGTTTCCAGATAATCAGCTTCTACACCTTCAAGTTTAGCGACCCTTTTTTTGACACCTTTAACAACATGACTTAGAACAAGTTGTTTTAAATCTTCGACAGGAACCTTTGTAATATCTGGATACCCCAACTCATTTACATAACCGTTAGCAACCAAATAAGTATTTAAAGTAGTATCGTTAGGAACAAAATACGTAAAATCTTCGGCAGTATTTAAAGTCGATTCTAAACCGGCTAATTGTATTGCTTTGACAAACGTAGTTAAATTACTGTTTGCCATAAGCAATCCGTATGCCGTGTTGTAATTTTGCTGGGCTCCTCCAATATCTTCAATGCTATTATCACAAGAAGAAACCGTAACGACCAAAATGGCGCAAACAGCAATATGTTTTAATTTATTATATATATTTTTCATACATTCTATTTTTAGTTTTTAATATAAAGATTCCAATTGATGAACTTAACAAGCTAAATTCATTTTTTAGAATCCGTCACAATTATTTTAACACCAATCCAATATCATCGATAAATAAATTGTTTCCTCCAAAACCTCCTGTTTCTTGAAATGTCACTTCCGTTAGCTCTGTCGGACTTCCAACTCCAGCAAACAAAATTTCAAAATAAGTCCAGCTTGTACCGAATTTAAGTGAAGCAGTAGCTCCCCAATTACCATTAATAATTGCATTTACCGAACCCGCTTTTTGACCTTTGATACTTATGCGGATTCCTTTATATTTAGACATGTCTACTTTAGATTTATCAATACCAATATACAAACCATCCCAATCTGGGCCTGAAGTCCAATTGATGCATTTTACGCCTTGTTTGGCATCTTTATCATAAGCAATGTCATAATGATTGGTTGCTGGTCTCCACAGACCGTTATAACTCATCAAATTAGTATAAGCATCATCGTAAATAGCGGAACCTAAAGACTGGCCTGCAACTGTTGTCCCTGACACATTGGTTACCGATAAACTTTTATATTGAATATTATTAGGCACTTTTACTTTAATCTCTGTTAATGTTGATGATATTGGCTGAACTGCAATATCCCCAAAATTCACAACAGGACGTAAAAAATATTCTCCTGTAATGGTGATTATGTCTCCTGGATTAGGATTGATTGGAAATCCAGTAATGTTAGGATTTGGAGGTCTAACAGCAATAGTAAATGTATAAGTGCCCGAATTGGTCACTATTTTCATTTCGTCCATTTCGTTATAATAGGGTGTTTTTTGATCCACCAGCACAACAATGGCATTATCTGTAACCATGGTTGGATTGAAATAAGATTCTAAACCATTAAACGAAATCGATTTTAAGGATGCGAAACCTGACCCTCGGATGATATAATAATTTCCTGCGTTGATAATCTCCGTGGGAACATCAACTTGTCTATCACCGTCCACTAATGGATCGTCAACTACTGATCTACTGATTCCTGATACTTCCACTTTTCCGCTACTGCTATCAGAATCATCTGAGCAAGAAGAGAGAAGAAAAATTGAAATTGAAGCCAGAAAGCACAACTTTAAGACCATTTTATTTTTTATGTTTTTCATAATAATTTACTTTTAAAAAATTAGTTGAAATTGTAAGGAACTGGTGCCTCTTTCAATTTTGGATTTTTTCTAACTTCGATATCTGGTTTTGGATAAATAAAATCAGTTGGTGTCGGTGTATAATGCGTCACTCCTTGGGAATCAAAACCTCTATCTTGTTGAGAGATTATATTGATTGCTTCCTGACGTGGTAATCTTCCTAAATCAAACCAAAATTCTCCTTCAAAAGCAAACTCTACCCTGCGTTCATGGAATAAAGCCGCTTTTGTTAATGGCACATTGGTTCCTAAAGCCGCAAGACCAGCTCTAAGTCTTACTTTATTGTATGATTCTTTAGCAAGAGGATTGGTAGTTTCAGAGGCTCCTGCCATAATTGCCTCAGAATGAATCAATAAAAGATCAGCATAACGCATTATATAATTAGTGTTGTTCATTCCTCCCCATGAGTCAGCTGGTCCAGTTTCGCTAGTGGCTTGTCCCACTACGTATTTCTTAACCGCAGCACCTGTATTGCCCAATAAATCAGGATATTTAGTTTTATCCATTACAAAACCCACTACACCGTCAGCTTTCATGTTAGGATAAGAATCACCGTAAATCATAAAAGACTCTTTTCTTCTTAAATCTCCAATTTCAAAAGCGTCTTGAACATCATTGGTTGGCACATAAGTAGCTCCGTAAGAAGCGTTGTCATTCAAAATATCCAAACCATATTGAATATTGGAAAAATTTCCTCCTCCATAACTATTTATGGCGCCAGACCATTGCCAAGAATAAATAGACTCATGGTTATTGTTTTTACTTGTCAAAAACAAATCTGCGAAATTTGGCAACAAACCAAACTCACCTGAATTAATAACTTTTTCGGCCATTGCTTTAGATTCAGGGTATTTTTTTTCATACAAATACACTTTTGCCAAAAAGGCTTCGGCAGAACCTTGGGTTACAAAAATATTGTCTCCCCCGGGAGTTCTCGATCTAACTTTTGATTTAAGATTTGCTGCAGCATATTTTAAATCTTTTTCAATAAACGTATAAACATCTTCTATTCTATTTGTATTTACCAACGGGGCTTTTGCCAAAGCTAAATTATCTTCTACAATAGGCACCGGTCCATACAAACGAACCAAATAAAAGTAAGCTATGGCTCTAAAAAAATGAGCCTCTGCAACTGTATTTTTAATTACTGCACTACTTACATCTTGGGTAGCATCTTTTTCAATATTATTAATTAAATTATTTGATTGCGCTATAACTGCAAAACATGCTCTCCAAGAATCCAGCAAAATAGGACTATCAGAGGTTAATTTAAACTGGATCAACTCCGGTCCATCTGCGTATGCGATACAATTCCCTGAAGACAATTCAGACAATGCGTAAAAATTTTTGGTGTAATAGGGTGCCCACATTGCGCCATACATACCATAAGTAGTTCGTTCTACTTGTTCGTCAGTATTATAAAACTGGTCACTGCTGTAACTATCTTCAGATGGACGATCCAAGAAATCTTCGCTACAAGAAGTGGTAGCCAAACCTAGTGTCAAGAATACAACCAAGGCTTTTATATTGATATATTTTTTCATAAGAGTAGTAAATTAAAATTCTAAGTTCAATCCAAAAGTGAAACTACGATTGGTAGGATAACGCCCTGAATCAATTCCTGATAATAGCGCATCTTGATTGTATGATCCTACCTCTGGGTCATAGCCTGTATATTTTGTAAATGTGTAAAGATTTTGAACACCCAAATAAAATCTTAATTTACTGATATTTGCTTTCGAAAGTACATCCGAAGGTAAATTATAACCTAAAGTCATTTGTTGAATTCTTAGGTATGATCCATCTTCTACATAACGGTCAGAGATGGCGATATTTGGATGTCCATCGGCACCATCGGGTCTTGGATATTTTGCATCAACATTGTCCGGTGTCCAGAAATCTACGGCTTCAGCCAATTGATTTTCATACAAACGTTGGTTTTTAGTACCGGCTCGTCTGGTTAGGTTCATTACTTTATTGCCGTAAGCTCCTTGTAAAAATATCCCTAAATCAACATTTTTGTATTTAAAAGTATTATTGAAACCATAAGTGAATTTCGGTTGTGGATTACCAATGTAAGTCAAATCTTTGTCGTCAATCAAACCGTCTTTATTTTGATCCACATACTCAATATCTCCCAATTGGCTTTTCACGGCTTTATTTCCCGTAAAAGGAATAGGCGCATTTGCCAATTGTTCATTGGTCCTGATAATACCAACGGCTTGATATCCGTAGAATTGACCAACGGGTTGACCAACCACTGTTTTGGTTACCGCTTTTGTGGTATAATCGTTAAGCAATACGTCTTTTGTCAAATCAAAATTATCTTGCAACTCCAACAATTTGTTTTTGTTGATTGCGAAAATCACTTTTGAATTCCAAGTAAAGTCGTTTCCAAACCTATTATTGTAATCTAAAGTCATCTCAAAACCTTCGTTTCTCAGGCTTCCCAAATTCACATTCGGCGCTCCTAAACCACCCTGATAAGCTTCTGTTCCAGTTACATAATAAGGCAATGGCAAGACGAATAAAAATCCTTCTGACTGTTTTCTGTACACATCAAACGTAGCTTGGAGTTTTGAATTAAAAAGCGTGAAATCCAAACCAAAGTTCGTTTGCACAGAAGTTTCCCAAGTCAAACCAGGATTTGCAATGTTATTAACCGTAAAGAAATTACCCATTGCCGATTTTATGGCACGAACAGTACTTATATAACCTGCTCCTCCAATATTTTGGTTTCCTGTCTCACCATAACCACCCCTGAATTTGATATTATCGATATACTCTTTGGTTCCTTCCATAAAAGCCTCATTTGAAAGTTTCCAATAACCGGAAACCGAAGGGAAATAACCCCATTTTTCGCCTGGACCAAAATTAGAACTTCCATCTGCTCTCATTGTAGCCTGCAAACCATATCTATTGTTGTAGTCGTAATTAAATGACCCAAAGAAAGAGTACAAAGCGGAACTTCCTTTATATTCTGATGCAGTAACAGTATCAGGATCTCCCAAACTAATAGAATGAATATCATTACTTAACAAGCCCGCAACCGACTGTGAATTTCCGTACCAATGGCTATCATTGGCCTCTTGGCCAGCCAAGAAATTAAAATGATGCTCTCCTGAATCAAGCTTATAGGTTAAAACATTTTTAACATTGATACCATACCAATTGTTGGCTCTCTCTACCAACTCATTAGTTTCTTTGACTGCGGCACCCCAAGTATAAGTAGGTTGAAAACCTTCAAAATTATCAACATTTGTAGAGCCACCCAAATCAAATCTATATTCAAATCCTTTTGCTATTTTAAAATTAGCATAAAAATTGCCCAAGAAATTCCTTTTAATCAACTTATTGGTATTCATCAAGGCCGAAGCAACTGGATTGATCCATACCCCTATTGAACCATCAGCTGGTGGACCGGCGTAATTTCCGTCAGTATCTTTTACTGCAACATCTGGAGTTGACAAAATAGAAGTACTAATAATACCGTTACTTGCACCATTAATTGTAATATCCTCATTTGTTATACCTGTTCCAATAGAAACTCCTACAGTCAACCAATTTTTTATTTTAGTATCTATGTTTGTTTTAAAATTATATCTTCTAAAACCTGAACCCACAACAATACCTTCTTGATTTACATAACCTCCAGAAATATAATAATTCGTACCGTCTTTTGAACCAGAAAATGAAATCTGGTGATTACTCATTACTGCCGTTTTATAAATCTCGTCTTGCCAATTGGTTCCTTCACCTAAAACAGACGGAACGGCAAACTCGTCTCTCGGCCCTACACCATAAACAGTTGCCAAAGCATTTTGTTGTACGGCATATTGGCTCAAAGTCATCGTATCCAATAAATTAGTCACATTTTGAACAGAGAAAAAGGAGTCGTAAGTAATTTTACCCACCCCTTTTTTACCTCTTTTTGTAGTAATAATTACAACTCCATTTGACGCCCTTGATCCATAGATGGCAGTTGCAGAAGCATCTTTCAAAATATCCATTGATTCTATATCATTTGGATTTAAAAATGCAATAGGACTCGTCGCCACGTTTCCTGTATTTGCCCCTAAATAACCAGACACAATATTACCTCCGGTAGCAGTACTGGCAGCATCTCCAGAAATCGGAATACCATCTACAATATACAATGGCTCATTCGTTCCTGAAATAGAAGTCGTACCACGAATTTTAACCGATACATTACCTCCGGGCTGGCCAGAGTTATTGGTTACGGATACACCTGCGGCGCGCCCTTGTAGCAATTGATCTACGGACAGTTGTTGGGTATCAGCAAAATCTTTGGTACTAACCGTAGAAATGGCTCCAGTTAAATCTTTCTTCTTAACACTTCGGTATCCTACATTCACGACAACTTCTCGCAAATCTTCGGCACTTAAATTCAAAATCACATTGAATTTACCACCATTTTTTACATTTAAAGTTTGGGTAACATAACCAATAAACGAAACCGATATCGAAGAATTGGCAGGCGCACTAATAGCAAATTTCCCATCAAAATCGGTAGAAGTCGATTTTTTACTTCCTACAATGGAAACATTGGCTCCTGAAATTGCAATTCCTCTTGAATCTTTAACCACCCCTGTTACGTTAACCTGAGCAATAATAGCATTACTAGTCAATAATAAAAACAAAATCAATGGAATCGACCAGTAATTTTGCTTCCATAGATTTAAATTAGACAATAGTTTTTTCATAATAAATGTTTAGTTAGTTAATGGTTGCTGATTTTTGAATCAGGCAATTCAAAAATCAAAATGTGTTAATTATTTGATAATTTATAATCACAAATATAGAACAGACGTTAACGTTTAATTAATAGTATTATATCATTTAACGATAATATTTTTGCTTTAAAGCGATTTAATACTATAAATAGATAATTTTATCTTGTATTAATTACATTATACACAATTATTGTATAAAAAAAAAGCAATACCAATAATTATTAATCCAGCAATGACGGGCGTTTCAAACGTTTTCGAGGAAATAAAAAAAGAAAAGGGACCAATGTCCCCTTAAATTATAATATCCGTTTCAAACCAGAAAAATCTTCCCGGTATTGACTTGGAGTGCGTTTTTTGATAGCCTTGAAACTTCGGTTGAAATTGGCGATATTGTTAAACCCGGACTTGAATGCAATTTCGGAAATGCTCAAATCTTTTTCCACCAGCCATCTTGCCGCATAACCTATCCTGATGTCATTGATGTAATTGACAAAAGTTTTTCCGGTTCGTTTTTTTATAAATCGATTAAAGGAGATGCTCGTCATGCTGGCCACGCTGGAAACGTCTTCCAAAGATATTTTTTCGGCAAAGTTTTTTTGCACGTATTCGTAGACCAATTTCATTTTGTCGTAATCGTCAAAAATATCATAATCAACTGTATATGTTGACAATAGCCTCTGGTTTCGAGAGTTGGCAAGATCATATAATATAGAGGTAATCTCCAAAAAATAATCCATACCATCTAATTTTGAAATTTTAATAAGTCTTGGAGTAAGTTCTTCGGCTATTTTTTTTGAGAATAAAATCCCATGAATAGACCGGTTGAACATGTCTTTTATGGGACCCATTATCCTTCTGGACAGCATCGATTCCGGAAATAAATCGTTGTGGAATTGTATGGTTATTTCGTGAATTTGTTTGCTCGAACATTTATTCAGCTCCCAACCATGGTATAAATTAGGGCCGATTAGAACCAATTCGATGTTGTCAATTTCTTCAATATTGTCGCCAACGACGCGTTTTACTCCCTTGCCGTTGACAATAAAATTGATCTCGAACTCCGGATGGTAATGCACCGGGAAATCAAAAGTGTCTTTTACCCTGTCGAAAACTAAAAAACTATCCAACGGAGAAAGCGGAGGTATTTCCCTATAAAAATTCTTCAAATTACTCATGTCGCATTTTTTATTTGTAAAAATAGGACATATAATTGACAAAATAATATTATTTAAGACAGATTCCCCGAATTACCTTTGAAATATATATTTACGTTATTTTCAAAAATAACAATTGTAATAAACATTTATCATTTATAATAGAACCCGTTTTTATAATTTTGACAATTACAGCCAAAAAAACTACGCATTTTATTATCTCAAAAACTCGATATTTACATCTAAAACGATCATTATAGTTATTTAAACAAAATCACATGAAAAAAACCATGGCAATCTTGATTGCTTCTTTTTGGGTCGGGACGGGATGTTCCTCAAAAGCCCAAACCATTGATACTAAATCGTCTCTTTCGGACAAAAATGCGACACCCGAAACCAAAGTGTTGTACAATAATTTAAGAGGATTAACGAATACAGGAATCCTGTTTGGCCATCAAGACGATTTGGCCTACGGCGTAAACTGGAAATATGAAGCTGGAAGAAGCGACGTAAAAGACGTTACCGGCGATTATCCCGCAGTGTATGGTTGGGATTTAGGTGGTCTCGAAAGAAAATCAGACAAGAATATTGACGGCATTCCTTTTGACAAAATGAGACAATATATTAAGGAAGGCCATTCTAGAGGTGGAATTATTACTTTGAGTTGGCATTTCGACAATCCCTTGACGGGCAAAAACGCTTGGGACACTTCTCCAAAATCCTTGGCATCAGCATTGCCTGGAGGCGAAAGTCACGAAAAATTCAAGTCCTGGCTGGATGAAGCCGCACAATACATTTTGACCTTAAAAGACAAAAACGGCAAACCAATTCCGATGCAATTTCGCCCGTATCACGAATTGACCGGAAACTGGTTTTGGTGGTGTAAAAACAATGCAAGCCCGGAAGAATTCAAGACTTTGTGGAAATTCACCTTGGATTATTTTCAAAAAAAGGGAATTCACAATTTAATTTATGTGTACAACACGGCTGATTTCAAATCCAAAGAAGAATTCCTGGAATATTATCCCGGATCGGATTATGCCGATGTTTTGAGTTTTGACAAATACCAATACAACGACCCGACCAAAGACAATTCCTTCATTGAAAATTGCCAAAGTCAATTCAAAATAATGGATGAAGTAGCCAAGGAACAAAATAAAATAATGGCGTTTGCCGAAACAGGCTACGAAGCAATTCCTTATAATAAATGGTGGACGGACACTTTGATGAAAGCCATTGGCAATTATAAGATTTCTTATGTCTTGGTTTGGCGAAACCACGGCTGGCAAGAAAAAGAGAAAAAAATGCATTATTATGCACCCTACAAAGGGCAAGTGAGCGAAAAAGATTTTGTGGATTTTTATAATCTGGACAACATTTTATTCGAGAAAGACCTCGCCAAAGAAAAAATTTACAAAAAATAATTAAGTAACCCAAAAGACCATAAAACCTAAAAAATGCAAGACAAAGTTAGTTTAAAAGAAAAAATCGGTTACGGTTTAGGAGATGCCGCTTCCTCCATGTTTTGGAAAATATTCAGTATGTACCTGATGTTTTTCTATACCGATGTTTTCGGGATAGCACCCGCCGTTGTTGGAACCATGTTCTTGATTACCCGAATTTGGGACTCTTGTTTTGATCCCATCGTCGGTATTATTTCCGACCGAACCAAAACGCGTTGGGGCAAATTCAGGCCTTTTCTTTTGTGGACAG
This sequence comes from Flavobacterium limnophilum, assembly GCF_027111315.2. GTDB lineage: Bacteria > Bacteroidota > Bacteroidia > Flavobacteriales > Flavobacteriaceae > Flavobacterium > Flavobacterium limnophilum. The sequence goes on along the minus strand of NZ_CP114289.2, from coordinate 3,902,959 downwards.
CCATTCCATTTGCATTGATAGGCATCCTGACTTTTTACACTCCCGATTTTGACGAAAAAGGAAAAATCATATATGCTTACGTAACCTATTCGCTGATGATGATGGTCTATTCGATCATCAACGTTCCTTACGCCTCCTTGCTTGGCGTGATGTCGTCGGACAGAAAAGAAAGAACGACACTTTCCTCCTATCGTATGGTTTTTGCCTTCGGCGGAAGTTTGTTGGCGCTTTGGTTAATAGAACCTTTGGTCAATTATTTTGGTGGAAGCTTAAATTCCAAAATGGGTTGGTTATACACTATAATGGTTTTCGGAATCATTACCACGGTTTTCTTTTGGGCTTGTTTTTTCTTGACCAAAGAAAGAGTGGAACCCATTTCTGACGAAAAACCCAACTTGAAAGAAGACCTAAACGACCTTTTGAAAAATCGCCCTTGGTGGATTCTTTTAGGAGCCGGAATCGGTGCATTGGTATTCAATTCCATTCGTGATGGTGCTGCCGTGTATTATTTTAAATACTATGTAAGCAGCACGGTAAGTTACAGTTTCAACGCTTTTGGAGAAACTTTTGCCATGACACCCACTTCCTTGTACTTTGTTTTGGGGCAGGCAGCCAACATCATTGGAGTAATTGCGGCCACACCAATCGCCAATAAAATTGGCAAAAAGAACACCTTTTTCGGTGCAATGGCGATGGCGGCTGTTTTAAGCGTAATTTTCTATTTTCTCGGAAAAGAAGAAGTGCTGTTGATCATGGTTTTTCAAGTACTGATCAGTATTTGTGCGGGTTGCATCTTCCCATTAATCTGGTCCATGTATGCCGACAGCGCCGATTACTCCGAATGGAAACAAGGAAGAAGAGCCACGGGACTTATTTTTTCGGCTTCTTCGATGTCGCAAAAATTTGGATGGACAATCGGTGGAGCGGCAACAGGATGGCTTTTGGGCTATTATGGTTTTCAAGCCAATGTGGAACAAACCGCGGTAACCCAAAACGGAATCCAGTTGATGTTGAGCATTCTACCGGCAGCAGCAGCAGCAATTTCGGTACTTTTTATTCTATTCTATCCGCTGACCGAAGAAAAACTGGAAACCATCGAAAAAGACTTGGGCAACAAAAGACAAACAACAAATTAATATTTGATTTTAGCACTATCACAGATGAATACAACAACTACAAATATGGATTTCGATGAAAGAAAAAATGAAATCCAGAAAGAATTTCAACAACTGATCGAAAGGAAAAATGAACCACAATCAACTGTGGGGAACGGTATATTCAACAGATATAAAAACCCTGTCCTGACCCGAAATCACTCTCCTATCGAATGGCGTTATGACCTGAATCAAGCAACGAATCCCTTCCTGATGGAACGCATCGGCATCAACGCAGCCTTCAATTCCGGCGCGATGAAATGGAACAATAAATACATTCTTGCTGTTCGTGTTGAAGGTGTGGACAGAAAATCGTTTTTCGCCATTGCCGAAAGCCCAAATGGAGTCGATAATTTCAAATTCTGGGAAAAACCTTGCGTGATTCCACAAACTGGAGAACCGGATACCAATGTCTATGACATGCGCTTGACGAATCACGAAGACGGCTGGATTTATGGTGTTTTTTGCACCGAAAGAAAAGATCCAAACGCTCCAAAAGGCGATACCAGTTCGGCTGTTGCCAATGCAGGAATCGTGCGTACCAAAGATTTAATCAACTGGGAAAGACTTCCCGATTTAATTTCGAAAACGGGTCAACAACGCAACGTGGTCTTGCATCCAGAATTTGTAAACGGAAAATATGCTTTATATACAAGACCCCAAGACGGATTCATCGATGTGGGAAGTGGCGGCGGAATTGGATTGGGTTACATCGATGACATGAAAAACCCAGTTGTAATGGACGAAAAAATCATCTTCGGAAAACAATACCACACCATTTATGAACTAAAAAACGGGTTGGGCCCAGCACCGATTAAAACCCAAAAAGGTTGGCTGCACTTGGCTCACGGAGTTAGAAACACCGCTGCCGGATTGCGCTATACTCTTTATATGTTCATGACCGATTTGAATGATATTTCAAAAGTGACCCAGATTCCAGCGGGACATTTCATGGCTCCGGAAAGCTCGGAAAGAGTGGGCGATGTATCCAATGTCTTGTTTTCAAATGGCTGGATCGCCGATGAAGATGGCACCGTATTTATCTATTATGCCGCCTCGGATACCAGGATGCACGTGGCTGTTTCAACAGTCGAAAAGTTGGTGGATTATGTCATGAATACGCCCCAAGACAGCTTTATTTCGGCAGGTTCGGTGAATAAAATTATTGAACAAGTCAACAAGAACAAAGAAATTAAATAAACTGCTCCGCAAAGTCTCCTACTTTGAGGATGTGACTAGCGGTCTCCGACCGCCTTTTTAAACAAAATAGCCATAAAAAAGGTTCAACTAAAATGTTGTGAGCATTTTTGAGATTTAAGAAAATTAAGTACACTACAAATCTTAATACTCTTAAATCTCTTAATGGTTTAAATGTTTAGTCTTTCACACAAATACTAGTAGAACCATAAAAATAAAACCGTGTCCCAAAAAACGAAAAATCTTAAAGCCGAACTCACCACCGAACTCGACAACATTTTGGAGTATTGGTCTAAACATTCTATTGACCCAAAAAATGGTGGTTTTATCGGTCAAATAGATTGGAAGGAATTCAAAAATTTTGAAGCTGAAAAAGGTTCAGTTCTTAATGCCCGAATTCTTTGGTCCTTTTCTGCGGCATACAAGATTACTAAAGACGAAGCACATAAACGCCTTGCCCAAAAAGCTTCCGAATTTATTCTAAACCATTTTTATGATTCGGAATTTGGAGGAATTTATTGGAGCATTAATTCCGATACTTCGCCAAAAGATACCAAAAACCAAATTTACGCACTGGCTTTCGTTATTTATGGAATGACCGAATATTATGGTATTTCCAAAGACGAAAAAGCATTGGAATTTTCCATTTCACTGTACAAAAAAATTCAGGAACACAGTTACGACCCAATCAACAAAGGCTATTTCGAAGCTTTTACACGCGATTGGCAACCCATTGAAGATTTGCGTTTGAGTGACAAAGATGCCAACGAAAAAAAGACAATGAACACTCATTTGCATATCGTCGAAGGCTATGCGAATTTGTATAAAGTTTGGAAAGACGAAACTTTAAAAAACAATATTGTCGAATTGCTCGAAGTCATCGAAACACATTTCATCAACAAAGAAACTGGTCATTTACGATTATTTTTCGACGAAAACTGGGTCGAAAAACCAGACGTGATTTCGTACGGACACGACATCGAAGCAGCTTGGTTATTATTGCAATGTGCCGAAATTTCTGGAGACAAAGCTTTAATCGCGCGTTATAAAAAATACGCCATCCTAATGACCGACGCCACTTTCGAAGGCATTGACCCCATTGATGGTGGACTTTGGTACGAATTGGAACCGGAACAAAACAAATTAATGGCCGAAAAACATTGGTGGCCGCAAGCCGAATTGATGATTGGTTTTTTCAATGCGTACCAACTTACAAATGATGAAAAATACTTGGATGTCGTGCTCAAAAACTGGGAATTTGTAAAACAATACATTCTCGACAAAAAAAACGGAGAATGGATTTGGGGCGTAAATGCCGAATATTCATTAATCGAAAAAGACAAAGCCGGTTTCTGGAAATGTCCGTACCACAACAGCAGGGCTTGCATTGAATTGATTTATAGAAACTGGACTTAAGTCCAGCCTTACAAAATGGTCCGAGCCTAAGGCTCTAGCACAAAATGAAAGAGTCCGTTACGGACGAAACATATTGTAGCAACGGATTTTAATCCGTTGAAATAGCAACGAAAAATTTAAACATTATATTCAGTTTGCTCCTGCAAGGTCTTTTTCGAGACCTTGTAGGTATTTCATTTAAACATGCCTACAAGGTTAAAAAAAACTTGCAGGACAGCAAAAAATTAAACCCAACCCATATGAAAAATTTACTCTTATTCTTCATTTTGCCTTTATGCCAAATTTCATTTGCACAAACCAATTTGGTCAAAAACGCTGGTTTCGAAACGGAATTAAACAACTGGAGAGGAGATGTGGCAACCATTTCGCCTTATGACAAAAAATCTGGAAAAAATAGTTGTTTCATCAATCAATTTGTGGGAGCCGAATGGAAAGGCATTGACCAAATTATGGCTCTACCAAAAAATACCGCGGCTGTCGAATTAAGTGGTTGGGTAAAAACCGAGGCTGTCGAAAAAGGTAAAAACGAATGGAATACCGGAAAATTTGACATTGAATTTTTAAATTCCGGCGAAAAAGGAATAGAGAACCAAAGTATTGCTTCGGTTTTAGGAACAACACCATGGACTTTCTATAAAAAAACAATTTCGGTTCCTGCAGGCGCATCGAAATTGCGCATAATGCTGGCCTTGGGACAAACCAACGGAAGCATCTTTTTTGACGACATCAAAGCGGTTGCTATTTCTCTCGAACAACTCAACAAAATACACGAAGAAGAAAATGCCAAAACAACAGCAGCTTTAATTTCGACTAATTCCGAATCAAAACCTGCCATATTATCCAACGGTGATTTCGAAAACGAAATGGCTTCTTGGCGCGGAAACGCATCTGTTTCAAAAACCATTTTCAAAGAAGGAAAAGCGGCATTGGCATTAAATTCAACCTCTTTCGATTGGACTGGAATCGATCAAATTGCCGATGTTCCGGAAAACGCCACTTCAATAACTCTTTCGGCTTGGTTAAAATCGGACAATATCAAACCCGGAAAAGACCCTTGGAACAACGGATTGTTCAACGTGGAATTCACTAAAAACGGAACCGAAAAAACGGGAGACGACCAAAACATCGCTTTTGTAACCGCAACCACCGATTGGACTTTTTACACAAAAACATTGCCTCTTCCGGCAGGAACCAAAAAATACAGAATCATGCTGGCCTTAGGATTTGCATCGGGAACATTATATGCCGATGATATTGTGGTAAGTTTTAAATAAAAGACAAATCAATTATGAGAACATACTACAAAATTACAATAGCCTTACTAATTTTAACTTTTTCAGGATGTTCTAGCCCAGATAAACCTGAGCCAGTTCCAATAACTCCTGAAATTCCTGTGTCAAAACCACAAGTTGATCCAGCAGTAGAAAATACAATTGGTTTCTTTATGGATAATTGGAGTTCGAAAAATTGGAGTTCACCAACCAATTATGTCGAAACAGCCATTCCAACTACAACCAACTCCACAGTAACTATTGATTATGCCAAAGTAATTACTAAAATCCCCAGCTCTATTTATGGCAATAACGCCAATTTATGGTCAGGAAAAATGGTTACAGATACCAAATTAGTATCAGATCTCACCAATTTAAAAACCAATATTATACGTTTCCCTGGCGGAAGCATTAGTGATGTTTACTTCTGGAATGCCGTCACTGCTCCGGCAACAGCACCTACTAAATTAATAAAAGCAGATGGAACCGAAGAAGCAGCTGGTTTTTGGTTTGGAAAAAATGATGCCAATTGGACCATTTCATTAGAAAATTATTACCAACTCTTGCAAGCCACAAGTAGCAAGGGATTAATAACCGTCAATTATGGTTATGCCCGATACGGAACAGGGGCAAATCCTGTTCAAGATGCAGCAAAACTCGCCGCCGATTGGGTAAAATACGACAACGGAAGAACGCAATATTGGGAAATTGGAAATGAGAATTTTGGCGATTGGGAAGCGGGTTATCGCATCAATACCGCTTTAAATAAAGATGGACAACCCGAATTCCTGACAGGCGAATTGTATGCGCAACATTTCAAAATAATCGCTGCCGCCATGCGCGATGCCGCCAAATTAGTTGGAAATACCAACATCAAAATTGGAGCCGTCATATTTGAATCCAAACCAGAAAATTGGATGAGCACCAATAATAAAACTTGGAACGACAAACTCTTGCCCACCATTCTTGAAGAAGCCGATTATTATGTATTGCACAACTATTATACAGCCATTGCAAATGTAGATGCAACTACCATTTTAGAAACACCAAAAATAAGAACAAACGAAATCGTAAACTATGTCAAAAATGATTTAACCCTCAAAAACAGGCAAATCAAACCATTCGCACTCGATGAATGGAATATTTTTGCCTATGGTAGCAAGCAGCAAGTTTCGCATATCAATGGTTTGCACAGTGTTTTATTATTGGGCGAAGTATTAAAAAACAAAATAGGTCTGGCCGCTCGTTGGGACTTATTCAACGCTTGGAATAACGGCGACGACCACGGTTTGTTCAGCAATGGAGACGAACCAAATATTCCAAAAGGAACGCCTCGTCCAGCCTTCTACCAGATGTATTATTTTCAAAAAAATATGGGTGACCGCCTTATCGATGCCTCCAAAGACGCCACAGGAAATTATGAAGTCTATGCTTCCTCTTTTTCAGATGGTAAAGTGGGAATTGCTTTTGTAAACAAAGCCACTACACCTATTACGGTAAAAATTAAATTAAACAATTTCCTTACCGGACAACGAATGTATTGGCACACCTTGGTTGGCGGTACGGATAACGGCGAATTCTCAAGAAAAGTAATCATCAATGGCACTGCGCCCACACTTGAAGCCGGAGGCCCTAGTAATTATGAAACCATAAAACCATATTCGGCAGCAACTAGCAATGGAACAAATGTTACTTTGCCAGCCCGTTCGTCGGTGTTTGTGGTCATTGAAAAAAAATAGTTTTTTTAAACCCGTCTAAATATTAGATATGAAAAAATCCGCACTGCAAATAGTTTTAGCCCTTTTTTGTTTGATAAGCAGCTCTTGTCAAGCCCAAAAACAACAACCCAAAATCACGGTCAAAGGAACCCAATTCTTCAAAGGAGACAAACCGTATTCTTACATTGGAACCAATTTTTGGTACGGAAGTTTGTTGGCTTCCAAAAAAGTGGGCGACAGAAAAAGACTATTGCGCGAACTGGATTTGATGCAGGAAAATGGGATTGATAACTTGCGTATTTTAGTAGGTGGCGATGGTGGAAAATACGATTTTACCGTTCGTCCCGCTTTGCAATACGAGCAAGGAAAATACGACCAAGACTTGCTTGACGGTTTGGATTTCTTGATGGCCGAAATGGGCAAACGCAAGATGTACGCCGTTTTGTATTTGACCAACAACTGGGAATGGTCGGGCGGAATGTCGCAATATTTGGAATGGAACGGAAAAGGCCCAATTCCAGTGCCGGCAATTCCGCCAAATACTTGGCCGCAGTATATGTCCTACACCGAAAAATTCCACAGTTGCGAACCGTGTATGGAAGCATTGAACAATCACGTGAAGTTTATTATGACGCGAACAAATGCCTACACCAAAAGAAAATATACCGATGACAATACCATAATGGCTTGGCAAGTAGGCAACGAACCGAGACTTTTTACCGTGGAAAACGAAGCGAAGTTTACCGCTTGGCTCAACAACATTGTCGATTTGATGGATAGCTTGGACAAAAATCATTTGATTTCGACTGGCTCCGAAGGATTGAATAGTTCGAACGACAAGATAGAAATTTTCGAAAGAACGCATCAAAACCCGAATATCGATTATCTCACGATGCACATTTGGCCCAAAAACTGGAATTGGTTCAAAGCCGACGATGCCGAAAAAACTTTGCCAACCACACTGGAAAATGCAGGGAAATATATTGATACTCACATCAAAGTGGCGCAAAATCTAAAAAGACCCATCATCATTGAAGAATTTGGTTTGCCAAGAGAAAACGAAAGTTTAGTTTCCAGTTCATCTGTAGCCAACAGAGATGTTTTTTACAACTATATCTTCAATAGAGTTCTAGAAAGTCATAAAAATAAGGGCGTGTTGCAAGCCGCCAATTTCTGGGGATTTGGTGGCGAAGGAAAAGCCGTTACGCCAGACGGAAAATGGAAACCCGGAGATCCATTAACCACCGATCCGCCTCAAGAACCACAAGGGTTAAACAGCGTTTTTTCTTCGGATAAATCGACTTTGGATATTGTGAAAAAGTATAATTTGGAGTTGAAATAAAATCAAATTATTGAATTACAATTCGATGAGTATTTTTATAATTTTCTACTGTTTTGAATTGTTTTCAAATTTGAATTGCCTCCAGCTTTAGCTGGAGGGAAAGGGAATTAATATCCGCTTGGCTTTAGCCAAAAAAATACAATTTTGGCTAAAGCCAATACATTATGGCTGATTTTTTCCTCCAGCTAAAGCTGGAGGCAATTCAAATCGAAAATATCAAAATCATCTCAAATGAAAACAATAATCTTAGTGTTTGCTTTTTTGTTTTTTTACACTTCCTATTCCCAAAAGAAACAAAATTTTCAATTGGTTTCCCCCAATGGAAAAATCGAAGTTACAATCACCCTTTCCGACAAAATAACTTGGACAATCACCCACGAAAAAGGAACTGTTTTGAGTGCTTCGCCAATGTCGATGACTTTAAATGAAGGTGAAATAGTAGGCAAAAACCCAATACTTTTAAATATCAAAAAGGAAAGTGTCAAAAATTCATTTGAAACGCCGCTTTACAAAAAGAAAAAAGTTGAAGATAATTACAATCAATTGCTATTGAATTTCAAAGGTGATTTCGGCATCGAATACCGCGCTTTTGATGAAGGAGTTGCCTATCGATTTATAACAAAAAAGAAAGGCGACATTACCGTAAAATCGGAAAAAGTGGTTTTGAATTTCGATCAGGATTACGCTACTCTAATGCCGTATGTCCGGGATTTAAGAAACCCGAAAGATCCGTATATTTCCTCTTTTGAATCGCATTACGAAAACAAAAAAATCAGCGAATTTGCCAAAGACACTTTAGCATTTCTGCCTTTCTTGGTGGATTATAAAAATCATAAAAAAGCCGTTTTCCTCGAAGCAAATCTTCAGGATTATCCGGGAATGTTTGTAACCAACAACAAAACGAAATCAGGATTTGAAGCGCGTTTCCCCAACTATCCTTTACAGGAAATGAACGGCGGATTCAACTACCTCAACAAACTAATCAGCCAAAGAGCCGATTATTTGGTTAAAACCAAAGGAACTCGAAATTTTCCTTGGCGGATTGTTGTCATTTCAGAAAATGATGCGGCTTTGGCCAATAATGATATGGTGCAGCGATTGTCCGAACCTTCAAAAATAAAAGATATTAGCTGGATAAAACCAGGCAAAGTGGCGTGGGATTGGTGGAATGACTGGAACATCTACAACGTCAATTTTCAGGCGGGAATCAACACCGAAACCTATAAATATTACATTGATTTTGCTGCTAAAAACAAGGTCGAATATGTGGTTTTGGACGAAGGTTGGAGCGTGGAGACCAACATTATGGAACATAACCCAAAAGTAGATTTGAAAACTTTAATTGGGTATGGCAAAGAACGAAATGTAAGCATTATCCTTTGGGCATCCTGGATGGCATTGCACGAAAATATCGATGCGATTTTCAAAAACTACGCCGATTTGGGTATCAAAGGTTTCAAAGTCGATTTTATAGACCGCGACGATGCCAAAATGGTGAATTCCGTTTATGAAATTGCCCAAAAAGCAGCCAATTACAAGTTATTGCTCGATTTTCACGGGATGTACAAACCAACAGGAATCCAACGCACTTATCCCAATATTTTGAACTTTGAAGGAGTAAAAGGATTGGAAAACAACAAATGGACACCGAACGATGATGTTCCAACTTACGATTGCTCGATTCCGTTTATCCGAATGATGGCGGGGCCGATGGATTATACACCGGGAGCGATGCGAAATGCGACCAAAAGCGAATTCAAACCCAGCAATTCAAACCCTGTAAGTCAAGGAACGCGATGTCACCAACTGGCATTGTACACCATCTTTGAAGCGCCGTTGCAAATGATGGCCGACAGTCCAACGGCTTATATGGCGGCACAAGAATCGACCGATTTTATTGCGAAAATCCCAACCGTTTTTGATGAAACCGTGGCTTTGGATGGCGAAGTTGGAAAATACATTTCAATAGCCCGAAAAAAAGGAAAAAATTGGTATTTAGGAGCAATTACCAATTGGAACAGTAGAGATATTACGATAGATTTTTCATTTTTGGAAAAAGGAAAAACCTTTGACGCCGATTTATTTACCGATGGAATAAATGCCGAAAAAGCAGCCATAGATTACAAAAGAGAAAAAATCACCGTTGATTCCTCGACTAAAATGACCTTTCATTTGGCCAGCGGCGGTGGATTATCAGCGATTATTTCATTAAAATAAGAATAGCTTTTAAAAGTAAAAAAGGGTGCAGTCTACTAAATATTTGCTCCTTTTTTATTGCTTATGTAACAGCAGATTTTTGATTTTTTCAAAACGAGTTTTATTTTTCGTGATGTATATGTAAAGAAACTTTAGATGTTAATATTAGTTTTAAATGAATTAAATTTTGTCAAAATCAAATTCATTTCTGTTTTGTCCGCACTATCTTCGAAATGTTTTTTAATCCAATATTCCGCAGAATCAAATTCATTTTTTCTAGCATAAATAAAACTAAGAATATATTCAAATGATATAATTCTTCTTCCTATTTCATATGGTGGATTATTTATGTCATTCAATAGATTTAATCTATTTTGTTCTAATGTTTTGTTTCCTTCAAACCATTCTTTTAGTTTTGAGATATTATTTTCAATAACATTATTTAAACTTTTTCTGAATTTTTCTTCATTTACGGTACTTATTTTGTCGGGATTTATTGGACTGTTATTTTCATAACTTTTTTGCCAACCTTCCAATCTTTTATAATAAATAATTTTGGTTGATTTGCTAGTTTTATGATAAGTCAACTTTTTCTGTGATGAAATTGTTGGAATAAAATCGTAACAGATTCCAAAAGAGAATGAACCTCCAAAACCTTTAAAAACATTATATTCTATAACATATTTAATGCCTTGTTCATTAAAATCGCTAAACCATAAATATTTACCATTCCAATTATTAAGTCCAATTTCCGCAAATCTTGGAGTTACAATTTCATAGAAAATTTCAAGTCTCTTTTCTAATAGAACTTCATCTAAATTTTTTATATCATCGTAGATTTCATCAATTGCCTTTCTTCGATCAATTATGTCTTTAATTTTTCTAAAAAAATTCATATAGATTTCGGTTTTTTTAAAATTATTGCCAACTAGCAGTTTTACACAGACGCCAAAATCCCTTCAATCTTATCCAATTCCGTTTTCGTAAAATCGATATTACCCAACGCATCAATATTGTTCTGCAATTGTCCCACCGAACTGGCACCAATCAAGACTGAGGTAATTCGGTTGTCTTTGAGCAACCAAGCCAACGCCATTTGTGCCAAAGATTGGTTTCTACTTTGAGCGATGTCATTCAAGGCGGCGATTACCTTAATCTTTTCTTCGGTAAGGTGTTCCGGTTTCAAAAAGGCTGCTTTCGAAGCTCTCGAATTTTCGGGAATTCCTTTGAGGTACCTATCGGTCAAAAGTCCTTGTGCCAATGGAGAAAAAGCGATGCAACCAATTCCTTTTTCTCCCAAAACATCCAGCAAACCTTCTTCGGGCGTGCGAACAAACATCGAATATTTCACTTGATGAATCAAACAAGGTGTTCCCAATTCTTTTAGAATCGCTGCAGCTTCGGCGGTTTGTTTTGGTGGATAATTAGAAATTCCAGCGTACAAAGCTTTCCCACTTCGAACGGCATAATCCAAAGCCGTCATCGTTTCTTCCAAAGGCGTTTCGGGGTCAAAACGGTGCGAATAAAAAATATCCACATACTCCAAATCCATTCGTTTTAAACTTTGATCCAAACTCGACAACAGATATTTGCGGGAACCCCAATCGCCATAAGGGCCATCCCACATTGTGTAACCCGCCTTGGTCGAAACCACGATTTCATCCCGAAGGTTTCCTTGAAAATTATTTTTGAGGATTTTACCAAAATTGGTCTCCGCCGAACCCGGAACCGGTCCGTAATTATTAGCCAAATCAAAATGGGTAATTCCTTTGTCGAAAGCGGCAACGGCAATACTTTCGGCATTTTCGAAGGAATCCACCGAACCGAAGTTGTGCCATAATCCCAAGGAAATTTGTGGTAATTTCAAGCCACTTTTTCCACATCTATTGTATTCCATTTGTATCAATTTAAGAGTTGAAATTCCGTTTTATAATGGGTAAAGTTCGCATTCATAACTGTATAATGCAAATAAACCCGAGTTGTTTTTAAATACAACTCGGGTTAAAAACTTCTAGCTTTGTCATTTCTCCTTCGTCTGTTCGAGTGTTTTGTTAAAAAATGCGACAGCTTTTTTTAACAAAATGTATCGAGAACCCACAATTAAAGGCTTCTCGATACATTTTTGAATAGTAAAGCTGTCGCATTACTATTAAAAATCACTCGAAGTGACGGGCAAAACTCTTAATTATTCCAACTCAAAACTACCTTCCAAACCTTTGTCGGAGCTTCCTCCTACCATAATTTTGAAAGTTCCGGGTTCTACCAAGTAATTGCCGTCGTTGTCATAGAAACCAAGTTCTTTTTCGGTCAAAGTCAGGGTAACTGTTTTGGTTTCGCCTTTTTTCAATTCGATTAATTCGAAGCCTTTCAACTCTTTTATGGGTCTTGCCAAGCTGGCAGCAACATCGTGAAGGTACAATTGTACCACTTCTTTTCCGTCGTAATTTCCAGAATTCGTCATTTCAACCGAAACTTTTACCGCTTCTCCTTTGGCGAAAGCCGTTTTGTTGATTTTCAAATTTTTATAGTCGAAAGTCGTGTAACTCAATCCAAATCCAAAAGGAAATTGTGGTGTTTTTTCCACATCGGTATAATGCGACCAAAACACGTTATTGTCTTTATCCGTTGGTCGTCCTGTACTGAAATTGTTGTAATAAATTGGGCATTGCCCTACGTTTCTTGGAAAAGACATTGGCAATTTTCCACTCGGATTGTAATCGCCATACAAGACTTGCGCCACGGCATTTCCGGTTTGGGTTCCCAGTTGCCAAGCCTCGACAATAGCAGGAATATGTTCGGCTGCCCAAGGCAAAGCCAAAGGTCTTCCGTTATTTAAAACCAACACGATGTTTGGATTTACTTTATAGATTTCTTCCAATAATTCTTGCTGAACTCCAGGCAAATCAAGGTTCGTTCTGCTGCGTCCTTCTCCAGACTGGAAACCAACTTCCCCCAAAACCATCACCACGACATCGGCATTGGCGGCTACTTTTTTGGCAGCATCAAATCCAGATTTATCAGTCGTATTGAAAACTAATTCACTAGTGAACGACTGTTTACCAATAACTAAATCAGCTCCTTTTTCGAAAGTCAATTGATTGCCTTTGTATTGTTGCATTCCCTCCAAAACGGAAACGGCGGAATTGTCATCGGCAGCAATTCTCCAACTTCCCAATGGGCTGTTTTTATCATTGGCCAAAGCCCCAATCAAGGCAATTTTTTGTCCTGATTTTTTTAGTGGAAGCAAATTCTTGTCGTTTTTCAACAATACAATCGATTTTTTGGCCATATCCAAAACCCCGTCGTTGTTGGCTTTGTTGCCAATGGTGGCTTTTTCTCTTTTCTCGTCACAATATTTGTACGGGTCGTCAAACAAACCCAATTCGAATTTCACGCGAAGAATTCTTCGAACGGCATCGTCCACCAAGGCTTCTTTTACTTTTCCTTCCTTGACCAATTTGACCAATTCGGCAACATACAAATACGATTCCATATCCATATCCGATCCCGCTTTTACGGCTTTTTCCGAAGCTTCGGCTCCGTCTTTGGCAAAACCGTGCGAAATCATTTCTCGAATGGAAGCCCAATCGGTAATCACGAATCCGTCAAATTTCCATTTGCCTTTCAAGATGTCTCTTTGCAAAAAGCTGCTTCCCGTTGCAGGAATTCCGTTCAAGATATTAAAAGAATTCATGTAGGTACGAACTCCGGCATCATTCGCCGCTTGGAACGGTGGCAAAACCGTGTTGTAAAGTGTGGCATTACCGATGTCAACGGTGTTGTATTCTTTTCCGGCTTCGGCAAAACCGTAGGCAGCGAAATGTTTGGCGCAAGCCGCAATGGTATTTACCTTCACCAAATCGGCTCTGGTTTCTCCTTGAAAACCTTTGACCCTTGCCGTTGCAATTTTGCTTCCCAAATACGGATCTTCTCCGGCTCCTTCCATCACTCTTCCCCAACGGGCTTCGCGAGAAATATCGACCATTGGCCCAAAAGTCCAATTGATTCCCGATGCCGAAGCTTCGTCTGCCGCAATTTGAGCCGATTTTTTAATTGCTTCCAAATCCCAACTCGCCGCTTCTGCCAACGGAATTGGACTCAAAGTTTTATAACCGTGAATGACGTCAAAACCAATGATTAACGGGATTCCCAATCGGGTTTCCTCAACGGCAATTTTTTGAACGGCACGCACTTCTTTCACTCCACGAACCGTCAGCATCGAACCTACCCAACCATCACGCAAATGTTTGTATTTCAGTTCGGCATTTCCTCCTTTTGGCGCTGGACCTGTTACTTCCCAAAACCCGTTGTATTGGTTCATTTGCCCCACTTTTTCTTCGAGCGTCATTTCTTTCATCAATAACGAAATGCGTTCTTCAATGGGTTTTGTTTTGTCTAAATGTGGTTTTTTTTGTGCATTCATGGTTCCAATGGTAATAAGACTAAAAAATCCTGCAATGATTAGTTTTTTGTTTTTCATGGTTTTGGTTTTCATTTCGTGCCATCCTCGTTATTTATTCACTTATAAAAGACGAAGCGGGCAAATTGGCTTTATTAAAAAGTTGGGATTGGGCATTGTTTTTCCAAGCATAACGCACTTTTACAGGGTTTTTCATCTTATCCGATTGTACAATTACTGTGTTGTTTTTGATTGCGGCAGTAGCTTCATAAAAAATTCCGTCAGCTCCAGCGATTTCAAATTGATTGGATTTAAGATTCGAAAAATGCAATCCTTCGGCAAAATCAAAAGAAACCACGACTTTGTTTTTCTCGATTTTAATTCCTTTGTAAAGTGGACCGTTGACCAATGCAGTGTTCGTTTTATAGGTATTCGCCAAAGCCAAGTTCGCCAAACGCGTTCCCACCGATTTCTTGTCTTTTGGATGAATGTCGTCAATGGGCGAAATGTCGCTGGTCATTGCCATTCCTGTATTGGGAACTTGTTGCAACACTTTTCGTTGGGCGTCGCGAATGACAGCACCACCAAAATGATTTTCACCGTAATTATAAGGTGCAATCTGAACGTAATAAAACGGAAAATCCGATTTCCATAGTTTCCTCCAAGACGTGATTAAAGCGGAAAAAGTTTTGTCGTAAACTGGTGAACCCACATTGCTTTCGCCTTGATACCAAATCACGCCCGCGATTTTGAAGTTTATCAAAGGATAAATCATGGCATTGAAAGCACGTCCCGGTTGGTTCGGACCATATCTTTCTTCTTTTCTGGTTTTGGCGGCTTCCAATAAAACGGCATCATTTTGAATC
This sequence comes from Flavobacterium limnophilum, assembly GCF_027111315.2. GTDB lineage: Bacteria > Bacteroidota > Bacteroidia > Flavobacteriales > Flavobacteriaceae > Flavobacterium > Flavobacterium limnophilum. The sequence goes on along the minus strand of NZ_CP114289.2, from coordinate 3,887,400 downwards.
ACTTCTTCCGGCATCCAAATTTCGGCTGGAGTTCCGCCCCAATTGGAAGAAATCAAACCGATAGGCACATTTTTCAATTCTTCCTGCAAACGTTTAGCAAAAAAATATCCGGCAGCACTGAAATATTTCATTGTTTCGGGCGTGCATTCCGTCCAATTTCCAGAAAGATTATTTTGGGGAGTTGTCGCCGTTAATTTTGGAACGGTAAAAAATCGAATGTTCGAATTTGTGGCATTTTTTACTGCTTCATCGGCATTTTCGATTCCCCAACTGGCGTTCATTTCCATATTGGATTGCCCAGAACAAACCCAAACTTCGCCAATCAGGATGTTTTTCAATACGATTTCGTTGTAGCCTTTTATCGAAATTGCGAATGGTCCTCCTTCATTTGGAGTGGGAATATTGATTTCCCATTTCGCCTGATTGCTGGCTTTGATTTTATAAGTTTGATTGTTCCAACTTGGCGCAATCACGACTTCTTCCTGCGGATTTGCCCAACCCCAAATGGTGACTTCAGAATTGCGTTGCAAAACCATGTTATCCGAAAACAGGTTCGGCAGCGTAACATTGGCGAAAGCCGTACTAAAAAATGTCAGGAAAAGAACAAATGCGATTAAATTATTTTTCATTTAATAGTTGTTTAAAATAAGGAATTAATTGGTCGGCCATCACTTTATCATCGGCAATGTCGGGATGATAACCGCAACCTTTTGGAACCATCGGTTGGAATTCGAACAAGGCAATTGGTTTATGAACCGTATCATTTTCGAACGCTTGAATGACTTTTTTCAAACAATTGACCAAAGTTGTATTTCTATCGCCCGAAACCATTGGGCTATTAAGCAAAACAATTCGAGTATTGGGAGCGTGTTTGTAAACGGTTTTGATGAATTCGATGTAATTCGAAACATATTTTTCTTCATTAAAAGGCAATCTTGGTTTTTTGCCATCGCCTTCGGAAAGGTCGTTGGTTCCCAAACAAATGCTCACTAAATCGGGTTGAAATTTAAAATTGTATGGTTTAGAACTGTCTTTATTAAGGTATAAATTTTCATAAACCTCGGGGATAATCGGTTCTTCGAGATGCTCGTCGTTCCAGTTGCGATACATTCCGTAGCCCGAAACGGAACTTAGTACAAAATCCAAATCCAAAGCTCTGGAAAGTACCGGTCCATAAGCCCAATAGGCGTTGTGTTGGTCGTACCAATCGCCAGTTCCACAAGGAATTGTCGAGGCATCGTTGCCAAATCCGCAAGTGATGGAATCGCCTATGAGTTCGATTTTTTTCTTGGTTTTTGGCGCTGGACTTTTTATTAATTTCGCTGTTGTTCCTGCAAACAAAACCCCGCCGTTGGCCGCTTCGGTCGCTTTGTAAATGGCGAGATGGTGTGTTTTTTTCTTTTCGGAAACCACGATTGGAAAGGATTTCACATCTCCTTTTTCGATTCGAATTCTGCCTATGTATTTTCCGTCGAGTTCCAGGGAAACATAATTTTGATGATCCACCAGACTTTGCAACGAAATGGAACAGGAATTTCCTTTGAAATCAAATGAAACTGAAGACGCGGCACCAACTAAAATCGCTTGATTGTCTTGCATTTTTTCGATTCTTCCCTGATATTCAAAAAACGATCGGGTTTCTTCCTTCTTTTGGGCTAGGGAAACGAATGAAAAGGAAATTAATAGAATTACAAGCTGTATTTTTCTAAAAATCATATTATAAGGTCTTAAATTGAGAATATATTAATCTTGTAAATATAAAATATTAATAGCCTAAAAAAGATACTAAACTGTCAAATTATAATCGAATACTATCTTTTATTTACCTTTTAAAATTTCAAAAATCAACGTTAAAAATCGTCTCAAATCTGTCTTTTTAAAGTTTTCAATTCGAATAAATTTGATACATTTGTGAACCAAAAACTACAGCAAACTTCGTTGCCTAAAACCCAAAAAAAAATAGGCACAAATTTGAATTATTGTTTTTCAGCCCCGTAGTTCAACGGATAGAATGGGAGTTTCCTAAACTTTTGATCCGAGTTCGATTCTCGGCGGGGCTACACTATAAAAAATGATGGTCTTTTATTTTTTATTTCGACAATTCTTTTCTTCTTCTTTTAAAAAACAACAGAACTGATTTGGTTTTAATTATTTGACTTTTAAATGATTAAATACTAATTATTTCGAAATTCATTTAGAATTTGATTTTAAATCCCGTATCTTTATGTGACAACCAAAAAGGGCTGCATCATGAAAACACTGGCACTTAGCTTCCTGATTCGGGTGTTTTTGCTCTCGTTCTTGCTCTATGGCAGCAGTTGCGACAGGGCCAAAGCTACCGATGCACTCATCGAAAAAGAAAAAAAAACAACCACTGGCCCCAATCCTGAAACCACGGCCTCCATCATAGACACTGCCGACTATAACCAACGCATGTTTGCCTTAAGCAACAACGACAAATCGGGCAGATGGCCTGTCAAGAACAAGCCTTATCCATTGCAGGGAGCCATCCTTCCTTATAACAGAATCATTGCTTTTTATGGAAACTTGTATTCCAAAAAGATGGGAGTTTTGGGAGAATTGCCTAAAGATGCCATGCTAAAAAAACTAAAGTGGGAAGTGGCTCAGTGGCAAGCCGCCGATCCAACCATAAAAACGATTCCTGCCTTGCATTACATAGCCATTACGGCTCAGGGTTCTCCGGGAAAAACAAATTTGCACCGATTGCGGATGCCATTTCATCAAATTGACATCATTATGGATTGGGCAAAGCCTATTAATGCATTGGTGTTTCTTGACGTTCAAGTAGGACATAGTACCGTGAAAACGGAAGTGGCCACGCTCGAAAAATACTTGAAATTACCCAATGTACATTTGGCTATTGATCCTGAATATTCGATGAAAAACGGAGAAGTTCCCGGAACAAAAATCGGCACTTTCACTTCAGACGACATCAATGATGCCGTCGAAATTTTGGCAAATCTGGTGCGAAAAAACAAACTGCCACCGAAAGTTTTGGTAGTGCATCGTTTTACGCAACAAATGGTGACCGGCTATAAAAATATTAAAACTGTCCCAGAAGTACAAGTGGTCATGAACATGGATGGTTTTGGCAACAAAACCCTCAAAAAATCTTCATATCTAGCCTATATTTATAGAGAACCCGTACAATTTACCGGTTTCAAATTGTTTTATAAAAATGACACCAAATCAAATCCAAACGGTCTTTATACTCCGGCCGAGTTGTTGCGATTTACGCCCAAGCCCATTTATATACAATATCAATAATTCACATGAATCATGAAACATATTCTACCTTCATTTCTGGCTGGATTGATTTTATCGATGGCAATTCTCTTTAAATCTGAAACGATAAAAAGGGAAGTTCCTGAAAAAAGAATGGTTCATTCGGCAAAAATAGTTCTAAAACCGGAAATCCCCGTATTGTGTTATCATCGCATCCGGAATATTCTTGGGAGTGACGGAAAAAACATGAAAATTTATTCTGTTTCCCCCGTCCATTTTGCCCAGCAAATGAAAGCTTTGCATGACAACGGATACCATACCGTTTTACCGGATCAGTTATATCAATATTTGGTTAACGACGGAAACCTGCCTCCAAAACCCATAATAATCACCTTTGACGATACTCGCGAGGAACACTACCGAATTGGTGCTCCAGAAATGAACAAATATGGTTACAAGGGCGTATTTTTTATTATGACCGTTTCCATCAACCGCCCAGGATACATGACCAAAGCCCAAATCAAAGATTTATCGGATAGTGGAAACGGCATTGGCGCGCACACTTGGGATCATCATCCGGTAACAAAATATAAAGAGGCAGACTGGAACATACAGATTATAAATCCCAAAAAACAATTGGAATCCATTACCGGAAAACCCATAAATTATTTCGCTTATCCCTGTGGCGAATGGAATTCACAAGCTATTGCCAAATTAAAAAACAATGGCTACCAGCTTGGCTTTATCCTTTCGACAAAGAGTAATCCTGACGAGCCACTCTTCACCATCAGGAGATTAATTGTTCCCGGTTCCTTGTCTGCTGACGGGATGCTCAAAGCTGTTGAATCCTCTTTCAAAAAATGACAATTTATTAATCCTGTTTTTTTGGATAAAATGCCAATTAAATTGAAATTAGGTGAAAAAATACCACTTTAAAACCTTGAAATCTCTTCAATAGGTCGCTAAATTTAAAAATCCATTATTTCCAACTACCCCCGTATAAAAAATACCTTTGTCTTTATATTGATTCACTATTTTTACATGTAACCCTATAAAAAACAGGGTTATTAATCATTTTACCGCTTTATATAATTGCAGAATTGAAAAAACGAGATTAAAAAAAAATATAATTGTCAAAAATAATTATCAAAACAACGAATATGGCATAAATTATTAAATACTCAACAAAAAAGACATTATAGCAAAAATAAAATAATAAATTTGTCTAAAATCACTATTTTTTACAGTAAAAACAGTAAAAAGTAGCACTATTTAACAATGAAAGATATGGCGAAGTCGATACCGAAATTAAACCCTAATGGTTGGGATGAAATGTTTTCTAGTAAAGGAGTTCGAACCTCTTATTCCAAGGTGCTGCAAACCATCCAAAACCTTAATCCCGAAAATTTAACCCAAAAGCAAAAACAGGCAGCTGATTTCTTTATGAATCAGGGTATCACTTTTACCGTTTACAGCGACGACAATCAAGGCATTGAAAGAATTTTTCCGTTTGACATCATCCCGAGAATTATTACCCAAAAAGAATGGCATGAGGTAGAATCAGGGATTAAACAAAGACTAAAAGCACTCAACTTGTTCTTGGAAGATGTTTACAACGAACAATTGATCATAAAAGAAGGATTGATTCCTGCGGCTTTGGTTTCTTCTTGTCCGCATTATCTTCAGGAAGTGCATGGCATAAAAGTGCCCCACAATATCCACATCCACATTGCGGGAATCGATTTGATTCGAGGCGCAAAAGGAGAATTTTATGTCTTGGAAGACAATCTTAGATGTCCAAGCGGCGTGAGTTACATGCTGGAAAACCGAGAAATCACGAAACGAATCTTTCCCGAAATGCTTACTTCCAACCACGTGAGCATGGTGGGGAAATATCCCATGATTTTGCACAACATCCTCATTTCGATGTCACCAAGAAACATTTCGAATCCAAATGTGGTTTTGCTCACTCCTGGCATCTATAATTCGGCTTATTACGAGCACACTTTTTTGGCTAGACAAATGGGAGTTCCTCTTGTGGAAGGACGTGATTTGGTGGTCAACAACAACAGGGTGTACATGAAAACCACTTCTGGTTTACAACAAGTGGACGTGATTTACAGACGTTTGGATGATGATTACCTGGATCCATTGGTTTTCAGACCCGAAAGCACCTTGGGCGTTCCCGGTCTTATCAGTGCTTATAAACAGGGAAATGTTGCCTTGGTGAATGCCGTTGGAAATGGTGTTGCCGATGACAAAGCGGTTTATGCTTATGTTCCCGACATGATTAAATTTTATCTTAACGAAGAGCCCATCCTTAAAAATGTTCCTACCTATCAAATGGAAAACAAAGAGGAACGGGAACTGGTATTTGCCGATATGGGCAACATGGTCATCAAGGAAACCAACCAAAGTGGCGGCTACGGAATGATTATGGGAAACAAAGCCACCGAGGAAGAACTGGAAAAAGGGAAAATTGCGATTTTGGCCAATCCTCGAAATTTCATAGCCCAACCGATAATCCAACTCAGCACCGTGCCTTGCCTGATTGATGGCGAACTGAAACTGCGCCACGTAGATTTAAGACCTTATGCCTTGTGCGGTCCCAACGGTGTGGAAATTGTTCCCGGCGGATTGACAAGAGTAGCATTGACCGAAGGCTCATTGGTGGTCAATTCTTCCCAAGGAGGAGGAAGTAAAGACACCTGGATTATTGAATAAAAACTGTATTAATTAGAGGATGAGATTGCTTTGCCACCTGCCTCGCAATTCCTCGCGATGACAAATTAAGATGAAAACAAACATGCTCAGCCGAGTTGCAGATGGAATGTTCTGGCTCAACCGATATATGGAAAGAGCAGATGGAATGCTGCTCACGCTAAACACATTCTACATCTTGTCTTTTGACAAAGAAATGAATGATTCCCAAGGATACAAACCTTTGTTGGAATATTACACGGATTTGTCCAGAAATCAAATCGTCCAATCTCAATACGACACAAATTTCGTTTTGAAATACATCATTTGCGACAATCAAAACAGCAATTCGGTTAAAAACCTTGTGGTTAAAGCGCGCGAAAATGCCAGAGGTTCCCAAGACAAAATAACCAAAGAACTTTGGGAACACATCAACACCATCTATCATTTCATGAATTCGCCTGACTTGTCCAAAAAGCTGGAAACCCACGAAGCATTAAGTATCATTACCGAACTCAAAGAAGACCTTTTGCTTTACAACGGAATATTGCACGTTACGATGCCGAGAGGTATGGGCTGGTGTTTTTCAAGCATTGGCAAACAGATAGAACGTTGTTTGCAAACCATTTCGATGACGCAGGCCTATTTCAAACCCATTAATTACAATCTTGACGGGGAAGAAGATTTATTGTACTGGAGAAGATTGTTGTTGTCGCTATCGGGTTACGAACAATATTTAAAAAGTTACAGCAACATTCCCCACAATCGCAAAGTGGTGCAACACGTGATTTTTAACCGTGATTTCTCTCATTCCGTGATATATACTTTAGAAATTTTGGATAAATATTTAGACAATCTAATTATGGACAACAACTCCAGCGAAGCACGAACCTTGCAAAATCAATTTGGAAGGCTAAAAAGCTTGATTGAATTTACCGATTATTACAACCTGACCAACAAACAATTAGAAGACGTTTTGAACGAAACCAAGAAACAATTGATTCAGTTTTCGACGGACTTTTCTAAATTATTCTTCTCCTATACCTAAAAAAAAATGGCAGTCTTCAAAATAGTCCACATCACGAAGTACCAATACACTTGGCCAATTAAAGAAAGTATCAACGAGATACGATTGTTCCCGCACAACTTTGACAATCAAGACGTGCTGCAGCACCAGATTTCGATAAGTCATAATCCCAATTTGGAAATTTCACACGATTATTACGGCAACAGGGTGGGGAATTTCAACAATTTGGAAGCCCACACCGAAATGACCATAGAATCCCGAATGTTGGTACGCGTCAATCATTCGCTCAAAATTCCCGAAATAGACACCACAACTGTCGAAGATTTGACAAAAGAGAAGGAAAAAAGCATTTTTTTGCAACGGCTGTGCTATCCCGAAACTATCGAAAAGCAAAAACAAATTAACCTTATTTTAAAAAAGATTAATCTTCCGGAGAAATCCATCATAGCCATTGCCCAAGAATGCAATGAATACATATTCAAACACTTTACTTATACCAAGGGAATTACCACCGTACAAACCACCCTTGACGAAATATTGGAAATTAGAAAAGGGGTTTGCCAAGACTTTGCCCATATATTGCTGCAACTTTTGCGCACTGTTGGAATTCCCTCCAGATACGTGAGCGGCTATGTTTGTCCCAACGAAAGCGGTCTCAGGGGAGAAGGTGCCACGCATGCCTGGGTAGAAATTTACACTCCAACACAAGGCTGGCTAGGACTTGATCCAACGAATAATATCTGGACGATGGACAACCATGTCAAACTTTCGGTGGGAAGAAATTTCTACGATTGCACGCTTGTAAAGGGAACTTTCAAGGGATTTGCCAAACAAACACTTTCGGTTTCCGTGTCTATTGGTTACGAAGACGGAAGACAATTTGAAGAAATCAACAATGTTCAGCTCCAGAAAATGACGGTGGAAGAACAAGCTCAACTGGATTATATCGAGCAACATCATGTTCAGTTGCAACACCAACAGAAGCAGCAAGAACAGCAACAACAATAAGCAAACTATTTATATCACAAAACCCGACAGTTTTCTGAAAACTGTCGGGTTTGTTCTTTGGAGTAAATTTAATTTTTTAGTTTGACAACCAGCTGGCTGGATTCTGATAAGTTGTGTTTTGCTTGATAACAAACTTAAGAACTGTTTTTCCAGTATCACCACTAGTTCTTATTTTTCCTATGCTTTGTTTTATTTTTACCTTGTCGCCTACATTTACAAATACCGAGCTTAAATTATGATATAACGTAAAATAATCTCCATGTTTTATCAGTACAGCTTTACTCACGGGAGTTATAACATAAACAGTTGATACCTCGCCATCAAAAACGGCTCTGGCATTGGATCCTTGTTCCGTGGTGATTTCCACTCCACTGTTATGAACTGTTAAAGCCGGAAAAACGGGATGTGGTTGATTTCCGTAACCTAGCGAAATAAAACCTTTCTCGACTGGAAAAGGCAATCGACCCCTGTTTGCTTTGAAATTATCGGCAATTAACTTGGCTTCAGGCGTCAATACAATTTTGGAAGAAGATACCGCTGCAGAAGATGAAACAATGGCTTTGGCACGTGTTTTCGTTTCTTCTTTTGTTTCTCCGGCTTTCGCACTGGCTTCAGCTTTTCTCATCGCTACTTCCAACGCTGTTTTTCTATTGGCTTCGGCAATGGCTTCTCGAATCAATCTATCAATTTGTCTGTCGATGGCTCTTGATTCCTGTTGTTTTTTCTTGATTTCGGCAGTTAATTTTTTCTTGTCTTTCTTGATGGAATTGATTACTTTTTGTTGCTCTTGCTTTTCCTTCAACAATGACAATCGTTCTTTTTCGTTTTCGGCAATCAGTTTTTGCTTGGCTGTTTTTTGAATATCCAATTTCCCGTTATAATCAACAAGTTGTTTGGATTTTGAACTTATTTCCTCCCCCTGCATTTTTCTGTAGCCGGTATATTGTTTCATATACTGGGCTCTTTTATAGGCCTGTAGAAAATTCTCGGACGACAATATAAACATGGCCCTGCTTTGTTCTGATCTGCTTTTATACGATTTGACGATCATCTCGGCATAATCTTCCTTGAGCACTTCCAGTTCCCTATTGAGCTTGTTGATTTTCAATTGATTGATGTACATATCATTGCTCAACAACTTCTTTTGTCTTTCGGTGGTATTGATTAGTTTTTCCTTGAGTTTTATTTTATTGGCCTGAATGACAATGACATGCACGGCCGATTTTTCTTTTTTCTTGACTGATTTCAACAACTCTTCATTTTCCCTAATCTCTTTTTGGATTTGGGCTTTGCGTGCTTCTAGTTTTTCTTGCGGGGAATCCTGGCTCCACGATAGCGAAGTCAAGCATATAAATATCAGGCTTAGGAGAAATTTTGGCATATTCAAAATAAGTTTGTGCAAATTTACTTAATTATAATTCTTTTGTAACCATTTGGAACACTATAAGGAAAAGAAAGTTCTTCGTTAAAGGTTATCGTATTGTAATCAAAATTGATTTGAGTTTTTCCTTTCTCTTGAATGGCATTGATGGACACCTTCGAAGGCAATGTTATTTCCTTGTAAAGCGTGTTGTCCGAATAAGCCACTTGAATCATCCTTCCTTTGGCTGTTTGCGAGATTTCTTGTTTGTTCAACAAAAAGGTGTTGGCATCAAAATAAAATGCTTTTTTGAAATTACTTACCGATGAATCATCCAATCGGTACACTTGGTCGGCAAATGATTCTGTATATTGTCCCTTCTCCAAATTATCGATGGCACGTCCCAACAACATATTCTGGATTTTGTCGAAATCCAAATCGGTTCCCAACCATTGGCTCAAGGTGCTGAAATCGCCTTCGAAATAACGCCCTCCCATTTTCTCGTAATAACTTACCGATGTTGGCGTGATCGATGCCTTGGCCATCGTGATTCCCAAAAAACGAACGCTAACCAGAATCTGTTGGTCTTTCTTGATTTTTATTTCGGCCGTAACGTTCTGTGTTTGTTTGTCATCGGCATATTGAACATTCGATTTTATATATAATGTAGAAAAATCGATTTTATTGTTGTAGTAGTTTCCTATTATTTTATTGACACTCATTCGTGTATCGCTTTTCGTTGCATCCACCACAACCGATTTGGATTTGCAAGACACCAAAAAAACAAGCAACACTATAGCTAAGAATCTCTTCATTTGAATTGTTATTTTTTATTTTTTAATAATTGATTGGCTTTGGAAAAATACTGTTCTTTTTTCTTGAAATCGCCCAATCCGTTGTAAGCTTCGCCCAATTGAATGTTGAAATTGATTTCCAACGATACATCGTCAATCACGTAATCCAAACCCATTTCGAGCATTTCCTTTGCCTTCTTGAATTGCTGCAATTGATTGTTTGCCATTCCCGAATAGTAATAAAACTGGGATTGAGTTGGGAATGTTTCAATCAATGCGGTTGCTTTTTGGGCTACCAATTCAAATTGTTTGGTTTCGACATACGACTGAAGCAAGAGCAAATTAGTCTCGACATCTTGGCCGGAACTGTTTTTTAAAGTTAATTCATAATAGTGTATGGCTTTGTCCCATTGCTTTTTGTTGTGATAATATTTCCCTATCTCCTTGGCTACATTGATGTTGGGGTCTTTGTCGAAATAAGCTATTGCTTTCTCCAAATCGGGTCCGTATTGCGGATTTTTGGTCACAAAAATCAAAAACTCGTTCAAGATTCGATGCTTTATCGGGGATTCTATTTCGGGACTTGCCAAAACTAGGTTCATTGAATTTATGGCTTTTTCGTTTTCATTGTTGTCCAAATAATACTTGAACATACCCACTTTTGCCCAAGCGGAATTTGGAATTGCAGCATCCAATTTTTTTGTGATTTCGAATGCTTTTTTGGCATCGCCATTATCCAAATACAATCGAATCAAGGTAATGTAATTGGATTCTTCTTTTGGATTTTTGTCAATTTGGACAATTAGGTTGTCTATTTCGGTATTTTGAAATTTCCCTTGGGACAAAATCTGCATTTTATAATTGTCTCTCAAATCTGTTTTTCCAATGGTCTCGTTCAGCTCTTTGATGAGAACGAGTGCTTTGTCATATTGTTGCGTAACCATGTAAAGTGAGGTCAAATCCTCCTTGTAAATTTCATTAAACTCAATCAATTTGTTAATCGAAATCAAGGCTTGATTGTAATTCTTGGCGGCATAACTCGCTTCGTACATTCCCACCCAAAACCATTTGTTTTTGGAGTCGATTTGCGTGGCTTTTTCGAATGAATTATAAGCATGTTCATACTCTTTCGATGCCAAATAATTCTTTCCCATTTCGAAATGAACGTTGGCATCATTGGGTTTCAATTTCAAGCAGTATTCCAATGCCGTGATGGCTTTGTCGTAATTCTCGATTCCTTTTTGCTTCAGGGATTCATAAAAATAATCCTCAAATTTATCGGTTTCAGGAACAATTGATTCTGGTTCGTTTTGCGCCAATAACGCCGCCGGATTGCAAAGCAAAACCAAGAATAAAAAGAAGGAAACCTTTTTTTTCATTTGTGTTTTTTCAAATATTACAATCAACGGATTAAAACCTGTTGCTTTTTTTAAACCATTAAGAAAGTCAAGTTTTTAGTCTTAATGAGCCTTAATTTCTTAATGGTTTAAAAGTAAATAGCCTTATTTGTTATATTTTCAATCGTAATTAACACCTCTTTATTACTCCAACACCGAATAATCCCCAATGCTGATGCTGGTAAAATTACCGTCAAAACTGGCGTGACTTCCTATCATCGCATTGTCCAACTTGGCATTTTTGATATGCGAATGGGTTTGCACCAAACTGTTTTTTATGGAACTATCCACAACGTGACATCCATTTCCTAAAGATACATTTGGCCCAACTGTTGCGTTAATCAAAATCACGTCTTCCCCAATATAGCAAGGAGGAATGATGGTTGCGTTTTCTAATTTTACGTTTTTGGCAACTAAATCTTCTCCGTCTTGATGTAAAAATCCCAACATTCTGGAATTGGTTTCAACCGTCACGTCTTTGTTTCCGCAATCCATCCACTCGGCAACTTCTCCAGGCACAAAAATCATGCCTTTAGCCATCATTTGCTTGATTCCGTCATTAATTTGATATTCACCACCGTTGATGATGTTGTTGTCCAAAACAAATTGCAATTCATTTTTCAGAACGGCAACATCCTTGAAATAATAAATCCCGATAACGGCAAGGTCTGAAACAAACTCCTTTGGTTTTTCGACCAATTCAATGATTTGATTGGCTTCGTTCAAATTGACCACGCCAAAAGCTTCCGGTTGATCTACTTTTTTTACCCAAATTACGCTGTCGGCATTTTGATCCAAATCGAAATCGGCACGAATCAAGGTGTCTGCATAAGCGATAACGGCCGGTCCGCTCAAGGAATCTTTGGCACACATAATGGCGTGACCCGTTCCCAGCGCTTCGTTTTGGTAATAAATCGTTCCTTTTGATCCTAATTTTTCGGCAATGGCGATTAAGTCTTCCTCTACTTTTTTTCCAAAACTTTCGTGAATGATAAAGGCAATTTCTTCAATATCCTGATTCAAAACGCCTGCAATATCTTCAACCAAACGGTGTACGATTGGTTTTCCGGCAATTGGAATTAAGGGTTTTGGAATGGTTAATGTATGTGGTCTTAATCTGGAACCACGTCCAGCCATTGGTACTATTATTTTCATTTTTTAATGTATTAAGATTTGAGTATTAAGTATTAAGACTAAACTAATACTTACTGCTATAATATTCTATTTAAATCTGCTAACTGCGACGGAACACTGAACACTTACTTCACTCCCGTGCTTCCAAAACCGCCTTCTCCTCTTGAAGTTTCGGATAATTCCTGAACTTCAATCCATTCGGCTCTTTCGTGTTTTGCGATGATGAGTTGGGCAATGCGCTCTCCGTTTTCGACAACGAAAACTTCATTGGATAAATTGACCAAAATCACGCCAATTTCTCCGCGGTAATCCGCATCGACAGTTCCAGGCGAATTGAGAACGGTGATTCCTTTTTTGGCCGCCAAGCCGCTTCTTGGTCGAACTTGGGCTTCGTAACCAATGGGCAATTCGATGAAAAGTCCTGTTTTTACGATGGTTCTTTCCAATGGTTTCAAGGTTATGGATTCAGTTAGATTGGCACGCAAATCCATTCCTGCCGAGGCCATGGTTTCGTAATTGGGCAAGTCGTGCTGCGATTTGTTGATAATGTTGATTTTCATTTGGTGTATTTGTATTGTAGAGACGGGTTTCAAACCCGTCTCTACAGAATTATTTTTATTTTTTTCGTTTTAAAATGCCTAATATGGTTTCTTTCTCGTTGTGATAAACAAAATACATAAACCCGATTAGTAATGGGATTCCAACGAAATAATTTCCATCAAATACATAGAAAGAAATCACCGAAAATAGAATTGACAAACCTAAATAGCCGCCAATTTTATTCATGTCATAAGGAATTGGGTAATACTTGTTTCCGAGAACATAGGAGATAATCATCATGCTGCCATAAGCGGCAATGGTGGCAATGGCCGAGCCATAATAACTGTATTTTGGGATTAAAAGATAATTCAAAATCAGCGTTAATACAGCCCCAACGATAGAAATATAAGCACCAATATGAGTTTTATCGGTGAGTTTATACCAAACAGAAAGGTTGTTGTATATTCCCAGACAGAAGTTGGCCAAAATGATTAACGGCACGACTTTCATCGCTTCCCAATAGGATTTGTTGTCGAGCAACAGGAGTTTCAAAAGGTCGGCAAAAACAATCACGCCAAGAAGAATCAACGAACCCAATATCACGAAATACTTGGTGATAACGGCGTAGGTCTGTGGTGCGTTCTCGTTGCCGGAATGACTGAAAAAGAAAGGCTCTATCCCTAAACGGAAAGCCGTGGCAAACAAAACCATGAACAATCCCAATTTATAACAAGCTGAATATGCCCCAACTTCTGATTTGGCAATATTTTCCGGCAGCAAATAACCCAATAAAATTTTGTCGAAATGTTCGTTGACCGCAAAGGCGATTCCTGCCACCAGAATTGGCAAACCGTATTGCATCATTTTTTTCCAAAGCAGCTTGTCGAATTTTCGATTCAAGGAAAGATAATTGGGCGAAAGCACGACCAATGTCAATAAACTGGCCAACAAATTGGCGACAAAAATATAGCCAATTTCAAAGTTTTCGATGTATAAATCATCCAGAAACGAATGAGGATTGTCTTGGGCTAATTTTGGCAAATACAATAAAAAGAAAATGTTGAGAATGAGGTTGACAGCCACATTTCCTATCTTGATGGCCGCATACATCATCGGTCGTTGATTGGCTCTCAGTTTCGAAAACGGGACAATAACCAAGGCATCCAACACCAAAATCCAAATGGAATAAGTGATATATTGCACATCAACATTGGCCCAATTAGCCAAAGAATTCCTGAAAATCAAGGCTCCAAAAAGGAAGAATATGGAAGACCAAAATATGGAAATAGTGCTGGTGGCAATCACGTTTTGCTTGTCGGTTTCGGAATTATAAAACCGAAAAAAAGCGGTTTCCATTCCGTAGGACAAAATCACGTTGAAAAAAACCATCCAGGAAAGCACGATGGAAACTTCGCCATATTCGGCCGTGGGCAATATCCCCGTGTATAATCGAACCAGCAAAAAACTCAGCATTCGAGGCAAAACCGTTGCGAGTCCGTAAATAGCTGTTTGTTTGAAAAGGTTTTTATATAATCCCAAGAGTATGTCTATTAATTTTAAGAGACAAAAATAACCATTTCTTTGGTTTAATGCGGATTTTGTTGGTTCAAATAAAACCAATCCGTCAAGGTATTTCAAAATACTAAAATTAAAATGGTTTTAAATGAAAATCATTTTAAGTCAACAAACCTTTTTATAATTTGACAATTTTTTAATTGATGTTTTCTTTCATTTTAATAGCAAAAGAAAATTATTTGTTGATTAAATATTTCAAAAAAATCAAATTACTTAAATCGCACACTCTTGTTTTTTTACATATTGTTAAAAAATTGGCGTTAAAAAAAAATATATTGAAAAAAATATTAAAAAAATTATGATATCATAATTTTTTTAATATTTTTGTGCAATCGATTACATTAATGTTGCAACAAATCACTAAAAATTAACAACTAAATTATTATGAAAAAAACCATTATTACCAAAATTTCCAGTTTACTCTTATTCTCTTTACTTTTTGCAAATTGTCAAAATGATGATTTAACCACAACAGCGACTAGTACACAAAGCGTTGCAACCAAAGTAAAAAGCACCACATCCAATTTAAAAAGCTCCACCGTAACAACAGAAACTGCTTTAAAATCTGCAGTTTCTAGTGCCGTTGCTGGAGATATTATCACAATAAGTGGAACAATTAAATTAACCAGCACATTACAATTATTAAATAGCGGAACTTCAACCTCTAAAATAAATTTAACTGGAGGTGTTCTTGATTGTTCAGGAATTGCTTCAGGTTGGGGAGTTAAACTTAATGGAAGTTACTGGAATGTAACTAATATGACTATTAAAAATGCACCCGATTGCGGTTTAGTATTACAAGTTGGTGGATACAACTACATTTACAAAATCAATGCTTTGTCTAACAAAGATTCAGGCATCCAAATATATAATGGTGCTCATCATAATATGGTAAGTAACTGTTATTCTGCTGAAAATTATGATATTGCAAATGGCGGCGAAAACGCAGATGGTTTTGCGTGCAAACTTTCTGGAGGGGCAGGAAATGTTTTTGACAGCTGTACTGCATACCATAACTCTGATGATGGATGGGATTTATACGGACAACCTTATACAGTGACCATCAGAAATTGCAAAGCTCAAAACAATGGCTACGGAACAACTGGTGACGGAAACGGTTTCAAACTAGGTGGTGGTACACAAACTGTTCCTCACACTTGTACAGATAACTCTGCAACAAATAACAAAGCTTGGGGTTATGACGGAAATGGAAACACAGGACATATAACAATTACGGGAAGTACAGCTTCAGGTAATCTAGCTGGATCATTTACAAGAATTTACTAATTATAGACCGTTTTCTATAAATACGAAAGAGTCCCACAATTTGTGGGACTCTTCTAGTATATTTAACTATTGCTTTATTTTTTGATCACCTTAAGAGATTTATTAATGTTTCCTTGTTTCAAAACTAGGATGTAAACACCAGCATTGTAATCATTACCCATTACTTGGTCATTGATGTCTGCATATTCCACGTTAATAGATTCTACTAATTTCCCCGTAATGTCATAAGTAGCTACTTTTACATCTTCGTTAGATGAAGAACTGTAATTGATTTTGAAGCTGTCTGTAGATGGATTAGGATAAACTTTTAAAGAAAATTCAGCATTAGAAGCAAATTTTTCGTTTGCCAATGTTGTAAAATCAGCATCTTTTGCAGCTATAGAACCTGCAACTGGTCTGTAATCTAATCCTGTGTATTGGTTTCCAATAGCAGTGTTGTAAGGCATCGTCAACAACCCAGCACTTGCTGTTTGACTTGTGTTTTTATTATCTGTAAACCAAGCAGCTACATCAAAAGCTGTTGTTGGAGATTCTACTTTAACAGCCACTTTTGCTGCTGCAATTCCTGCAATAATATTGTTTTTGAATTTTAAAGTACCATTTGTTGCATTTGCTGTTGTGGTATTTCCATCAACAACTAAACCGTCAACAAAATCCATAAAAATAGAATTCCAAATTTGAAGTTGTGTGTTTCTTCTTAAGTGAGCTCCTCTTCTATGGTTGGTGTTTAAAGTACCACCACTTGGCAAAGTAGCTCTGTAAGTTGGTCCAACCAAAGTACAGTTTGAAAAAACAGCACTGGTAAAACTTGTCCCAGCCGCACTTGTTGAATTGTTATCTGACTCGAAACAATTAGAAGTCGAAGAGTCTGCTGCAGAAGGCTGTCTGACAGCCAGACAGAATTGAACTTTACCACTGAAACCGTTATCAGTATCAAAATCATCATCAAGACCATTGAAAGCTACAAGGTGAGAACAATCTACTGCTCCACCAAACCATTCGAATGAGTCATCATTAGCATAAGAAACCTGAACATAGTCAATTTTAGTTCCTTTCCCTACAGCACCCATTGTCAATCCATTAATCTCTGTATTACTTCCTGAAGCACCATACGTATAACCAGCATATTCTATTCGAACGTATTTCAAAGAACCTGAATTGTCATTATCGTCTGGAGTTAATCCGCCACCATATTCTGTATCGGTATTTCCTGGAATTACAGGAATACCTTCGATAGTATTTATGCCATTACTGATGTTAAAAGCCCCTTTACCCAATAAAATAACGCCTCCCCAGTCACCTCTGCTTCTATTTCCTACTGAATTTCCAGAGGTAAAAACAATTGGACTCGCAACTGTTCCTTCAGCAATTAGTTTAGCTCCTTTTGTTACAAACAAACCTGCACCTGCAGCATTGCTACGAATAATTACTCCTGGCTCAATGGTTAGTGTAGCATTATTTTTCACATATATTTGACCTCCTAATGAATACGTGTTTCCGGCTGTCCAAGTAGTATTTGCAGTAATGTTAGCAGAAATAGTTACTGTTGGTGTTGGATACACTTTGTTTTGAGGATCAAATTCTGTCCAAGTATCAGTCCACATGGCTTCTGGTGCTGGTGCAAATGCGCCTCTGTAGGTTGTGGTAGTAAATTGAGCAAAACCAGTAAAAGTCACTAGTAATACCATTGATAAAAAGTAAATTTTTTTCATTTTGTGTGTGTTTAATTTTTTTAGCAATATTAGGATTGTAATGTAAATACTATGTAAACTGAGCGTTACAATAACAATATCATTATGTTTCCTAAACATTAAGAGCCTGTTTCAAAAACAAGCTCTTAAGTACTATATTTTAAATGTCTCTAGAAATTATAAGTCATTGAAAAAGAAAAAACTCTTCCAAAAGTATTTCTACTCACTTCATCATCCACTTTCGCATCAAATCCATTCTTGTTTTGGGAATCACCCGTGAATACTTTGTTTACAAAGGCATCAAATCCTTTAATTTCTTTGGCTCCAGGCAAGTCATGGTTGTTTTGGTAAAAAACCAAATCTTCTGCTAATACGTTTCGAACGTTTAATTTTAATTCCAATTTGTTTTTCAAAAGATTTTTTGCAATTTGAAAATCTAAAAATGTTCTTGATTTTTCCCAAAATGCAGGTGCGGTGTTTCCGGTAGTTTGGTTTCCGTGAATTGTTATTCTGTCGCCAACTCTGTTTGTATTGGCTGCAAATGACCATCCCGCCTCCTTGTTAATGTATTGCAATCCAGCGTTAAACACATAAGGAGATTGTCCTTGCATTGGGGTTTTAACTGCTGTAGGAGTAAGGTTTGATATATCGACTTCTGAACGGATTACTGCCAAATTGGAGAAAATAGTCAAATCATCCAAAAATTTATTTTCCTTAGCTCCAAACAAAGTACTTGCTAAAAGTCTAAACTCTAATTCGATACCGTAATTGGTTCCTGCAGCAGCGTTTTTATATACATTGGAGTTGTTGGCCAACGCTTGTAGCTCGATTGGGTTTTTAAAATTTTTATAAAAAGTAGAAACCGAAAGCATTTGCCCTTTTCCTAAGAAATACTCGTATCGTACATCAGCATTATAAATATCTGTAATTTTTAACTCAGGATTTCCAGAAGTATTCATTCTAGTGTCAAAATCGTAGAACAAAAAGGGCGCTAATTCTCTAAATTCAGGTCTGTTCAATGTTTTGGAGCCACTCATCCTCAAGTTTTGCTTTTTGTTTAGACTATAAATTAAGTTGAAAGAAGGCAAAATATCTAGTTGGGTGTCATCAACAACTACAGGCAGATTCGCCTCAGTTATAGAATTCAAATTCTGTGAATAATTTTCGACACGAGCTCCCCAAATTATTCTCCATTTATTGAACACGTTGTCAATCATCAAATAACCAGCGTCTAAATTAGATTCTGCGTCATAATAATCACTCCCTTTGGTGCCTTCAAAAAGAGTCAAACCACTAAGATTAGTCGGTGATGTCGACAAAATTCCCATATTTGCCGAATTGAATATAGTGGCATTTGGCAGGGTTGCTATTGCGCCGTCAAAAGTGTCATCCTGTGACCAATTTACACCATTAACTCTACCACTAAATGGAACATACCCTAACTGTCTGGCTTGAAATTTTCTTTTACGAGATTGTGTAATTCCACCTAATTTTATATCGGCAGAAAAATTATCCGAAAATTCAATTTTTTTACTGATGTCAATCTTGGAGCTAAAAATGCTTTCTCTGTTGTTCGATGTAAAAATAGAGCCAGGATTGTCTAAACCTACATTATTCCCTGCAAAAGGCGCAGTAGGCGCGGATTGGGTTCCATCTTGATATAGTTTGTAGTCATAGGTGTTTCTTCTTTCTGAAGGAACTTCTCTTTGAACATTGCTGTAAGAACCAACCCAACCTAATTTAATCTTGTTTTCAGGCAAGAAATGTTCTCCTATAAGTTGTCCGGTGTAAATTTTGTTTTCGGTAAATAATCTGTTGGTAGAACTGGACATTATAGTAGGATCTACATCTGTAACGTTTCTAGTTCCTAAACGATCCGTATATCTACTTTCAGAGGTTATACTGTATAAATTTTTGAAACTAAATCTGTTATTAGTGTTTAACTTTAAAGAAAGATTTACAATTGCACCAAGCAATTTTTGTTTCCTATAATTATTACTATTGAAACTTTTTCTGAGATCTCCCGCTGTTTCATACTCTTTTAGACTTCCTACTCCAAAGACATTTGTTACATTGTTGGTTGCGGAAGCTAATAAACCTAAACTTTGTGTGTCGTTAAATTTGAAATAACGCCCTAAAGTGAACTGAAAATTGGTGTTGGGATCGAATTTTCCTTCATCTACACTCCAATCGGTTTGATAATTCTTTGCCAATGTAGCTATTTGTTGAATACTAGTTTCCGTTTTCAAGTTTTGTAAAGCGATAAAGTCATTTGAACTAGGGAAATAAGAGGGCAATCCTACTTTGATATCGTTGGCTTGAAATTTAGTTTTGTTGGTCGTAATCGTATTGTATCCCGCTCCTACCGTAATGGATTGAAAATCTTTTTCAGGGGTTGATTTTGTGTTTATTTCGATGATCCCTCCAGCAAATTCTCCCGGTAAATCTGGGGAAGCCGTTTTGTTAATCACTAAATTATCAAGCATGTTAGCCGGAAAAATATCAAATGAAAAAGCTTTTTTGTCAGGTTCGGTACTTGGAAGCGGTGAACCGTTTAAATAAGTAGTATTGTAACGGTCATTCAATCCACGTACAATTACAAATTTATTGTCTTGAATGCTTGTTCCGCTAATTCTTTTCAAAACATCGGATGTTGTTCTATCTGGAGTTCTTTTGATACTTTCAGCCGAAATCCCGTCAGAAACCCTGATGCTGTTTTTTTGCATTGTCAAAAGCGATTGTACCGATTCTGTTTTTGCTTTTACGGTCTTAATGACAACTTCATCAAGAACACCATTCATTTCAGATAAAGAGACATTCAACACGGTTGCTTCTTTATCGACAACTACAACTTCATCAACTACTTTTGTAGAAAAAGAAAATAAAGAAAACTCCAAGATATATTGTCCAGCAGGCATCTTTCTGAAATAAAATTTTCCTTGAGCATCAGTATGTGTAGAAAATTTTGTTCCAATTATTGCAACAAGAACACCAGGTAATGGTCTCCCTGTAGATTCCTCTATTACAGTTCCTGTAATAATGGAAGACTCGTCAATTTCATTAGAAATAGCTGGCGAATGTGTTACAGTTGTGGATGAAATTGTTGATTCTGTCACAGAAGAATCTGCCACATCTTTTGCCGTGGAATTTTGTGAAAACACGGAAGAACAAAAAAACAAAAGGGTGATAAAGTAAGATAATTTCATTGAAATATTTTTGATTAAAAAAATGCTGGAATATCACGGCAAAAATACTTTGAATGAAATTTATGAATGTTAAATAGAGATTAACAAAAATTTTAAAAAGAACCAGTAGGTTAACTTATTGTTAGCTTAACAATAATTATTTTGTGATTTGTGTTCAACATAAATTTTGTGTAAAATTAATTTTTAAACAAAAAAAGTCCCGCATTTGCGGGACTCTTAAATATATTTCGAATAAGATTCTTATCCTTTCAAAGCTTCCGCTCCACCAACAATCTCAAGGATTTCGTTGGTAATCGCTGCTTGACGTGCTTTGTTGTAAGTCAATTTCAATTGGTCTCTCAATTCGGTGGCGTTGTCCGTTGCTTTGTGCATTGCAGTCATACGCGCTCCGTGTTCTGAAGCAAATGAATCTCTAACGCCTTTGTACAATTGCGTTTTCAATGATTTTGGAATCAAGGTCAACACGATTTCTTCTTTGGATGGTTCAAAAATATAATCCCCTGTAGAAGCTGGTTTGTCAGATTTTATTGGAGCCAACGGCAAAAACTGTTCTACTTGAACAATTTGGGTCGCTGCATTTTTAAATTGGTTGTACACCAATTCGATTTTGTCATACTCACCAGACACAAATTTTTGGGTCAATGTTTCGGCAATTTTGGTAACGTTCTCAAAAGTCAATGCATCAAAAACCTGACTTTGATTGTCCACAACGGTTAAGGTTTTGGTCAAAATGTCGTTTCCTTTTTTACCAATGGCAAAAACATCAACTTGTTTTCCTGCGTAATAATCGGCACGGTTTTTAACTTCCTTGATTACATTGGTATTGAAAGCACCACACAAACCTCTATTCGAAGTGATGGCAACAACCAATACTTTCTTGAGTTCGCGTTGTTTGGTGAATTCTCCTCCCACATCTCCGTCAAGAGTAGCCGAAAGGTTTTGCAATAATTCCGTCAATTTTTCGGCATAAGGTCGCATTGCCGTGATGGCGTCTTGCGCCTTCTTCAACTTTGCTGCAGAAACCATTTTCATCGCGGCAGTAATCTGCATCGTCGATGAAACGGAAGTAATTCTATTACGGATTTCCTTTAAATTTGCCATATAAAAATTAGAGGTTAGAGGTTAGAAATTGGAAGTTAGAAAAGGGCAAAAAACTTCCCACTTCTAACTTCCCACTTCCCACTTAGTTATATTTCGCTGAAACTTCTTTTGCTGCTGCCTCAAGTACGTCTGTAATTTCGTCAGTCAGTTTTCCTGCTTTCAATGCATCAAGAGTAGCCCTGTTTTTGTTGTTCAAGAATTCCAAGTAATCTTTTTCGAATTCTTTTACTTTATTCACGGGAACATTTCTCAACAAGTTCTTGGAACCTGCATAGATAATGGCAGTTTGGTTTTCAACAGTATAAGGGTCGTTTAGATTTTGTTTCAAAATCTCCACGTTTCTTTTTCCTTTTTCAATTACATTCAAAGTAACCGCATCCAAATCAGAACCAAATTTTGCAAACGCTTCCAATTCACGGAATTGTGCTTGGTCTAATTTTAATGTACCGGCCACTTTTTTCATTGATTTAATTTGGGCGTTACCTCCAACACGAGATACCGAAATACCTACGTTGATCGCTGGACGAACCCCTGAATTAAACAAATCACCATCCAAGAAAATCTGACCATCAGTGATCGAAATTACGTTGGTTGGGATGTAAGCAGAAACGTCACCAGCTTGAGTTTCGATAATTGGCAAAGCGGTCAATGAACCACCACCTTTTACGATACCTTTCAATGCGTCCGGTAAATCGTTCATGTCTTTGGCGATACTGTCATCGGCAATTACTTTACAAGCTCTTTCCAATAAACGAGAGTGTAGGTAGAAAACGTCTCCAGGATATGCTTCACGTCCTGGTGGTCTTCTCAATAAAAGAGAAACCTCACGGTAAGCTACGGCTTGTTTAGATAAATCATCATAAACAATCAAGGCTGGACGACCTGAATCCCTGAAATATTCTCCAATTGCAGCACCTGCCATAGGAGCATATACTTGCATCGGAGCTGGATCAGAAGCATTGGCAGCAACAATTACTGTATAAGCCATAGCCCCTTTTTCTTCCAACATTTTTGCGATTCCTGCCACAGTCGAAGCTTTTTGTCCGATTGCAACATATATACAGAATACAGGTTTTCCTGCATCGTAAAATTCTTTTTGATTCAAGATGGTATCGATACAAACAGTTGATTTACCTGTTTGACGGTCACCAATAACTAGCTCACGTTGTCCACGACCTACCGGGATCATTGCATCAACTGCTTTGATACCTGTTTGTAATGGCTCGGTAACTGGCTGACGGAAGATAACTCCAGGAGCTTTTCTCTCTAACGGCATTTCGAATAATTCACCCGTGATTGGACCTTTACCATCAATTGGTTGACCCAAAGTATTAACTACACGACCTACAATTCCTTCTCCTGTTTTAAGAGAGGCAATACGTTGTGTTCTTTTTACGGTTGAACCTTCTTTGATTCCTGTTGATGGTCCTAAAAGTACTACCCCAACATTGTCTTCTTCAAGATTCAATACAATCGCCTCAAGACCATTGTCAAATTCTACAAGCTCACCGTATTGAACATTAGAAAGTCCGTAAACACGAGCAATTCCATCCCCAACTTGAAGTACAGAACCCACTTCTTCTAATGTAGCACCAGATTCAAAACCTTCTACTTGCTTTTTTAATATTGCTGAAATCTCAGCAGGTTTAATTTCCGCCATAATTATTTATAAATAACTAGTTACTTAATTCTCTCTTTAATACTTGTAATCTGTCGGCAATGGAAGCGTTGTATTGCTTGTCGCCTATTCTTAAAATAAAACCTCCAATGATGGAAGGATCTACCGTGTTTTCAATCGTGATTTTTTTGCTTGATGAAAAGGTTGCTATTTTAGCCGAAACTTTAGCTTCCAAAGCGGCATCCATTGGAATGGCTGTGGTAACTTTGGCTACTTCAACACCGTTCAAGATATCAAACAATTTGTTGTATTCTATTGCAATGCCGTCCAAGATTTCAAATCTTTTGTTTTCCAACAACAATTGGAAAAGACTTTTGGTTACTGCATTGACAGAAGCAAAAATTGCTGAAACGACATCCTTTTTAGTCTCCGTTACGATAAGCGGATTTTGGATAAAAGAACTCAATTCAGAATTCGATGTTATTGTTGATGCAATCAATGCCATATCAGCACTCACTTCAGAAGCGACACTTTTGGAGTCTGCTATTTCTAAAATAGCTTTTGCATAACGAATTGCTGCTCTTGTACTTGACATATTAGTTTAATTTAGCGTCACCCAACATTTTCTCAACTAATTTTACTTGAGCTTCTTTGTTAGACAATTCGTCTTTTAATAATTTTTCTGCAATTTCAAGTGACAAAGTAGAAACCTGTAGTTTCAATTCGGCCATGGCTGCATTTTTTTCGCTTTCGATGGCAGCTTTTGCTTGTTCGATCATTTTCAAACCTTGAGCTTGAGCTTCATTTTTGGCATCAGCAACCATTTTATCTTTCATTTCACGTGCATCTTTCAATAAAGCGTCACGTTCCATTCTTGCTTCTTGCAAAATACGTTGATTGTCAGATTGAAGGTTTTGCATTTCTTTTCTGGCGTTGTCGGCAGAAAGCAAGGCATTTTTGATTCCTTCTTCTCTTTCGTTAACGGCATCCAAAATAGGTTTCCATGCAAATTTTTTCAATAACAAAATCAATCCAACAAAAATTATTGTTTGCCAGATAAATAATCCAAACGAAAAATCATTTATTAACTTTTCCATAGTATCTCTTTAAATTGTATTCTTTTAATTTAATTTTTTTAAACAAAAGCTGCAACCAACCGTTACAGCTTTTTGTTTTGAAGAATTATACAGCGAATAAAGCTGCAAATCCAATACCTTCAATAAGCGCAGCTGCAATAAGCATAGCTGTTTGAATTTTTCCAGTAGCTTCTGGTTGACGAGCGATAGCATCCATTGCAGAACCACCGATTCTACCAATACCAATACCTGCTCCAATAACTACTAATCCTGCTCCAACGATTTTAGGAATTTCCATAAAAATATGTATTAAAAATTAAACATTCTTTGTTAAGTTTATGGTTTGAGGTTTATGGTTTATTGTTGCAAAACAACAAACTCTAAACAACAAACAACAAACATTTTAATGATGCGCTTCTTCGTGATGATGCTCCTCAACTGCTGAACCGAAGTACAAAGCAGAAAGCATTGTGAAGATATAAGCTTGCAACAAGGCAACTAATATTTCGATAATTGAAATAGCGAATGACAACAAGAATGACAAGCTGCTTCCCAACCAACTTTTGAAAATAAATATCAATCCAATCAAACTCATCAATACTACGTGACCTGCAAAAATATTGGCGTACAAACGAATCATCAATGCGAAAGGTTTGATGAATACACCCAATAATTCGATAGGCGCCAAAATAATTTTCATTGGAGTTGGCACACCCGGCATCCAGAAAATGTGTCCCCAATAATTTTTGTTGGCCGTAAGTGTCGTGATGATAAATGTGATTACCGCCAATCCGAAAGTGATGGCGATATTTCCGGTAACGTTGATTCCCAGTGGAGTCAAACCAAAGATATTCAAGAACCATACAAAGAAAAAGATGGTCAACAAATAACTCATATATCTTTTATAGTGCTTCTCGCCAATGTTTGGAATTGCGATTTCGTCACGGATGTACAATACGATTGGTTCGAAAAGTCTTCCGAAACCTGAAGAAATTCCTCCGTTCTTGGCGTAAGATTTCGCCAGACTTGTAAACAATAAAAACATCAACAAAGCCACAACCATAATGGTCAAAACTCCTTTCGTAATAGAAAGGTCGATTGGTTTTGCGTTTGTAGGATGTCCGTGCTCTTCGGTTAATGTTCCGGCAGCATCGGTTTTGTATATTTTTTCGTGGTGTAATTTGTAGTAGTTTCCGTTTGATTCGGCAACGGCTTCACCGTGGTGGAATTCAGAAGAAGAAAAAATGTGAACTCCGTTGTCCCAAAGAATGATTGGCAAAGGGAAACCGTAGTGTGCTCCGGTCTCTTTGTCTGCAAAAAGAGAAAATTCGTGACCGTCCAAAACGTGGTGACCAATAACTTCTTTTATTTGTTCCTTGATTTCCGAAGTTTCTTCTCCAGAAGCTGGAGCTGCTTCGTGTGCAACTTCAGTTGTTTCAGTGTGCGCTGGCGTAGTTTCCGTTGGAGTATTTGAGAAACCAAATACTGGAAGACAGGCTATTAAAATCGCTATTATAAATTGAAGTGGTTTGTTTGAAATCACCATAACTGTTAATTATCTTAATTTTTAGTTTCTGAAATTGGGTGCAAAGGTACATTTTAAATTAATATGCCAAAAGCATTAAATAATTTTTTTTGGCAGAATTGACTTTTTAAAAAGGATTTATTGCTTATTGTTTAAGATTCTGGCGGTTACAACGGTTTCTATCGTTAAAAACAAGGCAAAAATGATGAAGAAATTCAGTTTTTCGATTTTTACGTTGGGATTTCCTGAATGTAGTATGGGTGACAAAATAGCATAAGAAACTGCCATCTTGATAAACGTTACCAATAGAAATGTATAGCCCACATTATCAATATTTTTTTCTTTTACCTTGATGAGAATAAAAAGAATAACTACCGAACAAACAAAGAAAAATCCATACACAACTTCTATTGAAAAATGGAAATTTTGAAACTTGGGGCTGCTCTCGTTCAAGAAGAAAACCAGCTTGTGTACTAAATAAACCACAACCGAAAGGAACAAAACCTCGAGAATGGCTTGGTGTTTTTTAAAATTCATTTGGGTTTTATGACGATTTGTTGATGTCTTTCAATTGCCTGTTGATGTTGTAAAAAGCGATGGCAACACCCACTAATGTCAGGATTTTGACAAATAGATTATGTGGGTTTGGATACTTTCCGTCCAGCCAATTTCCAAAATACGAAAACAAAAAAATAATTGCCCCCATTTGGATTGGAATATTGATCAGTGCGAGCCATTTGTTATTGGTTCGTTTCTTCGGGTCTTGGTTGTCCATCATTTGAAAGGGCAGTTTTTGAATTGGTATTCATTTTGCAAGAAGCGCTAAAATCGGCGCCGGGTTCCACG